>NZ_JAVLBQ010000026.1:0-42303 GCF_031581265.1 Gracilimonas sp.
GTTTATAATACTTGTTAACCATTGTATAGCAATATGTTACAAACAATCATAACATGCTATACTTCATAAGACCCTAAAATAATATCAATTATCTAACTACCCCTGTTGATGCCACTTTATTAGAAAACCAAAGATGTGGAATAAGAACGATGATTGGTAGTTTTCATCATATGAAACCACATGAAGCAAAAAAGATATTAACCTCAGTTCAGAAAAGCGGTGAACCTATCTGTGTGTTTGAAATCAGTGATAATAGTACTCCCACCTGGCTTTGGTGGGTCGCATTTCCTATTAACTTTATCATGACATTTTTTATAACACCCATGGTGAGACCTATGTCTTGGCAGCAACTTGTTTTTACCTATATCATTCCCATAATACCATTCTGTTTCGCTTGGGGTGGTGCTGTTTCAAATGCCCGAACATATACCCTTAATGATTTAGATGAGTTATTAAGTGGTATTGAGTCTAATACTTATAAGTGGAAAAAGAGAACGATCGAAGGTAAAACCAAACAGATCTATTTACTTGGAATTCCGAATTGAATATTAAACATTGGCTTCCCATGGTTCATTTAAACTATTCTTTGGGCCCTAAAACCCGCGCATTAACTCGCACGCAACTAGCCAGGTCTTTGCCGCTCTTGGTTTTAAGTCTCTTCTTTCGTTAGTTGCTATTTCAATATCAATTCGTGTGCCGGTTATGTGCAATGTCGTTACCTGCCAAATTTTACCTGATGTCGTGCCATCCTCTTGGAGATTTTTATTGCTTGTTAAAAGATTTTAGCCTTTTATAAAACTAATCTTGATGCTCTATCACCAACTTACCATACCTGAAAAGATTCAATATGGCTGATAACATTTTCAAAAATAAAACTGCCCAAAATCGGATGGAAAATTGGTATCAACAATTTTTAGACCGGGCAAATGTTGAAACCGAATCCGTCGAAGTCTCTACCTCTTTCGGATCAAGTCATGTCTTAACGGCCGGTGACCGTTCCAAACCCTCACTTATTTGCTTGCATGCTATGATGACAAGCTCGGCTCATCTACTTTCTGAGTTGGCCAGACTTCTCGATCACTTTTATATCATTGCCCCAGACCTGCCCGGTCAGTCTGTAAAGGGATTACCTAAAAAACTGCCCTACTCAGATAACTCTCATGCAATTTGGTTGCAAGAACTACTTGACGGACTCAATTTAGAGAAGGTGCATCTACTTGGTATAAGCCTTGGCGGTTTTGTAGCCCGACAGTTTGCCTCTTCTAATCCCAAAAAAGTTAAGTCGCTTGTTCTTATTGTCCCCGCCGGAATTGTGCAGGGCTCGCTGGTCAAAGGTTTTACGAAAATGGCTTTACCTATGATCAAGTATAAAATTCGCCCCTCCGAAAAAAACCTTCGCAACTTTGTGGGTCACCTGATAACAACATGGGATGAGGATTGGGCCAAATACTTGGGAGATGCCTTTAATGACTTCAATCCAAATCTTAAGATCCCACCCCTTGCTTCTAAAGAGGAATTGGAGAACTTGACTATGCCTTGCCTGGTAATAGGTGCTGAAGATGACATTTCATTCCCGGGAGATAAGGTTATCGATCGCGTCAAAGCTCACGTTCCGCACGTAGAAGCGGAACTGCTTAAGGGCAGCAAACACAGCCCTCCAACAACCCCTGAATTTCGAAACTGGCTGGCAACACGTATCAAGAGTTTTGTTAGTTAGCTTGATTGTTAAACCCATTTAAACAATTGCAAGGGATCACACCGTCCAAATCTCTGGCAGTTTTAACAAAAGAAACAAGTCTTTTACCCTGCTTTTATGATTCATATTATTCTGCACTTTCTCATTCCCCCGGTAGTTGCTCTTGTTTTCTACTATAGTAGATGGCGAAATGCTACCTTTATCATGATTGCCACCATGCTTGTTGATATAGATCATCTGCTGGCCAATCCCATCTACGATCCTACCCGGTGCTCAATTGGCTTTCATCCCCTTCATACCCTGCCTTTTATTATTATTTATACCGTAATGTTTGCTGTACCACTTTTGAGATTCAGGAATAACGAGAACAAGGATTGGCATTCAACAGCTTGCATTATTCATTTGCTGGGACTGGGTTTACTTATTCATATGACGCTCGACTGGTTAGACTGCTTTATTTAACAAAACCAATCACTCGGTTAATTTAGCTCCCCAAGCAAGTCTTCAATATCTAGCGGTTCGGTTACCATTTTTACGGAGCCGCCCTTTGAGTAAGCCCACTCTTCTTTAGGGCGATCACGATACAGTTCTACTCCGTTACCGTCCGGGTCTTCCAGGTAAATTGCTTCTGATACCCCGTGATCACTCGCCCCTGTAATAGGATATTCCGCATCAATCAGTCGTTGCAAAATTTCTGCTAAATCTTTTCTTGTAGGATACAAAAAGGCCACGTGATATAAGCCTGCACTGTTTCTTGGAGCCGGCGGACCCCCTGCACTGTTCCATGTATTCAGTCCAATGTGATGATGATATCCTCCGGCCGATAGAAAAGCTGCTCGCTCGCCGTACATCGTTGTGAGCTCAAAACCGAGCAGGTCTCTATAAAACTCGAGTGCGCGATCTAAGTTTGATACTTTTAAGTGTACATGTCCTACGCTTGTTTTGGAAGGGACGGTGTATTCTTTGCTCATATTGACTTTGAGTTAGTTGCTGGAATGTAATCGCCTTTATATATACCATCAAAGTATAAATAAAAACAAACCGCTTCTGATATGCATAAAAAATCTGCTTTATTCTTACGTGTTAGCGCACTCATACTTATGGCCTATGCGCTTTCTTTCATTGTCTATCCTCAGTTATTGGGAGAGCTGGTTGGGTTTACCCATATGAATCCCAATACCCTCGTGGAAGTTACCGCATTTTATGGCGGTCTTGAATTGGGTATTGCCATATTCCTGCTGTGGTCAGCGGCCCGGGAAGAGCGTCTTTATTTTGCGCTGATGATGGTATTCTTTGTATTCATGGCTGCGGGTTTAGCCCGGCTTTTTGGAGTGATCCGATTTGGGTTTGAAGGACCGAGTCAACCTGTTGTTACCGTCTTAGAAATAGGTTGGGGCTTCCTTTCGTATTGGCTGGCCGGTAAAATTCATTCCGATTGACGGGCTTTACATTTTAAACCATGAATTATCAGCGTGCTTCCTTATCTTCACGCCGGCATGTAACCATTAGTATTATTTTTCCATGGAAGTTATCATTGACGGCATTATTAACGGAGTCATTCAAACCAGCCTGCTGGAGTGGATTGCTGTAGCTACTGGACTGGCAAGTGTCTGGTTCTCCATGAAAGAAAATATCTGGGTGTATCCAACTGGCATCGTCAGTGTATTGATTTATGTTTATATCGCATTCGCTTATAAGCTCTATGCTGATATGGGAGTGAATTTCTACTACTTCGTGATGAGCGTATATGGTTGGTACTACTGGGTTCACCCCAAAAATGAATCGCGGGAACAGGTTGCCGTCACCATCAACAACAACAAAGAAAACCTCATTACGCTGGCGCTTGGGATCGTTTCCTTTGGTATTTTATATTTCGTTTTGTTTAATTTCACCGACAGCGATGTTCCGTTCTGGGATTCGGTAACCACCTCATTTGCCATCATGGGTATGTTCCTGATGGCACGCAAAAAACTGGAAAGCTGGATTGCGTGGATTATAACCGATCTTATTTCCATTCCACTTTATTTTTATAAAGAGCTGGTGCTAACAAGTTTTCAATTCCTGGTATTTACAGCCATCGCCTTTGCGGGTTATTTTGCGTGGAAAAAGTCGATGGAAAAGAATACCGACGAAATTGTGAAAGATGAGGTTAAACTGGTTGAGTCATCGTAGCTGCCTAATATCCCCGGACCTTACCGGCGCTCCACAAAAATAACCAAGTCCCCGCTTTCAACACTCACAGAGAATTGGTCTGAAATTGTTTCGTTGGAGGTGCCGTCTCTCTCTCCATTTTTAAGTGACTCATTATTCAGAGGAAATTTTAGTCCTTCAGTTACAATTCCTGTTACTTCTCCCGACAACGGAAATAACGATACTAAATTTCCTACAGGACACTCCTCTGAAAAGGTTCCATTTATGATAGAAGCCTCAAACAACTCATCCTTATAAATTAATTTTTTGAAGGCAGCATCAAACTTTTTGAGTACTGAAAGGTTTTTCAAGGCATGATCCATTCTCTTCCCGAAAGCTCCCAAAACCGTGCACGTATCTGCGCCTCTGGTTATCACTAACGAAAGAGCCTTTTCCAAATCATTGGTTTCTTGTTCCGGTTCATGGATAATTTCAAAATCAACATCCTTCGGCTTTTCAAAACTGTCCAAATCTCCAATTATCACATTGGGGAGTAAACCATATTTTAAAATTTTATTACCGCCGCCGTCTGCACCAACTACCAAATCCGCTTTCTTGAACTCGGCTTCCAATAAATCTTTGGGTGGGGGAAAACCATTGCTGACTACAAGTACATGCATAAATCAATTTTACTGCTGAAATTATTTCTCTATAAAATAAGTGGAATTCCGGCAATGTTCGCCTATTTTTGAACCTTATGAAAAATACTATGTTCAAATCGTTTAT
Organism: Gracilimonas sp.; assembly: GCF_031581265.1. GTDB lineage: Bacteria > Bacteroidota > Rhodothermia > Balneolales > Balneolaceae > Gracilimonas. Next base: position 4,613 of record NZ_JAVLBQ010000026.1, read on the forward strand.
ATCAAAAATCTTATCACACCAAAAGGTCGCCGTTTTCTCGCATGTTCGACCTGATGGAGACTGCCTCGGGGCACAAATAGCCCTTTCTCTTTGGCTTCAAAAAAATGGGATTGAGGTCGCAGCTTATAACGAGGATAGCATCCCCGGCAACATGCGGTGGCTGCTGGAATACTTCCCTATTGATGATCCGGCTAATGCAAACCTGGATTCTTTTGATGCTTTTGTGGTAGTGGATGGAAATGCACTGCATCGTTTTGGCGACACCGCAGAGACCTTACCGGAGTTTGAAAAACCGATCTACATGGTTGATCATCATCCGGATCCCGATGATGTTTTTGAGGAATTTGTATCAAGTGTGGAAGCTTCATCTACCTGTGAGCTTATATATCGGCTTTATGCCGAACATAAACCCCAACAAATTGACGAAAAGGCTGCCAAAGCAATGTATCTGGGGCTGGTTACTGATACGGCCTCTTTTCAATTTAATAGCGTAAAACCGGATACCTTGCAAGCTGCCGGAGATCTGCTTGAAAGAGGCGGATTCACCCCGGATGAAGTGGTAGAAAAAATTTATTCATCTCGTCCACTCCGGCAATTAAAGTTGTTGAGCCTTGCACTCGAAACGATTGAAGTTCATGCCGAAGGCACTATCTCCACGATAGTTATAACCCAAGATATGCTGAAAAAAACCGGCTGCACCAAAGAAGATACGGAAGGTTTTGTGCAGTACCCTATGAGTGTGGAAGGGGTTAAAGCTTGTGTGCTTTTCCAGCAACAGGATGAACGAATTAAACTGAGTCTCAGATCAAAAAGCGATGATGTTGATGTTAACCAATGGGCCCTAAATTTTAACGGTGGTGGGCACAAGCGTGCAGCCGGGGCTTGGTTTGAAGGAGATTTGGAAGAAGCTATAGAAGCCGTGATTAAAGTTGGCCAAAAACAGGCTTTAGCTTAATATTTAGGTGTTACTCACGCAATGGATACGGGATTGATCCGTTAGATGAGTCCTATTTCTTGCTGTATGCTAACTTTTGTATTCCTAACAAATAAATGTTTTATGATTAGATACGCTACTATTTTTCTGTTGATGTGTACCTTATTTGGTTGTCAGCTTGAAGATAAACCGACCGATAATTCTACCGACCGCACTCCGGTTGCAGCTGTAGGTTCACTGTCAACTTCTAACACAACACCCGAAACTGCTACTGAACAGGTGCCTGATCAAGCTCAAGATCAACCTTCAACCCCTTCCATTTCAGTTGATGATACTCGCCGCAATGCCATCACCAATGCCGTAGAAAAAGCCGGTCCCGCTATTGTCAGTATTACCGTCACAGAATTACAGCGTGGGTACACCCGGGAATTTGACTCCTTCTTCTTTCGCTATTTTGATGTTCCCATCCAACGTGAAGTTAAAAGTGTCGGCTCCGGATTTATCATCAGTGAAGACGGACTTATTGTAACCAATGAACATGTGGCCAGTAAAAATTCTAAAACCATTATGGTCGCTCTTTCCGATGGCAACAACTACGAAGCCGAGTTACTGGGTTCTGATGAACTGGCTGATCTTTCACTACTCAAGATTAAAACCGACGATCCTGATAAAACTTTTCCTTACGTCACTTTTGCTAACTCTGATGAAATTATGGTCGGTGAATGGACTATTGCCATGGGTAATCCTTTCGGGCTTTTTGCAGACGGACAACCTTCTGTAACGGTAGGCGTAGTTAGTGCCAAAGAACGAGATTTCAGACCCGATCCACAAGATCCACGCGTTTATATTGAAATGATTCAGACGGATGCCGCCATTAATCGTGGTAATTCGGGTGGACCATTAGTGAACAGTAATGGAGAGGTAATGGGTGTTAATACCTTTATTTTTACGGGGGGCACCAGCAGCGGCTTTGTGGGGTTGGGTTTTGCTATCCCCAGTAACCGCGTTCAAAAAATTATATCACAGCTTAAGGAATCAGGTTCCGTTTCTCTGGATTTTGATCCCGGCATGAAGTTCAAGCCGGTAACCCGTCAGCTTATTATGCAGTATCCAAGTATTCCCAGGGTTTTGGGTCTTTTTGTGACGGAAATTAATAAAAGCGGTCCTGCCTATGAGGCCGGTATTATGCCGGGAGATGTCATTGTTCAAATCGGGGAAGAACGGGTTACCAGCGAAATGCATGCCTGGGCTTTAATGCGGGAATACAATGAAGGGGATGATATGGAACTACATCTTGTGAGAAATAACAAACAGTATAAAACTAGTATGGAATTACGGAAGCGAGTTCAGGGTCGCTAATAAAAGGATAGCTCAGGATAGCTTCTGTCTCTTTTTTTGTTGGGGAATCGTATCGGATTGCCGATACTAAATCCTTATATTCAGGGTTCGACGAATTCAGAATTCAATTTCTATATGTCCACTAAACAAACGGCTACCCAAGAAGCTAAAGAACAAGAAGAACAACGTCCCATTATCGTCAAGGGAGCGCGGACGCATAACCTCAAAAACATTGATGTTGAAATTCCTCGCGGTAAATTAACCGTTGTGACCGGTGTTTCTGGTTCCGGAAAATCCAGCCTCGCTTTTGATACCATCTATGCCGAAGGACAGCGTCGTTATGTGGAAAGCCTCTCGAGTTATGCTCGCCAGTTTTTAGAACGAATGGATAAACCTGATGTAGATTTCATGCAGGGTATTTCTCCGGCCATGGCCATTCAGCAAAAAACGACGTCCTCCAATCCTCGTTCAACTGTTGGGACCACTACCGAAATCTACGATTATGTGCGCTTGCTTTTTGCGCGGATAGGGAAAACTATTTCTCCTGTCTCCGGCGAAGTGGTGAAAAAGGATTCCCCTCTCACAGCTATCAATAAATTGTATGAGACCCAGGAAGAGGGCGAGCGATTTTATGTACTTCATCCCATTCCTCAACATGAAAAGAAAAAGCTGGAGGAAGAACTGAAAGTCCTTAAGGAAAAAGGACTGACCCGGCTACTCAATGTAGAAACTGAAGAAATGCTTGACCTTACCACAGACGAGGTCAACCTCAAGAAATTCAAAGCCGATAAACACCGGGTTTTAATTGACCGTCTTGTGCTAAAAGATGAAGATAAAACACGGACCCGTATTGCTGATTCTTTGGAAACGGCATTCCAGGAAGGGGCCGGACGATGCTCAATAAAAATGAAGGATGGCGAAGAACTTTCCTTCAGTGAGCGGTTTGAGATGGATGGTATTGAGTTTATGGAACCAACCCCTCAAATGTTTTCCTTTAACAACCCTTTTGGGGCTTGTGATGAGTGTGAGGGATTCGGAAAAGTGGCAGGTATTGATGAAGACTTGGTGATCCCGGATCATCAAAAAACCATTCGGAATGGTACCATAGCTCCGTTTAATTCACAAAAATTCAGTATGCACCTTAAAGACCTTATCAAGGTGTGTGCCCGCGAAAAATACTCTATCGATACGGCTTATGCCGACCTGCCCAAAGAAGTGAAGGATGTTATTTGGAAGGGTAAGGATGAATACATCGGGATTTGGGAATTTTTTGATGAGATTAAAAATCAATCTTATAAAGTCCACATGCGCGTGTTGTACTCTCGTTATCGCGGATATAGCCGGTGTCCGGAATGTGAAGGGTACCGCGTTCGCAAAGATGCGCTCTATGTTAAAGTTGGCGACCTCCATGTCGGTGAGGTTTCGGAACTTACTATCGGACATGCCCGAACTTATTTTGAAGACCTCGAACTTTCTGAATTCGAAGAAGAAGTAGCCGGACAGATTTTATATGAAATCCGAAAGCGACTGAAGTATCTGGATGAAGTTGGGCTGGATTATCTCACCCTCGACCGACTCGCCAATACTTTGAGTGGAGGAGAATCACAAAGGATTAGCCTGGCTAATGCTCTGGGAAGCTCCCTCATCGGCAGTATGTACGTGCTGGATGAACCCACAATCGGGCTTCATCCGCGCGACAATGACCGACTTATTAAAATCCTGGAATCACTGCGAGATATTGGGAATACCGTATTGGTGGTAGAGCATGATCCGGAAATGATCAAGTCTGCCGACAATGTGATTGATATCGGTCCTTTTGCCGGGGTACATGGTGGAGAAGTAGTATTTAGCGGGCCGGTTGATAAACTGTTGGAAGCCGACACACTAACCGGAAAATTTTTAAGTCGCCGAAAAGAAATTCCGGTCCCTGAAAAACGACGAAAAGGAAGCGGTAAAACAATTTCTTTGGAAGGAGCATCTGAACACAATCTAAAAAATATTGATGTGGAATTCCCTCTTGGTATGATGACGGTGGTGACCGGAGTTTCCGGGTCGGGGAAATCTACGCTTGTCCACGATACATTATATGCCGGTATTCAAAAACACATAGGCTCCTACAACGACAAAGTGGGGCGTTTTTCAGACCTCTCAGGGATGGCTGCGGTACATGGAGTTGAAATGGTAGATCAGAGCCCCATTGGCCGATCTTCACGTTCAAACCCTGCCACCTACACTAAAGCTTTTGACGGTATTCGTGATCTCTTTTCCAATACCAAGCAGTCCAAAATAATGGGCTATACTCCGGGACATTTCTCCTTCAACGTGCCCGGTGGAAGGTGTGAAAACTGTCAGGGGGAAGGATTGCAGCGCATTGAGATGCAGTTTATGGCGGATATTGAACTGACCTGCGAAGTTTGCAACGGAACACGGTTCCGAAAAGATGTTTTAGCCGTGAAATATCGCGGTAAAAATATTCATGATGTGCTTGATATGCCGGTATCTGAGGCTATTGAGTTTTTTGTAGATGAGAACAGCATCACCAATAAATTACAGCCATTGGAAGATGTGGGGCTGGGATATCTGAAATTGGGACAAAGTGCAACAACCCTCTCCGGTGGTGAAGCACAACGAGTTAAACTGGCTAAATTTCTTTCCAAGACATCTACCGATCATACCCTGTATTTCTTTGACGAGCCAACCACCGGATTACATTTTGAAGATGTAGCCAAACTGCTCGATTCCTTCAATGAATTAGTAAATCAGGGCCACTCGGTAATCATCATTGAGCATAACCTCGATATCATTAAATGCGCCGATTGGGTAATTGACTTAGGACCTGAAGGCGGCTTTGGTGGCGGACAAGTTATCGGCGAAGGAACCCCGGAAGACCTGATGAAGATTGAGAAAAGTCATACCGGAAGGTTTTTGAAAGATTATTTAGAGGGATGAGAAATTGGCTTTTGAGCTACAAAATGGGCTTTGGCTATCCGCCCTACGTGTTCTTTATGTGCCAAAAACTCGTGCAGACGCTCTGCGTCGGCACGAATGGTATCAAGGTTCGCTCCGACGCAGAGCGTCAGGAGCGAGGGGCGGGATGGTATTTTTAGCAGAGTGAGTCTCTAATGAAAACCTTCTTAAATCTTTTATTCCCCATAAAAGCGTATGGGGACATCCACTTGGACAAGTCCCCATTTCATCGTCATAGTCGTCATGCTTTGAGCTGGCTCAGAAAACTGAATGGTGAAGGCTTCCACCGGATTTTGAAGGTTTTTTACAGGAAACTTCATTCTTTTATAGTCTCGCTCCGGATTGTATTCAAATGCTCCCCATTGTCCCAATTCGTGATTTAAAATAACGGTGAAAGAATCGGGCTCAGGTATAGTGAAAAGAGCGTAAGTTCCTGACGGAATAGCTTCCGTCCCCATTAAAACTGGTTTGATAATGGTAATTTCAGTTGCTTCGTTAGCGCCGGTTCTCCAGACTTCACCCCAAGGTTCTAAATCTCCAAAGATAGTACGTCCACGCCGGTATGGCTGTCCATAAACCACTTTAATGTATGTACCATCATCCTTAACTGTTGATATCGCTATCGGGCTTTTGCGATGCTCAACTTCAGGACCGGAATTACTTTCTTCCGAATTGTTTCCACAACTGATAAACGATGCTGCAATTAGTACGACAAAAAATAATCTCATGCTATTGTATTAAATCAAAATTGACCAAAAATAAATTGGGTGTTATCACGCATAGGTTCATACGCCAGCCCCACTCCAATATCGAATAACAGATTCGATAGTTTGAATTGAACATGAAGCCCGGCCCCAAAAACACTGCGACTTGATGCTACCAAATCATCCGAATCCATGTCGGTTAAAGTATGTGAAAAAGCCGTTAAATAAATACTGCTCAAATATAGTGGTACCGTGAGTCCTCCATTATCCGGGTAGAAAAGCGGAATGGTATAGCGGGTACTAAACCGCCCAATATTTTGAAACCCGGTATCGGATCCGACATTGTAGTTCGGCAGTATATCCTCCGAAAACCCCATAGGTATAATGGAATCATTAGAATAAATGGGTGATTCACTTTGGGTGAGGAACTGCACATCTAACCGCAGTGACTGATTCCACTTTCTCAACGGTGATACATAACCAAACACACCATATAAAGCCGCCCATTGGTTCTTGAACGTATTTGTAACTCGCGCTCCCGGGAATTGAATTTCTACACTGGGTTCATTCAGCGTTTGCTCGTACAAACCAAAAAAGGAAATTCCTGATGAAGGCTGTATATCGCGCGGTAAATTCAACAGCCCAAAACTAACTTGTGTGAATACTGACGCCCGGTATCTGGTTGCAAAATCAGAAATTGCTGTCGGCTCCAGGTTAAAGTATCTAAACTGCTCTGCTTTAATTTCCGGCCTGAGAGATAAACCACTAAACCGTGTGTCGCCCCTAAATGTATATTGAAATGGGAGAGTGAGACTAAATCCACGATCCTGCCGCATAATAGAATAAGGTTCATTATTGGCCGGATTTTGAGTAGCAAAAAACTGTGGCTCGCTGTAAGCTGAAAGCTCAAAGCCGGGGTAGAAGGTTTTATTGGTATATGTTAAATCATACCAAAGGCGATTTTGAATTCCTGTCACCTCAAATGAATATGCCTGACTTGAAAGTGGATCAATACTTGAAAATTCCACGCCATATTGAGGAGTATTTGCATTTTCTCGGTATACCGGCAGAATGGCTCGTGGTTTTAGCCAGCTTGGTCCCGGTCGGTATGAAGATTTTTCAAGCTCTTTGACAGAGTCAATAATCTCGTGACCTAAAAGCGGTCTGTTTAATTCCGATTCCAGTTCATTTCCGCTCAAGAAACTTGATGATTGAATACGGTTATTCAGAAAATCTTCCCGGTTTAGGGTTGCCAGTTTTCGCTGGTCGCCGTCCTGCACTATGTACGCTATTTCATCACCTTGTGGTGAGTAAGAGGCCTCAAATGCATTGTATACAGAACTCGTTACTTGATAGATTTGATCTTCATCCAAGTCATACTCATACACATTCATGGCCGGTGATCTATCTACTGTAAACAGTAGTTTATTTTCTTCAGGATGCCACTCAGGATCAAAGATGGAAGCATTTTTGAAAGCTATATCCGGATTTCCGGATACATCTTCACTCAGTGAGTTCAGCGTAGTAATCCAAAGAGCCTGAACGCCGCGCTTGTTCATCAAAACCGCTAACTGATCGGGATTATTTGGGTTGAATTTTAAACTTACCGGTGAGGCATTTCGAAGCTCTTTAAGCAATTCAACCTCACCATTAGGTAAAATTTCAACAATGTTTCCATTTGATCCATCCGTTTGAATAGCAATGACCTTTTCTCCGTTTGAATTTGGAGCATATACCCGGATTTCATCTGTAATGGTGTCCACATCTCCAGACTCTATATCGAGTGTCCTAACTTCTGCATTAAATACTCCGGAAAATTTCGGATTTATTCTATAGGCACTATAAAGTAAGTTGCCTTCATCATCGATCTCATAATTGAAATCGCTCACCCCAAATGTCTCTTTTACTAAACTGAAATTTTGAGTAGCAGTATTATACTTGTAAAACCCAAGCCGCCCATTATAGTATGAGCCGTAGAATAGAATTTCATCCTCATTAATCCATTTTGGGGCATGCACTTCTTCCCCATCGTAAGGAGTATCAATTATCTTAGATTTTTGAGTAGTATTAGCCGTGATTTCTGACTGTCTGTTTTCTTCTTCAGCTGCCATATCTTCTTCATAGAGTGCATAAAGCTGTCCCGGCCATTTGCCCGTTTTCTGACGGAGTGCAAACCCGTATCCCAAATAAAAATTATGGTAGTGATAGCGAATAGCCTCTTTCGAAATCTCTTCCCCATATTCATCATGCAGCCAATTCACAAAAGAATAGCCCGCGATGTAATGGCGATTAAAGGGTTGTGTGTAGTCGGAGGGGATTAGTGTTTGCCCCATACTCCATCGGTCATCACTGGCGAAATTTGCATTAAACCGATTTGTTGAGAAGGTATAATTTCCGCGTCCACCCATTGGTGCCACTGATTCTGTTTCATAATACACTGCCAAGCCTTCGTGTAAACCTACCGGTGGAAACCCATGAAAAGTACGAGCTAAATCAGGAGAAAAAAGACTTACCAAGTCAGGAATACTAACTTTCTTCCCTTCCATGGGAATCTGAATATTGAAATGAGTGGCATGGACTAACTCATGAGGAAGAACCATCTCCAGCCAATCTCCGGTTTGGGGATTCATCCCTTTTCCTTTAAATGGTGCTAAATCGATCTCGGATCGAAAATTTATAGAGCTTACAAATCCATTGGAAAGGTCATTGTAGTTATTTAAGATTACCGGGAAGTTTTTAAGTGTACCGCCGGTCAGTGAGGATGTTTTGGCATAATGACTTTCGAGGATAGCCGCTGACCTGTAGGCAAGAGAGTCTTCCCCATCAGGAAAAATAATGCGGAAATGATCGGTTTTAATCTCCTGCCAATTTAACCCGCCGGGTCTGTTTATCGTCATTGAATTGTAAATCTGTCCCAAAGCAGCCATCGGTAACAGGCTGATTAGAAGAATGACGAATAGCTTTAGTTTGCTCATTAAGCCGGAAAATTAAATTCAGGTAAATATTTATAAATCGCCCAATAATGTGAAAAAGCCCCACCCATTACAAATAAATGCCAAATTTCGTGAAAGCCAAAAGCGCCGGGAATAGGGTTTGGTTTTTTGATTCCATAAATCACAGCGCCTATCGTATAGAATAGTCCTCCCAATGCAATCCAATAGGTGAAAGCCTGGGGTAACAATTTCCAAACCTGGGGTAATATGATGACGGAAGCCCACCCCATAAAAAGATAAATAGCTGTTGAAAGCCATCTTGGAGCATTCAGCCAGAGTGTTTTTTTAAGTATTCCGGCTATAGCAAATAACCAAATTCCTAACAACATACCCCACTGCCAGGCGCCCTGCAGGGCAATAGCACAAAGGGGAGTATATGTTCCTGCTATAACTACATAGATTAAGATATGGTCAAAAAGACGAAATAATTCTTCGGTTTTATTTTCAACATTCAGGGTGTGATAAATTCCACTCGATAGAAACATCAGGATTACTGAAACAGCATAAACCAAAAATGATACCTGATGAGTTACGGAGCTTTCACTCGCCTCTGCCATTAAAAAAAACAACCAAACTGTGGCTATTAATGCCCCCAGGTAATGTGAATAGGCGTTGAAGGGTTCTCTTGGAGGGAATATCGTTTGCAAGACAGTGGTTAATAGAAATTTAAATTAGCACATCAAATATAGGGTTTCTGTATCTATTTTTGTGGAATTTAAATTCAAATAAGAAAGGATACTTAATTATTACAACAACCCCTTACAGTAACCTAAATCTTTTTTACCTTTCGTGAACTCACTCAATGTTCATCAATAAAAATCTATGACTGACGCTAACCAAGATCTGTCTTATCCCAAAAAAAATATTAAAGTATTATTACTGGAAGGGATTCATCAATCTGCAGTAGAAAACTTCAAGGACCACCATTTTGTAAACATTGAAACCCATGACGTTGCTTGGAGTGAAGAAGAGCTACTTGAGAACCTCGAAGATGTCCACTTGATAGGGATTCGATCCAAAACACAAATCACTGAAAAGGTCATAAAAAACGCTCCAAAACTTAAAGGGATTGGCTGTTTTTGTATTGGTACCAACCAGGTTGATTTGAAAGCCGCAACTATGGATGGTGTTACTGTATTTAATTCGCCTTATTCCAATACCCGTTCGGTTGCTGAATTGGTGATTGCAGAATCCATCATGTTGATGCGCCGCATTCCCCTTCGCGATAAAAAGGCGCATGAAGGCACCTGGCTGAAAGATGCTAAAGACAGTTATGAAGTACGAGGCAAGAAGTTGGGCATTATTGGCTATGGACATATTGGGTCACAGGTATCCGTGTTAGCTGAAAATATGGGTTTTGATGTGTACTATTATGATATAGAACCCAAACTACCCATGGGTAATGCCACCCGTGTTGAAAGTATGGATGAGCTGTTACAAATTTCTGATATCGTTACCCTCCATGTCCCAGCAACTCCTTCGACAGAGCTATTGATTGATGCTGAGGCCCTCAATCAAATGAAAGAAGGAAGCATTTTGCTAAACCTGTCGCGCGGTTCGGTGGTTGATATCCCGGCATTGCGCGATGCCCTTAAGTCAGGACAGATAGCTGGCGCAGGAGTTGATGTTTATCCCCAAGAACCGGAATCGAAAGGAGAATCATTTAAGACGGAGCTTCAGAATATACCTAACGTGATTTTGACTCCTCACATTGGTGGTTCAACTATTGAAGCGCAGTATAATATTGGTAAAGATGTATCTACCAAACTCATCAACCTGATTGATAACGGAACTACCGTCGGTTCCCATACGGTTCCACCGCTAAACCTTCCGGTTCAAAAAGATGCGCACCGAATCCTTCATGTTCACGAAAACAAACCGGGTGTGCTTTCTGAGATTAACAACCTGCTTTCAGAAATGGATATTAATATCCTGGGACAGTACCTGAAGACAAATGAATATATCGGTTATGTGGTGCTGGATATCGACAAAGAATCTGTTGAGCGTATTTTGGATGAGATGAATAAGGTGAAGCATACTATCCGGACAAGAATTTTATATTGATACTTTTTATTTAGCCGCCTTAACCAACTCCTTAAATATATTTCGCTGCCGGGCTATTTGGGTCAGGTATTCCGGGTGCCATTGCACACCAATCACAAAATCGTAGTCTTTGTGCTCTATGGCTTGCCTCACTTTTGTATTCAGTTCTTTAGCTGCTATGATAATTCCCTCTCCCGGCTCGTCGATGGCTTGGTTGTGCAATGCATTGACATTGCAGATATCCGTTTGCAAAAACTTACACAACTTCGTGCCATCTTTAATGACAACCCTTTTTTTAGGGAAAATGGAAGAGACCTGAGACTTCTCTGCATAAAAGCCCCGAATATCCTGGTGGAGCGTTCCCTTGAAATGCACATTCATAAGTTGCATGCCCCGACAAATTCCCAATACCGGCATCCTTCGCTCGATGGCTTCTGATAGATACGTTAATTCCAGCTCATCTCTTTCCAGGTCAACCGGAGATTGTTTTGTATGCTGAAAATATCTTGCCAGCCAGTAGATAGGAAAGAATAAAATTGAAAGTAGCCACTCAAAAATAGTTCGTTTATCACGGGCCAATACGGCTTTTTCAATTCGCTGTTGACCATATTTCATAGGCTCAACATCGGCCCCGCCACCCAAAATCAAGCCATCAATTTGATCAATATCTCGGGGCATTTCAGTGTTAATGCGAAGTGGTTTTCCACCGGCTAAAATCACCGAAAGTGCAGTAAAGACCCAAGCTCCCGTTCCGCCCTCTTTTGGCCCCGTAATCCCAATGACCGGCTCCCTATCTAACATCTTTGACCCACCTGTCCATTAACCGTATCCATTTCTTTTTGATCCCAAAAACGGATTTGTCATCCATGTTCAGAAAAGCTCTTGCATAGCGATTTAAATCTTTTTCATTAAAGGCCAGTTTTTCTACCAACACCCACCGGTTCCATTCTTCAGCCAGCGACCAGCTTTCCTCCTCAATAGAACAATTGGGCAGCCGATAATGGAACGTAGGACGAGCAGAAGTCAGCTCTTTTTTCATCAGTTCTGTAGTTAACTCCTTCTTCAGAAACATAAAAGCCGGCAACAAATCCAAAGGGCGATTTCTGGAGTTTTTAAATTTGAAATAATCTCGGATTAATGTTTCAAGATCCGGCTGATATTCTTCTCTGAGGATATAACGGATATAATCCATTTCATACTCATTGATGTATGGCGTGAGCTTACGTGAAATATTGATATCCCCGTCTTTACGAATCCATGCATCCAACATCACATATGCTTTAAGGTGACGAAGTAAACATTCCGCAGTCGGTTCAGGAATTTCGGGGTTAAGGTGCAGCCCAAACGCATAGAAAAAGGAACTTCCGGTCCCCTTGGCTTTCCAGGTACGTAGTTCTTCAACCAATGTATTCAGCCGGTCAAGTTTTCCAATGGAAATCGGCGGAGTGATAATTTCAAATGGAACAACAGTGGAGGCCATGTCCCGCAGGGTATCTTCAAGCTTATCCTTGTTTTTGAGCTTATCTACATCCAGTCCAACCGATTTCAAGACTTTTTCATATTTTTTGTTGAGGAAAAGACTTGCATCCAGCTCCAGCGAAAAATCGCCAAATTCAGACTCTCTTACTTTATATTCGTATCCGCTGATTTGCTCAACATTTCCACCGTAAAGATTGGCCACCATTTCCGCAGCATCCTGCATTTCCACACCGGTGAATTCAAATTCGAAGCCAACCGAGCGCTCCGTACCATCCTGGTTAAATATTTTTGGGGGATTTTTAAAGTCCAATTGCATCCTTTATTTAATTTGCTACACCTTAAACAGATGAACGGTTAGATTCAATCCTGATTTTTGGATTTGTCACGAAATCTCTAAAACACAAAATACTTCGTTCGGCAAAAGATTACCGATCTCATATATGTGATAAAGTCTTCCTAAAAAAGTAAAGTTTACTTTACTTTTTGTAAACCATACTGTATTATTCACAAAAACTAAATCTGAGAATGTAATATGGAAAAAGAAAAAGGACTTCTTCCGGCAAATTTTAAATTTGTTGGAGCTTTTATCTCAATCAGTTTTTTATTGTACGCCTTGGCTCATCACTTCATAAAACCTGATTTATATTTCGAAGGACTTCGTGTTCCCAACCTCTTTTTTTGTTTTGGGTTGATCTTAATAATCTCGTCTAAAGAGCAAATTGAGGATGAGTACTCAGATCAAATACGATTATATGCCCATTCCCTGATCGCTATTTTCTTAATCACGTTTATTTTTATGGAAGAAATTAATGGCGAAAAATATTCCTTTCTCACAGAATTAACCGGTTTCTTACTGATCTATCTTCTGATTTTCTATTATAGTTTTTTAAAGGGAATTGAATGGATCAAAAAACCCACGTTCAAAGTTCAAGTTACATGGGTTGCTATTTTAATTGTGATATTATTAAGTCAAGAAATCCTTTGGACCGCATGATCTCGAATAATTTAAAAGTAGAACGTGCGCGGATTTCCATCACCCAAAAAGATCTGGCCAATGAAATTGGGGTGAGCCGACAAACCATCCATTCTATTGAAACCGGAAAGTTTACGCCTTCTGTAGAGCTTGCCTTGAGACTGGCTACATTTTTCAAAGTCTCTGTTGAAGAACTTTTTCAGCTTGAAGAAAATTGAACTGAGTTTCTATATATACCTTAAATACCGCAATAATTTCCTTAATTTAGGGCTTCATCAAAAGAGTTTTAATTGAAGTCGATACATGACCTACCTCTCCACCGAAAATCTTTCCAAGAGCTTTGGCATCAAGCCGCTTTTTGAAGACCTGACCTTTGGTATTTCCGAAGGCGATAAAACTGCATTGATTGCCCCAAATGGTACGGGAAAGTCAACTTTGCTTAAAATTCTGGCCGGAGAGATGGAACCCGATTCCGGCAAGGTTATGACCCAAAAAGGCCTTCAGGTGAGCTTTCTGGCACAAGAACCGCAGCTGGATGAAAACATGACCATCAGCGAGTTCATAGCGCATGGGGATTCCGAGAAGATCAGCATTGTACAGCGATATGATAAAGCCGTACAAGCTCAGGCTGAAGACTTCAACCCACAAACACAAAAGGAGTTTGAAAAAGCATCGGCCGCTATGGATGCTGCCGAAGCCTGGGATGTGGAACAGCAAATGGAGCAGATTTTAGGCGTTCTTAATATTCACGATTTGGACCAATCTATTGCGTCCCTTTCCGGGGGAGAGCGCAAGCGCGTAGCCCTGGCTTTTGTGCTAATGGATGAACCGGACCTGCTCATCCTGGATGAGCCCACTAACCATTTGGATGTAGAGATGATTGAGTGGCTGGAAAAATATCTGGCCGGCAGTAAAATGACGCTGCTGATGGTGACGCACGATCGCTACTTTTTGGATCGGGTGTGTAATCATATCCTGGAGCTGGATTATGGCACGCTATATCATCACAAAGGAAATTATGAGTATTACCTGCAGAAGAAAGCTGAGCGGGAAGAGGTGGAAGCCACCGAGATTGCCAAAGCCGGCAAGCTGATGAAGAAAGAGTTGGAGTGGATGCGCCGCGGACCCAAGGCGCGAACAACCAAATCAAAATCGCGTATCAAAGCTTTTTATGACACCAAGGAGAAAGCAGAATCCGGACGGGAAGAAGCGGAGTTGCAGCTGGATGTGAATATGAGTCGCATGGGCGGGAAAGTGCTTGAGGTTGAACATCTTTCCAAATCTTTTGACGACACCGTTATCCTGGATGATTTTAGCTACCAGTTTTTACAGGGAGAGCGCATCGGGATTTTAGGTAAGAATGGCGTTGGTAAAAGTACGTTCTTAAAAATTCTAATGGGTGAAATGAAACCGGATTCCGGTACCATCGAAACCGGTGAGACCATAGTATTCGGGCACTATCAGCAGAAAGGCATTCAAATTGATGAAAGCAAAAGAGTCATTGAAGTCATTAAGGAAGTAGCTGAAGTCATTGAACTGGCTAATGGCGATACCATCACCGCTTCGCAATTTTTAGAGCATTTCATGTTTCCCGGTAAGATGCAATACACCCCGATCGAAAAACTCAGCGGCGGCGAAAAGCGCCGGCTCATGCTGATGATGGTACTCATCAAAAACCCCAACTTTTTGATTTTGGATGAGCCTACAAACGACCTCGATCTTCTAACCCTAAATAAATTGGAAGATTTCCTGCAAAACTTCGGTGGCTGCCTCATCATCGTATCTCACGATCGGTTTTTCATGGATAAATTGGTGGACCATTATTTTGTGTTTGAAGGGCAGGGCGAGATTAAGGACTTCCACGGAACGTATGATGAATATCGGGATGAAATCCTGAAGCGGATGTCCTCTTCGCCGGAAGATAAAAGCTCCAAAACACCGGATTCAAAAAACGCTACACAACAGAAGGCAACAGCCGAAAACCAACCCGACAAACTTACCTACAACGAGCGTCGTGAATTCAACAAGCTGGAAAAGGAAATCGCCAAGCTGGAGGAGAAGAAAAAGAAGCTGGAGCACAAAATGAGCGATACAGATCTTGAATACGGGGAGTTAAATGAGCTATCCAAAGAGTTTGAGGAATTGAAAGAGGAACTCGAGGAGAAAGAACTCGTCTGGCTGGAAATGGCGGAGCGGGCGTAGCGTTATAGCTTTCAGCTGTCAGACTTCAGCGCTCAGCGGCTGACGGCTGACGGCTGACGGCTGACGGCTGACGGCTGAAACATAATTCTCCAAAGACACTAAATCCTATTACAACTTCGTATATTTTTTTAACTACATCATTTCAAAAACACTATGGACATTCAAAGCAATCGCGGACTTACTATTATTGGAGCAGCTATATTTCTGGGACTTATCGCGTTCGGATTTATTGTTGGTCACTCCGCCATCACCTATAAAGAATATGAGCGAACCGTTACCGTAAAAGGCCTTGCTGAAGAGGAGCACATCGCTGACATCGTAATCTGGCCGATACAATACACCGAAGCGAGTAATCAGCTGGCTGAGATTTATGAAAACCTGGAAAACAGCGGCGATAAAGTGGAGCAGTTTTTGACGGAGCGTGGAATCAGTGAAGAGGAAATTTCTATTTCCACTCCGTTGGTAACTGATAAATCTGCACAGCGCTACGGCGGACAGAATGACGCTCAATTCCGCTACGTAGCTGACCAAACCGTGACGGTATATTCGAAGAATGTGGATCTTGTTAGGGAAGTAATGAGTCAGCTGGCTGATTTAGGGAAACAGGGCATCACCCTTTCGGGAGATGAATACCAAGTGCGCCCTGAATATATTTTTGACAGCCTGAACGATATAAAGCCACGGATGATTGAAGCAGCCACTAAAGAAGCCCGTGCCGTGGCCGAAAAATTTGCCGAAGATTCCAATAGCGAGCTCGGCAAAATTAAAACCGCTAATCAGGGCTTATTCAGCATCTCACCCAGAGATAATAATAACCCCCACATCAAGAAAGTGCGCGTGGTTTCAACGATTGTGTATTATTTGTCGGATTGATTGGAGGAGCTATCAGCTGTCAGCAGGCGTGAATTATATAAGTCTCGATTATTGATCTTTACCTCACTCCCAACCACCCGGTTGGGGGTGTACTCTTGGACCACCGGGTCCAAAATAACTGTGCCACGGAGCAGTATACCTCAGTTACTATCTGCGGAGCAGGTTTTGGGAAGCCGACAACTACAATAACCCTCGCCGGTGGATAAATGAAATTACACTATCTGTTGTGATTTCAGCTTTTATGGAACCGCCGGTACTTCCCTGATCCAGGTAGGTATCGATTGTGAGTACATGCTTCTCATTTTCTGTAGTTATGGAAATATGTGAATCTGCTTTCGGGTCAATTCTTATTGTCCTTTGTTCTCCTCTTTCTAACTTTTCTAAGAAGTAGGTATTACCGGTCACCTTGACGTTAATTGAATCTATATCCACAGAACCAACATTTATAAGAACTAATTTTGGATTGCCTAGGTATTTATAGCTTAATAGAATGAATCCAGTACTGCCGAGTAAAATGCAAACGATGAGGATTATTTTGTTATTTCGAATCATATTATTTGATACCTGCATTAGAGAGCCCTACATATTCGGAATCAAGATGAGCAGTTCATATTCTCTCCGGTTTTCCAAAGCCTAATCTGAGGCTCAGCCTCATCCTTGAAAAGCTAATATAGACAAATCTACCCGTTTGCTTTTTCGAATTTGAAGTTGGCTTTTTAGTCCTGTTCAGTGGTCAGACGAGAGCGAAGTTAAAACTATTATAGGCGCACGGTGCTTATTAATTGAAAGTCTCGATCATAAAAAGAAATTGTACTATAGCCGGTGCTTATGTATACATGCTCTCTATTCTTCGATTTAACAGGCGGCTTTAAAGCTTTGACAACAACCAATAAATCAGCAGATTTATAGTAGGTGGTCAGAAAATCATGCGATGATGATGTTTTCTTGTTCAACTTTTGGCAAACAGTGGAATCCTGTTTTGTCACTAAGGGAGTAAATTCATCAACTGATAGCCCATCAATACCCATTTCTAACCGATTCTCATGAAATGATTCAGAGTCAGATTCAAAAAAACGTGTAAGGGTTTTTTTAGTTTCAACTTCAAAGGCAGGGCAGCTACCTTTAGTGGTAACCGTGTAGGTATGACCATTCGTTTGAAATGCTAAAAAAGCAAAAAGAACACTGCTTATAATTATGGTAGTATTTATATATGATTTCATTTTCTTATTGTTACTTATTATCAATTTAATTTCGAAATAACTAATATCCACATCGACCAATTGTTTCACTATACTGGTTGGGATTTTGTGGTTGAATAATCCGTATATCAGTTTTATCCAAAACATATTTTTTAAGCTAATTCCCTGTACAACATTTTGATCACCACTACTTACATCTAATGCATTGTATTTAGGGTATCCATCTTTTTCTTCTATATCCCAATCATTATAATCTAAACATCTTTGATCATTTATTTCTTCATTATGTTTATATGGATGAGTGTGAAGTAAGCCTACAGAATTTTGAATTTTTGAAGTTGAATAAGAACCACGAAAATGGCATGAACTTACCGGGTTATCCACACTCTGTAAAGAAACCGGTTCGAAAACATAAGAGTTATCCAATTCCATAATATAATAGACCGCTTCATTTCGATCATTGTCATCTAAAGGATTGTCATTCGTGCCGTATGATTCTTCCCATACATCTTCCATGGTTTGTTGTGTTTCTAAGGAATCGAGAATAGCATCACCAGTATTACATGGGTTTTCACAGTAAGCCGGAGGATCTTCCCCTTCACAGGGGTCTTCCAACACACAAACCCCATCATCATTTTTTACATACCCGTCCAAAGCACACTCGGTGGTAGATCCGCCACCACTTCCACCGCCATCGGTTATGGGAGCACCGTCACAGCCGTATTCTACCGGGCATTGCCCGCCTCCATCCCAAAACTCATCTTCGTCATCGGTTTCATCAATTTCATAGGCCGGAGCACAGACATCAAATTCTGCAGCTATAAAACAATCCTCGCCAATACATTCCATCTCTTCTTCAATTTGTTGGCTGCATTCTGTGGAAGTTGATTTTCCTTTTACCACCGGGCTATTCAGCTGTTGTCCCCACTGCTTAACCAGCTGAAGGTCTCTCTCCGTGTTAGGTACTTTAACGGCCAGCATCCGGTACACTTTCCGGGGACCGGGATCAACGAACCAGCGCACGTACAACAGGTACTCCCCGTTGGCCTTTTGCACCGATTCCTCTCCCGGATTAATGGTAGCATACCGGTAGGTAAAAGTATTCCCGTTGCCCTTGCGGTCACTCAGCAAGGCCACATAGGGGCGTTCCTGGCTGTCACTGAATTCGTTGATGACCGCCATCAATTGCTCATATTGTTTTTTGTGAACCGAAAACCGGCCATCCTGTTTTTGTTTGGAGTCAGCGCCGGGGGCCGACCAAACAGGCAGGTTTTCAGCTCCGGGTACCACGCTTTGGCCTTCTGCGGTCAATAGCTGTTCAGGCGGGGAAGTATTCATCGACTGATCAGAACAACCGGTGATTAAAAGGACGCTGCCCACGAATAGAATAGAAAGTAATAGTTTCATTGAACTCCCCAAAGTATAGGTTATAGTAATAATTTTCTACAAGAGGGACTCATGTAAGCTTTGTTACAAAAAAAAATAAAATAAATTGAAAATGGAGTTTTGATTGCTTTCAAGCTGTGGACTTTTACATGAAATGATGGTAGCAGCCTTCCCACCGACAAGGAGTGAGGGCGGATGCTTTTTTATATCTCTACGCCCAAACATTCGTCAGACCACTTCGAATTTGAAGTTGGCTTTTTTGTCCTGTTCAGTGGTCAGACGAGAACTTGTTTATATGCGACCATCCGTTCAATCCACTTCATCCGCGATCCGATAACATTGCTTTCCATTGTGAAGTGAAATTAAATCCCGTTATCTTTGGAAAAATTCAGCTTAAATAAAGTTCATCATGCCTACGGTAAAATTGTTGAAAATAGCACACGGTCGCAGTGGCGATAAGGGAAATGGAAGTAATGTAGGAATCATTGCGCGTCACCCTGAAATCTATCCTTTCCTGGAAAAAGAACTTACTCCCGGTCGTGTAAAAGAGCACATGAAGCACGTGTGCAAAGGCGAGGTTGAGCGCTACGAACTCCCTAATATCGGAGCACTGAATTTCATCCTGAATGAAAGCCTCGGCGGCGGCGGAACCGTTTCCCTCAAACTGGATGCCCAGGGCAAAACCCATGCTTCTCAAGTCTTGCGGATGGATATCGATGTGCCCGAAGATTTGCTGCAGTTAGTAGAAAACTAACCTTTATTATTCTTTTCATTGAATAGTACAGACCTGTCAGGTTTTAAAAACCTGACAGGTCTTTTTATGGATACCCCACTTTTAGCCCAACACATTACCTGAACTTTTCGAATAGATAAAACCTTTCATTTCTGTTATAATGGTAAACCATTTTGGTACCATTAATTAATCGCAGGATGTCTTGTTTTACCGGCTTCTTTCCTTAAACTGGCGGATTTTTATCTCCAACCTGAATCGCTTTCAGCTGTTGCTGACGATTGGGTACATTCTATTTCTGGGGATTATGCTGGTGAATTTAGTTGGAACCGCCATTGTCGTAGTCCTTATGGATAGCGATCCCTGGATGCAGCTTCAGCTGCCCTGGCTCACCCCCGAAATCTACAGCTTTATATTGTTGGTTTTCGGTAATGTGTATTGGGTGATGCACTTCTCTTTTACCAATATGCGGCTGATGAACATAGAGGAAAACCGAAAATTACTCGGTTTTGGCTTCCCCCTAAAACGACTTGCTAAATATTTGACCGTCATCGTTTTTTGTCACCCGGTGAATATCATCTACAACTTTACCTGGCTGGTATTCTTGCTTATTCAAATTCAGCACGCTTATCAAATTCCGGTGGCTATTGCTGCAGTTGCCCTTAATTATGTGCTAATTTATTCCATTAAAAGCCGATTTATCCGCGTAGTTGAAAAGCGGTTTATAGCCGTCGTAATTGGATTTCTTTTTCTCATCTTTGGGCTGTTCCAGTTTATTTCTCTGCTGACCTCAAACTCCGGGCAAATCATTGCTGAATTCATTCCCAAAATTGAAACCATTAATTTGGTTTTCTCTTGGCTGCCGGGCGGTATTCTTATTCAAACCGTTACCATTGATTACGGCTTGACGAATGCTGCCATCATCTTCACTTTTACCTCCATTTTAGTGGGACTTTTGGTCCTCGATCATTTCAACAAAACCAAAGCAGGGTTGCTCAATCCCGGATTACGCAAAGCCGAAGAGGAAAGCAGCAAGTTGTGGATAGTATTGAGAAAAATTCTGGGTCGTAATGCCGGTAAATATTATTTCTATGTGATGAAGCATCCGTACAACCGCTTGCAGGTATTAACTCTTGCCGTAATTCCGGTGGTGTATGTTCCGCTGTTGCTGAATGTAAACTATGAAATCGCCCAAACCATTTTAATTCCCACCATTCTTGCGGGCATACCGGTGGCACTTCTCGCTATGGGCATGGCCAATATGTACGGGTATGAAAACCGGGAATTTTTACTACACCTGCAAATGCCCATCAAACTTGAGAAACAATTAAAAGAACGGTTTTTGGGCGTGATTGTATTACCTTTATTAGTGTTTTATTTGATCACCGTTTTTGAGCTGTTGGTGATTCCCGAAATTGGGCGGCCAATTGAAATTTTTGTCGCCAATACCTTTTTCTTCCTGATGTTCATGCTGCTCTTCATTTGGAGTTCCTATTTTCAGTATCAGAAGGCAACCTATTCGTCTTTTAGTTATAAACACCCTATAATCCCGCAGAAGGTGACTTTTGCCATCTCATTCCTCATATTTTCGCTGGGCTACCTGGTGTTTGTCCCTTTAAATGGTTTGGAATGGTACCGGCTCACCATTATGAGTACGGTTATTGTGATTATGGGCATTTACCTGTGGCGACAAATGGATGTGTTAGTGAATCTTTTTAAAAATCGTGTATTAATGAAATTATGGAACGAGCTGTAGAAATAAAGAATCTTGTGAAATGCTATGAGGATGAAGCCGTCCTGAAAAACCTGGATCTTCAAATTCCAAAGGGTACTATCTTCGGCTTGATAGGGCCAAACGGTGCGGGCAAAAGTACGCTTATCGGGGTTTTAACAGGACTCCTCAGCTTTAAAGAGGGCGATATCCGTATTCATGATATGCCCCTGAATTCTGATAATGAGTTAGCTATCAAGCGAGTTACCGCTGCGATACTTCAACCCCCGTTATTATTTGAGCAATTCAGCAGCATCGAGTTCATAGAATACATTTGTGAGATCTACGAAATTGAAGAAGACGGCCTCATCGAGAAGGCATATTCCCTGATGGATTATTTTGACATCAAGGATTTTGCCAAAATAAAAGTGAATAAACTCTCCTCCGGGAGCCGAAAAAAACTGGCCTTTGTCACCGCCGTATTGATTCAACCAAAACTATTGCTGTTGGATGAGCCATTTGAATCGGTCGATGTCATTTCCATAGAACGGATGAAAAGCGTGATTAGGCGACTAAAAGAAAAGGGAGTCACCATTATCATAACCAGCCACATCCTGGAAGTGGTTGAAAATCTCTGTGATGACATCGCCATCTTGCACCACGGAAAAATAAAAGCCTATCTCGATTCAGTAAGCCGAAAAGAGCTCCAGAAGGATGCCAGTCTCCACGAGATATTTGAAAAATATGTGGAAGTTGAAAAGAAAGAGAATATTGTGGATTGGTTATAATTTCACCTCTCCTTCATTTATTGTATAATCTGACAACCATAAATCTAATTCTAATGGGGTCTAAAAATGAAAACTGCTTTACAAACACTGATTTTAATGCTGATATGTTCTTCGCTGGCTATGGCACAAAACCGGCCCGACCCAAATGTACCACAAGGTGAAAATCTTGAAGTACCTGAGGGATGGGAAGTCCGCTTAGACCGTGAAATGGAAGAAGTTCTTATTGGCTCGAACCCTGATTCTGCCGACATCTACTTTGTTAACATGACGCCCGGTTGGCATATTTCAACCGGACCTGCCGGCATCTATTATCACCCTGCTAACACTGCTGAAGGTAACTTTGAAATTACCTCTGAACTCCACTTTTTCGATCCGGGTGAGCGAAACAGGGAAGCTTATGGAATATTTCTGGGAGGTAAGAATCTGGATAATGAAAATCAATCCTATCTCTACTTCTTGCTGCGCAACACCGGAGAATATTTGATTAAGGAAAGGATAGGTTCCGAAACCGAAACTTTACAAGGATGGACGGCGAGTGATGTGATCAACGTCTATGAAGATGGTATGGATGACTCTTCTGTTAGAAATGTCGTGCGCACCGTGGTATCCGGTTCCGATATTACCTTTCATATCAATGGCACGGAAGTAGCTTCTTTGCCGGCATCCAGCTACGACACCGATGGCATGTACGGACTTCGGGTAAACCACAGCATCAATCTTCATGTTTCTGATTTAACTTATACCCCGAGTGAATAACTAATGCGAGAAACCTTCGAAGCCCAAATTCAGTACCTTCTTGATGCTACTCCACAGATAGTAGCTGCTGTAGCGGCTTTAGTTGTTTTCGTCATCATCGGAAAGTTTGTGAGTAGCGGCGCCAGTAAAATATTAAACTCCCAGCGCTCGAAGGCGGTCAAACAAACGCGGTTGATAAAAAGACTCATAAAGTGGGCTTTCAATTTAATTGGGTTGATCATTGCCTTGAATTTAGTCGGTCTTACCGATGTAGCCTACAGCTTTTTAGCAGCCGGTGGTATGATGGCTGTGATTCTCGGATTTGCCTTTCGCGAGATTGGTGAAAATCTTTTGGCCGGCTTTTTTCTTTCATTCAGTCGTTCTTTTGATGTCGGAGATTTAATTGAAAGCAATGATATTCGGGGAATCGTACAGCGAATTGAGATTCGTGAAGTTCACATCCGAACGGCTAACGGTTGTGACATTTTTATTCCCAGTGCTACTATCTATAAAAACCCGCTTTTTAACTATACTCGTGACGGGCTAAGACGTGGGGAATTTACTATCGGGATTGATTTTGGAGATGATCCACAAGCTGCCCGAGAGTTAATGCTCAATACCATCATGGATAACCAATTTGTACTTAAGAAACCAAAGGCTGAAGTTCATATTTCCGGTTTTACACCAAGCTATGTAGAACTTACTGCTTATTTCTGGATAAACACTTTTGAGCAACAGCCGGAACTTGCAGAAGTAAAATCTCAGGTTATGAAAGAATGCCGGCAAGCTTTATTGGACCACAATTACACCTATAGCTCAAATGTAACCACTGCTGTTGATATGCTTCCTGTTCAGGTGAGTCTGGAATCAAACAAATAAAACCCGTTGGGGAATTTCTAAAACTCACTTTCCACCATACTCGCCACTTTTTCCAATAGTTCGCGCTGTTCTTTAGTGATTGAGTGTCGCGTGTTAGAATCAATATCGATTTGAGCTACAAACTTTTCACCCTTCATAATAGGCACTACGATTTCAGATTGCACATCTACACTGCAGGCGATGTAGTTGTCCTCTTCGTGCACATTTTGAGAGATAAACGTTTCGTGACTTTCTGCAACCTGTCCACAGATACCTTTACCAAACGGAATACGAGTATGATCGGTAGGTTCTCCTACATAGGGCCCCAAAATTAGTTCTTCTTTCCCATCAGGGTCAGCAAAATAAAACCCAACCCAATCAAAGGTATCTATTTTATCTGCCAGCAATTCACAAATGAAGAATAACTTTTCATCGCGTGATATATCTTTTTTTAAGATGGATTCCGTTTTGGAAATAATTTGATCGAATGTGGTTTTAACTGTGCTCATAAATATTTTTAACGGCAAAATAAATTGAATAATAATTTCAGCAAAGTTAAGCTTTGTTGAATGCAAAAACATCTTCTTTACATTCAAAAAAAGCTCCGTATCTTTGTGACACTATGGAAGAATTTTTTAATGACATTATCCCTTTTTCAACGGTATTTATGAGTGCGCTTGGGTTATTCGCGGCAAGTTTTTCATCTCTATTTTCGGTAGTGAATCCTTTTGCAGCCATGCCTATCTACATTTCATTAATGGAAGGTCATAGCGATGCGGAAAAAATTCGTACGGCCCGAAAAGCCGGAACTTATATGTTTTTTGTGCTCATCATTTTCCTTTTGATCGGTACGTATATTCTCAGCTTTTTTGGAATCAGCTTACCGGGAATTCAAATTGCGGGCGGACTGGTAATTGTGCGTGCCGGATTCTCTATGCTAAGTCCGCAAAACGGGGGACGTAAACTCACCAAGAAAGATCAGGAAGCAGCAAAGGAAAAGGAAGACGTTTCCTTCAGTCCACTTGCCATGCCGCTGCTTTCAGGACCCGGAAGTATAGCGGTAGTGATTGGTTTTGGTTCTGAGGCTCAGGGAGTAACGGATTACATTGTAAGTGGAGCGGCTGTTTTTGTTACAGCTTTGCTGGCCTATTTGATTCTGCGAGTATCCCCAAAATTAGTGAAATACATTGGCAGTGCAGGCATGTCGGTCATTACAAGGATGATGGGTTTTATAGTGTTAGCTATCGGAGTTCAATTCATCATTAACGGGATTTCAAAATTTTACGGGATTGGATAATGGATTTAGCACAGCTTATAGAGTATGATCAGTGGGCAAATACAAAAATTTTTAAAGCATCCATTTCCCCCAATCAACAAATACGTGATCCCAAAATCCACAAACTCCTTTCTCACCTATTAGCTGCACAAAACATTTGGATCAATCGTATTACAGGAGATCCTCTGCCGAATAAAATTTGGCCGGACCTGCCGGTTTCTGAAATTGAACAGATGCTGAATGAAAATCCCGAAAAGCTAAAGGGATTAATTACTCGAGAAGATGAAGTGGTGAATTACAGGAATTCAAAAGGCAAAGAATTCAGTAATATCGTTGAAGAAATTTTGTTTCACCTTACCATTCACGGGCAACATCACCGGGCACAAATAGCTCAGCTTCTAAGGGCTCAGGGTGTCACTCCTCCGGCTACTGATTTCATCTTTTTTCTGCGCGCATTAGATAATTAGCTTTCCGTTGGTTAGTTTCTATGCTTAATTATAATTAATGCATAATACTCTGGAACTTCTCGAAAGCTATCTCGCCGCATTTTCCTCCTTTATGTGGGGCTACCCGCTCGTAATTTTGTTAGTTGGGGGTGGACTCTTTTTCGTTATCTCCTCGGGTTTCACGCCCTTTCGCTTCTTTTTCCATGCCATAGATTTGGTACGCGGAAAATATGACAACCCGGATGATCCCGGCGACATCAATCACTTTGAAGCCCTGTCCACAGCTCTTGCTTCAACAGTAGGCATGGGGAATATCAGTGGGGTGGCCGTGGCTATTTTTATGGGCGGTCCCGGTGCCCTTTTCTGGATGTGGATGAGCGCTATTTTTGGTATGGCTACCAAGTTTTTCACTTGTACACTTTCCATAATGTATCGGGGTGAAGACAGCGCCGGTAAAATTCAGGGAGGACCGATGTACGTAATTCGTGAAGGTCTCAACAAAAAATGGATGCCCCTCGCGTATCTTTTTGCAATGGCCGGTTTATTTGGTCCCTTGCCAATCTTCCAGACGAACCAATTGGTACAAATTTTAAGAGATTTTATTTACATCCCAAACGGCTGGGTTGAAGCCGATGCTGCTTTCACCGGAAACTTACTGACCGGGATTGCACTCGTTGGATTGGTTTCACTGGTTATTTTTGGAGGAATTACCAAGATCGGTAAAGTAGCATCCAAGCTCGTACCTGTAATGGTTGTGATTTATTTTGTATCTGTTGTATTCATTTTGATAGTTCATATCGGGGATGTTCCCTATTACTTAGGACTGATTGTAACGGATGCCTTCACCGGAAAAGCTGTGATGGGTGGTGCCGTTGGACAGTTAATCATCATCGGGATACAACGAGCTGCTTTCTCGAATGAGGCTGGAATTGGAACCGAGTCGCTGGCACACGGGGCCTCTAAAACCAAAGAACCCGTTCGCGAAGGATTGGTTGCCATGATGGAGCCGGCTATCGACACCCTGATTGTTTGTACTATGACCGCTCTCGCTATTTTGGTAACCGGCGTATGGCAAACAACCGAAGCCAATGGAGTAACTCTAACTCTGAATGCTTTTAATGAGGCCCTCCCAACTTTTGGAACGTATCTGTTGATGATTTCCGTGTTCACCTTTAGCGTAAGCTCAATGCTGTCTTATTCTTACTATGGATCTAAATGCCTTGGCTTTTTATTAGGTGCAGATAAGCAACATCTCTACAATTACTTCTACGTGTTCTCTATTGTATTTGGAGCCGTCGCTTCATTGGATGCCGTCATCAACTTGATAGACGGAATGTTTGCACTTATGGCTGTTCCTACGATGATTTCAGCCTTGTTGCTATCACCTAAAGTACGAGCGGCATCTAAAGATTATTTCAAACGTTTAAGAGCAGGCGAATTCAAAGAGTATAAAGAATAACAAAAAGCAGTTTCAGCTCAGATGGTATATCATTTTTGTTAAGCTCTAAACCACTTTAACATAACACGGTACAGCCAGCCGGGTTTACTGCTCAAAAACCCCACATGTCCTCCTTCTTCAGTAAAAATAGTCCGGATATGTGGATTGTTTTTCATCACCTCAATTGGCGCAAATTCAATAGGACAAAGAGTGTCTTCTTTGCTGTGGATTACCAACAAATCAGTTTCTACATCCCCATAAAAATGCTTGCTTGAACATTGGTGGTAATAATCATCGGCTCCTTCAAAATTGTGCAATTTGGCAGTCACCTGATCATCAAATTCATAAATAGTGCGGCCTTTGAATGTTGGCATATCAGGATATTTCTCTCGCTTAAGTTCCAGCTTTTCCACCAAGGTCTTCAAGAACCGTATTTCATAAATTTTATTAAGTCCCTGCTGCATTCTAATAGATCCTTCCTTCAGATCATAAGGTGGAGATACTGCCACAGCACGGTCAACCAAGCTTTCACTACCTTCTTCCCCTAAATATTTCACCAATGCATTCGCACCCAATGAATATCCAACCGCATATATTTTTTTATTGGGATAGGTCTGCTTAATCCACCTTAAAAAAGTGCGATAATCCTCTGTTTCTCCCGAGTGATAAAACCGGGGGCGCCGATTCATCTTGCTGCCACACCCCCTGAAATTCAGTGCTGCTGAGGAAAACCCTGCTTCCTTCAATTCGCTCATCAAGTTTGCAATATAGTGGCGACTCGTTGATCCCTCCAAGCCATGAAAAAGTGCTACCATCGGCTTTTCTTCCTCTGCCATACATACATCTACTTCCAGAAAGTCGTTGTCCGGAGTAGGAATTTCGACGCGCCGGCAATCAGGTTTTTGAACAGGAGTAAATTGAGATGCCACAATGGTATGAACATGGGTGTTCCACGCCCACCAAACCGGGTTAAATGGTTCAAGCTGAATTTCTAAATTGGATTTTGTTTTCATTTCTTAAAATTTGACCTTCGCAAAACTATAGAGAATTAGTATGTCTTGCCATTTCTTATTTTAAGTCTACCTGCGCTTACCCTATATTCTCCATCAAAAAGATCTGCATGGCATCATCACTTACACCGGTTGAATATTTACGCAGCTTCCTGGCTATAATGGTTTTCTTTTTGATGTTTGCCATTTGTACTCCCATCATTGCCATTCTATTGATTCTTAGCTTTGGTAAAGCCACTAATTTCATTGTTGAAAATTTTGGCCCCATCATCGCTTATCCTGTCTTATGGACGCTGGGTATTAAATTCAACGTAATACAGCACGGTGAGCCGGTTGAACCGCCCGTTATCTACACGATCAATCATAGTTCCACATTAGATTTATTAACTATGATTGCCCTTGGACTCCCACACATTCGTTTTGTGGCTAAATGGGAGCTACAATACAATCCCCTCTTTTTTATCGTAGGTCATCTAACAGGACAAGTATTCATTCAACGTAAGAAAAGCAAAAAAGCTATTTCGAAACTACAAAATACCTATGATCGACTTAGGCGAGACAAACTTTCCATAATGGTAGCACCGGAAGGGTCGCGTAAGCATCCCGGCATTATTGGACCGTTTAAGAAGGGAGCATTCCATATGGCCATCGACTTAGGCTTCCCAATTGTCCCAATTTACTTTGACGGTAATATGGAACTGAGCCTGGAAAGTTCCCTTCTTTCAAAAAGCGGAACCATTAACGCACATATCCACCCACCCATTGACACCTCCAATTGGAAAAAAGAAACGCTGGATGAGCATATTCAAGAAGTCAGGCAAAAATACCTTGAGTGGGCAGACGTCGAAGATGAGTCTTTACCCGAGAGGTAAAAGCCAATCTCTTTATTTGTCTCTGTAGAAATAGATCTTCTTATTATCTGCATCTCTCCGGCTTCTTACCTTAAAGCCATTCTTTTTACCGAACTGATAAACCGCGGTCCGCATTGAATTGATATTTTTTTCATTGTTATATCCAACCTCAACAGCCTGTCCACCCGGCTTCAGCTTTTCAATAGCCTCCAACAAAGGCTTAAATTTTGAAGTCCTCTTTTTCGATGATTTTACATTAGACCTTTTTACGAATTTAATATCCATTTTCCCAATATTTTATATAATTACTTGTTTAATCTAATCAAGGGTTGATTACCCAACACACGTATAAAATAATTAATATTTACTATAAAATATAAGAATTTGAAACAATCTAATTTATAATACCATTTCTACGATTTTGCGAAGCCCTCCTTATTAGATAAAATGCGTTTACCGGTTGGAAGTATAGACCAGAGAACCTGCGATCGTCTCACGAAACCGGGACAGCGTTCGCCTTTTTAGCTTTTTTTCCCGTAACGTTCGCAGGTCCTTCGGACGCTTCGAGGTTACTGTACTCAGAGATTGTTTCAAGCCATTTTCTAACCGGTAAACACGTTAGATAAATTTTTTAAGCATCTGTACGATCAGAAAATTACCTTATGTGTGTTTACCACTCATTTAAGCCTTTTTAAAGAACATGACTGGAATTGATATTGCAGTTTTTACCGGCTACTGTTTATTAATCATTGGCATTGGTTTATGGGTTTCCAGAGATAAAGAAGGGCATCAAAAAAATGCGGAAGATTATTTTTTAGCCGGAAAATCACTTCCCTGGTGGGCAATCGGTGCTTCTTTAATTGCCGCCAATATCTCCGCAGAGCAAATTATAGGAATGTCGGGTTCAGGATTTGCGGTTGGGCTTGCCATTGCCTCCTATGAATGGATGGCTGCCATCACTCTGATCATTGTGGGAAAGTATCTGTTGCCTATCTTCATTGAAAAAGAATTATATACCATTCCGGAGTTTATTGAACATCGGTATAACACCACCCTCAAAACTATTCTCGCTGTTTTTTGGATCGCATTGTTCGTTTTTGTAAACCTGACCACCATCATGTTTTTAGGAGCCAAAGCCCTCGATACTATTATGGGAACGGGTGATGGCAGTCTCGTTATTTACGCCTTATTAGGCCTTGCTCTTATTGCAGCCGCCTATTCTTTGTATGGGGGATTATCTGCCGTAGCATGGACCGATGTACTTCAGGTTGGGCTCCTGATTCTCGGTGGATTTGTCACCACCTTTGCTGCACTCTACAACCTCACTCCTGAAGGGGGAATTCTAAATGGAATGGTTCATCTATATGAAACCGCCGGTGATAAATTCAATATGATCCTGGACCAATCAAATCCTGAGTTCGATAACTTACCCGGTATTGCCGTTTTAATTGGCGGACTTTGGGTAGCTAATCTCTATTACTGGGGATTCAACCAGTATATCATACAGCGTACACTGGCTGCTAAATCATTAAGGGAGTCACAAAAAGGGATTATTTTTGCTGCGTTTTTAAAACTATTGATCCCACTAATCGTGGTCATTCCCGGCATCATTGTGTATGTGCTTTACACACAGCCGGAAGGTACGGCTCATATTCCCGGAGTTTTAGATGTATTTACCAATCCCGATGGCAGCATTGAATATGATAATGCCTATCCGTGGCTCATCAGCGTATTTCTAACTCCCGGATTCAAAGGACTTGTGGTTGCAGCACTTGCCGCAGCCATCGTTTCTTCACTCGCATCTATGCTGAATTCTGTGGCTACGATTTTTACTATGGATATTTATCGTCAGTATTTCAACAAAAATGCCACCGATAAACAAACCGTGAATATGGGGCGGATTACTGCCGCCGTGGCTTTAGTAACTGCTGTTCTCATTGCCCCTATGCTTGAAGATGTCCCACAAGTATTTCAGTTTATACAAGAATATACCGGCGTGGTAAGTCCCGGTATTTTAGCCGTATTTATCATGGGGCTCTTCTGGAAAAAAACCACCACCAAGGGAGCTATTTACGGAGTGTTAGCGTCTACTGTCATAGCCCTTTTACTAAAAATTCCTTCGTTGCAACTACCCTTCCTTACTCAAATGTACTACACATTTATTATGACCATTGTGATTATAGCGGGAGTAAGCCTCACAACCAATCCAGAGGATGATGATCCTAAAGCCATCCATACTACGGCAAAAATGTTCAAAACCGGACCGGCTTTTAATATCGGTGCTTATGTGATTTTAATAATCACTGCCGCACTTTATGCTATGTTTTGGTAAGAGATTAGGATAGGGCTTTTCTTATCCCTGCATCTTTCGCATATTCTACAAATTAATTCTTCATCCAACTCTTAATTTCCAAATTATGAAGCGAGCGATACTTTTTTTGCTGATGGCTTTTGTCTCTTTTCAGGCCATGGCTCAAACCCCAACAATCTCTGAAAAAACCGAAGGACTCACTAAAACCGAAGGTTATTTCGATTATTACTATGATGAAGCCAAAGATCAGCTTTGGCTTGAAATCGACAAACTGGATACGGAATTCATTTATGTGAATTCACTGACTGCCGGTGTTGGTTCTAATGATATTGGCCTGGATCGTGGGCAGCTGGGAGGTACTCGCGTAGTCTATTTTGAGCGGCGCGGTCCAAAGATTCTCATGGTTCAACCTAATTATGATTACCGAGCTGAAACTGATAATGAACTTGAAAAGAAATCGGTTCGGGAAGCTTTTGCGAAGTCCATAATTGCAGGATTTGAAGTTGCTGCAGAAGAGGACGGAAAGGTTCTCATCAATCTCACTGATTTTCTATTGCGGGATGCCCACGGGGTTGCCGATCGCCTAAGAGGAATGGGGCAAGGCTCATTCAGCTTAGATAAAAGCCGTTCTGCACTTTATAAAGAAGGAACCATGAACTTCCCCAAGAACACAGAATTTGAGGCTACACTTACTTTTAGCGGAAGCGGAGCCGGAGGATATGTTCGTTCCGTGGTACCAAGCCCGGAGGCGCTTACCGTTCGCCAACATCACTCCTTTGTTGAATTGCCGGACGATGGATATGAAAAAAGAAAGATGGATCCTCGTTCAGGATTTTTTGGTATTTCTTATCAGGATTACGGCACCCCCATTGATCAATCACTAACTAAACGCTTCATATCACGTCACCGTCTTGAGAAGAAAAATCCGGAAGCTGAAATGAGCGAGCCGGTTGAACCGATCGTTTATTATTTGGATAACGGAACACCTGAACCGGTCCGAAGTGCCCTTTTAGATGGTGCACGTTGGTGGAATCAGGCTTTTGAGGCTGCCGGTTATAAAGATGCCTTTATCGTAAAAGTACTCCCTGAGGATGCCCACCCACTGGATGTTCGGTACAATGTCATTCAATGGATACATCGCTCAACCCGTGGCTGGTCGTATGGGTCGTCAGTCACTGATCCGCGTACCGGGGAAATCATAAAAGGACATGTTTCACTTGGTTCATTACGCGTCCGTCAGGATTACCTGATTGCTGTTGGATTACTAGCCCCTTATGGAGATAATCAAACCAATACTACTATGCAGGAAATGGCCTTGGCTCGAATTCGGCAGCTTTCTGCGCATGAAATTGGTCACACTTTGGGAATCGCCCATAATTTCGCGGCAAGTACCACGGATGATGCTTCAGTGATGGATTACCCGCATCCCCAACCGGAATTAGTAAATGGAGAGATCGACCTGTCGAATCCCTATGATGTGGGAATTGGGGAATGGGATAAAGTGGCAGTAGCCTATGGATACCAGGATTTCCCGGAAGGAACTAATGAAGAAGAAGCGCTCAACAATATTCTGGAAGAAGCCTACGACTCGGGACTCAAATATATATCTGATGCCGATGCCCGCCCCCAAAGCGGAGCCCATCCCGATGCTCACTTATGGGATTTTGGTGCTGATCCTTCATCACAACTTTCCAAGATTTTGGATATAAGAGAAACAGCCATGGAGAATTTTGGAACGGCCAATCTGAAACAAGGTCAGGCGATGGCAGAATTAGAAGATGCGCTTGTTCCCATGTATTTCTTCCACCGATATCAGCTGGAAGGAACCGTGAAACTGATCGGTGGCTTGGATTACAGCTACAACTTGAAAGGCGATAATCTACCCGGACCACAAATAGTGGACAGAGCCACACAGGAAAAAGCCCTGAATGAAATGCTGAAAGCTATCGAGCCGCGAACTTTAGCGGTACCTGAAAATCTATTGGATCTCATTCCTCCCCGGCCTTCCGCTTTGGGATATTCACGCGAACTGTTTAACGGGAATACCGGTCCGGATTTGGATGCCCTTGGCATTGCAGAAACAGCCGCGGACATTCCGGTGAGCCTTATATTAAATCCCGATCGGGCAAACCGATTGGTAGAATATGGTTCTCGGGATAATAACCTAAGTCTCGAAACAGTACTCGATGAACTAATCGAAGCAAGCTGGGGCACAGAATCTCCCGATGGATATTTAGGCTCCATCCACCGCGTTGTAAAACACGTGGTCCTGAAAAACATGATGGAATTGGCCGTCGATAATAGTGCCAACCCGGTTACCAAAGCGATTGTTCATGATAAGATCACCAATTTAAGAATTAAGCTATCGCTGAATATAAACGACGATGCCGACAGCAAATACGGCGTTCATTTGATCGATCAGTTCCTGGAAAACCCGGAAGAATTTGAAGTTGAGGATGCACCGGCTCCACCTCCCGGTTCACCGATTGGAAGTGGTGGGTTGCTTTATTGTGAATTTTAGATCAATACATGAATAAGAAGTTGTCACTCTGAGCGCTTAAAATGTTGAAATAGAATTTACAGGCTGACCGCGAAGAGTCTCAAACTTGATACTACTTGGTAAATAAATCTTGACTTGAGATCCTTCGCGTTAACGTTTTAATTCCTGATAGAATTTATAGGCGCTCAGGATGACAAGTCTAAATAAATTTGTAAAGATTAATGCGCATCATCCCACCCGAAAAACTGCTCGAAGCCTATGCTCAAGGCATCTTCCCTATGGCCGAAAGCAAAGATGCTGATGATGTTGATTGGTACACCGCCCGAAAACGGGGCATCATCCCCATTGGAAAGTTTCACACCTCAGATAATTTAGCCCGAATTATTCGGCAAGAAAGGTTTGAAGTAAAGGTGAATCACAATTTCCGGGAAGTAGTAACACAATGCGCCAATCGTGATTCTACTTGGATCAACGACCTGATCATCAATTCTTATGATGTACTGAACCAACATGGTAATGCATGCAGTGTAGAAAGTTACCGGGATGGGAAATTAGTAGGTGGCTTGTATGGGGTGAAATTGAAAGCCGCTTTTTTCGGGGAGAGTATGTTCAAAAAAGAAAAATGGGCGGATAAAGTGGCACTCTATTACTGTCATCATATCCTCCAAAAAAATGGATTCCTGCTTTGGGATACCCAATTCTATACTGATCATCTTGCCCAATTCGGGTGTACTGAAATCGAAGCGGAGGAATACGAAGAAATGCTGGATAAGGCTCTAAGGAAAGAATGCTCATTCAGTCTGTAAAATATATTCATTCATGGCACTAGCGCAAGGCGTCTCACTTGTGCGGTGTTGAATTGAGGAATAAAGCGATTGTACATATTCGTCCAAGCGAGACGCTTGGACGAGGGGAGGGTGTTAAAGTGCGAAAGTATTACGGTGTTATGGTTTTCTCTGTGAAACCATAACACCGTAACACTCAAACACCATCGCACTAAAAAAATAGCCGCCCCGAAAGATGGATCGATGAAAATTCAACCCACTCCCGAGACAGCTAATTCGATAGGATACTTATTACACTTTAATATTCGGTAATAGTTACAGCATTTATGGCATCATCACGAGAAATTTGTCCGCGATCGAGTTGCTGAAGAACCGATTTTTGAAGTTGAAAATTAACCTGAGCCGGTACTATATCCCGATAATCTGTAATATTCACGGAGACAATGATAAACTGTTCGTTATTCAAAGAATTCAGTGTTCTTCCATAATCAACCAGATATGTTTTCATCTGCTCAGTTAGGTTCTGGTATTCGAACTTCATCTCGTTGTCGCGCTTTTCTCTGGCTTCCCGAATCTTTTGAGCAGATTCCTCAGCTTCAGCAGAGCCTGATTGTCCAAAACTAGTGATAGTTCCAAATGGTAAAGTTTGCAGCCCATGACCACGGTGCATGTCAAGGGTGTAGTGAACGCCAAATCCATCAATTGTTACATAGGATAGCGAATTGGAATTTACCAGGTGGAATCCTGTTTCGTCTCCATCCTCAAAAGCCGTTTCCAGGATGTTGGCCATCACCTCTAAGTCTAAGCGCTCTTTCTCATTACCATCTTTTTTGGAGATTAAAAGTCGGTCTTCGAAATTATCTGATGACAATCTTCCACTCCGTAATGAAGTTAAATCACTGGCTTTTGCTGAAACCGTAATTACGGGGATAGGATCAATCTCTGTTTCTTCTTCCTTTTCTCCGGAGAGATTAAAGATCCGAACGGTGGGTGAACTGTCTTTTTTCTCACCGTACACAATGGTCACTTGTTCATCATCCGCAAGCTGTCCGATGGTTGGAGCATAGTCTTTTAAGAAATTCGTGATTCGCTGAACCACTGTTTCTTCTGTAACTTGGTTATCGCCTGAGTTTTCATCAGAGTCGTAGTAAAATGAGATACTTTGTTCTCCCTCATTTTTTACTACTGAAATACTGGATATGTTTGTTGAAAGTAAATATGGAACTTTGAAAATGATTCCATATCCCGGAATATAATTTCCGGAAACCTGGTTACCCCGGCTTCCCAATGAGCTTACTGCAAAGTTATTAGAAATACTTCTGATTCTAACTTCACCGGGTGCATCCGATTTCTGTTTTTTTGATTCTGATTCTATTTTAAAAAGCTCACCTAAAACATTCTCCATAATCTTGATATCCCGGTTCATCCGGCTGGTATCAAAATCTTGGGCGAAAGAAAGGGAAGACAGTAAAAGCGTTATCAACCCAATTAGAATAAATCTGGAAAGTAATCCCCAACCGTCATCGCGAGGAGACTCGGGGTTCAGATTCGAGTTTTCAAAGTAATCGACGAAGCGATCTCCCTGATAGGGCTCAGAATTTGATTTATAAAGATTGCCACAGGGTTTGCTCCCAAAGGTCGCCGAACCCTTCGCAATGACGGTGTTATTGTTGGCTAATGTTTTCATAATGTGTTCCTGTAAAGTTAATTTCTGGTGCTTACCGTTTGTATGAGATCGCCTAATACCTGGTCGGTTTGCCTGAATCGGTCGTAATACACTTCTTCCATATTGTTAATGCCGGAGCTGATCATCTGTAAATCATTTATTCGTTGCTCCTCAATGTAATCTGCAAAGTTGATGAGGCTCTGTTCTAACTTCTCATCCTGTGCTTGCTGAACCTGCTGGACCGCATCGGCCACCATCAGGGCATTTTCTTCTTTCATTTGCTGCAGCAAATAATCAACCTGTTGGGCCGTAACTCCCTGCTGTAAGACTTCCTGTTTATCTCCAAATGCAAGCTCAAAGCCATTGTCATCAACTGAAATATTCAATTTTGTGAAAGCTCCCATCACCACAAATAATATTAGGAGTGAAGCCACAGCAAAACCGGCCCTGGCAAAACCATTTTTGGGGATAAGGCTCCCAATGAGCTCATTCCACCAATCCTGAAATCCGGATTGTTCCGGCTCCATCATCACCAGCTGTTCGGCAGGATCTTGAACCGGCAGATGCTCAAGCATACTTCGTACCTCACCAAGTTCTTCCAGTTCATTTTGAAGATCGGGATGTTCAGCTAAAAACTGTTCTAATTCTTTTCGTTGATCTTGCTCCAGTTCATCATACAGATAATCCATGAAGAGCGATCGGGCAGTTTCTTTATTCATAATCAAACACCTCTTTGTTGATATTCCATGAGTCGAACGTCTTTTTGAGAGCGCTCAACCCGTAATACAGTCTTGACTTTACTGTGTTTTCGGGTTCGTCTAAAATTTCAGCTATTTCCCTGAATTTCAGTCCTTCATATTCTTTCATAATCACCACAACCCGTTGTTCTACAGGTAACTGAAGGAGTGCCTTATGCAAGAGCACGAGTCCTTCATTGCGCAAAACTTTATCATCTGCAGAAGTAGTGGTTTCAGTTTGCGGGGCGGTTTTGAGTGCTTCGTAAGAAGTAGCTCGTTTTCGTCCCACCCGTTTCAATTCATCGAGACAAAGGTTATTGGCGATGGTGTACAGCCACGACCCAAATTTTTCCACATCATCAAGCGTATCTAATTTGTGATAGGCTTTGATGAAGGTTTTTTGAGTGATCTCGGCGGCATCATCTGAACTCGCAAAAAATCGGTACGCAAAATGATGGATGCGATCTTGCCATCGCGCCACCAGCTTGTTAAAAGCCTGGTGATTTCCACCACGAAAATCCTGTACCAGTTTTGCGTCTTCCATGTGTTCTTGTTGTCCCGGGTTCATTCTGAAAGTAAGACGAAGGAAGTTGGAATATAGTTTTAAAATTTTTTCTTTGGCCTCTAATAAAAAATCGGAATAGAACGCGGATGAGCCTGTGGATTGAAGATATTCTTAAACTCGTTCCCAACCTCCCCAGCCTGTGTGAAAAGTCGAAAAAAAATGTAATGCTATTGCTATATATAGCATTAATAAT
>NZ_JAVLBQ010000027.1:0-41319 GCF_031581265.1 Gracilimonas sp.
ATTGCCACAGGCTGTATTCGCTATCGCTCAAGTCAGCCTTCGCAATGACGATGTCGTGGTGGATTTTTTAATACCACCTCCCAACCCCTAAAAACCCGTCCTTGCGAGGAGCCGACAGTGTATAACACAGGGCTGGTTGCCTTACGACGTGGCAATCTCCCTGATACGACTTGGGGCTCCAACAACGAGACGTTGGCCCATTCGTTTCCAGAATCAAGTCAATCTAACCAAAATTTTTTGTGCCTTAGAGATTTCGTGGCCTTTATAAAATGAATTAACAGCAAAAACCCTTAGTTTTACAGAAATCAAAAAAGACTAAATTTTATGCAAAAAAAAGAGATTAACATTACTGTAGAATTGGATGAAAAAAACGTGGCCACAAACATCGCTTTTAAAGCTGATGACATGCCGAATGTGGATGGTGTAAATTGTCGCGCTATGTTGCTTTCTTTCTGGGATGCTCACAATAAAGATACCCTCAAGCTTGACCTATGGACGAGGGATATGACCGTGGATGAAATGAAGATATTTTTCCATCAAACGTTAGTAACTATGGCAGATACCCTTCAAAATTCCACTGATGATGAAAGAATTGCAGGCGATATGAGAGATTTCTGTGATTATTTTGCAGAACGTATGGAGATAAAGGAGTAGTGGGTTTTCGGTATTTGGTAATCGCTAATTCATTATTCGTTATTTGTAATATACCTCCTAACCCCTAAAAACCCCGTCATTGCTGTAGATGTTATGCAATTCATTGACAATTGTTGAAAAAGTGAAGTCTCCCCTGGAGGGGAGATAAATCAGTTAGTTGTTCCTGACTGATTTTGAGGGGTGTTGGTGCCAAGGAAAATGTAGCCTGATACAACTCAGAATCAAAGTTAATGTGGATAATAGGATAGTAAAAGAGGTGTTGCCCTTAGTACCAACACCCACCGCCAGACTTCGCATGCGCTCAGTCCGGCAACTCCCTCCCCGACACGCTTGTACGGGACAGGCAAGGGAGGACTTTATAATATTATTTTAAAAAACTAACTAGTTTTTGTCTTCGAATTACCTAACATCTACAAGGAAGACAGGGGGCGTAGTTAAGCAACCGCACTCCACGCAAGCGTGTCGGTGCCCGTGCCGGATATGTCTCTCTATTGCCTGTAAGGCAATGCCCGACCGGAGGGAGGCTACCGAGTGTATTAATTGCCTCCGTCATCCTGAACGAAGCGAATGCGCAGTGAAGGATCTCCCTGATACCACCTCCCAACCCCTAAAAACCCAGTCATTGCGAGGAGCCAACAGTGCATAACACAGGGCTGGTTGTTTTACCACGCGGCAATCTCCCTGATACGACTCGGATGCCAAACAACGAGACGGTGGCAATTGTGTAGCTAAAATTAAACCCGAAAGAAGAATTAAAAAAAATTAAATCCAGTGACAAATCTTCAAGGCAAATGATCACCGATACAAAATAGACCCAAAACTTACGCCACTTTCCCGCTCACTTTCATCCCAAATATCGTAGGTTAATATCTCTCCATCTACATCCGGCATTGTCTGCAGGAAGGAATAAAGTGGTGGGTACCCACAGATGCGGTATGGATCATATTTTTGACTCATCAGCTTAAGTATTTTTTGGGGTGAGCCGGATGCTCCAAAATCGAGAAAGGATTCATCAAATTTTCGAATGTCTTCAAATAGTTCTTTAGCCGGTTTATCATCCCCAAATTTTTTACCGATATGAGCCAGATCTCCGCTTATCAAAAAGAAAGTATCCTCATCACCGCCAAATAATTCAGCCAACAATCCGCTGAAGTTATCCACTTGCTGCCCCTGGAATCCATCCGCTTTATAGAATAGTTCATCAAGACTGCCAACGAGGATTGGTATCATCGAAAACTCATGCTCCCATAGATGATTAATGAAAACGAGATGTTGTTCAATACTGTGTTCAATACGGTGCGCCCGGTCTTGGAACGTAACGCCATAATGCTCGGATTCACTTTCAACCTGTTCCTTTATTTTCTGAATAGATTCACGATCCGATTTCACAGTCCCGTTCACCATCTTAAAATCTTTAGTTGATATCACAAACGGTTTTTCTTCATATAAATCCGGATACATGCCGGAATAGTGGGAAGTCGCCAACACTATGATGCGTTTCGGTTTTAAATCCTTAATAGCAGAAAATGCTTTGGTGTAGCTGTTTAGCCCAACGCGAATATCAATATGAGGAGCATAGAGTGCTTTGGCATTTTGAACAGGTTCCGAAGTAGGAAGTTTTTCAAAAGCTTCATTTAAAAAATGGGTTATTTCATCGGAGTCATCCGGATAGGCAAGTCCTGCTGTAATGGATTGATGGACATCCGACTGCTCGTATTCAAGTTCAGTTTGTTCCGCTTTTTCCTTGAAATATGCAGAATGCAAAAGGGCGTTTTCATCCAGAAATTGTACGTATTCCAGGATCTGCTCTTTGGAGATGCCTTGTCCTGTAAACTCCATCATGTCTTCCACGCTGCGCTGTCCATCAAACATCGACAACATAGAACGCGCCGACTGCGGAACGGCAAAATCACTTGGGGCATACCCATATTGATCCTGAAAATAAAGGAATGTCTCGCCATCCTGTTTTATGGGAATGATCTGCACGTCGAAACGAAGTGGGGGGATGGGATCGGTGTAGGATGAAAATATAGAATCAGATTTTTTAGTCACGTCAGAAAATAATTTGTAAGGAATTGGTTTGGAATAGCTCTTACTAATGTTAAATGATTAATTCAAAATTTTAAATGAGGATACCATGAAAAATGAAAATATTGTTTTAGATAAAAGTTTCAATTTTGCATTGTCAATCATTGGATTATATAAGGTGCTTATAAAGCATAAAGAATATGTACTTTCCAAACAATTACTACGCTCTGCAACAAGTATAGGTGCAAACATTGAGGAGGCAACAGCTGCTTCTAGTAAGAAAGACTTTGCCCATAAGATGACAATTTCTTCAAAAGAAGCCAGAGAAACTCGGTATTGGTTAAAACTACTTGATAAAAGCCAAATCGTTCAAATGGACTATTCATCTTATATACATAATGTAAATGAATTGGTAAAAATTTTAACGGCTATTGTTAAAACGTCACAAAAAATGTAACCCAATCATTTAACATTTAGCATTTATAATTTAAAATTAGTTACTACGCATTTTTTGGCATTTACAATTCACCCCATACTTTTCGCAAAGTGGATGATCGGGAGCCTCTGAGATTCGGGCTTTACAAGGGCCACGACCATGATGGATCATCAAGTGTGAAAGGTCCGTCCAGTTTTCTTGTGGAAATAATGCCATCAGGTCTTTTTCGATCTTGTTGGTGTTTTTCTTTTCCCTGGTAAGGCCAAATCGATTAGAAAACCGCTTAACATGGGTATCAACCACAACGCCCACATTGATTCCAAAAGCATTCCCTAAAACTACGTTCGCTGTTTTTCTTGCAACTCCACGAAGTTTCAGCAAGTCTTTCATATTTTTGGGAACCTCTCCATCAAACTCCTCAACCAATATTCGAGAGGTTTCTTTAAGTGACTTCGCTTTATTTCGATAAAAGCCGGTAGACTTTACTAATTCTTCCAATTCCTCAAGAGGAGCATCTTTCATCAGCTCCGGAGTAGGATATGTTTCGAAAAGTGCCGGAGTAGTTTTATTCACGCGCACATCCGTACACTGAGCACTCAATATGGTAGCTATTAGCAACTCAAAAGGATTACGATGGTTTAACTCACAATGAGGATTTGGATAATGCTTATAAAGCTCATTTAATATTTCTTCAGCTCGCTCTTTTTGCTTCTTTGATTTCTTGGGGAGCTTGGTTTGTGCCATGAATTAACTAATCTGTATTTCTGAATTTTGAATTTAGTCTTATTTAAGCAATATCATCTTTTTGGTATCTGAAAAACTATTCGACTTAAATCGATAGATATACACACCACTTGGTAAATTACTGGCATCAAAACTTAGGACATGTTGCCCCGCTGTCATTTGCCGATCTACAATTGTATGAACTTCCTGCCCTAAAATATTAAAAACTTTTAGATTTAATTTTTCTGCCTGTGGCAGTACAAAGCTAATACTTGTTGATGGGTTAAATGGATTAGGGTAGTTTTGATTTAATGCAAAGATTTGTGGGGTCTCAGTTTCATTTTCACTGCTGGTACTAATATTAGATGAGCCCGGTGTACCGCCAATTTCCTCAGAGGCCATCCAGCTTTCAGCTAAAGCATTGTCAGATTCGTGAGACTGAAGCTCCAGGGTGTATCCTTCACCATCTGCTGTGGTAGGCCATGGGGCAGTGTTGGCATATTCAACGAAGTCGATAAGAACCTCATTTTCATTGAAAATACGGACCTGATCTCCTCCGCCACCAAGTCCAAAGTCAACTTCCCCTTTAACAAATGAAATGCCGGGGTGTACAGTTTTGAAGGCCGTAGTATCATTAGCTAATACTACGTAGCCTCCGGATTGAATGGTAGTAGCATCAGGCAAAATGAAAGTATGTTCGTCATCATCATCTCTGAAAACCCATCCGGAGAGATCAATTTCACTGTCAGAAAAGTTGTATAACTCAATCCAGTCTCCGGCATCAAAATCGTCACTTGAGTTATAATTTATCTCGTTTATGACAATTTCATCATTGCTAACGGCCTCGAAAGTGGGCTCTATTACATACGGGTTATCAGTCAGCTCGAGGTTTATTTCATTTCCAGATCCGGCGTTCTCACCATTGACTATCCAGCTTGTTAGTTGAAAACCGGGTTCCGGTTTGGCAGATAAAGTGATAGCCGTATTTTCAAAATAGATCCCGGTCCATGAACCTGTTTTTGTATTAGGATTGATGGAATTTAGTTTAACAGAACCATTTGTGGTTTGTGCAAGGGTTACTTGTAAGGTATCTGTATTCAGGGTATCTCTAATTTCGGAATAAATGAATGCAGGGTAGTTAACAACATAGTCTTCAGTTAGTGACCGAATGTATTCCATACTATAGTTAGTAGGCCCGCTGTTATCATACCAATTATCGGACCAACGGTCAATATCCCTGGGCATTTCAGGTTCAATAGCTGTATCCAAAGAATCGATAAGCCCCAACATGTAATCGGGTTGGAAACTTGTATTTAACAGATCTGCGAATCGATTTAGGAACATTTCTCTGTATGTTTCATTTTCAATCATTCGTCCTATAATCCAAAAGCCAAATAGATCTCTGCTCAAGTAGTCTTTCAACACTTCATGATACTCTCCTGGTTCATTGGAAAGGTTCTCCCACCAATCAAAATCATGGGTTATATAGTGCCATTTTCCACCGGGTTCCCTTGGTCTCCAAAACCGTACATTTTAAGGGTCTCCGTGTGAAATATATATCTGATAAACCCAATGATCTGTAAAGCTATCTAAGTTTATTAAAGAATCAGCGAGGTTAAAAAACTCTTCCCCCTGAAGTGTTTCATCTTCAAAATGATCTAATAATTCTGAATAAGCATCATAGGTTCCATCTTTGACTTCATCTGCAGTTCGAATCATGTCAATTTCATCATAACCATATCTTGACTCTACGAAATCATCATTTTTGCGTTCTTGAAGGTTATAAATCCCCCAATATTTGCCATTTATATATAATATCACAGCTTTATAAGCTTGCAAGTCATTATGATGATTCCACTGTTGATTTATTGCATACATGAGCTCATTTAATAAACTTGATCGTTCTTCGGCACCGGAACGGAGGCCAAATCCATCATATTCGGTGTACTCATTTTCCGGAAATAATGGGTAGTCTAAATGATCTATCCCATATTCGGTATTGTTATTTATTATGAATGATTTCTTAGGGAAAGCCCGGCTGAAACTTCCGCCTATGCTTGCCCCGGCCTCAAACTCAAATTCGACGCCTCCGTTGGTATTTAAATATTCTAAATGCATCGGATATTCCCATTCTTCCCAAAAATTAGCTCCCCGGTATGGGTAGAAATCTTCAGCTTCAAATGAGTCTCCGAAAGCATACATTCCCTTGTCATAATCCCATAAACTATCCGGATTCATTACAAAGGAGACGACCGTTAAAGTGTGTTGATCCTCGAAAAAATAACTGTTTGTGGAAACGGTACTTGGGGCAAAGCCGGGTTCAATGGCAATTGCGCGAACCACAGTTGAGGTGTCAATGGTAATAGGCCCATTGTATAATGTGGAATTTGATGTAGGCTCTTCGCCTCCAAGTGCATAGTAAATTTCAGCATCACCGGATGCTTCTAAACCGATAGTTAGGGGTGAAGAGTAAAATCCAGATTCTAAAGTAAATGTAGGAGGTTCGGCCTTTTCAGGTATTTCATTTCCATCATTAGATGCGTTTGGTGAAGGGGTTAGTTTCCTGAAATCACCGGTACCGTTGGGTATTCGTCCCCATGCTATATCCTCGGAAAGAGCAGGAAAAGCTACAG
Source organism: Gracilimonas sp. (assembly GCF_031581265.1). GTDB lineage: Bacteria > Bacteroidota > Rhodothermia > Balneolales > Balneolaceae > Gracilimonas. The sequence continues at coordinate 6,475 of NZ_JAVLBQ010000027.1, forward strand.
AATCAATACGGGTTTCTCCATCACTTTCTGTTAAAATTACATATTCACCATCTGCACTAAGTTTAGTATTTACGTGTAAAGGGCCTTGTTCTAAATCTTCATCGAACCACAGAATGAGATATTCTCCGGGTCCTATAATAGTTTGATCATTTTGATCAGCAGGAATCTGCCATTTATCTATTTCTGCGGGATCATCAGTTACAAACATTCCCCCAAAATCGATGGAAACATTTCCCGTGTTGTAGATTTCTACCCAGTCATCCGCCTCTCCGACTTCATCCGTAAGAGAAGAGTTATTGGAAGCGACCAGTTCATTTATTTTAATTTGTGCAGAAATGGGAGCAGTGCCCAAAAAGAAAATAAAGATGACGAAAAGAAAGTAATTTTTCATAACACGTAATTTAAATTATATACCCTTGTCTTATAACTAAGTTACTTATTCATTAGGATAGTATTAATTAGTATTTTTTATTAATTCAAGCTTAAATAGGCTAAAAAAGAAAAGAATTCGTGACGTCGAAATTCAATATTCAGTACTCATTTCCGTATCTTTGGCGCTCAACGAATTTTGAATTGTAAATAATACACTCACATGTCGAATTTGGACAGTTTGGATAAAATTGTATCGCTGGCGAAAGCGCGGGGCTTCATCTTTCAATCATCAGAAATTTATGGCGGATTAAGCGCCGTCTACGATTACGGACCCCTCGGTGTAGAACTCAAACGAAATATCCGTGATGCCTGGTGGAAAGAAATGACCCGCCGCCACAATAATATTGTTGGGGTTGATGCTGCCATCTTTATGCATCCCAAGGTGTGGGAAGCGAGTGGTCACGTGGGTGGTTTCAATGACCCAATGATTGACGACAAGCAGTCCAAAAAACGCTACCGCGCCGATATGATCATTGAGCAGCATATCGAAAAGCTGCGCAAAGATGAGAAGCATGAAGAAGCAAATGCCATCCAGGAAAAACTGGATTCATGCGGCTCCCGCAAAAGCCTGACCGAAGATCTATATGAGATCATCATGGAAAATGAAATCCGTGCCCCCGACTCAGGAGCATTCGATTGGACTGAAGTGCGTCAGTTCAACCTGATGTTTAAAACCCAGTTTGGGTCCACTTCAACAGAAGAAGATGGGGTGTATCTACGTCCTGAAACAGCACAGGGAATATTTGTGAACTATAAGAATGTGTTGGATACCGCTCGTGTAACGGTTCCTTTTGGAATTGCTCAAACGGGTAAAGCCTTCCGTAATGAAGTAGTGGCAAGGCAGTTTGTATTCCGTATGCGTGAATTTGAGCAGATGGAGATGCAATATTTTGTGAAGCCGGGTACCGATGAAGATGAATACGAAAAATGGTTGGAAAAACGGCTTGAGTGGCACAAATTCATGGGAATCCGTGAAGAGAATTTGAGAACCGCTCCTCACCCCGAAGACAAACTTGCACACTATGCGCGCGCCGCTGCCGACATTCAGTACAAATACCCAATTGGCTGGCAAGAAGTGGAAGGCATCCATAACCGAACCGATTTTGATCTGACCCAGCATGCCGAATTTTCTGGCAAGAAAATGGATTACTACGACCAGAAAAATCAGGAACGGTTCACCCCGTATGTAATCGAAACGTCTGTGGGACTTGACCGCCTGACTTTGATGGTGCTTTGTGATGCATACCGCGAAGAAGAAGTAGATGGAGATACACGTACGGTGTTGAAGATGAATCCGAAGTTAGCTCCAACCCAAGTAGGTATTTTCCCGCTCATTAAGAAAGACAAGCTGCAGGATCTGGCCCATAAGATAGAGGAAGAGCTTCGTGAAGAATTTTCTGTGCTCTATGATGAATCCGGTTCTATTGGAAAACGCTATCGCCGACAGGATGAAGCTGGTACACCATTCTGCATAACCGTTGATTTTGACGGAGTGGAATCAGAAGGGGAAGATACGGTTACCATCCGTTACCGCGATGATATGAGTCAGGATAGAGTACCTGTTTCCCGACTTGCTGAAGTAATCCGTGATGGTATGAAGGATTGGAAGCCGGAGTAGTCATAATTTTCTCCTTAAAGTTTTGATAGTAAAACTATTGGGATAACGCGTATACCAGTTAATAATAAGCCTGGGGCAATCTTTGAGCAAAGTAACCTCGCAGCGTCCGAAGGTCCTGCGAGCGTTACTGGGACATGGCTGAAGTGCCGAACGCTGCGAGGACCTACGGACGCTCGCAGGTTCTCTGTACGATGTTTTCAACCGGTAAACGCGTTGGGATAATTAAAAAATATTTTTCACTATTTACTTTTTAAATCGATACCTAAACTGTTTATCAAGCTTCAAAATCGAAGTCTCCCCTCGAGGGGAGATTAACCAATCAGTTGTTCCTGATTGGTTGTGAGGGTGTTGGCGGTAAGGGCTGGGATGTCTGATGAAATCACACAATTAAACCACTGGCAAAATCGAGGTCGAATAAAACAATATTGCCTTTGGTACCAACACCCTCCGCCAGACTTCACATTCGTTCAGTCCGGCACCTCCCTCAAGGGAGGACTTATTCAAGGTGATTTTTAAATATTTTGCTAAAGCTTACTTTTCACTCATTATTCAGCAAGTTGATTTGATCCCGTAGGCCCCATTGAAGAGAGGTCAACCAATCAGTTATTCCTGATTGGCTGTGAGGGGTGTTAGCAACAAGGGAAAAAAGGACTAGCAGGTTATTTGTCTTCAGGAAAGTTCTTTTAGTAATTGTTTTGCCCTCTCCATGTTCCACTCATCAATTGGATTACGGGGATTTTCTTGCACCACTTCTTTTAATGCTTCTATGGCTTTTTCTTTCTGACCGGAACGGTTGTAATGCCGGGCAAGATCAAGCTTAAAACGTATCACCTGCTCGGGGTTTAATTCAATAGCTTTTTTAATATATTCCTCCGCTTTTTCGTTGGAAGCGTCTTCAGGTATTCCCTGGGAAAAAACACCGGCTGCAAAACGTTCAGCAGAACTTATATTGGCAACCTCACTATTCCATATTCCCCTCAAATGCCAGGCGGGGGCATAATCCGGTAACAACTCTGTAGCTTTAATGGCATGCTTTTTTATGATGTGCGATTTTTCTATACGCTTGCTTGCACCGGATATATCAGACAGACGACCCTGGGCTATTGCGTACACAAAATGGGTGTAGCCTCTGTCGGGATAAAGTTTTAAGGTTTTTTCGGCATACGATAGCGATTCATTATAATAGTCTTCCATTTCTTTTTTTGAATTCATGCGGAATCCAATTCGGGCATAAAGGAGGGAGGTATGCCAAAGTGCTTCAAAGTTTTGTGGTTTTTGATTGAGAACGCTAAGGTAAGTTTTGAGCGCTTTTTCCTCCCGAGCTTCATCAAAATAAACAGATGCTTTACTCGTAAGCGAATCGATGGAAGGGGAGTCTTGGGCTTTGGTAAAGTCAGGAATTGTCAAAAAAAGAATGATAGCGAGGCTAAACCTTTTATAAAATAAACATTGCAACATAAGTGAATCCGTGAATTAGTTTCAGCTTTTTCAATAACTTATAAAAAAGATAGAAAGTAAATAGCTAACGCAGTAGAAGGGGCATATATTGAATTGCGACAAGAGGATTTAAAAGAATGAATAGTGTAAATAATAGTTCTGTTTTTTCTGAGATTCTCTTTATATTTAAAGCCTTTTTCGGATAAGAAATTGAACGCATAAAATATCCAAATTCATGAAACGCACGTATCAACCAAGTAACAAGAAGCGCAAGAACAAGCATGGTTTTCGCGAACGCATGTCTAGTAAAAATGGACGTAAAGCTCTTGCAAGAAGACGCAAGAAAGGCCGTCATAAGCTAACGGTTAGCGATGAGAGAAAAGGAGCTAAGTAACCCATATTCAAAGGGAACTACTCCTGAAAGAAGATTTACCTTAGTTAAATCTCAAATACTGCGTGGCAGGAGGAATTTTGAGGACTTGTTTTCACAATCCTCACTTATAAAATCACATAATGTGAACCTTCGCTACGCAACCTATCCCAATGCTGACAAGAATACCCTTGTTGGCTTCGTCGCCCCTAAGAGAATAGGAAATGCGGTAGAACGTAACAGAACCAAGCGACTTCTACGTGAAGCCTATAGATTAAATCAACACATTGTCAAAGATTTGCCCATATCAACTGAAATAGGACTCCACTATGTTTTTATGGCAAAGCGCGCTCATCTTACCTTCCAAATTGTCCAGCGAGAAATAATATTGCTTTTGGAACAACTGCGAGAACAAGTGTTGTCAAAAAATTCACCCTCATAAAAAATTTATACTTTTGGATAAGAATACAGTTACCGGATTTGTTTTAATCTTTCTTCTCATGCTGGGATGGTTTTATTTTACTATGCCCTCAGAAGAAGAATTGGCTCGCCAACGACAAGAACAAGCCACTCAGGATAGTCTTGCCCAGATTGAACAGAACCGACAGGATTCTTTGGAACAAGTCGCTCAGCCTGAAGAAGCCGAACCGGAGCGTCAGGAAACAAATATTTCTGAAGAACAGGATGAAGTTGCTGAGGTTAAGGGATTGTTTGCTAACAGTCCGGTTACAGAAGAAAAAGAATTGAAGGTTAGTACTCCATTGTATGATGTCACTTTCACTAACCGAGGCGCAGGCCCAAGTTCTTTTCTTTTAAACGAATATTTAACATGGAACAGAAGAAGTCCGGTTCAGCTTATAGACGATACTACACGGTCAGCATATAACATTGGGTTTCTCTCTACTGAGAATTACAATGTTGAGACACAGAATATTTTATTTGAACAGGTAACGCGCGGATCGTCTATAAATATAGCTGCCGGAGAACAGCGTGAAGTAAGATATGAATTAGATCTCGATGACGGACGTCGTGTCATAATCACGTATGTACTAAACGGCAATAATTATGAAATTGATGCCGATGTTCAGTTTGTTGGCTTGCGTGATTATGTGATAGGTGGAAGTATAGATTTTGGCTGGACTGCCCCTCTGAATTTTACTGAAAAAGACCCAACCCAAGACGCCCTCGAAACTGCTGCATATGTTTATGCAGGTGGTGAACTTGAGAAATATAAGCTGGATGAAGCCGGACGTGAGGAAAATACGATCAATGGAAATATTGATTGGGCTTCTACTAAAACCAAGTTTTTTACCCAGATCATTAAGCCACTTTCCCCAACTGATGCTGCACTTCTTACGGGAGAAGTTACCGGTTCCATTGATAATGCAAATACGGAACATCGCTACACCTCTTCCATTAGAACCGATTTGGACGAGCAAGGTAATGCCTCATTTCAACTGTATCTCGGTCCCCTGAAATACAGAGAGCTTACCAAAATTGATGAGCATGCCTATGATATGGTTGATGTAGGATGGAGTTGGTTACGATGGTTTTCTGACCCGTTCGTTCGCTGGATGGTAATTCCATTTTTTGAATTTATGTCCCGGTTTACATCTAATTTTGGGGTTATCATCATTGTATTTGCTTCATTGGTGAAGTTGGTATTGTCTCCACTCACTTATAAGAGTTATAAAAGTATGGGGGCTATGAGCGAGTTGCAGCCCCAGATGAAAGAAATCCAGGAAAAGTACAAAGACAATCCTCAAAAGCAGCAAAAAGCAACGATGGATCTATACCGTAAAAACAAAGTTAATCCGTTGGGGGGTTGTTTACCAAACTTACTACAATTCCCAATCCTGATTACCCTTTGGCGGTATTTTCAAAATTCAATTCAGCTTCGTCAGGAGGAATTTTTATGGGCGGGCGACTTATCTGCTCCCGACTATATATTCAATCTGCCCTTCGAAATACCTTTCCTTGGAGATCAGATTGCAGGTTTTGTGCTGTTGATGACAGCAGCTATGATGGTTCAAAGTAAGCTTACCGGTGGAATGAGCGGTGGCGGCGGCACAAGCCCCATGGCCGGACAAATGAAGGTGCTACAGTACATTTTCCCAATAATGCTGCTGTTTATATTCAATAATTTTGCAGCAGGATTAAGTCTTTATTACCTCATTTTCAACGTTCTCTCTATCGTTCAGCAATTCTTTATCAAGCGTAGTTTGCATGCAGATAAAGAGGATAAAGAAGTAGCCAAGGCCTGAGTTTTTGGGGAAGGGAATAAGGAAATAAGGGATAAGGAAATAGGTTCTGAATTCACTTATTCCTTATCCACGTATTCCCTGACAAGAGAACTTTCTGGCTATATTTTGGTAATTTATCTTGAACATAATTATCAAAGTAACTCAATACCTTGCTAAGTAAAGCCCTTGCACATTATCCCCAATTCCGATTTAAAGAAGGAGAAAAGTCTCTTTGGAATCCTATTCTAAAAAAAAGCTTTGCAGACCTTCCTGAAGAGCGGGTAAGGTTGGCACTGGTTGATTACCTGATGATGGAAGCTGAGGTGTCCCATTCCCGGATTTCATTTGAAAGTCCCGTTAAGTTGATCGGCGATAAATCTTCTTCCCGAACAGACTTGATTTGCTACGATAAAGACTTCAACCCGCTTTTGCTTGCCGAATGTAAAGCACCCGAAATAAAGCTGGATGAAAAGGCGGCTATTCAGGTGGCGAGGTATAATCAAAAGGTAGGCGCACCATTTGTCTTGGTTAGCAATGGGATGTTGGATTTCTGGTTTGAAGTGGGAGAAAAAAATATCGAAACCAGAAATGAGGTACCGGACAGATTTCATTCAAAAAAGGAACCCGAAAGGAATTTGCAATACTGGGAGCTTAGGAGTTTTATTGGTGAACAGTTAAATCCTAAGGCAAGGAAGTTTGCGGTTACTTCATGCAAAACACTGTATGAAAATCCTCATCAGCCGGTTAAATATCTCAATTTTGATGACTTTTCGCCCGAACTTGCCTTAAAACATTATTATCGAATTTTTGGGCTGAAAGAGAATCTCAGAATTGCCCTAAGTCTTTCAGCAAATTCCTATGGGGGAACAAGACTAAATGTAGTCCTGAATCAAGCGGGAGCAAATACCGCATTTTGCAGTGTCTCGCTCGATCTGATAGCACAGGAAGAGCCAATAAATGCTGAAATACATTCAGCAAAGGGAACAAAAGAGATCGATGTAGTTAAAGAAGTTGGTTTTACTTTTCAAAGTGATATAACTGAGATGGTACAGGGAATTTGTGAGTTGCTAACCAAACAATCCTGAACCCTACAGTCGATATTAGTTCGGTATTTTGGTATTCTTCAACCACTAATAAATTTAAACTTCAGCCAAAATGATGCATCAGAATCACCGTAAAAAACTATTCTCACTTTTCGATGACAATCAACAAGGAGCCGTCTTTATTCAGGGCTCAGAAATTTTTTATCGGAATGAGACTGATTATGAATATCCATTTCGTCAGGAATCTAATTTTTGGTACTTGACCGGCGTGAATGAGCCGGATTGTGCGCTTATTTTAGATCTGAAAACAGAAGAATATCATTTGTTTGTACCAAAACGTGATGCGCAATATGCAGTGTGGCACGGATATGTAAAATCTCAGGAAGCTTGGCAGGAACAGTATAAGCCCGATCATCTTCATTATACCAATGAGATTCTTACGGTTATGAATGAGATCAATCCTGATAAGGTGTACTGCCTGAACGAGGCTGATGCAGAGCTAATTGAAGATTTAGACCGAAGCTTTGAAGCCGACATGGAAACGCTCCAGGATGCTTTAACCTACTGCCGTGTAATTAAGACTGAGGAAGAGTTGGAGTACATGCGGAAATCCGCGAAGATAAATAATCTGGCACATACCGAAGTGATGAAGGTCATAAAACCGGGAATGTATGAATATGAACTCAAAGCTCTGTTCACCAAAATTCAGTATGAGCACGGCTTGCAACAAGATGCATATAACGGAATTTTTGCCGGAGGTAAGAATAGCGCTATTCTTCATTACGTTGAGAATAACAGTCAGATCAAAGATGGAGATTTGTTCTTGTTGGATGCAGGTCACGAGTATGAAGGGTATGCCTCTGATATTACAAGAACCTATCCGGCTAATGGAACATTTACAGACCTGCAGGCAGGTGTTTATGATGCGGTGTTAAATGCACTAAATTCCTCTATCGAAAAAGTTGAAACCGGAGTGAAGATGGAAGATCTTCACTTGCACGCTGCTCGAACCATCATGGAAGGATTGAAAGAAATCGACTTGGTTAAAGGATCCGTAGATGATTTGATGGAAAACGATATTTTTGCACTGTTTTTCCCACACGGACTTGGCCACTTTTTAGGCCTCGACACCCATGATGTTGGAGGATACCCAAAGGGAGTGGATCGCATTGATCGTCCGGGTATAAAATACTTGAGAGTCCGACGCGATCTACAGCCCGGAATGGTGATTACGATTGAACCCGGGTGTTACTTTGTCCCTGCATTACTAATCCCGGCAATGAAGGATGAGAATAAATCAAAGTTCCTTAACGCTGATAAATTGACCAAGATGTATGAATTTGGTGGAATTCGAATCGAGGATAATATTGTTGTTACAGAAGACGGTTATGAAAACCTCACGGATGTACCAAAAGAAAGATCAGAGATCGAGAAATTGATTGGTAGATGATGCTTTAGTGAGGTTATTGATTGTTTTTAATTTAAAATGTCAGTCAAATGAGTGATAAAGAATTATTAAAAAGGGAAATTGAAAAAATTCCTGAACATAAAATTCAGGAGGTAATCGATTTTGTTCAGTTTTTACTTGAGAAGGAAAAGGAGCAAATGAATATTTCTTTAGTAAGCGAGCCCTCACTTAAAAAAGATTGGGAAAAGCCAGAAGAAGACAAAGCATGGAAACATTTATAAAAGGGGACGTGGTAGTTGTTCCCTTCCCATTTTCTTATCTTTCTCAATCAAAGAGGCGCCCTGCTCTTGTAATTAGAAACTTTGGTGAAGATTTACTGCTGGCGCAAATCACAAGTAAGACGATTAGGAATAATTTTGCCATTAAATTATCTGATTCTGACTTCAGCGAAGGTTCTCTTAGAGTTACTAGTAATGTTCGGCCTGAAAAATTATTTACCTGTTCAAAAAATTTAATTTTATATAAGGCTGGCATTCTGAAAGAAGATAAAATGGAACAAGTCATAACAAAGATTACAGAGATTTTACGTGGCACGTAAAAAATTCGACATTCCAAAAATGTATCAGTCTCCGATTATCCGAAAGGTTAAGGAGGCGACTAAGATCATCGACCCGATGAAGAAAGACCTGGAGCCATCGCTGCTCGATTTTGGTCCGGTACAGTTCTACATTCCTCGGTTTTTTGGATTTTGTTATGGAGTGGAAAATGCCATCGACATTGCTTATCGGACGGTTGAAGAAAATCCGGATAAGAATATTTACCTGCTCAGTGAAATGATCCACAATCCCACGGTGAATGAAGATTTGCAGAAGAGGGGAGTACAGTTTTTGTTTGATACGGATGGAACCGAACGAATCCCAATTAGCTCCCTGAATCCAGAGGATATCGTAATTGTCCCGGCCTTTGGAACTACGCTGGAAATTCAGGAACAGCTCAAAGAAGTAGGGATTGATCCCTATCAGTATAATACCACCTGTCCTTTTGTGGAAAAGGTATGGAAGCGTGGGAAGCAATTGGGAAAAAAGGACTACAGTTTGGTGGTGCATGGAAAACATCAGCATGAAGAAACACGCGCGACTTTTTCCCACAGTGCAGACCATTCGGAAGTGGTAGTTGTTTTAAATCCTGAGGAAGCGCAGATTCTTGCAGATATTATGACCGAAGACCGCCCGCTTTCCGATTTCGAGAAATATTTTGGCCATAAATCCACAGAAGGATTTAATCCCTTGGAAGACATGGAGCGATTTGGAGTGATCAACCAAACTACCATGCTGGCTACGGAAACTCAGCGGGTTATGGAAATTTTAAGGGAAGCGGCTATCCAACGATTTGGGGAGGCTAACATCCTTGATCATTTTGCGGACACCTCCGACACCCTCTGTTATGCAACCAATGAAAATCAATCGGCCACTATCGCTTTGGCCGAGACTGATGCTGACCTAGCCCTGGTTGTAGGCGGATACAATTCTTCCAATACCATGCATTTGGTTGAAATCCTGGAGCATAAGTTCCCTACTTTTCACGTGCGGGATATGACCGAGCTTTCCCCAGAGAAAATCCATCACTTCAATCAATGGGATAAGGAAATGAAGGAAACCGAGAATTGGCTTCCTAAAATGAATCAACCTGTCAAGATTGCGTTGACATCAGGTGCTTCTTGCCCGGATATTTCGGTAGATGAGGTATTGCTTGAAGTGCTGAAATATTTTGATGGCACTAAAAACGTGCAGAAAGTGATCGCTCCCTTTGATGAGAAATTAGAAGAAGAAAAGTAGTTTGATGGTTATTGGGAATTGATTTTGGTTCAACTAATAACCAATTAACGAATAACGAATAACCAACACCATGTGGATACAAAATGAAATTAAGCTTTCGCCCAAATCAAGAGGGTACCATATCATCACAAAAGAAATACTGAGAGAAGTTCCGGAAATTAAAAAGATAAACACCGGGCTTGCTCATATTTTCATCAAACATACCAGTGCGGCACTTACTATCAATGAAAATGCTGATCCCTCGGTGCGACGCGATTTTGAGGCTCATTTTAACCGCACAGTTCCCGAAGATACATCTTTGTATAAACACACTTTAGAAGGAACTGATGACATGACATCTCACATTAAAAGTTCCTTGTTAGGTTCATCAGTAACTATCCCTGTAACCGATGGTAAATTAAATCTTGGAACCTGGCAGGGCGTATATTTATGTGAACATCGTAATAACGGTGGGTCAAGAAAATTGGTCGTTACCTTGCAAGGTGAATAGCTAGACTCCCTTACGAAGCCTTAGCAATCTGTCAAATGGGTTTTGGTCATCAGGTTTTAATAAATGATCATGATGTTTGTTTGAATATTTAACATCCTCAGTAGAGAAAAAGGCTTCGGGATCAATTTCTTTTACTATGGTGAAAACTTTATTCAATTTCTTTCTCTTCATCACCGTGAAGATTACTTTCACATCGTTATAGCCCCCTTTTGCATCAACGCTTGTTACAGCTACGCCGGCCTCTTTCAAAGCCTCAATTAATTCCCCAGATTTATTTAAGGTTATAATACGAACCAAAACAGTACCCACTTTCATTTTGTCTTCTATATATAGCCCAATGAATGTTCCGGCTGAAAATCCTGCGGCATATGCCACATAGTTAACCCAATGGTCAAGATTGGTAAGCAATTGAGCTACTACAATAACCCAGATAAGTACTTCAAAAAAGCCCAATAAAGCTGATTGAAGCTTATAACCCCGGGAAACCATAGTTATGCGAAGCGTACCCAGAGAAACATCTGCGATACGGGCAAAGAAAATAAGAACGGGCATTACGTAAACAGAAAACTCGGGCATCACTATATTTTTTTGGTTAGCTCCAAAGATATGAATAAAGTAAACGGCTAAGAATGACAATCGAAAATTATTTTAGTTATTCAACAGTATAATTGACGCCAATTAGTTTTCTTAGAAGAATAAATACCTTAAATAAATCTTGATAGTGGGTTGTCAGAACCCTTATCTTTAAAGCCTTGGGCAAGTCCTATACAGCCAGCTCCCTTTGAACTCCGTCAGGGCAGGAATGCAGCAGCGGTAATTAGGTCGTAGCGGCGTGATATAGGTCGCTTGCCCTTTTTTTATTTCTGCTTTTCCTGTAAAATTTTATAGAGAGATTTTTTATATATTGACGTACTTAGACAATCAAAGGGTGTTCTTATCAAAAAAGGGAATAAAGATATTGATCAAAAGAACTCAAAGAATCCTCTGTTAAATGAGCTTATCCTCGAAGTTGTAGATGGAATAAACAGGACTCTTGAGCTAAAAGAAGTGCTTCTAAAATGTATGGAAGCTGCTAAAAATAGTAATGGATACCGAAGCCAGTTCATTAATGCTTCTCGATGAACAAACAGGTAACCTGAATGTAAGTATTCCCACCGGGCCGGTAAAAGATGAAATTATTGGAAAGGAAATACCTAAGACAAAAGGAATTAGTGGGTGGGTAATTTCCAACAATAAACCTTTCTATTCTAACAACGTTGAGAAAGAGGAACAGTTTTGGCATGATCTTTCTTCCGATTTTAAAACCAGAAATCTGATATGTGTCCCGCTGAAAAAAGCATCAGGAAAGCCTTTTGGGGTATTGCAGGCTGTAAACAGGATTGATGACAAGCCTTTTGAAGATAAGGATATACAGGTTTTTGAAGCTTTGGCATACCATGTCGGAATAGCCATTGAGCGGTCAAAAATTTACGATAAAAAAGAGAGAAAACTCCGAGCACAATCCGAATATATATCGGAACTGCATCATCGGCTTAAAAACAGCTTATCGGTAATAAGTGGGCTCATTGAATTTGAACTGGATGACATAAAAGATGAAAAAGCCCATCGGGTGCTTTTATTTGCTGCTTTGAGACTTAAGTCATTGGCCAAAGCGCATAATATTTTGGACCGTGGGACACAGGACAATGAGCTAAACATTGCTGATTACCTGACAGATGTGGTTCACAATGTGGAAAATCTTTTTGAAGGTACTGAAAAAGACATTCAATTAAGTACGAATTTTGACGAGATCTACCTGGATTCTAACCGCTCTATACTCTGTGGATTAATTATCAATGAGTTGTTGATGAATATATTTGAATATTCTTTTGATGGGTTGGCGATGGGGGAAGTGGTAGTAAATCTCAGTCAGCCTTCAGATGATAAAATAGTGATGATGGTTTCCAATAATGGAAAAGGGATAGAGGAAAATAAGACGCTCAGTTCTAAGCCGGATGCCCGCTTTATTGTAAAATCTTTTGTTAGTAAACTAAACGGAGAAATAAAATATCCCCATAACCCGGGTATTGGATCTTCGACCATTATCTCATTTCCGATTTAAAAGAAATCGTTTTCAAGTCCTCGCATTGTAAACGTCCTTGCAACTTTTTTGCTGAACAGAGGCGATAACATAGTCCGTATAATGATTTCTTTAAGAATTGGAACAGATGTTTTCCTGCCCAATCTCATATTTAATTCAGCCCGGCGCGCTACTTTTTTTGATATGTTCTTTTGGATTCGGTTATAGTCATTCAAGGATTCTAAAACTTGGTCTTGATCCGTTGAACTTGATGCTATTGCTTGAAGAGCGAGGGAAATTTTTTGAGCACCCAACCACCCGAGGTTCATCCCTTGACCGCCAATAGGGCTAACAACATGGGCAGCATCTCCGGCTAAAATAACCCTGCCCTTAACAAATGTTTCAGCAGTGAAATGTTGAACACCGAAGCTGCTTATCATGGTGCTTTTGGCTGCATATAGGGTATGCTGAATTCTTTGTTGAATTAATTTTTTGATTAAGTTTTCATCCGGTTCTTCAATGTATTGATCCGTTTTTATGACCCACCTCCGCATCCCGTTGGGCAAAGGGAAGCATTCTATCAAACCGGCTTTTGCCAAAAAAACGGCGGCATCAACGCCAAATTTCGTGGTATCCTCAAAATCGCCCATAACATAAGTATCAGAATATCTTTTTCCGGAGTAATGAATGGATGCTTGTTGCCGAACCGAACTATTTTTGCCATCACACCCTACAATAAAACTACTTGTGAGTTGTACGCTCTCATTTCTTCGGTTCGTATAAGTTGTAATGATTTCATCATCCTTTTCTTCAAAATGTTCAAAAGTGGATTCCGTGATCAGTGCTTCTGAGTCTAATTTTTGAAGTTCATTACGCAATATTTTTTCTGTGGTGAACTGAGGACAAGCAAGAATGTATTTATGTGGCCCGGGGCAAGATTCAAATGAAATCTCACCAAGCTTTCTATTTTCTGTAAGTGCAATTCCTTTTTTGATTTTTAATCCGGCTTCTAAAAAAGGAGTCGAAATACCCAGTTCATCAAAAAGCTCAAGGGAAACCGGGTGTATACCAAGAGATCGCGAATCAGGAACGGGATCTTTTCTTTTCTCTAATACCCGACAATGTATTCCACGTTTGAGCAGTGAGATAGCTAAAAATAAGCCAACAGGACCACCGCCTATTATGACAACATGAATATGCTTTTCAGTCTTTTTCATAGGAGAGAACGAGTCTGAAGGGGAAAACCCGGTAAACTTGCCAGCCTTTCGGTACAAGGGCTTCTAATTCCCTGTGAGTAAAGCTGCGTTTAATGGATATCAAGCCATCCTTGGTTATATAAGAATTTCTAAATAATAGTCTCGAAAAGATGTTGAAGAGCAGATATCCCAATCCATTTCTTTCAATATCGTTGAAAATGACTTTCTTTGTTGCCAGTTGGGTTGCCTCATGTAGTAAATCTGCTAAACTTTCATTATCTAAATGATGAAGCAGGTGATTGGAGATTACGAAGTCGAAAGATTTATTTTGGGCAACAAGCTCGCTTGAAGATAGATGTTTCCAGTCAACCAGATCAGATGGGTATGTTTCGGTGGCATAATCATAAGCCCTCTCATCGGTATCAATGGCTGTAATGTTAAGTTCGATTCCATCTTCTTGGGCCCACCGGGCTAAATGTATCGACAGATCTCCGCCTCCAAATCCAATGTCAAGCAGTGAGTAGCTTTCTCCTTTTTTCAATAGAGGACGTATTTGCTGTTTATAGATGTTTTTCCACTTGGATAATAACTTATTGATTGTTGAAAACTGCCGGTAGGTGTTTTGGAGAGTAACAGGTTCACAATCATCCCGGTCCATTTCTTCAATTAGATGAGCTTGTCTGTCAGGAAAAATCAAACTCATGAATCTCAGGTTTCAGGTTCATAGATTTGGAAAAGACCACTTTCAATAGTTAATCCGGGACCGAAAGCCATACCCAAAATTTGTTGATGTTTTCCTAAATCAGAATTCATCAACTCTTGCAATACAAATAGAATAGTGGCGCTGCTCATGTTTCCATACTCGGCTAAAACTTTTCTCGAAGCTGCTATTTGATGAGGCTCCAGAGATAGCGATGATTCAATTTTATCCAGTATAGATCTGCCCCCGGGGTGTACGGCCCAAAAGTCGATATCTTTTGGAGTAAGTTTCAAATCCTGATAAATAGGATCGATTGCTTCTCTTAGATTTTCTTGTATGATGTCGGGCACATAGGATGAAAGGATCATATCAAACCCAAAATCCCCAATGGTCCAGGCCATATCTTTTTCACCTTTTGGAGCCAGTGTTGAGGTGAAATGCTGAATCTGAAGGGCTTTTTTGCCGGGCTTCCTTGATGAGATTAATAAGCCGGCTGCCCCATCCGCAAAAACGGAGCCGGATAGTAAATTGTCAATTTCATTTTTGAATTGGAAGTGCAAGGTGCATAGTTCGGCACTCACCAAGAGAACTACAGCATCAGGATCAGAAATACAAAATGATTGAGCCATTTTCAGGGCAGGAAAAACAGCATAACAGCCCATAAAACCAACGTGAAATCGTTGAGTTGAGTGTTTTAGGTTCAGGGCTTTTACGATTTCATAATCGGGTCCGGGCGCAAAAAATCCGGTACAGGAAACGGTTATGACATGTGTTATCTCGTCTGCTGAGAATTCCTGGTTACTATTCAGTAGCTTTTGAGCCGTCTCAACGAAAAGCTTTTTAGACTCTCGCTCATAAATTTTATTTCGTGCTGCCGTGCCCGGCTCCGATTTAGCTTGACCGTTAAAGAACAGATTTCCTTTTTCATTGGGAGAGAAATCTTCAAGTACCGAATGACGTTTTTTAATTCCAGACTGGGTATAAATACGATGAATTATAGCCTGTGTTTTCCGGTCTGAGCCAAGTTGGTCTTTCATCACTTCCCGAATATGCTGCTGATCGTTCGAGAAGGAGGGGGTTGAAGTAGCTATGTTGTGAATGAAAACGGACATAAAGTAGAATAACAATTTATAGGTGTTATCCAAACCTTATGCAGTAGAAGTTCATTCGAATTGATGGATAGAATTTTTTGGTTTGGTAAGTTTATTAAAGCGGTAGTTGTGTAATACAGCTGCTACGGTAAGTCCGCCTATAAGTCCAATCCATAATCCTTCAGGACCATAATTGAGATGAATGCCGAGTAAATACCCGGTAGGGAATCCAATTACCCAGTAAGAAATAAAATTTACAACCATAGGCACCCGTGTATCTTTAAGTCCACGAAGAGCGCCAAAAGCTCCAACTTGAAGGCCATCGGATATCTGAAAAACAGCTGCCATAAAAAGAAGTGAAATAGCTAAACCTGCAACTTCAGCATCATCAGTATATATTCTGATAATAAATTCCGGTGCTAAAAATAGCAGTAATGCCGTCAGGCACATCACCCCGGCGCAGATAACGATTCCAATAAATCCTCTGAAACGAGCTTTTTCAATTGAGCCTTGTCCGATGGAAAAACCAACGCGTTGTGATATTGCCATCGACAGCCCAAAAGGTATCATAAACATTGTAGCGGCAACATTGATGGCAATTTGATGGGCTGCTGCTGCTTTAACACTTAAAGTTCCCATCAATAAGCTAACGGTAGCAAACAGGAGAACTTCCATAGACGAGCTGACTCCATTTGGAACACCTACTCTAATTATCTCACGAATATATTCTAATTCCGGTCCGGAAGTTCTTGCAAAAATGTTAAAACGCTTGAAGGGTTTAAAAGATGCGGTAAATATCAAAAATGCTATGGCCGCAAAAAGATTGACAACAGAGCTGGCATATCCGGTTCCTATGGCTCCTAAAGGAGGAAAACCCAGTTTACCGTACATTAACACATAGTTGGCTCCAACATTTAATATCAAAGCTGAGCCGGCAATAAACATGGCAGGGCGGGTTACGGAAAGTCCTTCACTGAAATACCGAAATCCGGCGTATACCAACAGCGGTAACATCCCCCACGAAATGGCTTTTAAATATCCGTCCGCAATGGGAATAATTTCTGCAGTTACACCAATCAGTGACATAACTAATTCAAGATTCCTGAGCAGAAAAAAGGCAGGTATGGTAAGTATTAGGATGAGCCAGATCATTTGGCGGGCACTTTTCCCAATTTCTTCAAATCGTCTTGCCCCAAGATGCTGTGAGACAATGGGATTTATGGCAATAAGTGTAGCCATACAAAAAACAGCTATAGGCATAAAAATGGCATTCCCGATCGCTACTGCTGCCAGGTCTAAGGCCGAAAGATTTCCCGCCATCACGGTATCCGTGAAATTCAACCCCATACTGATAAGTTGAGTTGCTATAATGGGACTACCGATAGAGATTAGTTTTCGGCTTTCTTTTTTTATTTCTTCGTGCAAATATTCCATAAAAAATATTGAGCCGGGAAAGGTACGAACTTAAAGCTATTAAGTTTTAGTGAAATCTTATATCAATACCAATAACCTATAATCCAGAGATTGAAGGGCTATCGAAATTTTAGCTTTGCATCAATTTGAGGAAGCATCCTTTTCAGGTAATTTTATCGTAAAAATAGTTCCCTCCCCAACTGTTGAAGTGAATGAAATATCACCGTTGTGCTCTTGAATTATTTTTTTGGTGATGGCAAGCCCTAAACCTGTTCCGCTCGATTTAGTCGAAAAGTTCGGAACGAATATTTTATCTCTGCTTTCTTCCGGTATACCTTCTCCGTAGTCTTGAACCGATATTTCAACGTTCTCTTTACTGGAGGTGGTTGCAGATTTCAAAATAATTTTACCGCCATCGGGCATTGCCTCATAGGCATTTTTTACCAAATTGATGAAAGCTCTTCGAATTTCGTCTTCCGCTCCCATAATCCAGAGTTTTTGAGGTGAAAGCGCAGTAACTATTTCAAGTTGTTTTTCCTGTGCATATAATTCGGATACTGAAATTAGTAATGCGTTTATTTCAACTGCTTTAAATTCCTGATCTGAAGGCTGAGCAAACTTCGAAAAATCTGAAGCAATTTTGTTCAGAGATTCAATTTGGCCGATCATATTTGCAGCAATTTTTTCGATCTGAGGCTTCATTTTTTGAAACTCTTCTCCCGATACATTAAGCTGTCGCTCCAGATGCTGAAGATTCAACTTCATGGGGGTTAACGGGTTTTTGATTTCATGAGCTACCTGTTGGGCCATTTCTTTCCAAGCGGCTTCGCGCTAAGCTTTGGCAAGTTCTTTTTGAACATCTTGTAAACGGTGAACCATGGTATTGTAAGCCTGCGTCAAAGAACCAATTTCATCCTCACTTTTAACCGGGAGTGTAGTTTCCAGGTCGCCTCCCGATATTTGTTTAAGTCCGGTTCTTAAAGCTTCAAGGGGAGCTGTCAGTTTTCTGGAGATCAATGTGGCTCCGAGGATAAATAATCCAAAAATGAGCACATAAAAACCCAGTAAGTAACTGGTGGTAGCAAGCAATTGTTCATTGAATTTTGGGGCTTCCAAAAATGTAGGAATCGATATGACACCGGCAATATCGTTGTTACCATCAAACCAAGGCTGATATCCAATCAATAATTCCTGGTTGCCAAGTTTTGTTTTTCTGGTGACCTGGTTATTTCCTCGCTCAAAAATGGACTCATATACATCCCACGGAAGGAGATTGGGGAGTACATGTTGAGAATACACCTGCTCTGTAGTAGAGGTTAAAACGGCTTTATTTTGGTAAATGGAAGCATCGGCATCTATTGTAGAAGTAAGTTCGTTAAGGGACAGATCGGCGAGGTCAGCGTTTTCGCTAAGATTGCTGCTTATAACTTCTGTGAGATTATTGAGTTTGCTTAAAAGCTGGTCCTGAACGGTATTCTGGGTTTGATGTTTCACCCCATAGTAGGTAGCACCAATAAGTACAATAAGGCAGGTCAAGGAAGCGAGCGTAAATTGATCTATGAGGCGGTCCCGGAATCGATGCCCAGTTCCTATTATTTCAAGTTTACTCCTTAATTTTATAATCCACAATACAAGCAATCCGAATAAAAAAATGGAAAAATAAAATCGCATAAAGGCAAAAAGATGATTCGCAAACTCGGGATGTTTGGTAGCCGACCGTATTATTTGGTTATCATCATGTATAATAAACAGTTCCCGAAAAGATTGTCCGGTGAACTGGGAGATACGGTGCAGAAGTGAATCTTCCTGAATTTGTGAATATAAAGTTTCCGGTAAACGAGAATACCCCGGCAGGTCAATAGGGGTGCCAACTACATTTTTACGGGCAGATTGTTGGTCAATAAATTCTGTAATGCTGATAGGGGCATTCCAGTTACTATTTTCCTGAGAAGCGATAACGGCCCGAAGAGGTTTATTATGCTGAGGTCTTTCTTGGTACACAGAGCATAAAATCCATCCAAGCCGCTCGGGGTTTTCTCCTTTTTGATATAAGGGAATCCATGCTCTGCGGAAGGTCGAGTAGTTAGAGTTCGATTCATTTAATGGGCGCTTTCTGACAATGGGAATCAGGTTGTTAATACTGATTTGTTCCATTTGAAAAGGGATAATCAGCGATTGCATGTTGAAGGCTTTGGTCCATGCCGGAGAGTCGATATTGGATGAATATTCGCTGATGGTCTCCCCCTCATCATTAATCAACTGAGCAGAAATAGAAAAGCTCTTCCACTCTTCCGGAATCAGGGATTGAATTTGTTGGTTGAATATGCGTTCGGCAAATTCAGGCCTTTCCATCAAATTTTGGGATGAAAAAGGAGACATCGATTGCTCCAGGTTAATGAGCAATTCTCTGACGATTCTGTCGGCCTGTGATTCTTCCTGGTTAGCAAATTCTTCAGCTGCTTGCTCCATCTGTTCATCAAGTCGGTCTGAGTAGCCATTGTACATACCTATGTATGTTATTCCAACTGCGAAAAGACTGAACACGAAAAGCTTTCTTAAAAAAGAAGTGTTGGCTAATGAATAGAGACCTTGCTCTTTAGTCCAAAGCAGGGCGATCAACAGAGAAAAATAAATTAACGCAATTATACTCACTAACAAGGGGAGTGGGGCGGCTCCCAAATAAGTATGAAACATTAATGCGGTGAAAAATCCGGCAAAAGTAATGATAGTTTTTATCGGAAAAACATACTCAAATAGCTGGAAGAGGAAGCGGTTCAGGAAGAATATCAAGAGTATTAAAGAAGTCACAAATACGGATGAGAGTACATAAAAAGAGAGCGTTATGATCGACGGAAAAATTTCCAGGTCTAAGACCGGAATTGAGGTCTCATAGAAGAGGGTATATGTTTCCGTTAGGAAGAAGTAAAATAAAGTGGCACTGAAAAAACCGGAAAGACCCAAAATAGCAGATGATAAATAAAAAGGTGGTGTACTTAATTTCAGGTCATTATTGCTGAGTGGTGTATATGATGAAAGGGTAATTAATAAAATAAAAAGAGCATGAATGCCATAATGTATAAGCGGTTTAATGGAACTTATTCTTTCTTGTTCCAAGGAGTTAAATGTCTGAGTCCATCCAATTTCAAAATTGATGTTGGTGAAGAAAAGCCATGCTATAAGTAAAGCAAATAATTTCACGAAGAGTGACCGCCAGGTGTCGAGTCGTTGTGATATAAAAATTAAAAAGAGAGCAATTAAAACTATCAGTAAGGCATAAAATACCGCCCGATATAAGATTACTTTATTTTGTTGTTCGTTATTGTAATCTGACAGGTCATCCTGCAATGCATAGATGACTCCCGCAGAGTCAACGCTGTGAGTAGATATATTGGCGAAGTATATTGAGTTTTCAGGAGGGGTATCAAAGAAGCTGAAGCGTACCGGGTATTCTGATGGAGACTGGAATAAGGATTGGGAAGTTAATTCTGAATTTCTACCGATCGGCAGAACATTTTCTTGTTGAATTTTCTTCCGTGTGACAAGTATATATTTGTGAGCAGTATCACGCTGAATCACAAAAGAATTGGTATACCGTAGGTAGGTAATGTTATTATTTCGTGCAACCTCAGTATGAGGGCGGCTTATTTGAGCAGAATCTATTGATAGTTCCGCTGGGCCAAAACCATTCCATAGAATTAGTTCGTCTCCCTTGAAAACCGAAATCCCCCAAAAATCATCTTCATTGGTATTTGGGATGGTAGAAATATCGGTATCTGGATTATCGCTTAACTCTTCTCGAAGGTCAGAAAAAAGGGCATTGCTTTGTGACAGAAAATCTGACTCAAACTCTGAAAATCTTTGCAGAGCTTGGGTGACTGACTCAGTAGCTTTTTTGTTCAGCTCCTCATTATTAAGCGCACTTTGAGATGCTGTTATTTCATACAATCCATAGCCGAGGGCTGTGAAAACCAGCAGAGAAGCAACAAACCAGGTTTTATTTTTTATCAGGGGAGTCAAATTAGCTCATTTCGTAATTGATGAATGAATATGAGCGATAATTAACGGCTAATCAAGTTTGGTATTTCGTGATTCGGTTTACCCTGCAGAACTGCAACGATAGCTTCGGCAGCCAACTGACCAATAGCTTCCCTGGTTTTATGGGTGGCACTGGCAATGTGGGGAAGGAGGAGAGTATTGGGTGCAGATAATAATTCAGGGTGAACTTTGGGCTCTTCTTCAAATACATCAAGAGCAGCACCGGCTATGGCTTTTTGATGAAGCGCTTCTGCTAAAGCTTCCTCATCAATTACAGCACCTCTTGATATATTCACTAACAGGGCATGATCTTTCATTATCGCCAATAGTTCTTGGTCAACCAGATGGTGAGTTTCATCAGTAAGAGGACAGTTTAGGCTGAGTACATCACATTTTTTTGCAAGTTCTTTATGGTCGGATATATACGTTGCATCAAGTTGTTGTTCTATATCTCTATCCACGGGCGTACGGTTGTGGTAGATGATATTCATCCCGAAAGCTTTAGCTCGATTAGCAAAAGCTTGTCCGATTCTACCCATTCCAATAATACCCAGTGTACGACCTCGAAGCTCCATTCCTAAAAATCCTAAAGGTTCCCAACCCTTGAACTTACCATCTCTCAAATATTGTTCAGCTTCTTTAAACTTTCTTGAAAGTGCGAGTAGCAATCCCATAGCATAATCTCCGCATGCTTCGGTTAGCACATCAGGAGTATTGGCTACTTTGATTCCCATTTCATGTGCTGCTTCCACATTAATATTATCATACCCAACGGCAAAGTTAGCTACTATTTCGAGATTGTCCCCATGCTTTAAAACCTGCTCAGTAACCGGGGTGGAAAGCATACACAGTAAAGCGTGGTACTGAGAAATATCTTCGATGAGTCGATCTTCTGATTGGTAAGCTCCCTTTTCGCCGACTACGACCTTTCCAAAGTCCTCAAGAAAAGAAATAGTCTTTTGAGGAATGGGCTCTGTGATCAGAATTTTATATGCGCTTGTACTCAAAAGAAAAGATTAGGATTCGTCAGCGTCTTTTATATATGTGATATCTGCATCATTCCACATTCGTTCGATGCCATAAAAATCGCGTTTCTCTTTACTCATTATATGAACCACGACATTCACAAAATCTAAAATAACCCAATTACGACCCTGCAGCCCCTCTTTTTTCCATGCTTTTTCTTCCAGTTGTTCCCGCACATCTTCCTCAACAGCATCAGCCAAGGCTTTAATTTGAATGTCGGAAGTACCGTGGCATACCACAAAATAATCAGTGAGGGTTGTCAGTTTTGAGACATCTAAAACCGTTATTTCTTTTCCCTTTCGGCTGAGTAATGCTTCCGTAATAGTCTCAACCATTTCTTTGGAATCGGTGCTTTCTTCAGAAAATGAATTTTGGAATTGTTGTTTTGAGGGTGCTTTAATTTTTGTCATCGACGATTATCAACTTGAATTTTGTTCTTGGTTCATTATCTATTTCTTAAAATGAGAAAAAGAAAGGGAACATTCCGAGTTCTTTGCAGACTGCTAACAAGGAATGCCTTATACTCATCAAAGATAAGGCTGTTATAGCAGCATTCTTAATATTAAATGAGTTTAAAAAATTAGAAATAAAAAAAAGGAGAAAATTTCAATTTTCTCCTTTTGGCATTTCGGCTGTTGAGGACAAATCAACTAAGCCACTTTAACAAAAACGTTGTTTGGTTAAAAACTCATGCCGGTATACCTAAGTTAGTTTAAACCCTTAACCTGAAATTCTGTCTTGAAAGCATCGGCTATTTCTTCAATTTTTGCTATAGCCTGTTCAGTTAATGGGCTGAATTTCCATTCCCCGGTTTCAGAATCCTGGTATTGATTTTCTGCTATTAATGTGACTTTGTAAATGTGTCCTGAGCTTCCTGCTGTTGCTCTTGGAGTAGCCCGAACAATAAGTCGTGTATTTACTTGTCGAATACCAAGTTGCACTTCATCTTCCAATGGTGGTCTTTTTCTCCATCTTGATTCAAAATAAACATCACTTAACGATTCTTCCTGTCTTTGAACTTCATATCCAAATCGAGAGAAAATTCGAGGGGTTTCTATTTTCATTGTACTAATGTTGGAAACTCCAAGACGTTCTTGGTGCCGATTATCACCGCCAAGATTTGAGGCAGCACTACAGCTAATAATTATGAAGCTTAAGGCGATACATGTGAATATATATAGTGTTCTTTTGGTCATATTGTTTTATTGAATGAAAAATCACCCCACCTTTAATTTTATATAAAGGAGGGGTGAATATTATTATTCTGCACTACCTTCGTTACCTACACCACCGTAGGTATAAAGGGGAATGCCCAATGTTTGAAGTTCACGTCCGGGTACTGGGAAGTGGTAAAAAGTACCTTCGGTTAAAGTGCCAGAACCACGCCTGTCGAGATATGCTCTTAAGGCATCAGTTCCAGCAAGCTCAATCATTCTTTCATAATAAATGGCGTCAAGGAGTGAGCCTGGGGAGCCATCAGCCATGACTGGTGCTGAACCGGCAGGGACGCCATCAACAGTGACCGGGGCTAATTCTCCATTTGCAACTCGGGTTTTGTTAACCAAGTCTGCCGCTTCCTGGAGATTCGCAGCTCCACCAATTTGGACTAAAGCTTCAGCTTTAAAAAGGTCCATTTCTGCTTTTTGAATTAACGCATGAGGACCTTCCCACCAAACACCATCTCTTCGGTACCACTGATAGTAAGAATTGTGATAAATCCCTCTTTCTGTTCTATTGAGGCCATAAGATGCAGATCTGAAATATTTTCCATCCGTTTCGGCTGAATCACCGTGTGAGGTAATTCGGCGATCAGGAGTGTATATAAGGAATGCCTCTCTGTCGTTTAAATCGGAATTAAGCCAATTTTGGTAAGCACCACTGGTATCTGCAGGTCCCACTAATTTATTATCAGCGTGAGCTCTGTAAGAACTACCGGTTTGCGCTCTGTAATGGTACGAGCTGGTTAAGTCGGGGTATTCCATTACGATATTGAAGTCTTCAGTTATACCATTATCGATATAGGATAGTACCTTATCCCAATCTAAAGCATTTCTTTCAGCCGGTGTTCGTGCACCGTAAACCATTACTCTTGCTGCAAATGAACTTGATACTCTTGCAAGTTCATCATTAGAGAGTGGAGCACCGAGCATCCAGTCATTAGGTAAAGAAAAGCTACTGGTTTCCATATAATCAATAGCTGCGTCTAACTTTTCAAGAGAAGCATCTATTACTTCAGGGTAAGGCTTGTAGGCAAGCTCCTGTTCGTTCTCGAGATTAGTATTTTCATCCGTGATAGAACCTTGGTCAAAAAGCATGCCAATGTATCCAAGACTTACACCTTGCATAAATTTGGCAAAACCTACAGCCCGTGGAGTATTATCATTTCCATCTTCATCAATGATTTCTAAACCACCATCAATAGCTGCGAGGCCTTCATTAGCACTTGAAAGGGCTCCATACCAAGCATACCATTGATACCTTCCGGTTTCATGGGCATCTGAAGTAGGACTATTGTTAAGTGCTGTTCGTGGTTCTGAAGACATTTCCAGAGCAGCATTATTAGCATAGGTTCCACTCATCTCGTCTGCAATCAAAGGCATGGTATTGATGGAAGTACCTGATGTTTGGGTTCTTCCCCAATACTCTTGAAAGGTACTGGCTATGAGCTTCTCAACATCACCCGGATTACTTAACGCGCGTACTCTATCGGGGGCGGTTTTATTTTGAACGCCAAGATCTTGGCAAGAATACATACTAAGGCACAAAATCAAAACAAAGTATTTTACACCTGGCGTGTATTCCCTTATATCAAAGGGTATTTTACTATTAAACATAAGTTTCCTGTTATTCGGTTTAAAATGAGATTTCAATTGTACCTGTAAAGGTGCTCGTTACGGGATAGCCAAAATTGTCTATTCTTTGGAGCACAGAACCTACTTCAGGGTCGAAGCCCGAGTAATTACTAATCGTAAGTAGGTTTCTGCCTATTGCACCTAATGAAATAGAGTGAACACCACCCAAGCCTATCTTAGAAAGTTGCTCTTTTCTAACCGTGTATTTAACAGCAAGTTCACGCAGTTTCAGGTACGTTCCACTTTATGAAAACTCTTTGGTGTAGTTGCTGAAGTTGTACAGTGTTTGGTAATATCCAAGAGGCTTCTTGGTTGCTTCTGATTTACCTCTTTGATCCATGTCACCATGGTTCTCATAGAAATAAAGACGTTGGCGAGTGTAGTTATATACATTTCCGCCAATTTGAGCATGTAGGTGGGAATGCACGGTGAAACCTTTATAGTAGAAGTTATTTAGTAATCCCAGGTTAAAATCCGGATTACTGCTACCAATTTTTACGGTTGCCGGCCCGCCGGTTTCATCTCTGGCTATTATTGGGTGTCCCCACTTGTATTGCTCGCCATCAATCTCAACTGTTGAACCCCATAAGTCTTTTTCAAGGCCTTCTTTCCAGGAATTCCCAGAACCTACAGCAACAACATATCCGTCGTCATTGATCTGGAATTGATCACTATTGGCTTGTAACTCTTGAGGTAAATTGTTTAAGCTTCTGTAGTGATACTCACCATACATGTCACTTAAGTTGGCTCCTTCTTCAATCAGTCTAAAACCTGAGAAGTAAGAAGGTCTGTTCCACTCTTCAATTTCACTGTTTGATTTATCGGCTACAAGAGTTGCTGAACATCGGGCATCACGGGTATTTATAATTTGAGCCTCAATAGTAGCTTCTAAGGTGGTACCACCAAACTTACCGTCATTAACAACCTGTGCAGGATAACCATATACGGCTTGCAGAGGTTTAGTTAATAACTGCTGATCTGTTAATTGGGTTACATAGGTTAACTGAAATGAGTACCGATCATAGAGAATCATATCGAGCCCGAATTCTTGCTCGGTAGTTTTTTCAGGTCGCAGATTACGATTCCCTAAAGAACTTCTTGATACACTCCCGGTAGATGTATTATAACTCCAGGTCTCAAAGCGATCTCCAAACCCTGGTCTACCACCTGCAGTACCTTGTGAATAGCGTAGTTTGAATTCGGTTATGTCATCAATATTCCACCACTTTTCTTTAGATAAACGATAGCTTAATCCTACTCTGTAGTAGGTATTCCATCTTGCATCGGGTCCAAAAAGTGAGCTTCCATCTCTTCGAATTAGCAGATCGGCAATGTATTTGTCATCATAATCTAATCCGGATTGCACAAAATAGCCGTTAGATTTTATCTCCTGAACGTAGGAGGAAGCATACTGTTCTTCGGTGTAGTCCAAATCAGGAAGACCAACTAAAGCAAAGGTGTTTCCACTGGCTCTAATACTATTGTAAGTTTCACTTTCAAACATCCCTCTTAAGGTAATTCGGGTGTTTAGCTTTCCGAATCTTTTAAGGCCACTCAAGCTAAAAGAGCCGTTCAGGGCATCGGTATATGTTACAGATTTAGATAGGGACCCATCTGATCTGCTTTCTTCATTTGGTGAAGTTGGGGTGCCTTTAGCCGTGTATGAGCTAGAAATAATATCAGAACGATCGTAGCTAAAGTTACCGGATGCATTCAGCCATTTGAAGGGGGTGAACCTAACATCAATGCTGGCTAATGTCCTTTGGCGGTCGGAGTAACTATCCGATGAAGCCTGTGCCCAAATGGGGTTAGTGAGGTTTACTGATGAATCAGGCTGAATGAGATAGTCTCCATTTTCATCTTTTTTTCCTAAATCAACAGTTCTTGGATATAAAAGAAGGGATTGAAATCCGCTTGCATTATTATCACGATGTCCTCTGTTATGATAGGCGCTGACGCTTAAATATAGTTTGTCATTTATAATATGATCTACATTTACTCTAAAGTTGTTTCTTTTGAAACCATCACTGTTTGCCAATGATCCTTCCTCACGGTAATTATTGGCAGAAATCATAAAGTTAGTGCGATCGAGGCGTTGACTTACACTAATACTGTTGGTCCTAAAAACACCTGGATTATAGAATGTGCCGAGGTTGTCATACAAAGGAACGCCATATTCATTGTCCATCATAAGATCGTCTGAAGTTACTCTGGCATTTGGGTCTGTTGTCACATTCCCATCGCTATCTATGAATTTTCCATCCTCATTAGTTTTATAAAAATGGCTGTTAGAAACTGGAAAATCTGAAGCAGCTTGTGTTACTCCCAGCTCTCCGCGATAGGTGATTCTGGTTTCATCAAGGTTTAGATTTTTACCTCTGGAGGTAGTAATTGAAATTACTCCACCTGCCGCTCTTGAACCATAAAGAGATGCTGCAGCAGCTCCTTTAATAACTTCTACATCTTCAATATCAAGTGATTCCAAGTCGACGGTTGTTCCTCCAAAGGAAGTACCGAGTACAACTCCATCCACTACATACATGGGAGAGTTACTGCCTTCAATAGAAGTAGGAGTCCGCAACATGATATACACTCCGGTACCTGGCTGTCCGCCACTTCGAACAATTTGTGCACCTGCAACTTTACCCTGAATAGCTCCCAGAGCTGAGTTGGTGGTGGGTACGGAAGCAATATTTTCTTTGCTTACCTTTCCAATTGAGAATGGAATTTTCTTTCCGTCAATAGGGTCAACCATGCCACTTACTACCATTTCATCAAGTGTAAATGAGCTGGGATTGAGTTCGAAGTCGACAACTAAGTTGTCATTTGAGCTTACCGTTATATCTTTGGTTACTTTTCTGTATCCGAGGAAACTGGCTGTAAGTTTATACTCACCGGGTTCAACACCATCAATGGAATATTTACCATCAATACCGGTTGCATCTCCCTTTCCACGGTCTTCCAGGTAAACACTGGCACCGATTACAGTTTCGCCGGTTTGAGCATCAATTACGGTACCTGATATGGTTCCATTTAGAATAGCTTCTTCTTTTTTTAAAATCACAACTTGCCCGGAAGGGGAAGCCATTATTCGTAAATTAGTATTTTCTACCACAGCTTGAAGAGCATCTATAACACTTATACTATTTCGCTCCAGTGTAATGTTAATCTCCGGCAATATGTTTTTAGCATAGGTAAGCCTCGTATTTCCTTTTTTGCTAATTAATTGCAAGGCTTTTTCAATTGATACATTACTTAAATCTATATCAATTTTTTGTTTGAAAGCGGTTGTGCTTTCTGCATGTGCATACCAGTTAATTGGCACAAAGTTTGACTCTTGCGTTTGCTTTGCAATGCTTGTTGAGGATAAACTCGAGCAAAATGCAAAGACTAACGTCAATATTATTGTAGCATGTTTTGTCATATTATTTCGTTAGGCTAGTGTTATTGTTTTAATGATATGGAGTGAGAAAATTTTTAATGTGATGAATGTATTTCCGGTGGCCATATAAAATGACGGAATCATCAATAGGCTTTAATCCCAACTATCTTTACTATTTTTGTGAAAATGTATAGGTGTTATCTTTTTTAGAGAGGTTGATGTCTAATGACAAGGAAATAGCTTCTAATACTTCATTCAGTTGTTGGTTTTTAAAAGTACTTGCTAGCTCTTTTTTACCCATTTCTTCTTCACCGATAGTAGATTTAATGTCAATATCGTACCAACGTTCTAGTTTTTTTATTACAGTAGGCAGGGCAGTGTCTTTAAATACAAGTTTACCAGTAATCCACCCGGTGTGATAATCAAGATCTTCTATGGATTGAACAGAAACAGTTTTACTGTCAAAGGATAAAATACCGAGCTTGCCGGCAGTTAAAATGGTTGCATTTTGAGTAGATTGATTCGAGCTAAATGCTACTTTGCCTTCGGTTACAGCAACTTCTTGTTGATTTGTCTCCGGGAAAGCATTTACATTAAATTTTGTACCTAATACTTCTATTCTTCCGTGGTTTGTTTCAACAATAAATGGAAGGTCTGCATTTTTAGTAATTTCAAAATAGGCTTCCCCTTCAATAAACACTTTTCTGTTTTTGTCATTAAAATCGGGCTGTAATATGAGCCTGCTGTCTGCGGCTAAATAAACTTTGCTATTATCTGGCAGGTTAAGAGTAGAACGTTGTCCTTTTTGATTAGAAAACTCTTTAACAGGTGCAGCTTCTTCGATGGCTAAAGACTTTTTCACCTGTTTGTTTTGAAAAGACAATACACCAACCAACACCGCAAATAATAATATAGCAGCTACTTTTAAATAGTGTTTCCAAGAAGAGGCATTCTCCCGTTTTGTCGGGATAGGAATTGGGGCGGATGCTCTTTCTTTTTCTCTTATTTGATTATTCAGCTTAGCCCAGGCTGCTTCAGTATCCCAAACTTGACGGGTGGTTTTACTTGCCTCCCAAGCTTCACGGGCATTCTCGAATTTTGTTTTGTTTTCAGCTGAACTGTTTACCCATTCTTTAATTGTATTAGTTTCAGCTTCGCTGGCATTACCTGAAAAATATTTTGCAAGTATGTTCCAGTCTATATCGTCATAATCAGAATTAAAACTCATGTGCTTTTTTTTAGTGTCCTTTCTTATAAGACACTAAATCATGAGGTATACCCCTACAAGAAATTCTAATTACTTTTGATAGATGTGATCTCTGCTAATTTTTAACATGAGTAAAGAAGCTTTGAAGTTCATTACGAAGGGCTTTTAAAGCTCTGCCCATATGTGTTTCAACGGTTTTTTTCGAAATGTTTAAAACAGATGCAATTTCATTGTAGGTAAGTTCGCTTTCTCTGCTAAGGATAAATACAAGTCTGCGCTTGTCAGGCATCACTTCGTATGCTTTTTGGAGTGCTTCACGAAGGTCGCGAACATGTTGTTCCTCTTCAATATGGCAGTGTTTAAAAATAGAATGGATTGTTTGATCTAATTCAGAGGCAGAGGTGTGTTTTTCATTATCCCGCAGAAAAATTCAACGCTTTATTTCTGGCAGAACTGTATATATAGGTTTTAACATTATCTTGTGGATTCCAGTCCATCCCTGTTTCATAGATGTCGAGGAAGAGCGATTGTACAATATCTTCAGCAGATTGTTTGTTGTGTACATACCTCAAAACGAACTCACATAAAGGGGCGTGAAAATACTTGAATAGCTTTTTGAAAGCTTGATGATCTCCACGACGTATTTTCTGTGCCAATCGCAAAAGGTCTTTTTGCGTAAGTTCGTCGAGGTTTGACATAAAACTTGTGCTTTAGGCTAAAAACTTAAATTCATTGGCGATTTTAAAAAGGCGATTGATAATCGACAAAATTGATTGAAATAAAAAACGTAATAAAATATTATCAATTATTTGTAAACAAAGCTAAGGCGAAGAAGGTAGTTTTGGATAAGAAATTAAGGTAGGCAAAAAGTAAATTTACTACTTAATCGGTATTTAATTTTTCGTAATCGTGGCCAATAACCACACTAACATCGAGATAAAAATCAGCGGAAGATTCTTGAATTACATTTTGTTCAGAAACTCCTAAGGCATTTGCTACTCTGTAAGCATTATCCATAACCCCGCTTCTGGATATTATAACAGTTTCTTGTAGGTCAAATGTTTCGAAATTCCCGGTTTCCACTACATCAAAACCATTCGCGCGAAGTAAGCCGGTGTAAGCGTTGGCAATACCGGGAACACCACAGCCATTTAACACTTCAATCTGAATAACTTCGCTTATCAGTTGCGATTGAAGTTCAGAGCGTTCATTAAAAATACGGGGATAAACAATGCGGGTAAAAAGTGCTGCCACTAATACCAATAGCAGAACACTCAGAAATCCAATGGCAGCGTTTAAATATAGTTGATTAGTATCGGAGGAACTTTTGCTGTCTTCTTTTGTCATTAACTACACGTTCTACTAATACCAAGGGTTGAACCTGTTGTAGCCATAATTTCCAAACCCCCGATTATAAAATCCGTAGGAACGAGGTAGCTGCTGATACTGAAAACTAATGCGGGCGTTATCACTAATGTCATAATTAAGTTCCGCATTTCTGATAATGATTTCACCATTCATGTTGTTGTTGGTGTTTACAAAATCAGAGCCGCCAAAGGGAGAATGCAGAAAAGAAACATCTACACGACCGGTTAAATCTTTGGTGAAGTTGAAATGAAGGGTATTAGTATAAGCATTAACATTTTGATAAGAACCGCCGTACGATCCAAAATTCATTGAATAGGAATGGCTCATTGTGACTTTGTTCTGGAAAAAATCATTTAACCAATTTTGCACTGTGGGAGCCTGTGCGTTTATAATGGGGCCCGAAAATTCATAGGATTTTGGCGCATCACTCCGTAGTTGAGCTGATAATTGCACACTAAATAATAGAAGGAATATAACAGTAGTAGAAAATAATTTTTTCATGATACTCAATTGATTTATAATCACAACGCAAAAGCACATCAATAAGTATAACGAATAGGGCTAAATAATGAAACAACTTACTTTAAGTTGTGGAATTGAAATAGCTATAGAAAAACTGTATCTTTATCAACTTTTCCAATTAGACCGAAAACCTAAATATATACATGAAGCTCACCGATTTTAAATTTGAGATTGACGATTTAAATATCCCTGAAGAACCGCTGGAAAAAAGAGATTCAGCAAAATTAATGGTTCTAAATCGTGCAGAAAAAACAATTGAACATACCACCTTCGATAAAATTCACGAATATGTGAATGATGGTGATGTAATGATTTACAACAACACAAAAGTATTTCCTGCTCGCCTGGAGGGCAAGAAGGAGAAAACGGAAGCCGATATTGAAGTATTTTTACTACGAGAGTTGATGCCCGAAAATATGCTTTGGGATGTGTTGGTAGAGCCTGCCCGCAAAATCAGAATCGGCAATAAATTATATTTCGGAGAAGAAGATGAAGAGCTGATGGCAGAGGTTGTAGATAATACAACTTCACGAGGAAGAACTATTCGTTTTTTATATGAGGGGCCCAACCAAGAACTGTATAAGCGCTTGGATGAGTTAGGAAAAATGCCTCTCCCTCCGTATGTAGAAAGGGAGCCTGTTGAGGAAGATAAAGAGCGATATCAAACGATATTTGCTACAGAAAGAGGGGCGGTTTCAGCTCCTAATGCCGGAA
The DNA here is from genome assembly GCF_031581265.1 of Gracilimonas sp. Lineage (GTDB taxonomy): Bacteria > Bacteroidota > Rhodothermia > Balneolales > Balneolaceae > Gracilimonas. The sequence goes on from NZ_JAVLBQ010000027.1 coordinate 38,916, forward strand.
TGCATTTCACCCCGGAATTGGTGGAAAAATTAGAAAAGAAAGGTATCGAGTTTTTGCCAACCACGCTTCATATTGGTTGGGGAATTTTCCGAAATGTAGAAGTGGAAGATCTTACGAAGCACCGAATGGATTCGGATAATTATTTCATATCAAAAGACACGTCCGATAAAATCAACGAAACACTCAAGAAAAAGAAAAATAGAGTGATTGCCGTGGGCTCAAGTCCTACACGTACCATCGAGACCAGTGTAATGGCCAGTGGTATGTCAAAACCGGGTACCGGATGGACAGATAAGTTTATTTACCCACCTTATGATTTTAAGATCACCGAGGGACTAATTATTAACTTTCATCAGCCTGAATCAACACGCTTAATGTTGGCAGCCGCTTTTGCGGGATACGACTTTATGATGGAAGCATACGAAGAAGCGAAGAAAGAAAATTACCGAATGTTTACCTTCGGTGATGCAATGCTGATTCTATAATCATGTCCAAACTGTCGGTCATAATACCGGCGGCAGGGTCGGGTAAAAGAATGGGAACCGAGACCCCTAAGCCTTTTTTAAAGGTTGGGGGAAAGCCCATACTTCAGCATACGATTGTAAACTTTGTGGGCTTACCACAAGTTTCCCAAATAATTATTGCTGCTTCCAGCGAGAATTTTTCAGAAGTGGAATCTATTTGCAGCTCATTCACCCAAAAAGTGAATTATTTTGTCATAGTTGAAGGTGGAAGTGAAAGGCAACAATCCATTGAGAATGCTATCCAAAAGGTTGGTGATGATATAGATCTGGTAGCAATTCATGACGCAGTTCGTCCTTTTATTCGAGCATCTTTGATAAATAAAGCCTGTGAAGTTGCCGAACAAGTCGGAGGTGCAGTAATAGGTATTCCATCAAAAGATACTATAAAGCAAGTTGATGAAGATCTTATTATAAAGTTAACGCCTGACAGGGCTAGCTTATGGCAAGCTCAAACTCCCCAGGTTTTTAAAACTGAACTTCTTAAGAAAGCATATTCAGCTGCTTCCAATTTTGTTGGAACAGACGATGCATCATTAGTGGAGCGTATCGGAGGTACTGTAAAGATGATTGAAGGTGGTCCTGAAAATATAAAAATTACCTATCCATTCGATCTGAAAGTAGCCGCATCAATATTGGAGGGAAATCATGAGTAATATTCGAATTGGTTATGGCTACGATGTACACCAACTAAAGAAGGGCAGGAAACTTATATTAGGTGGAGTTGAAATTCCTTATGATAAAGGACTCTTAGGGCATTCTGATGCGGATGTACTACTACATGCCATAACAGATGCCCTGTTGGGATCTTTAGCATTAGGAGACCTTGGCACACATTTTCCTGACACCAATGAAAAATACAAAGATGCTGATAGTAGAAAGTTACTAAGAAGAAGCTACACTTTGATAACTGCAGAGGGGTATGAATTGGTGAACCTTGATGCGACTTTGATTGCAGAAAAGCCAAAATTATCACCCTATATTGAAGCTATGCGGAAATGCATTGCCGATGATTTTGATACTTCAATAAAGAATATATCCGTTAAAGCTACTACATCTGAGAAATTAGGGTTTATTGGACGCGAAGAAGGGATAGCTGCACAGGCAGTGCTACTTGTCAAAAAAACAGGCTAATGGCGGATCAAATAATTCAAAATATTGTTGACTGGATAAGTTATGCTCCTCCAATAGGAATTTATCTGATTTTTCTGGCTGTAGCTTATTTTGAGAATTTAATACCCCCCATGCCCGGCGATGTTTTGGTAGCCTTCGGTGGATATTTGGCAGCAGAAGGAGTTATAAAACTATTTCCAATTTGGAGTTTAACTATTGGAGCTTCAGTTGTTGGATTCATGACAATGTATTGGCTGGGATTAAGGTGGGGAACACAAATTGAAGAGAACAGGGAAAGCCATTTTATACTCCGTTTTATACCCTATAAATATTTTAAAAGAGGTAAATTATGGATGAAGCGTTGGGGGCAAGGGGTGGTTATAGCCAATAGATTTTTAGCCGGAACCCGGTCAGTCATTTCTTTAACAGCAGGCATGTCCGGGCTCCCGATTGTGCCTACAGTACTAAGTTCGCTATTGAGTTCAATTTTATGGAACAGCCTGTTGATAGGTATGGGGTGGATTATTCGTGATAATTGGCCAATAATTGGGGATTATTTATCCAATTATGGGAAAATTATTTTGGCTCTTATTATTCTTTTTATAGTAGGAAAAGTTTACTTTTCATATTCGGCAAAAAAGACTTCAAACACCAACAGAGGTAACTGAAAGTTTTTAATAAATTGTATTGACAATCAATGCAATCATACTTAATTTTGAAGTCTTTCGCGAAAAGCCAGTGTAGCTCAGTTGGTAGAGCAACGGTTTTGT
>NZ_JAVLBQ010000028.1:0-40916 GCF_031581265.1 Gracilimonas sp.
CTATCATAATGCTATTAAAGCACAGCAGTATGCCATAGATATAGTGAAAGTCAATGAAAGAGGAAGATTTTACACAAACGATGGTAGTGAATTAGAGGATGTATTTTCTTTTGGAGAACCTGTGTATTCCCCAGTAGATGGTATCGTTGTAGCATTGGTTGATACCATACCAAATTCAGAAATTACACTTGCCCCATCTGATAGTCTAAATCCGGCCGGGAATCACGTGGTTATTGAATTTGAAACTGATAGATTTGTTTTTCTTGCCCATTTGGAGCCTTATTCAATATCGATTAATGAAGGAGACACAATCAGTGTAGGAGACTTCATTGGAACGATCGGTTAACCTCGTTCCCAACGCCCTCGTTGGGAATGCCCATCTGGACCACCCGGTCCAAGTGGAGAAAAAGCCAAGATGGTTACGATGGAAAGTAGTTGATGATGGTTACTCGGGTGTTTCACCTCGAATTAAAGAATCGATTGTAGTAAACTCCATCAGTCACAAGCTACCCTTACTTTTCGCAATGTCGTTATACTGCTTTTGTTGCAATAATTAGCACTTCTTATTAGTTTTATTATGAAACTAAATTAAAATCATCTTTATGTCTACCAACATCACAATTCGGGATATACCTGACGACGTGTATGCAAAAATTAAGCAACAGGCCGAGCTGCATCACCGAAGCATTAACAGTGAAGTGATCGTTTATTTAAAAAAGTTAGTCAAAAGCAATCGTCGAGACCCTGATCAAATAATTGCTCGTGCCCAAAAGCTTAAACAGAAAGCGAAAGGCACTCTTTCAATGGAAGAAATTCAGCAAGCAATTGACCAAGGACGTCCATGATTGTTGTTGATACCAATGTAATTGCCAGCTTATGGGCGCCAAACAATATGGATGAATGGGTTTATAAGGTGCTTAAGAAAGATAATGAGTGGGTTGCTCCACTTCTTTGGCGATCTGAATTTAGAAATGTATTATCGATCTATCTTCGGAAAGATATTTTAGTATTAACGGATGTATTTCAGGCAATAGAAGAAGCGGAACAATTGATGGATGCCAATGAATTCGAAGTAAACTCAACACAGGTTATGAGTCTTGTTTCAGACTCTTCATGTTCGGCATACGATTGTGAATTTGTAGCGCTAGCTGACGATCTAAATGTACCTTTGGTAACATTTGACAAAAAGATACTTCGTGAATTTCCTGACATTGCTATGAGTCCTGAGGAATTTGCTGCTTAACCTCGTTTCCAACGCCTTCGTTGGATTGCCTATCCGAACCACCCGGTCCAAGTGAAGAAAGAGCCAAGATGGTTACGATGGGAAGTAGTTTGTTAATGGTTACTCGAAATACCTCGACTCCGATTTACTCTTTCCGCAAAATATAATCCTCAGCCAATTCCCCCGAAATACGATTCCCATCCATATCCAGTTTAGCCAGGTAATTTTCGCCTACAAAATACTGATTTGGAGGATCTTCATCTTCTAAAGTGATGGTATTGCCGGCTTCATTCCAGCTAAAACTACCATTAGAGGTAATCGTGTTAGGCTCATCTTCACCTAAATACTTCATGGTGAGTTGATAAGTCCCCTCATCAGAAAGCAGGATGGTGGTTTCTATACCCGGACATGAGGCACAGGGAATCACAGCTTGGTACGATCCGGACCAATCCAGGGAATTCCTTGAAGTATGACTGTCAGTCCAATTGGGGAGTTCTGTGTTATCTGTATTCTCGGTTTTTTCGTTCGTCTTTTGGCCACAAGCGATAACCACTATAGAAAGAAGCAGGGCGTAAAAGAGATGAAGTTTCATTCCATTTCGATATTAAATTTGAACCGATAGGGAAAGTATAAAATTCCTGCCCGGACCGGAAACCCCGGAACTGTACGGGCGATATCTTTGATCAGTAATATTCTCTAATCCTGCCGAAACGGTATAGGTTTCATTCAGTGTGTATAAAGCTTTGAAATTCAGGGTGTACCAGGCAGGGGAGTAGGTATTCCCATTTTCATCCAAAGCATAAATCTCGGTTTTACCTCTTTCACTTACCGATAGATCCTCATGTTCTCGTTCGCCCTGGTACTGTGCGTTCAGTTCTAGGTTCAGGTCTTCCTGATCGTAAATAAGCCGGGTAACCCCAAACCACGGAGCTGCGTGTCGGGAAGGACTGGTGGTCCCATCATCCAATTCTTCTTCCCCTTTTTGATAATTGAAATCTGAGCTGAAGGTAACTGCATTATTGATGTCAATATTAATCCCTGCCTGTATACCGTAAACATTAGCCGTAGCCGCATTTTGAAGCGCCTGAATTTGGCTGTTCACTCCATCGTAGATTAGGCTATCTGCTCCATTCAAGGTGAAATCTCTCCGAACTAAAGCGTCATCAAGCAGCGTGTAATAACCGGTAAGATCTATGCGAAAGGCATCACTGATGGTATGAGCAATTCCAAGATCGAAGTTATAGGCGTACTCAGGTTTCAAATCCGGGTTAGGAACTACTACAGATCCAGGCTCCGAGTCAAATATTTTCCCGATATCGTCTACATTAGGAGCTCGAAAGGCTGTTGAAAAGTTTGTATTGATGATCCAATCATCGGCGGGTTTAAAAACGGCACCTATAGACCCGGTCAATGAACCGTTATTTACATTGGCCTCTTCAAAAGGGAAAGGGTAGAAACGGGTTTCAAAATCGGCGTCTATTAATACGCGGTTGTATCGAAGTCCGCTGTGAATAGTGAGATTTTCTAATAGCTGGTATTCATCATTTACGTATGCAGCAATAGACTGCCAGGTGGCATCCGGATACCTCGAAGGTCCGGCCTGACTCGTATTCGTGTCAATATTTTCAATCACGCCTTCTGAGTTCACGACGTTACTTACGTATTCAAAGCCATAATAGAGCGTATTCTTTTCACCGGTCATTTTAAGGAAGTCCAGGTTAACAGAGTAAGCATCAACTTTTTCGGTTCGCACCTCACGATCGGGGGCATTGAAATCGCGACTGATCCGGCTTTCTTCAAAGTACTGTTGAGCCAGGCTTAAACTCAGATTATCAAAAAGGGCAGTGTTACCGGTGTAGTTTGTTTTTAGGTGATTCATCATCCACTTTTGGGGCCCATAATTCCACTTGGCATACCGGGGCAATCCGTTTCTCATTCTGTTGTGGCGGTCATAGCGCCCGTAGGGACTGGTCTCAGAATAATGAAGTCCGTAGTTGAATTCCCATTCGGCGCTTGGCTTAAACCGAATTTTCTGCATGGCATTGATCTGAGAATAGGCTGTCGGAATCTGCATTTGCGGATCATTTTGTAAAGCTATTTCATCATCCTGAAGCTGAGATTCCACGTGATAACGTTTAATATAGTCCTCAGGGCCATTGCTGCCTTGACGAAGGTGATTGTAGTCGTTGGCACTGATACTGCTCACAAATGCCCATTTATCGAGTCCTACGTTCACATGAAAATGACCGGTATTCTCGGAGTTTGCTGAAGAGTACCGGAAAGAAGCATTACCATCCACCACTGTTTCTCCATCCGTAGAAAGCTGCGGAGTAAGGGTTTGAAAACTCATCACGCCACCGATAGCATCACTTCCATAAATCACGGAGCCGGAACCAAAAAGCACTTCCGTATTTTCGATAGCATAGGGATCCAGGGATATTACATTCTGAATATTTCCTCCCCGAAAAATAGCCGTATTCATCCGAACACCGTCAATGGCATACAGCAATCTGTTGGTGGCAAAACCCCTTATCATAGGACTTCCACCGCCTTGCTGACTTTTCTGAATAAAAACCTCACCTGATAAACTTAAAAGATCTGCAGCTGTTTGAGGATTTTGTAGTCGTACAACTTCCGGAGTAATAGATGAAATTTTTGAGGGAACATTTTCAGATGATTGGCGCCAACGGGTCGCAGATACTACAAATTCATTCATATCGAGTGCCTTTGGTTTTAAAAGCACTTCAAACCCGGCTTCTTCCAGTTCGGAATAGCTCTTTACTAAAGTTTGATATCCCAAAATCCGAATTTCGATGTCATCGGCACCACTAAATTCATCAACATTGGCTTTCCCTTGCTGATTGGTGACTGCATACACATCCATCGACTCACTGTGGATAGTGACTACCGGAATGGGTTGTAAGGATTCTGCATCTTTTACGGTAAGCGTTTGAGAAAAAGAAATGAACGGTACTAATAAAATTACAAGTAGCGACAGGTATTTCTTCATGTGGGGTAAAAAAGTAGTCTTTGATGATTCCTTTTGAAACTATAGAAAGAGAAGAATGGTATTCATCAAAAGTTGAAAAATATATAGTCAATTCATGTGATGGCAGGGTACTTTATTGGATTTCCTTAAGGATGAATTTTTTGTCTTTGTCCTGCTGCAACTTGCCCGATTTTGCATGAATAGAATGATAAAATAAAAGAACCGCTTCCTGTTCCAGGGCTTGACGCAGAATAAGCGTTTTGGCCTTTTTGGTTTGAACCGGGTCAATATCCATCTGCCGCATAGCATAATGGTTTAAGTGATATTCAGAGGGAACAAGGTCACCAAGAAAATAAGCTGTTTCACCGTTATCCTGAATCTTGACAATTTGGTGTCCGGGAGTATGACCTCCTGTTCGTATCAGATCAATGCCGGGCAATAGGTTAAATAACTCATCTGTAATAAGTGCGAGCTTATCTTCAGCGGCTAATTTATATAATTCATCGAGGTTATAACCTGCACCTCTGGTTTTTGTGGGATTCTGCATTTGTTCCAGGGCAAAATACCATTCCTTTTTTTGCAGGAAGTAATTGGCATAAGACATTGTTGGCTGGGTTGCTGAATTATTGTCCACAAAAGTTGAACCGGCAGCGTGATCAAAATGAAGATGGCTGAGCACTACATGAGTTATATCGGCAGGGGTGAGCCCAAATATATCTAAGTTGGTCAACAGGTTTGAGGTGTTTTCATACTTACTTTTATGATCAAGTCCCCAACCAAGACCGGTATCAATCAGAACATTATGTTTGCCATCTCTGATGAGTAGAGGGTTTATTCCGATATGCGAGGATGTAGATTTCACTCCTGAAGGAAGTTTTGGATGTTTAATGTCTTTAGAATCTGATTTGTGGATGATACCATCCTCAAAAACTTCAAAAACACCTTCACTGAGTTGTTCTATTTCAAAACGGCCTATTTTCATAAAGCTTAATTAATCTTGATTTCAGTAGGAAGAATCATCCAGTTTTGTCCGGCCGGTTGTTTCAGTAACATCCGGATATTGCTAACATCTTCAGATTTAGAATAAGGAATCCAGCTATCCAGGTAAGCATACATTTTTGTTTCGGCACTGCCCATTAAAACTTCAAATAATCCTTTCTGCACGGGATAGTTTTCGACCCGATATTCTTCCATTCCGGCCATTTCTGCGGCTATTCGGATGGCATCATCTACTGATCCTATTTCATCAACTAAGCCGGCTTCTTGAGCCGCCAAGCCGGTCCATACTCGTCCTTGGGCAAGTTCATGAACCTCATCTCTGCTCATTCCCCGAGCTTCGGCTACACGGTTTAGAAATACTTCATATCCTTGTTCCACATTCTGCTGGATGATTTGCTCTTCAGCAGGAGTAAAAGTAGTGGTGAGATCTAACAGGTCAGCATAGGGATGGGTTTTAACGTTCTCAAAATCTAACCCTATTTTATTTTGAGTTAGCTCCTGAGCATTGAACAAAAGGTTAAAGATGCCAATGGAACCGGTGATGGTATTGGGATTAGCCACAACCGTATCTGCACCCATAGCGATATAATATCCGCCGGAGGCAGCAACAGATCCCATGGATGCAACTACAGGCTTTTCTTCTGAAGCTGTTTTAATGCTATTCCATATTAGATCTGAGGTTGTAGCGGAACCACCGGGACTGTTGATGTGAACCACAATACCCTTCACGCTTGAGTTATTAAGAGCTTCATCCAGCTGCTCCTGAAGATCATCGGCTGTAATCATTCCGGATGTACCAAATGGAGATTCTGAACCGAGATCAGGCATAATTAACCCATTGGCATAAATAACAGCGATACGATCAAAACTTGAAGGCATTTCAATACCAGCATTTACAGCCGGAATTTTTCCATAGGTTGAAAATGAGATGGTATTTAAATCGCTGTTCGTATCTATACCGGTTCGTTCTTTGAGGATGATTTCCACTTCGTTGTCAAAAGCAAAGGCATCAATTAATCCATTATCCAAGGCAAACTGCAGTCGGTTTACCGGAGGACTGCTTAGCAATTCATTAACTGCTTCCGGGGTTTTTCCCGTTTTTTGTGATACAGCTTCAACAAAAGTAGTAGTGGCTGTATTTAATATTTCCCGGGCTTGTTCGCGACTTTCAGGAGAGGCTGAAGTTTCAAGATAAGGCTCTACGGCAGATTTATATTTACCCACTCTGAAGATTTCAGGCTCAATCCCAATCTTATCTAACATATCGCTATAAAAAGTGAATTGAGACAAGAATCCATCAAACTCAAAGTTGGTGTTGGGGGGACTGAAAATACTATCGGCTACGGTGGCTAAATAGTAGGATTGCTCATTCATTCCAATATCATCGGTACTGAAATAAAGGAATTTCCCGCTTTCTTTGTATTCTTTTAAATAATCATAAGCTTGTTCGAGGTTTGCCCAGGAGGTAGATAGCATGTTTGTTTTGACCCAAACGCCACTTACGCGATCATCAGCAGCTGCTTTTTGGAGATTCTCTTTCAGTGTAACCAATGATAGTTTGTGAGCAGCCCCGGGATTAAAATAACTTTCAAACGGACTTGGGGTTACTCTTTCCGGAATATTCCCTGACATTTCGATGGTGAGTACAGTGTTAGTATCCACCTCTGGCAGCGGTTCAGATGAGTTGGCAGCAAGGATTATAAAGAAAGCTATTACAAGCAATGTAAAGGAGGTGAAAATTCCTAAACAAGAAGCAAGAAAAGATTTAAAAAAGGTCATGTTTGATATTAATTTGCGGTACTTTTGTTAATAATACTCGGAATGAATGTTAAGTTAGTTTCTGTTAATTCAACTTAGTAAAAGTTCATATTCATTCCATTAAAAAAAGGAAATTTTACATGTCAAACTATGATGCAATTGTAATTGGGTCTGGGCATAATGGGTTAGTCACAGCTTGTTATCTCGCTAAAAATGGATATCAGGTTTTGGTGCTTGAGCGAGATACTACCATTGGAGGTGCGGTGAGGACCGAGACCATGTTTAAGTCGGAGGAAAATCCGCATGGTTTTAAAATGGATGTTGGATCTTCGGTACATATTATGATCCATCAGACTGGAATCATTGAAGATCTGGAACTGGAAAAATATGGGCTTGAGTATATTGATATGGATCCTATCATGTCGTACCCGGTGCCAACAGGAAAAGGGGTTATTCATTTTTGGAAAGATTTGGAGCGGACTCTGGAGTCCATTTCTAAAGAAGCTCCGGAGGATGTAGAGAACTATAAAGAGTTTGTAGAATTTTGGGGCAAAATTAATAAGAGCGTGCTAAAAGCTTTTATGACCAAGCCATCCGCAGGGAACATTTTTGCAGAAATGACCAAAGCTCAAATCCGGGATGGTTCTATGTTCAAAAAAGGAGAGCAACAAGCAGGACTTCAAAAAATTCTCTCCAGCTACGGTAAAGTGGTGGATGATGCTTTTTATTCTCCCTACATGAAAGCTGCAATTCTTTGGTTTGCAGCGCAATCAGGCCCTTTACCCGATCATTCCGCTACGGGCGATTTTGCCGGTTGGCAATCCATGTTGCATGAAAGTGGGGCTAAGCATCCAAAAGGAGGCAGCGGCATGCTAACCCAAGCCATGAAGAACATGATTGAAGCACATGGCGGAGAAGTAAAGGCTGATCATCCGGTGAAAAAAATTCTTATTGAAAGTGGAAATGCAATCGGTGTACAAACGGTGAATGGGGAAGAATTCAAGGCTAAAACCATTGTTTCAAATGCGCATGTTCAAACAACCATGATGAAAATGGTGGGACGGGAACATTTGGATGATTCCATGTTTACAAAGGTGGAAAATATAAATGTAGGTAATGGCTTCGGCATGGTAATTCGCTGTGCGGTTGAAGAACTGCCGGAATATACTGCTGCTCCGAACGATCCTAATATTCATAATGGGATTCAGTTGTTGGCACCGTCCGTTCAATACATGAATAATGCTATTGGAGATTACACCAAAAAGTTACCCCCTGAAAAACCGGCGGTGCTTTGTATGACTTTTTCAAAAATTGATCCTGAAGTGGCTAAAGATGGCAATCACACCTTGTTTGCCTGGGCTCAATGGCATCCGTATGAACTGGCAAATGGAATGCATTGGGATGATATTCGGGAACGAGAAGCTCAAAAAATTTATGATGTGGTAACCGATTACGCCCCAAATATGAAAGACAAACTCATAGATTGGTATATTCAATCTCCTTTAGATATTGAACGTAAACATGGCCTGTTGAAAGGAAATGTGATGCATGTAGAAATGAGTTTCGACCAAATGTTTATGTTTAGGCCCATACCGGAAATGAGTCAATACGAAACTCCGATTAAAAATTTATATTTATCGAGTGCTTCTTGCCACCCCGGGGGAGGCGTTTTTGGTGCTGCCGGACATAACGCGGCCCAAGTGATACTGAAAAAAAACAAAAAGAAATTCTTTTCATTTAGCTGAGGAAGTTCATTGAGATCCACCTTATACGTTCATCTTTCAAATATTGGCAAAAACCTGGAGGCCGTTAATTTACGAACAGGGAACAAGGTGCAGAATATGGCCGTGGTTAAAGATAAAGCCTATGGACATGGGTTACTGCCAGTTGCTAACTACCTGAAAGATGAGGTTGAGTGGTTTTGTACGGCTAGAATTGAAGAAGCGGTTCAGTTGAGAGAAGAGGGAATTAAAAACCCTATCCTTGTATTTGAAATTCCTCCGGCAGGAAAAGAATCACTTTATAAAGATTATGATATTACAGCCAGCATTTCTGATTTAAGTGTTTTTGACCGTTTAAAAGTTGGTACGAAGGCTCATCTTCATTTTGATACCGGTATGTTCAGGTTGGGAATTTTACCTCATCAGGTTGCTGAAGCAAAGCGTAAAATAGAGAACACAAAACTAAATTACACCGGGATATATACCCACTTTGCTAATTCTGATGAAGAAAGGCATGATCGGGTATTTCAACAACTGGAGGTTTTTAAGGATATCAGAGCTGAATTTCCGGAAGATTTATTAACTCATACCGCCAACAGTGGGGCTATATTTTATTATCAAAATAAGGGAGTACTTTTTGACGCGGTTCGTCCCGGTGTTTGCTTGTACGGCTATGCCCCGGGCTCAGTAGAAATTGAAGATCTAAAGCCGGCAGTGGAATGGAAATCAAGATTGGTTCAGGTTAAAAAAATTGAAGCAGGAGATTATGTTGGGTACGGAAGCCGATGGCAGGCTAAACAAACTGGCTGGATAGGAGTTATTCCTGTAGGTTATTCTGATGGAATTTTCAGGAACCTCAGTGGTAAGTTTGAGGTAGAGATTGCCGGGGAAAGATTTCAGCAGGTAGGAACCATCAGTATGGATTATATCACCATTTATCTAAAAGACCGGCAATTTAGTGAAGGGGAAGAGGTAACGATTTTGCGAAATGGAGATTTATCAGCTAAGGAATGGGCAAAAAAAATGGGGACTATACCGTATGAAATAACTACCGCTATATCCCCAAATGTAAAAAGAGAATATATTCCCTAATTGCCAAGTATGGTATCAAGTTCAATATCAAACCGCAATGTATCATCGCTGAGGCTTGAGTTTGGGTTATCACCATAACCAATTTCAGGAGGAATGATTAACACCCGCTTACCGCTTTCTTTCATTCCAATTAACCCTTCCATAAAGCCGTCAATGAGGTTATCTAAAGAGGAAAAAGTTGTTGGACTGGGGTTTCCGTTTCGATAAGAGCTATCAAATATTTCACCAGTTTCTAATATTCGGCCGGTATAAAAAACTTGCACCGCATCTCTTCTTTCAACTTCAAAAGCTCCGGTACCTTCTTCAATGATGTAGTACGTTAACCCGGTTTCAGTTTCAACTCTTTCTGCATTTTCAATATCAAAAGGATCAGGAGCACTTGAATAATCAACTTCAAAGGGATTGTCCTCATCACACGATGACAATAGCAGGGAAGAAAAAAGAAGCAGCGTAAATAATAATTTGGTTGAGTTCATTTGAATGATGGAATTTCCGTCTTTTAAAATTTTCTTTGTGAAGAACTTAGATGTTTGGGTAATTGATGTAGCAAAAGATAAAGCTTAGTGAAGTTAAAACCATAATAGTCTGCATTTATTATACAGGGATTTATTCTGTATTAGATACTCCGGTTATTGCTTCATTAAGTTCTTTCTTGCGTTTACGGTTGGCGTATCGGCTAACCCAAATAGAAAGTTCATATAAAATGGTTAAGGGTAAAGCGATCAATATTTGAGAAATAGGGTCAGGGGGAGTAAGCATTGCCGACATAATCAGGCATAAAACTAAAGCATGGCGACGGTATTTCTTCAAAAACTCAGGCGTTAATAACCCAATTTTTGACAGCGAATAACTCACAACCGGTATCTGAAAAATGACGCCGCAAGCAATCACCCACATGGCTACCGAGCCAAAATATTCATTTATATCAAAATCGTTTCGTATGATATCTGAGATCTGAAATTGGGCAAAAAATTGTAGGGCAAAAGGAACCAAGATGAGGTAGCCGAAAGTGACTCCCACAAAAAAGAACATGGTTATAAAAAATGAAGTGAAATAACTTTTCTTCTTTTCTCTACGCTCAAGGGCGGGCTCCACAAAAGACCACATCTGGAATATGAAGTAGGGGGAACCGATTATAAATCCCATCACGAATAATGTGCCCCAAAAAGTAAAAAACTGACCGGGCAATCGACGGCTTTGAAGCTCAAAATTAACTGCATCAACCCGTAAAAGATCATACATGAAAAAATCACCCCGGGTAGGGCCCAGCATAACATCTTCGATAAAGAAATCGGAAAATATAAAAGCAATGGCTACTCCAATCACAACGCCAATCATTCCCTTAATGATTCTCCAGCGCAATTCTTCAAGATGCTCCAGAAAAGACATAGTATCCGTTCTGTCGGCCGGTTTTTTGGCCTCGGGCGGATTGCTTTCCATTATTTGCCGTTCTTCCAAGCTTTTATCTCCGGGTTAAGCTGTTACAAAATCATAAAGTGGGAAACGATCACACAGATCGCGCACTTCTTGTTCTACTTTCTTGTGATTTTGCTCATCTTCCGGTTTCTGAAGAACCCTGTCAATAAGAACAGCAATTTGCTTAAACTCTTCTTCTTTGAGCCCTCTTGTTGTCATTGCCGGAGATCCAATTCTAATACCAGAAGTCACGAAAGGACTTTCTGTATCGAAGGGGACCATGTTTTTATTTACGGTGATGGCAGCTTTGCCTAAAGCGTCTTCAGCAACCTTTCCATTCAGTCCTTTATTTCGGAGATCAATGAGGAGAAGATGATTATCGGTGCCGTTACTTACAAGATTATATCCTAACTCTATAAGTTTGTCAGCCATGGCCTTGGCATTCTTCTGCGTTTGAGACTGGTACTCTTTAAAGTCTTCTTGTAACGCTTCTCCGAAGGCGACTGCCTTGGCTGCAATTACATGCATAAGCGGACCACCTTGTGTTCCTGGGAAAACAGCAGAATCAAAAACTTCACCCCAATTTTTAGTCCTACCGGATTTTCGGGCAGTTACACCTATCGTATTCTCCGTGTCTTTACCAACCAAGATCATTCCGCCTCGTGGGCCACGTAGTGTTTTGTGGGTTGTGGTAGTAACTACATGGGCATGGGGAAGTGGATCATTTAAATGGCCTGTTGCTATAAGTCCGGCAGTGTGAGCCATGTCCATCCACAGCAAAGCGCCAAATTCATCGGCTATGTTTCTAAAGGCTTCATAGTCATAATCCCGTGGATAGGCTGAAGCTCCAATTGAAATCATGGTTGGCTTAACTTCTTTGGCTCGCTCACGAATCTTATTCATATCCAAGCGACCTGTTTCTTTATCGACCCCATAAAATTCTGCGTTATAATTTATTCCTGAGAAGTTTACGGGTGAACCATGGGTAAGATGTCCGCCATGGGAGAGGTCAAAGCCCAAAAGAGTTTCACCGGGTTTCATGCAGGCCAGATAGACAGCAGCATTGGCCGTAGCCCCGGAATGGGGTTGTACATTTACCCAGTCAGCTCCATACAATTTCTTGGCGCGATCCCTTGCAAGGTCTTCAACTTTATCAACAACTTCACACCCTCCATAATATCTTTTACCGGGATAACCTTCCGCATATTTATTTGTCAAAACACTTCCCATGGCTGCAATAGTGGCTTTGGAAGCAAAATTCTCGGAAGCAATTAACTCCAGGTTATAGTTTTGACGATCGGTTTCTTCTTCAAGCAGTTCGAAAAGTTTGGGATCTTGATCCTGAAGCGATTTCATCGGCTGTGCTTATTGTTGAGTTAATGATTCAATTTTGTTAATACGGCGTTCATGGCGGCCACCTTCAAAGTCTGTGTTCAACCAGATACTCAAAATCTCTTCAATCTGTTCATTATTGAGTTCACGACCGGGGAGGCACAAAATATTAGCATCATTATGAAGCCTGGTCATTTCAGCAGAATGCTTGGAATAAACTAGCCCGGCACGCACTTTAGGGTACTTATTGGCCGTCATGCACACTCCCTGACCGCTTCCGCATATCAAAATTCCTATTTCATTTTCACCATTATTTACTCTTTCAGCTACTTTTACGGCAAAGTCAGCATAATCGACAGAATCTTCTGAGTCAGTACCGAAATCAAGGGGTTTGTGGCCGAACTTTTCCAGTATTTTCTTGGTAACTTCTTTAGCAGGATATCCGGCATGGTCGCTAGCGATAGGGATAATCATGAGTATGAATTGTTGAGGTGATTAATTGCATGGAGAATATCTCCATTTTTTGCATGACATTAAAGAAATAGTTCCCTCAATTTTGGCCCGTTATTGCTTTATTGAAATAATAAGAAACAATGAATTACTGACAGGGTCCAAGTGTTATTCGTAACCGGTATCAAAACAAATATCGAATATTAGATTTGATTTATAAGAATATATTAACTTATTGATATGAAAACATTTCTGAAGATTATTGCTGGTATTTTAGCCTTCTGTATTTTGGTGATGGTATCACTGAGTATTTATTTCAATGATGAGCGTTTAAGGGAGATGGCTGTTCCTGCTGCTACCCAAACTTTGGGGACTGAAATTCAAGTTGAAAACATGTCGCTGAGTTTTTTCAGAGCTTTTCCAAATGTTAGGGTAAGTATGGAAGGATTTAAAGTTCCTGATCAAGATGGAAACACAGTTGCCGAACTTGAAGAGTTTTTGGTTTCCATAAAAGTGCTTCCACTGATTGTAGGGAATATTTACCTGTCGGAACTCACTCTCAATACTCCTAAGGTTTACTATACCGTTTTAGAAGACAGCACCACGAATATAGACTTTTTGTTGGCAAGCGATGATTCTGAATCTACCGAACAGTCACAAAGTAGTTTCTCTTTAGAAGTCCCCCAGATGATCGTCAACAATGGAAGTGTTGAATATCGGGACCTTACCACAAATACTGAGATTACAGCAAGTGAATTAAACAGCCAATTGGCTGTGACTTATGCCGATTTAATTGAGACCAATCTAAATACAGAAATAGGATCATTATCGGTGAATTATGAAGGGACTAATTACCTCGACAATATGTCCATTTCACTCAATCAGTCGTCCACTTTGGATATGACGAATGAAGCATTAAATATTGAAAGTGGTAGTCTTTCTATCCGGGGGTTGGCATTGAATGTAAAGGGAAATATTAATTCATGGAGCAATGAGGAGATTGGATTAAACCTTTAAATGTCAAGTTCATCGAACGATTTTGGTGAATTGCTTAAACTGCTTCCTCCTGAGTATGATGATGCCCTTGCCGGACTTGAAACCCGCGGAGGATTAAATATAGAAGGGACTATTAGCGGAGCATTTTCTGATCAACTAACTCCTGAATTTAATTTTTATATTTCAGTTGAGGATGGATATCTAAAAAACCCTGATCTACCCAATGCAATTGAAGATATTCAGCTTTCCTTTGTTGCCAACAACGACCAAATATCTATTCAAAATTTTGAAGCAAGAGCCGCTGATAATACCGTCAATATTTCAGGTAGTGTTTTAAATCCTATCACAGAAGATATCAGCTACGACTTGTTGTTAAACGGAGATATAGACCTTGCTACCATAGAAGGGTTTTATCCAATTACCGAATATGATATAGAACAGCTTTCCGGCGTCTTAAACGTGGATGTGAATGCAAAAGGAGCTGTTGATTCCTCGGAAAATGCAGTACTTGAAGGTTCTATTGTTCTGAATAATGGCTTGATCAAATATATAGGAGTAGAACGAGCTATAGAGAATATTCAAGTCGATATCGTTGCTGAATCAAACCGAATGGATATTAGTCAACTAAGGGTGCAGGTGGCTCAAAATACGCTCGATTTCCGCGGGACAGTATATAACCCGTTAAATCCGGCAGAGGGAAGTGTGGATGTTACAGGTGATGTAGAATTTGACCTCTCCACCATTAAAGAGTTTTATCCTATTGATGAAGACTCGCTTGAACTCAGAGGTCAGTTGAGTTCTCAAATCAATCTAAGAGGAGCAATAGAGCCACTGGATATCGAAAATATTTTAAAAAGCAGCACGGTTAATTTAACGGATGGGTATTTAGCACATTACTCACTTGGAGAACCTATCAGGGATATGAATTTTTCAGGAACTGTGGCAGGGGCATTAATAGAAATTAATGAAGCTGAATTTAAGACCGGAAATAACAGTCTTACGATGAGTGGCAGCGTACAGGATTATTTATCTGATGATCCTGTTTTTGATGTAAATATGAGGGGCAATGCTAAATTAGGGGATATCGGATCCTATTACTCGCTCGAACCCTGGATTCAGGAACTGACCGGTGATGCTGAAATGAATATATCGGCTGCAGGTCCGGCCAGAGATCCACTTCAAGTAAAACTAAATGGAAACCTGAATGTAAGTGATGTCAGTGCCATTGGAGATTCATTGTTGCTACCGGTAAGCGATTTATCCGGACAGTTATCTATTTCCCCTGAGAGTATGCAGTTAAGTGATTTTACCATGAATTTTGGTTCATCAGATATTCAGCTGGAAGGAGGTATGGAATACTACCTTGGTTTTCTTAAGGAAGATCTTGAGGCCGGAGAAATCCCAACCGTCACCGGTATGTACTCCAGCAAATTGCTTACCATAGATGAAATGATTGACTGGGACGAAGAAACGGATCCCAACGAACCTTTCCCTATTGAGCTTCCGGAAATGAATGCATCAGTCTCTGCCCAGATAGATCGATTGGTGATTTTTGGTATTAACCTGACGAACGTTTCAGGTAACGGCGAAATGAGTCCTGTCAATTTAAGATTGGATGAAGCTAAGGCAACCATGTTTGAAGGCACAGCTACAGGATCAATGAACTGGGAGATACCGGAACCGACCAATACTAAGATCACCTTTAGCGGAAATCTGGATCAATTAATAGCGGAGTCGTTTTTTCGGGATACCGGATTTTTGGGACCTGAGAGTACCATCCATGAATACATAGATGGGACTTTCAGCGCTAATGTAGAATACAGCTCGAACTTAAATTCTGCGCTATCTCCTGAAATCTCTTCTAATGATGCTGAAGGGTCTTTTGGTATGACCAAAGCCCGACTCAATGGACACCCAATTCAGCTTGAAGTTGCCAAGGTATTAAAGATTGAAGAACTTGAAAATGTTGCCCTTGATGAATGGCAATCTGACTTCAGTATCAAAGATGAAATACTGACTTTTCAGAAGCTAAATCTTACGAGCGGTAATATTGGGCTTGAAATGGACGGGACACATCACATGGTTACTGATTCAATTAATTATAAAGCCCGGATTGCCCTGCCCGGCCAATTTAAAAGTGGCATCGCAAGTGTGATAGGTGATCGTGCAACCAATGCTCTTCAGCAAGAAAATGGCACAATAGCGGTGCCTTTGCTAATTACAGGTACATTTCAGAAACCAAATGTTCGCCCCGATCAAAATGTGATTAAAAAGATTGTAGAAGACTACCTTAAAGAGCGGGGTGGCAATCTGCTTAAAAATTTAATTGATTGAAAAAAGTAAAAAATTTTAATGAGTGATTTTACCAAAGAACTTAAAGTAGCAAAAAAAGCAGCTTCTAAAGCTTCAGAAATCATAAACGAATACGCAAAAAAGCATTCCTTAAATGTTAAACTGAAAGGAAAAAATGATTTAGTAACTGATGCAGATGTAGCTGCCGAAAAAAAGATCATCGAAATCATTAATGTCTCTTTTCCGGATGATAAAATTTTGGCTGAAGAATCCAGTGGCACTAATGAACTTGCAGAAGGTAGAATTTGGATCATTGACCCGATTGACGGAACCACAAATTTTGCTCATGGTTTCCCGGTTTATTGTGTATCAATTGCACTGTGGGAAAATCGAGAACCTAAAGTTGGCTTGGTATTAGAGGTGGCCAATCAGGAGGAATTCACGGCTGTTTCAGGGGAGGGAGCTTTTCTTAATGGGGAGCCTATTCAGGTCTCAGGCAATGAAGACCCCTCATCTTCGCTCATTGGCACCGGATTCCCGTACAAAGATTTTGATCTGGTGGATAACTACCTGAAGTTGTTTAGAGCAATGATGCATAAAACACATGGTGTGCGTCGCCCGGGAACAGCAGCCTGGGATTTGTGCAATGTTGCCTGCGGACGGTTTGAGGGATTTTATGAATATGGTCTAAGTATTTGGGATGTGGCTGCCGGAGCATTGATCATTAAAGAAGCCGGAGGTATTGTAACCGATTGGCAGGGAGGGGATAATTGGTATTTTGGGGAACGAATTATTGCCGGGAATAAGGCGGTCCATGAATTCCTTAAAAATGAAATTCATGCTTGTTTTGAAGAAAATGAACTTTCTTTATTAGAGAATTGAATTTTTAAACATGTTCAAAACCTTCCTTCAGATCAGCGATGAGATCTCCCACATTTTCAATACCCACTGAATACCGGATTAAGCTTTCGGAGATACCCAATTGTTTTCGTTGTTCTTCACTGAGTTCTACATGGCTTGTTGTACGTGGCGGTCCGGCAAGAGTGCTCACAGAGCCTAAACTTGCAGCCAGATGCACGAATTTCATGTTATGCAGTAGATTCTTGACACTTTCATAGCCTCCTTTAAGTTCAAAGCTTAATATTCCTCCAAAACCCTTCATTTGTTGTTTTGCAATATCATGTCCTTTATTGCTCTCCAAACCGGGATAAAAAACAGATGCTACTTTAGGATGGTTGTCTAAAAAACGGGCAATTTCTAAGGCACTTTCATTCTGTCGATTAATTCTAAGCTCCAGGGTTTTCATTCCACGAATAACGTTATATGCGGCATCTGGGTGTAAACTGGCCCCGTTAATTTCTCTGTATGCAAAAACCTGCTTAATTAGTTCTTTCTTTCCACAAAGCAAACCACACATTACATCAGAATGACCTGCCAAAAATTTAGTTGCACTGTGAATAACTAAATCAATTCCAAGAGCAATGGGGTTTTGATTGATGGGAGAAGCAAAGGTATTATCTGATACGACTATTGCACCAACTGCTTTTGCAGATTTTGTAATTCGTTGGAGGTCAATGACTTTAAGCGTTGGGTTCGTAGGACTTTCAAGATATACAAGATCACAACCCTTATTGATTTCTGCTTCGAGCTCTTCATGGTTATCGGTTTCGCATAAGGTTACATCAATGTCGAATTTCGGCAAATACTCCAAGAAAATTTTACTGGTTCCTCCGTATGAATCTTTAACGGAAACTACTCGATCACCTGGTTTTAACAGACTAAGCAGGGTGTTACTGATAGCAGCCATTCCGGTTGAAAAAGAAATAGCATCCTCAGCACCTTCTAATGCCGCTATTTTATGTTCTAAAACACGCACGGTTGGGTTGGTATTACGGCTGTAGATATGACCTTCCCGATTACCTTTCGCCACTTCATACCATTCATCGAGATCATCGTATTCAAAGGTTACAGTATTGACGATAGGAACGGTTGAGCTTCCTTTATAAAATGAATCCGTTTCTCCTGCCCAAACTGAAGCAGTGCCTTTTTTAGTTTTAGAAAAGTCCATAGCTATAAGTTTTATTCAATGAGGGTATATAGAAAATTGTGAGTCAAAAATTTTAAGTCCGCCAAAATGAAGAAACTTAAAGTAACATCAAAATGGAGTATGGAGATAGGTCTGAAATAATATAAAACCAAACTATCTTTTGGGAGAAGTCTCAAAAAATATGTTGAAATTTTTGAGAGGTGCAGGGGGTAGGTAGTATTTAAAAGCCTCTCCATATGTGAATCCTGAAAGATGTCCTAAATAGCGAGCCCTTGATTCAAGTTGCTTAAAGTAATTTTTAGAGGAGATGTAAGTCTCCGATTCCCTTTCATTACTACTCACATTAAACTGAGTATTGAAAGCTAAAATGGCTTCTTTTTTAGTTTTCCAGTGGTCTGATATATCAAATACAAAGTCGAAATCTATGGGACGGTCTTGCATGTAGTGTAAGATATGGGCGGGGCGGTGTGGTTCTTGTTTTTCGCCGTTTTCCTCAATTGTTTCAATTTTTTTTAGTCCGGAATAGAACAGGGCATCCAGCGTAAGGTTTGTTCCTTTTGGGTGATCGGGGTGCCTGTCGAAGGGGGCACCGACTAAGCATATATGGGGACGAGTAAGCCGAACCTGCTCAATTATTTTAAGTTGGTTTTCCCTTGAATTTTCAAGGATGGAATCTCCCAAATCCAGCATTTTCCGATAGGAAAGGTTTAATATTTTAGAGGCTTTATCTACCTCTTTAGCTCGGGTTTCAGCATTGCCGCGAGTTCCCATTTCTCCTTTTGTTAGATCAATAATACCAACTTTTTTCCCTTGATCAGTTAATGCAGCGATAGTTCCACCACAACCTAATTCGGCATCATCCGGGTGAGAAGCAAAAACAAGAACGTCTAATTTCATAAGAATTTATTTTTAGATAAAAGTAAGGAATATTTAGTCTTTCCAATAAAAACATCATTTCAAAAAATTTTACAGAATTGTTGTAACGAAAAAAAAATTAATCCCGTATCCTTTGAGACGATCACACCCAAAAGATATCATGAGAATAATTAATAGTTTTGTAGAGGGATTCAAAATTGCCCTCAGTGCTCTTAAAACAAACAAAGTCAGATCTATACTTACGGCTCTCTGTATAATCATAGGAATAACTATGGTAACTATTGTAGACTCTGTAACTACCGGCATGGACATCACCTTTGAAAAAAGCATGGCCATGATGGGACAGAATGTTGTGTATGTTGAAAAATGGCCTTGGGGAATGGGGGGAGAATATAAATGGTGGGAGTATCGGAATCGCAAGGAAATGGAAATGGGCTATGTGGAAAGAATCAACGATTATAGCCGTTATGCCAGCACTGTTGCCGCCTCTGCTAATAGAAATACCAACGTACGATACAAAGAAAAGACAGCGGAAAGTGTAGGACTGACCGGAGCAACCTCAAATTACCTTTCTATACAGGGATTGAATATTGCCCAAGGCAGGATGTTTATTCAACAAGAAATTCAATCCGGCTCAAAAGTAGCAGTGATCGGAAATACGCTTTATGAATCTTTATTTGAAATTGAAAATCCTCTTGGTAAACAAGTTAGACTTGGGGGGCAGAGATTTACAGTGGTAGGCGTGTTAGAGAAACAGGGTAAGTTTATGGGATTAGAGGATACTGACAACCGCATATTGATACCCATTTCAGCCTATGAACAGATTTACGGGTTACGATCGGGACTTCAGATTGGAGTGCAATTTGCTGATCAGGCAGCCTTGCGTGAAGGAGAGTACGAGCTGGAAGGAATTATGAGGAGGATAAGGCAGCTGGATGCCACAGAAGACAATGACTTTGCCCTGAATAAACCACAAGCTTTTAAGCAGCAACTGGAAGGGATGAAAGCCGGTATCTATTCCGTGGGATTTATTCTGAGCGGGCTTTCTTTGTTAATAGGTGGTATTGGTGTGATGAATATTATGTTTGTTTCGGTGAGGGAGCGAACGAAGGAAATTGGAATTAGAAAGGCAGTCGGGGCAAAATCCTGGGAAATTTTAACTCAATTTTTGTTAGAATCAATAGCCATCTGCTTGCTGGGTGGGGTTATAGGAGTAGCTTTGGCAGGAGGACTTACAATCCTGATCAATCAGGCTTTTGTGGCCGTCATGAATGTAAGTGTTGTGATAGTGGGTTTCAGTATCTGCACTATCGTAGGTGTACTTTTCGGATTTATTCCTGCATACCGGGCAGCTAAATCAGATCCTATTGAATCATTGAGGTTCGAATAATATGCATATAAAAGAAACTACAAGTCAGGCTTACGACGCCCTTAAAGCCAATAAACTACGTTCGTTTTTAACCTTGCTGGCTTTAGTAATAGGTGTTTTTTCAGTCATTGTCTCAACAACGGCGGTAGCGGTACTGGATAATTATTTTAAAAATACCATGAGCATTATGGGAAGTGATGTTATCAATGTCTCAAGAACACCGTCTGTGCAAATGGGGGCGTTTAGTGATGACATCCGCAATCGAAAATATATCAATTTCGAAACGGCAGAGAGACTCGAAGAGCAAATGAGAATTGGGCGGGGAATGAGTCCAGATGAATCATTTGGAATAGCTGAAATTTCATTTAATGATTTCGAGACTGAGCCAAATGTACGAATCGTTGGAAGTAATGAGAATTACCTAAATAATAATGCGTTTGAGTTAGAAGACGGGCGCAACTTTACCGGTGATGATGTTCAGTATGGTAGAAATGTCGTAATTCTCGGTAAGGACGTGCAAAATGTACTTTTTAAAAATCAATTTCCGATTGGTAAAGAAATCAGGTTTGATGGGAAACCCTATACCGTTATTGGAACATTGGAAGCTAAAGGACAAATATTTGGGCAGTCTTTCGATAATATTGTAATCATACCTTACACAACTGCTTTAAACGTTTATGGAGGAAACCGGAATATAAATATTCAGGTAAGAGCCCCTGAAATCGATTTTATTACGCAAACAGTAGAAGAAATCACCGGAATAATGCGAGTCATCAGAAAAGTAAATCCCGGGGACTCAAATGACTTTGAAATTTCAACCAATGAAACATTGAGCAGCACCTTTGATACTTTTACAGTTGCTTTATATATAGGCGGTTTTGCTATTGGCTTCATCACTTTATTGGGTGCCGGTATTGGAGTCATGAATATCATGCTGGTTTCAGTATCAGAACGAACCAGGGAAATTGGGATACGAAAAGCGGTAGGAGCTACCAGGAAAGCTATTGTGAGCCAATTTTTGATGGAAGCTGTCTTTATTTGTCAGATTGGAGGTATTATTGGAATGATTATCGGCATAGGTGTTGGAAACTTGATGGCATTATGGATAGAAACGGAAGCAGTCATTCCGCTTTGGTCTGTTCTTGGAGGATTTTTTGGGATGTTTATTATAGGGTTGTTGTTTGGAGTATACCCGGCATATAAAGCTTCTAAACTCGATCCGATAGAAAGTTTACGCTATGAATAACTTTTTGCAATGGAATGATTTATGCATCCATTGCAATTTCTTATATTAAAGAAAAAAACAGGGCATTATGAACGAAGAAGTTATCCAAAATTTAAACGAACGACTTGATGTAGCTATAGAACGTGGCCGGGTAATGCTTGAAGATGAAGAACTTCAGAAGCGTGTAGAAGAACTTAAACAGCGATCTGAAAATACCATTCGTCGTAATCCCATAAAGTCAGTAGCAATTGGGCTGGCAGTAGGGTTCATTGCCGCAAAAATTTTCACCTCAGAAGACTAAACCCAATGGACGATTTAGGTAAATGCATCAAGCAGGTAAGTCGTGAACTTCAGGACTATATAGAAACTAAAATAGAACTTACGGTTTTAAATGTAAGCGACCGGATAACCTATTGGATCGGTAAATCGGTACAACAGCTTTTTGGATATGCTATTTTCGGGCTTGGTTTGGTCTTCGGTTTAACAGCTCTTGCAATATATATCGGTGAAGTCATAGGAGACGAATGGGCCGGTTATGCTATTGTTTCCTCACCTTTCATTCTTGTCGGTTTAATTTTGATCGTAATAAAGCCAAAATCGATGGTAAGGCGCATTCAGGATCAAATACTTGCTGACTTATTGAACTCCTTCGAAGAAAATGGCGATGAGCTAAAAGAACTCCCATCTACAGAAAATTCAAAAAAAGAAGTGAATTAATCATGTCTGAAGCAAAACTATCAAATTTGGAAAAAAAGAAGAAGGAGCTTGAAGAAGAGCTTGTAAAAATTCAGGGTGGAATTGATAAATCTATTGATGAGGTCAAAGAAGGGGTATCAACCAATATGGATCCAAAAAATATAATCAGGAAGCATCCTTTGCCTGCTGTGGGGGCCTCAGTAATAATTGGGTTTTTATTAGGCAGAGACCGAAAGGATTCTTCCCGAGTATCATCTAATAACAGTGGTTCCAATTTCGGAATATCGAGGGAGCTTAAACGTATGCTCGCAAAAAAAGGATTGAGTTTGTTGATGGATTATCTTGATCAGCAAATTTCTTCTATGAGAGAAAAGGATAAGCCCTCTACTGATTGATTTTACAAATATTTAGCTCATTCCTGTTAAAGAATATAAAAATCGAAAATAGAGCAACTTTATTGTAACTATTTTCGTCCACTATCGTGTACCAATCCGTTAATACAAAATATTGAATCTCAATTATGAAAAGATTTACCTCATCTACACTTCTTATTGCACTGGTTTTTTCAGCCGGGAATTTAATGGCTCAGGAGACTCGAACTATTAGTCTTCAGGAAGCAGTCGAAATTGCTTTAGAAAACAATTATCAGCTTAAACAAGCACAAAATAATCTTGCTTTGGCCGAATACAGAATTAACAGTGAATATGCAGACTTTTTACCATCTGTGAATAGTAGCCTAAGTGGGTCACGAAGATCAGGTCAGCAGTTTGTGCAGGAAGAAGTTTCCTTCAGTAACGTTGTATCTCAATCTGTGGGAGGAAGTTTAAGTGCAAATATTCCAATTTTTAATGGTTTTGAAAACATACGATCATTACGTTCAAGTGAACAATCAAAAATTTCTGAAGAGGAAAATTTAAGACGGGCCAAAGAACAGGTTATTTTTAATACCGCCTCCAATTATTTGCAGATGCTTGTAGATATGGAATTATTGGAAATCAGGAGAGAAAATTTGGAGAGTTCACGCCAACAACTTGAACAGGTGCGAGCCCAGGTTGAAGTAGGTTCACGACCCACAGTAGATCAATATAACCAGGAAGCAACAGTTGCTAACAATGAGTTACTGCTTACCCAACAAGAAAATGCATTGAAGTTCAGTAAATTACTGCTCATTCGACAGCTTCAAATAGATCCTATGGGAGAATATGAATTTGTAGTGCCTGATATTGAATCAAATGTTGATCAGGAGTTTGCCCAAAACTATTCATTAAGTGAACTAATTGATCAGGCATTATTGAACAGAGCTGATTTAAAAAGTGCAATGGCAAATATTAGAAGCTTGGAATATCAGCTTATGATTACAAAAGCGAATTTATATCCTTCAGTATCAGCCAGTGCCTCAATTTCTTCAAGCTACAGTGACCGATATTCCTTACCGGGTGAAACAGGTACTGCTCCATTCAATGATCAGTTTTTTGATATACAAGTAAACAAATCATTAGGATTTTCAGTAAGCGTACCAATTTTCCAAAATTGGAACCGTATGACTTCAATTCAATCCTCTAAAGTACAACTGAAGAATGCAGAATTGAATCTCGATAACTCAAAGTTACAGGTTATCCAGGAAGTGACTCAAGCTTATAATGATTATACATCTTACATCAAGCAGCTAGAAACTTCTGAGAAATCACTAATTGCCAGTGAAAGAGCGTATGAAACTCAACAAGCACGCTATAATGCCGGTTCAAGTACACTAATAGAGCTTAGCCAGGCACAAGCAAGTTATGTTGAGGCACAATCAAACTACACACAAGCACAGTTTAACCTGATTTTCCAAGAGAAATTATTGGATTATTACCTGGGTAAGCTCAGCGGTGAAAGCGTAGAATTTTAAGATAATTTTTAAGAATAGGTAGTAGCAAAATGGGAAAAAATAAATCATCATCTAAATCCACTCTGTATTGGTTAGGTGGAACTTTCGGCCTAATTATTATTGTAGGGTTAACCCTTCGTTTCACCGGGGTCATTGGAAATACTGATTCTGGTAAGGAAGTAGAAACAGCTACTGCCAAGCTAAAAACAATTACACAGCTTGTATCAGCTTCAGGAAAGGTACAGCCGGAAGTTGAGGTGATTATTCGTCCCGATGTATCAGGAGAGATCATAGAGCTGGCTGTGCAAGAAGGAGACTTCGTTCGCGAAGACGATCTGTTACTTCGTATTAAACCCGATATCTATCAAGCCCAGATTGATAATTTAAATGCTGCTCTGTTGACCCAAAAGGCAAGGTTAGAGCAAACTAAAGCAACCTTAATTCGGGCCGAAGCAACATATTTAAGGGATAAAGAATTGTATGAGAAAGACCTCATCTCAGAGATGGATTATATTCAGTCCAAATCGGAATATGATTCACAAAAAGCCAGTTATAAAGCAACCGAATACCAGGTTGAAAGTGCAGAAGCTCAACTTCGTCAGGCGAAAGAAGAGTTAGAGCAAACGGTGATTAGGGCGCCTCAAGACGGAACTATTACCGGGCTTAATGTAGAAGTTGGAGAGCGGGTGTTGGGGAATGCTCAAACAGCCGGTACCGAGATGATGCGTGTTTCTCTGCTCGACAGGATGGAAGTATTAGTTGAGGTTAATGAGAATGATATTGTAAATGTTGATGTAGCTGACACAGCCAGAATTGAAGTAGATGCCTATCCCGAGCGAAGATTTGAGGGTATCGTTACTGAAATTGCAAATTCTGCGCGTGTCACTGGGAGTGGTACAAACGAACAGGTCACGAATTACCAGGTTAAAGTTCGAATTATAACTCCGCATAACTTAGATAGCAGCCCGGAGAAAATGGTTCGCAATGAAGTAACTGAAGATCCAGAGGATATGTTTGTACCTAATTTCAGACCCGGAATGTCAGCTACCGTAGATGTAGAAACACAAACGGCCTCTAATGTAGTTTCCGTACCAATCCAGGCAGTAACCGTCCGAGATTTTGCTAAAGATCAGGATACTACAAAAAGTGACGATGATTCAGCTGAAGTGATGTTAGCCAGCAGTCAGGATGATAACCTTACAATCCAAGAAGAAGATATTAGAAAAGTGGTATTTGTAGTTGAAAATGGAAAAGCAGTCCGAAAAGAAGTCGAAACCGGAATCAGTGATAATTCACATATTCAAATTTTATCCGGAATATCTGCCGGTGACGAAGTGGTTATAGGCAGTTATCGTACACTTACCAATCTCTTAAATGACGGTGATAATGTAACCGTGAATAATAAACTTTCAGTACTCTAAATTAAGCATCATGTCCAAAAAGCCTGTAATACAAATAACAGATCTTACCAAAGTATATCAGATGGGGCAAACCGAAGTTCATGCTCTTGCCGGTGTAACCTTTGATATCAAAGAGAACGAATATATCGCCATCATGGGGCCATCCGGTTCCGGGAAGTCTACCTTAATGAACATGATAGGCTGTTTGGATACTCCCACTTCGGGTGAATATATTTTGAATAACAACAATGTAAGTCAAATGGAAGATGCGGAACTGGCTGAGGTTCGGAACCGTGAAATTGGCTTTGTTTTTCAAACGTTTAATTTACTACCCAGAACCTCATGTCTGGCTAACGCTGAACTACCTTTAATCTACTCAGGTATGAAGTCAGCTGAACGCAAAGAACGAGCACGCGATGTGCTTACCAAAGTTGGGTTGGGTGATCGTGTTGATCATAAACCGAATGAACTTTCAGGAGGTCAGCGACAACGGGTTGCTATTGCAAGAGCCTTGGTAAATAATCCTTCAATATTACTTGCAGATGAGCCTACCGGTAACCTGGATACGAAAACCGGGGAAGAGATCATGAATCTTTTTGAAGAACTATACCGACAGGGAAATACCATAATAGTAGTAACGCACGAGCAGGAAATTGCAGATCATGCCCGACGTATAATTCGACTTCGTGACGGAATAATAGAATCAGATAAAAAAGTTGAAAATCCTGTTTTAGCTGGTCAGGAATTTGTAGAAACTGCTTGATTGAGTAGCGATAGTTTGTTGTAATCAGACCTAAGGCGCCAATTATTTTGGCGCCTTTTTTTATGGTATCGACCTACAAGGAATCAAGCATATTAAGATAAGACTGATACCGGCTGGCTGCTATCTCTCCATTTTCAAATGCTTCTGCTACACCACATTTAGGCTCATGATTATGGGTGCAATTATTAAACTTACAGTTTTTTCTTGGCTCCAGCATTTCCGGGAAAAAGAGTGATAGTTCCCAGGGTTCAATATTGACCAACCCAAATTCCCGAATACCGGGCGTATCGGCAATATACCCACCAAAAGAGAGAGGTATGAGTTGGGCAAAAGTGGTGGTATGCTTGCCTTTGTTAGAAAAATCTGAAATATCCCCAACTTTTAAATTATACTCCGGATCAATTGCATTGACCAAGCTTGTTTTGCCAACTCCGGAGGGACCAATGAACGCGGAAGTTTTCTCTTTCAGTAATTGCTTTAACCCCTCCAAAGATTCTTCATTCTCAATACTGGTGGTGATGAAGGTATAGCCAATATCTTCATAAAGCTGTTTTAGTTCTTCTGCTTTCTTAAGTCCACCGCTCTTAGCCAAGTCCATTTTATTGAGCACGATAGTTGCTCTCACTTCATAAGCCTCACAAGTCACTAAAAAACGATCAATAAACCCTTCTTTGAGCTTTGGCTTTTTGATGGATTGCACTACACAGGCTTGGTCCAAATTGGAAACCAGGATTTGTTCTCCTCTTTTGCCATGGGTAGCCTGACGGGTAATGTAGTTTTCACGATCTCCAATAGTCTCAATAGAACCGGTACTATCATCATTCATTGATACCTCAACGTAATCTCCAACCGCTATCGGATTGGTAACTTCCTTCTCGTCCAAGCGAAAACGTCCCGGGAGCCGGCTTTCAATGATTTCATCGCCGGTATCCACATGATACCAGCTGCCGGTAGATTGTATAACTCGTCCTTTTTGCATGCGCCAAAAATAAGCAATAAGAGGGGATAGACAAGGAAAGTTTAAGAATTTATTTTAAAGCCCAAATTGCAGATCAACAAGTATCAGTTGAAGTATTTTTTAGTTTAAAACTTTCAATGCCACAACCTGCTCTTTCTCTTCCTATCAAAAGGGTGCAAATTTTAAGGAATTAGAAGAAATATAAACCTGAATTTGTATGAATTATTCAGTGCTCTTCCAATAAAAAAGGCGGACACTTACTGTCCGCCTTACATTCAAAAATTTAATATTACTAAGTGGATTATCTAATCATCTGTATCACGGCTTACCACTTCCACACTTTCAGATTGTCCGTTTTTGCCGGAAACTGCTGCTTTGTGAGCTGCGCTGACCTTAAAGAACTCTTGAGGATCAATCTCAGGTTTTTCATCAAGAACAATATCCAGCAGAGGATCCATGCGTTCTAAGTACTGCACTTCGAGATCACCGAGTACTTCTTCTTCAATTTCGGCTACATCTTTTTCGTTCTTGTTAGGCAGCAATACTTTTTTGATTCCGGCTCGTTTGGCAGCCAATACTTTCTCTTTAATTCCACCAACAGGCAGTACCAATCCACGCAGGGTAATTTCACCTGTCATGGCTATAGTCCCTTTTACTTTTCGCTGTGTGAAGATAGACGCAATAGCCGACATCAATGAAACACCGGCAGATGGACCATCTTTCGGAACCGCCCCTGCAGGAACGTGTACGTGAAGATCCCAATATTTGAAGGCTTCTTCAGGAATCCCAATCTCATCAGAATGGGCTTTAAGATAGGAGACGGCCAACATCGCCGATTCCTTCATCACATCACCCAATTGTCCGGTGATATTGATCTTACCGGAGCCTTTGGAGACGCTCGCCTCAATAAAGAGGATATCGCCACCGTAGGGCGTCCAGGCCATGCCTGTTGCAACACCGGGTACCGTTGTTCTCTCGGCTGCATCACTGAAGAATTTACGTTTACCGAGAAATTCTTCAATGTCATCCACTTTAACGTCAAATTCTTCAATCTCTTTGGAAGCGATCTTGGCAGCAACACCGCGACAAACACCGGCTATTTGTCGCTCAAGATTTCGAACCCCGGATTCACGAGTATATTGATCAATAAGTCGCTCAATTGACTCATCGGTGAAAGAAATCTGATCTTCCTTCAAACCATTTTCTTTGACCTGCTTTGGAATCAAATACTTCTTGGCGATCTGTGTTTTCTCTTCCAGCGTATATCCGCTGATGTTAATGATCTCCATTCGGTCTTTGAGCGGAGCCGGAATCGTATCAAGTGAATTTGCTGTAGCAATAAACATCACCTTGGATAAATCATATTCAAGTTCAAGGTAATTGTCGGTGAAGCTGTCGTTTTGCTCAGGATCTAATACCTCAAGCAAGGCAGAGGTAGGGTCTCCGCGATAGTCAGCTCCCACTTTATCAATTTCATCCAGCATAATAACCGGATTTCCTTTCCCGGCTTTTTTCATAGACCGAATAATACGGCCGGGAAGTGCACCAATATAGGTTCTTCGGTGACCGCGAACTTCGGCTTCATCTCTGATACCACCTAAACTGAACCGCTCAAATTCACGATTTAAAGCTCTTGCAATAGACTTCCCTAAACTGGTCTTACCAACGCCGGGAGGCCCGTAGAAACAGAGGATAGGCGCTTTCATATCCTGTTTAAGTTTAAGGACGGCAAGGTATTCAACAATTCTTTTCTTGACCTTCTCTAATCCATAATGATCTTCATCAAGAACTTTTCGGGCAAATTGGAGATCCAGCTTATCTTCAGAAAAATCCTCCCAGGGAAGATCTAAAATCCACTCCACATAACTATAGATAATTCCATAGTTAGGAGAAGCATTTGGGGTCATTTCCAGGCGTTGTAATTCTTTTTCAGCCGTCTCTTTTGCTTCATCAGGAAGCTTCTTTTTGGCTAAACGTTCACGCAGTTTTTCAATATCCTGCTGTTCGGCGTCTTCCCCCAGTTCTTCCTGTATAGCTTTCATCTGCTGGCGGAGATAGAACTCTCGCTGCTGATCATCGATATCCGATTTAACCTTGGTACGGATTTTTTCACTCATATCAAGTACCTGAATTTCCTTTTCAAGAAATTCCATAACCTTATCAAGGTTATCTGAGAATTTCTTAATCTCAAGCAATTCCTGTTTATCGGAAACAGAAACATTCAGGTTAGAAGAAATGAAGTTCAGAAGGAACGTAGGGCTGTTGATGTTATTAACAGCAATGGATGCCTCAGAAGGAATATTCGGAGACATATTAATAATCTTGGAAGCGGTCTCCTTAATGTTTCGCACTGAAGCGTCAAGTTCCAGTCCTTCGATATCCATTTCCTTTGGATAAGGTTCTACATTGGCCTTAAAGTAGGGCTGATTTTGGGTAAACTCGGTTACTCTAAAGTTGGATTTACCCTGAATAACAATACTTTTACTGCCGTCGGGCATTTTAATGAGTTTCAGGATTTGAGCAACAGTTCCGACCTTATGAAGATCTTTGTATTGTGGCTCTTCAATATCTTCATTCTTTTGGGTAACCACTCCAATGATTTTATCACCTTCATAGGCTTCTTTAACCATAGCGAGCGAACGGTCTCGTCCAACGGTGATGGGCACAACCACGCCCGGAAATAAAACGGTGTTTTTGAGGGGTAAAATGGTAAGAGAATCAGGAATTTCAGCTTCGGTAAGCTTTTTTTCTTCCTCTTCCGACATTAATGGGATGGCTTGCTCAAAGTCATCAAAGTTATCGTCCGACTGATCTAAATTTTGAAATAATTCAAAGCGTTGTTTCATATATAATAGTCTGCAAATTTTTTCTTTTTTGTGTAAAAGAGGCAAATACAAAGCCACATTAATCATGGTATACAAAGCGTCAGAAACACCCGCTGCCTGACAGTAAAGTAGGGCAAAGTGTCAGGCTTTAAAAATGAAATTGGAGCGTTGCTGCTGCGGCACCAACCGGTTTTGGGGTTTCGGTAAATGAATTGGGTAAAAATAGCCCTGCTAAAGAAAGGTTCCAGTTTTTTGTTTCTATGGCAGTTCCAATACTTACATATTCAGGTCTTTGGCCTTCTAAGCGAAGACCTCCACGAATCGGTAATACTGAAAATGGTCTTAACTCAATTCCCAATGAAGTAGTTAATCTCGTTGTATTGAATGCATTATTAGTAAGTCCAATACTGAGATCACCCATTAGTTTAATCCGATTTATTTCAAGTAAAGCACCTGCATGCATTGCCATAGGTAAAAGTACGGCAAATGTACTTTCATTTGCAGGAGTGACTAAAAAAGGATTGTCTTTCCCAAAGCGTTCTATAAAATCAATATACTGGCCCTTTGAGCCTGAAAATAATTGATCGGATAATTCATTTGGAACGGAAGAAGAAAAGGTAGTATCGGTTGGAGATTTGAGTTCAATATTAGACTTGTTGTATGAAATAATTCCAATATCAGTCATTGAAAAAGATAACCGAAGAGAACGCTGTGTTTGTTCATTTTTTTGAACGGCTGAAAGATCATCTCCAAGGGTGATTAGGTACGTTATCCCGATATCAAGTCCGGCACCAATGCCGTTGATATCAAAAGAAGTAGTTGAAAAGGCTTCATTTGCTTGGGTAATAGGCGTTCCGGAAAGATAAGAAGTCGCAGCTTCTCCAAATTGTCCCGAAGCGTTGTAATCGAAATTCTGAATTCTATTTATGCTGCCATTTTCAACATTCTGTTCATAAATATTTTCCCATTTTCCATTTTGATAGTCAGATCCTAAAACAAGCTTTGGCGCAATTCCAATTATAAAATTATCAATTCTGGAAGTGAGATTAGTCAGAAACCGAAAAGATTCTGCATAGCCAAACGAAATTTCATGAAGGCTTTGATAGCGATGTATCAGTGAACGGTCAACCACATTTTTGTTATCTGAGTTTTCCTCAAATACACTGGTGTACCAGCCTTTCCCTACATTAAATGAAGAGGAAGTTCGGGTTCTCAAAGCAAAAGAAAAGACTTTGTCATCTCTTAACCAATTCAGCCCAAACAGTGTTATATCATACCTGCCTTTATTCATCGAGAGTGTTCTGTTGCCGGGATAGTTATCTTCCAAAATTGATAGTCGTTCCTTGTTTGAAAAGGGAGCCGGAGCCGAATCATAGGGATCCAAATGATTCCTAAAATGATCGAGCTGTTTTTTAGGGTTTTCGGAATTTTGCATTCCGTTAAAGAATATAGCCGGAATACCAATGCCAATTGAAAACCTGGTCTCGCGATCCTGTATCATGAGGTTGGCAGGATTATAAAAATTGGCGTGATAATCAGTGATATAGGTACTGCCACCGCCACCAAGGGCCATGTTTCTGGGAGACATGACCGGCTGGGCTATAATATTCAGTGAATACAAACTTGTAAATAGCAGTATGGTAAGAACCTGCTTCATTGACATTGTTTTTATGTTTAGCTGACTAATCGACTAACTGGAGAGGAGCTGCCCTTAGCATTAATTTTTTTTGTCCTCTGTTTTTGAAAAATACAACAACTTTAGCATCTGTACCTACTCCGGAGCGTGAAATGATTTTACCGGGTCCAAATTTTTTATGGATCACTTTTGTACCGACCTGAAAAGGATCTTCACCGTCTTCATAGTCGTACTGAATGGTAGCAGATGGTGATTTATAAGTTTTCTTTGCGTGAGATTCTTTCCAGTCATATTCTACTTCAAAGCTTGATTTACCGGATTTTTCGGTACTAAAGCGGTCTTTTTTCTGGGTAATAGTTGCACCTGTTTCGGTTTGAACCACTCCTGCATCAACTTCATCTAAGAAACGGGAACGGGCTTGCCGGGTTTCTTCCCCAAATTTAAAACGGCTGCGGCAGTGACTAAAATACAATCGCTCTTCTGCTCGGGTTATAGCCACGTAAAATAATCGCCGTTCTTCTTCTATATCGACGTCAAAATTATTGCGAGCGCCCATAGGGAAGAGGTTTTCTTCCAATCCTACAATAAACACGACCGGGAATTCGAGTCCTTTGGAGGCATGAACGGTCATCAACGTAATGGCCGGTTTGTCTTCATCAAACTTATCTTGATCGGTAATGAGGCTTATTTCTTGCAAAAAAGCACTTAAAGATGGATTCGATTTCCCTTTTTCGAAATAAGAAATGGCATTTTGAAGTTCTATGATGTTATCTCGTCGCATCATAGATTCATGGGAATTCTCCTCAACCAAAGCTTTCATATATCCTGATTGTTCCAAAATACCTTTAACAGTATTGGTAAAACTTTCTCCATTCGCCAGATTGTCTTGGAGACGATCAATCATATCAACAAATTCACGAACACGTTTTTTAGCCGGTTTGTAGACATCCAACTCTTCCACTTTCTGGATAATACTCCACATAGAGCGACCTTCTTCACGTGCCTGCTTCAAGATATCCTGAATGGATTTATTACCAATACCGCGACTGGGTTCATTAATAATCCGAAGTAAATTAGTCTCATCATGAGGATTAACAAGCAGGGTTAGATAGGCAAGAACATCTTTTATTTCTTTACGCTGATAGAAGGATAACCCTCCAACAAGCTGATAGGTTAAGTCCTTGCGCCGTAATGCGTCTTCAAAAACACGTGATTGATAATTTGTGCGATATAAGATGGCAAAGTCATTGTTCTTATACCCCTGACGCATCTTTAGATCCTGAATGTGACTGGCTATTCGATTGGCTTCATCCCGCTCATCAAAATTCTCCAGCAGGGTGATACGTTCACCGTAATCTTGTTCAGTCCAAAGAGTTTTTTCAAGCTGTTTGGTGTTTTGCTTGATGATGGAATCGGCACATTGCAGGATCGCTTTTGTGGAGCGATAATTTTGTTCAAGTGGCACCTGGGTAGCGTCTTCGTAATCTTCCTTAAAGTTCAGAATGTTGGAAATATCAGCTCCCCGAAAAGAGTATATACTCTGAGCATCATCACCGACCACACAGATATTTTCGTACTTTGCAGCCAACATTTTAGTGACTTTATACTGGGCGTGATTGGTATCCTGATACTCATCAATGAGAATATATTTAAAACGGTCTTGGTACTTCTCAAGTACTTCCGGGTGCTGTTGAAAAAGTTCGATTGGTTTTACCAGTAGATCATCAAAATCCATGGCATTACTCTGTTTTAGCCGCTTATTGTACACTTTATAAACCCGGGCGGTAATATCATCGAGGGTACTGCCAATAAATTTTTCCTGGTAGGTATCTGCAGTAATCAGCTGATTTTTGTTATCACTGATTTTGTTATAGATGGTTTTTGGTTTGATCTCTTTGGGATCAAAATTTAGTTCCTGCAGAATCTGTTTTATGACGGTTTGTGAATCATTGTTGTCATATATCGTGAAGTCAGAACCATAACCGATTTTATCTGCTTCAAACCTTAAGATCTTAGAGAAAATGGAGTGAAAAGTACCCATCCAGAGTTTCTTGGCTTTATCACCAATAAGATGCTGAATCCGTTCTTTCATCTCACGAGCGGCCTTATTCGTAAAGGTAAGGGCAAGAATTTGCTCCGGGGCCGCTTTATATTGCTGAAGGAGGTAAGCGATACGATAAGTAAGTACACGGGTTTTTCCTGAACCGGCACCGGCTACAATTAGCAGCGGACCATCAGTATGGGTTACAGCCTGCTTTTGCTGTTTGTTCAGTTGAGCCAAGAAATCCGGCCGACCTTTGGGTTCTTCAGATGGAAGTGAAAATGTTTTCATATTATTTGTAAACCACGGAGGCACAGAGTCTCGCGAAACTATCTAAATCGATAATACTCTGTGTACCTCAGTGAACTCTGTGGTTATTATTCAAAATCTTTGATCTGCTCACGCAGTTTAGCGAGACTCTCTTCGGTATCGGCTTTCTTTTTCTTCTCTTTTTGGACAACATCTTCCGGGGCATTATTTACAAAACCCTTATTTGAGAGTTTACCTTTTATACCCTTCAGAAACCCTTCCAACCGATCAATTTCTTTTTGAATACGCTCACGTTCTTTCTCAAAATCAACCAAACCTTTCAGCGGTACGTAGATTTCATTTCCATCAACAATAGAAGAGGAATACACTTCAGGTTTTTCTATCTCAGGGCCAATCTCCAGGGATTTAATACTTTCCAGTTTCTCCAGTACAATGCGATTAGCAAGAATAGCATCTGCTATTTCCCGGGAATTGGTATGAATGAATACATCAAGTTCTTCTTTGGGAGAAACCTGGACTTCAGAACGAATATTTCGTAGCGAAGAAACCATTTGCTGAAGGGTGTTAAACAGTTTGAGATCGTCCTCATCCAGTTTGGTGTCATCAACCGCAGGCCATTGCGAAACCAAAAGAGCATTTTCGGTTGAGCGCTCCTGAATATGCTGCCAGATCTCTTCACTGATAAATGGCATGAAAGGATGGAGCAGCTTCATCAGCTGTTCAAAGAAACCAAGCGCGGTGTTCAATTTCTCTTTCGGGATGTTTTGCCCGTATTCCATTGGCTTGGCCAGCTCAATGTACCAGTCGCAGAAATCATCCCAGATCAGCGAATACACTTTTTTGAGCGCGTCATTCAGTTTATAATTATCGAAATCTTTATTCACCCCTGCAATGGTTTCCTGAATACGAGCGGCCATCCATCGGTCCGAAATATCATCTTTGTTGATGGAAGTAGTTGGCTCATAATCCACACCGTCTTCCATATTCATGGTGAGGAAGCGGAAGGCGTTCCAGATTTTGTTACAGAAATTTCGTCCTTGTTCGCATAACTTCTCATCGAAGGGGAGGTCGTTTCCGGCAGGAGTTGCAAAAAGCATTCCCATTCGAATTCCGTCGGCACCGTACTTACTGATAAGTTCCACAGGATCAGGAGAGTTTCCAAGACTTTTGCTCATTCTGCGGCCTTTTTCATCCCGAACTGTACCGGTATAATAAACGCTGTCGAACGGTCGGTCACCAATGTATTCATACCCGGAAATAATCATTCTTGCTACCCAGAAAAACATGATGTCGGGAGCAGTCACTAAATCTTTGGTTGGGTAGTAGTAGCTTAATTCTTCATTCGGTTCACGTTCCTGATATTCACCAATATATTTTGGATCAAATACTGAAATAGGCCACAGCCAGGAGGAAAACCAGGTATCCAAAACGTCTTCATCCTGCTTTAAATTCTCAAATTTTGAATTTTGATTTTTGAATTTTTCTTTGGCTTCATCCTCGGTTTTAGCTACTACAAATTCGTCATCTTCATTATACCAAGCAGGAATTCGATGTCCCCACCAAAGCTGACGGGAAATACACCAGTCGCGCACATTCTCCATCCAGTGTCGGTACGTATTTTTGAATTTTTTGGGATGAAACTCGACCGTATCGTCCATCACATTTTCGAGGGCAGGTTGCGCCAATTCCTTCATGGAAACCCACCACTGCAATGATAATCTCGGCTCGATCACGGCATCGGTTCGCTCCGAATAGCCCACCTTATTTTGATAGTCTTCAACTTTAATCAGCAGATCCGCTTCATCCAAATCTTTTTCGATCTGCTTACGAACATCAAAACGATCCATGCCAATGTAAAGCTCACCTTCTTCACTTATAGTACCATCTTCATTCATCATGTTGATGGTTTCCAGGTCGTGCTTTTGGCCGAGATTATAGTCATTCTCGTCGTGAGCCGGTGTCACTTTCAGGCAACCGGTTCCAAATTCCATATCTACATAATCATCCAGAATGATAGGAACTTCGCGATCTACTAATGGTACAATTACTTTCTTGCCATGCAGGTGTGTGTAGCGCTCATCATCCGGGTTTATACAGACCGCGGTATCACCGAGCAACGTTTCGGGTCGAGTAGTGGCTATAGTTACAAAATCATCTTCGCCTACGATCTTATACTTAATGTGATAGAGCTTGGAATTGACTTCTTTATGAATAACTTCCTCATCACTCAGCGCCGTTTTGGCTTCCGGGTCCCAGTTGATCATTCGAGCTCTACGATAGATCTTTCCTTTTTCATACAGATCAATAAACACATCGATCACGCTCTCCGAATACTCGGGATTCATCGTGAAATTGGTCCGATCCCAATCGCAGCTGGCACCTAATTTTTTGAGTTGCTCCAGGATAATCCCACCATGTTCGTGGGTCCATTCCCAGGCATGTTCCAAAAATTCATCCCGACCCAGGTCTCCTTTTTTTATGCCTTTTTCACGCAGACGTTTTACGACTTTTGCTTCTGTAGCAATGGAGGCGTGATCTGTTCCGGGAACCCAACAGGCATTATAGCCTTGCATGCGGGCACGTCTCACCAAGACATCCTGAATGGTGTTGTTGAGCATGTGTCCCATGTGCAGCACACCCGTAACATTAGGAGGGGGGATAACCACAGTGAAAGATTCTCGGTTATCCGGCACCGAATGGAAATAATTATTCTCCATCCAGTGCTGATACCATTTATCCTCAACTTTAGAGGCGTCGTATTGTGCAGGAATTTCTTGTGGATTCTTTTCTGTACTCATAGATCGTAATCGGATAACAAAATTTAATAAACTACTGTTGAAAGAATATTAGGACTCAGAACCCAGAATTCAGAATGAAGGGTTTTGAGTCCTGTATTCTGATTTCAGAGTTCTTATACTTACTTCACTCTTTTTAGGAGTACACCAAAGTGGCCATCGCAGCCATGTTTGTGAGGGTATGTTTGGTAGGAGAGTAAGTCTTCTGCCAATACTTCCTCAGGAAGATAAATATCAAGTGGTTCCAGTTCAAAATTGTCCATTTTTGCAAGGAACTTTTCTATCTGTTCCATATTCTCCTCAGGTTCTAATGAACAGGTACTGTAAACCAAGCGACCGCCACGTTTGACCATATTAGCAGCTTCTTCTAAAAGTTCTTCCTGTAAAGCTGCAGCATTTTTTAAGCCTTCTTCATCTCGTCTCCAGCGGAGGTCAGCTCTTTTGCTAAGCACTCCGGTTCCTGTGCACGGTGCATCTAAGAGTACGGCATCAGCCAATCCGAGCGTCACTTCCCGGACATCTCCGCCTCTGATTTTAATGTTCTCAGCTCCATAATTGAGGGCGCTCTCAGCAAGTTTTTGCAAACGTTGAGAAGAAATATCAACAGATGTAATTTCACCCTCGGCCTGCATCAGGTCGGCCATCATGATAGACTTGGTTCCGGGAGCTGCGCACAGGTCAAACACTTTCTCACCGGGCTGTGGATCTAATATAGTTGGAGCAAATCCTGCAGCTACATCTTGCACCAAACAAATACCTTTAGCTAACAATCCTTTTTCAATAAAAGGTTGAACTGATTCTACCTTATAATAATAGGGCAGCCAGTTGCTGGGTTCGAATACAACATCCATTTTCTCCATGCGGAGTTCAAAATTTTCGGGCTTAGTACGAAGACTATTAACTCGGACATAGTAATGCGGGCGTGAATTATTAGCCTGCATAAGCTGGAAAGCTTCCCGTTCACCAAATCGTTTTCTCCATCGTGCAACCATCCATTCCGGATGCGAAAAAGTTGTAGCAACCAGTTTATTACGATCCTTGAAAGCAGGTTTCGGCAGATTGTCCCCATCCCTTTGCATGTTACGCATAATTGCGTTTACCAAGTCACCGGTTTTTGAACCAAGTTTCATCTTGGCAATATTAACAGCCTCATTGATGGCAGCATAATCGGGAGTGCTATCCATAAATAGCATGTCATAGATGGCAAGCCGTAAAATATTTTTAAGCCCCGGCTTCATTTCTGCTACCGATACACTTGAAAATTCATCGATTAAAAAATCGAGGTAACTTCTTTTACGCAAGATATTTTGTACATATTCACGAACTTGTGCTCGTCCACGGGTATCAAGTTCATTTGCTTTATCGTAATCAAGTACCTGCTTTTCATCAAATTCAATAAGGATATCAACACTTACCGAGCGTTCTGATAATTCAGTTTCCAAAGGAGTCGAGTTTTAAAATTGTGATTAACGGCTATAAAAAAAGGTGACACATATCACCTTAACCCACTGGTTCTAACTATAAAAAGCCACTTTTTTATATGGCTTTGATAGCTAACTAAGATAAAAGTTTAAGGCGGGAGTTGCTAATGTAAGTATGGGTTTTTGAAAGGATTCTTATTGTTGGAATTTAAAGCGGATTTGGCGCAGTATTTATTTGTACTGAAGGAAGAAAAAACGAAAACCGATTTGACGGCTGAAGATGTATCTTACGCCTAAATTTTGCAATGTGCCGTCAGACCGAGAGGTTGGAATAAGTCCCCAGCTTAATGATAGATAGTGGTCACAATAAAAACGAGGGTGTAAATATTTACCTACATTTTTCGTTGCCTCTCTTTAAGTATCTCCCTATCTTTGACAGCCTTTGCAGTAGTGCATTATTAAGGCTGCTAATTTTCAAAGCAATAACTAACAAAATCGCGATTTAGCACATGAATAAAGGAAAAATAGCACAGGTAATTGGTCCTGTAGTTGATGTTGATTTTTCAGACAGTAAAACTCCGGCTGTTCTCAACGCTCTTGAAATTGAGATGACAGACGGTTCAACGCTAACCCTTGAGGTAGCTCAACACCTCGGAGAAGATCGTGTGCGTACTATCGCGATGGACTCTACCGATGGACTTGTTCGCGGTATGGAGGTTGTTAATACCGGAAAGGCTATATCAATGCCAATCGGAGAAGATATTCGTGGCCGATTGTTTAACGTTGTAGGTGAATCCATCGATGGTATTGATGCTCCCGAAGGAAAAGATTCGTATCCTATTCACCGAGACGCACCTGCTTTTGATCAGTTAGCTACATCTACTGAAATGCTTGAAACAGGAATTAAGGTAGTTGATCTGCTTTGCCCGTATGCCAAAGGTGGTAAAATTGGGTTATTCGGTGGTGCCGGTGTTGGTAAAACGGTTTTGATTCAG
Source organism: Gracilimonas sp. (assembly GCF_031581265.1). Lineage (GTDB taxonomy): Bacteria > Bacteroidota > Rhodothermia > Balneolales > Balneolaceae > Gracilimonas. The sequence goes on from NZ_JAVLBQ010000028.1 coordinate 39,455, forward strand.
GAGCTGATTAATAATATTGCTAAAGAGCACGGTGGACTTTCCGTATTTGCCGGTGTTGGTGAGCGTACTCGTGAAGGAAATGACTTGCTTCGTGAATTTCTGGAATCCGGTATTATCAATTATGGAGATGAATTTAAAGAATCTATGGAAGCCGGTCAGTGGGACCTTTCCAAAGTAGACAAAGAGAAATTAAAAGAATCACAGGCTACCCTGGTGTTTGGTCAGATGAATGAGCCTCCCGGAGCCCGTGCCCGAGTAGCTTTATCAGGATTAACGGTTGCCGAGTATTTCCGCGATCAGGTTTCACGTGATATCCTGCTTTTCATTGACAATATTTTCCGATTTACACAGGCCGGTTCTGAGGTATCAGCACTACTTGGACGTATGCCTTCTGCGGTAGGTTATCAGCCAACATTGGCCTCCGAAATGGGTGACCTTCAGGAACGTATTACTTCTACCAAAGACGGATCTATTACATCGGTACAGGCGGTTTATGTGCCTGCCGATGACTTGACTGACCCTGCTCCTGCTACAACCTTTACTCACTTGGATGCTACAACCGTACTTTCTCGTGCATTGACACAGATCGGTATTTATCCTGCGGTAGATCCTCTGGATTCTTCATCAACTATCCTTGACCCTAAAGTAGTAGGACAAGAGCACTATGATGTTGCAAACCGTGTAACACGCTTGCTGCAGAACTATAAAGATCTTCAGGATATTATTGCTATTCTTGGTATGGATGAGCTTTCTGATGAAGATAAGTTGGTTGTAAGTCGTGCACGACGTGTACAGCGATTCTTATCACAGAATTTCCACGTGGCAGAGCAGTTTACCGGTCAGCCGGGTGTGTATGTAAAAGTGGAAGATACTATTAAAGGCTTCAAGATGATTCTTGACGGTGAGCTTGATCACCTTCCGGAAAATGCATTCTACATGGTTGGAAGTATTGATGAAGCGATCGAAAAAGGAGAGAAACTCCTTGCCGAAGCCGAAAAAGAAGAAGCTGCATAAAACCTGATTTATCATGAGTACATTTAATGCGCAGATATTAACACCAAACGGCTCTCTTTTCGAAGGGGAAGTAAGTGGCGTGAAATTACCCGGAACACAGGGTAGCTTTGAAGTAAAAGCAAATCACGCCCCGATTGTATCTACTTTAGAGAAAGGGAACGTATTGGTCCGAAAATCAGATGGTGAGACTTCCTATAACATCTCAGGTGGTTTTGTTGAAGTGAATAATAATAAGCTTACATTGCTTGCTGAGTCTGTAGAAGAAGCTTGATAACATTTACTTTTTAGTAATTTTAAAGCTCTGTTCATTTTGGACAGGGCTTTTTTTTATATTTACTTCTTAACAAAATTCTTGCAGTTCGTTTTTTTTTTAAGGGTCTTATGAAGCAAACGAGTCAAAGCGGATCGTCTCTGAGTCGTTTAAGCAATATGTGATATAAGTTATGAT
>NZ_JAVLBQ010000029.1:0-39781 GCF_031581265.1 Gracilimonas sp.
CCATTAACTTTATACTTATAATTAATCAAGAAGTTATTCTGGGGATATATCACATTCATTTTTCACTTTATCTCTGTCTTCACACCAACAATCTTTTCCTGCTGGTTTTAATGGATTTACCGCATCCCATGTTTTAAATCCATTAACTTCACAGTCACCAGATACAGATGCTACTGCTTTAGTACCCATAAACTCTAAGGATGCATCAGAATTATTACTATTTATACTATAATTTCCCATAAATAGTAACATTGCTAAAACACTACTTAAGAATATTTTATTTAAATATTTCATCAAAATAAATTTTATTTTATATTTTATAATGAAAATAAATATATAAATAAATAATATTTTAAAATATACTTCTATTAAATATTACCCTTATTACAGGGCTTGAGCTTAATTACAAATACGACAGGGTACTACATGCTTTTTCTGAAATATTTAAATCTTTTCCGGTTCACCCCTAAGGGGGGCATGAATGCCCCCCGATTGAAACCAGAGCCTTCACTCGGTCGTCCCAACCGGGACTGTGTTTAGTTTTCTCCTCGTGCCCAACGTCCCGGGTGGGAATGCCAGACCGGACCTGCCAGTCCACGAAAAAACCAAATACAAGAACCTGGTGAAGGTTGAAAAGAAGAAGGAAAAGAAAAAAGCACGAGCGCGTTCATCCCTCATTGTAGGAGACAGCAACCTGGCCAATGAAATGGTAAAACCGTCAATAGATCTTCGGGGATACCGAACCGAAGATGCACTGCATGAAGTCACCCAATATATCGACCGCGCCGTATTCCGGAATATGAACCAGGTTGAGATCGTACATGGCAAAGGCGATGGGATTTTGCGGAGCCAGATTCAATCGTACCTTAATACTCGTGATGATGTAACAAGTGCGGAAACAGCTCCGATTGAACGGGGCGGTGCCGGGGTTACTATTGTGGAGATTAAGTAGGATCACAGATTTTGATCACTGATTTCGCGGATTGCGCTGATTTTTTTTTAACTCCTACTCTTCGCTCTCAACCCCTTTTTAGAATTTCTTTCTGGAAGCTTTTGCTTAACACATAGAAATAATTAAACCCCAATTTTGCTATAGGGTTCCGATAGGCATTCCAAACTTGAACGAGGTATAAAATAAAAAACTCTCACCGACCACCCGCCAAATCCGCGTTATCCGTGTTCCATTCCAATGCCTTAACTATGGCAAATAGCCCTTCCCCCATCAAACCCTATACCCCATTTTGTGCTTTCGAGATTTAGTGGCAACAAAAAAGGGCTGAAGCTCTCACTCCAACCCATTTTTTATCTTTCATTTTGAATTTTTAATTCTTAATCAGCTTCTGCCCAGGCTTTAGCATCTTCCACCACCTCAGCAAATTCAATGGCTTCCCCATTTTTGCTGATGGTAGCTTCGTAATGAACCGGGGTATCTTCGTCCCTGCTGATCAGTAAAGAAGCTAATTTATTGGTGATATTTTGTTGGATCACGCGTTTCAACGGCCGCGCTCCATACACAGGATCGTAACCGCGGGCAGCCATCCAGTCTTTCACGTTTTCAGGGATATCAAGCTTCACATTATTTTTGCTCAACATCTTATGAACTCTTCGAAGCTGAATGTCAACGATAGACCGTATGTGCTGCTCGTTGAGCGGATGGAAGACAATGGTGTCATCCACGCGATTCAGAAACTCCGGACGAATAGCCTGCTTCAGCTGTTCTACCAGTTTATTCTGTAGTTCTTCGTACTTCTCATCCGTCATATCCCCGCCTGATTTCTCAATTTCATTGGAGATCAGGTGTGAACCGATGTTTGAAGTCATGATGATAATGGTGTTCTTGAAATCCACCGTCACACCTTTGTTATCGGTCAAGCGACCTTCATCCAGCACTTGCAAAAGTATGTTGAATACATCCGCATGGGCTTTTTCAATCTCGTCCAGCAAAATCACTGAATATGGATGTCGCCGTGCCGCTTCGGTAAGCTGTCCGCCTTCATCGTATCCCACATAACCGGGAGGCGCTCCAACCAATCGGCTGACGCTGTGCTTCTCCATATATTCACTCATATCAATGCGGATCATTGCGTTTTCATCATTGAAAAGGAAATCAGCCAGTGATCGTGCCAGCTCGGTTTTACCAACCCCGGTTGAGCCAAGAAAGAAGAAAGAACCGATTGGTTTTTGCTCGTCCTGTAATCCGGCCCGGGATCTTCGAACTGCATTCGAAACAGCTTCAACCGCTTTATCCTGTCCGATTACTCGCTTATGCAGTTCTTCCTCAAGGTGCATCAGTTTTTGTCGTTCACTTTGCAGCATCTTGCGGACAGGGATACCGGTCCAACGCGCCACAATATCGGCAATGTCTTCAGCATCTACTTCCTCTTTCAAGAGTGACTGATTTTCCTGCATCTCATCCAGTTTTTCCTGGGATTCTGCCAGTTCCTTTTCAAGCTGGGCAATGGTTCCATATCTCAGTTCAGCTACTTTTTCATAGTTACCCTGCCGTTCGGCTTTATCGGCTTCATTCCGGGAATCATCAATTTCTTGCTTCAGGTCACGAACTCGTTGAATTAACTCACGTTCCTGCTCCCACTGCACCCGCATAGATTTTCGTTCCTCTTCCAGGTCAGCCAGTTCTTTTTCGATTCCCTTGATCTTAGACTGATCCTGTTCTCGCTTCAACGCCTCACGCTCAATTTCAAGCTGACGAATTTGTCGTTCCAGCGCATCCAGTTCTTCGGGAAGGGAGTCAATTTGTAAGCGAAGTCGGGAAGCCGCCTCATCGATAAGATCGATGGCTTTATCTGGGAGAAAACGATCGCCAATATATCGGTGTGAAAGCTCGGCTGCTGCCACCACCGCAGCATCTTTAATTCGGACACCATGATGCACTTCATACCGCTCCTGCAATCCGCGTAAGATCGAAACCGTATCTTCAATAGATGGTTCGTTAATCAATACAGTTTGCAGGCGTCGCTCTAAGGCCTTGTCTTTTTCTATATGCTTGCGATACTCATCAAGTGTAGTTGCGCCGATAGCATGAAGTTCACCCCGAGCCAGTGCCGGTTTTAAAATGTTGGCGGCGTCCATAGCCCCTTCTGTGGCACCGGCTCCAACCAAGGTATGTATCTCATCTATAAACAAAATGATCTCGCCGTCTGATTCGGAAACTTCTTTTACAATGGCTTTGAGTCGCTCCTCAAATTCACCACGGAATTTAGTTCCTGCTACCAATGCTCCCATATCGAGAGCCACAATTCGTTTGCTTTTCAAGCCTTCCGGCACATCACCCCGTACAATTCTGAGGGCCATTCCCTCGGCAATAGCGGTTTTACCAACTCCGGGTTCACCAATCAACACCGGGTTATTTTTGGTTCGGCGGGACAGGATCTGCATTACCCGGCGAATTTCCTGATCACGGCCAATAACCGGATCAAGCTTATTCTGTTCTGCCAGTTCATTTAAATCGCGTCCATATTTCTTTAAAGCCCCGTAACGACTTTCCGCATTGGGGTCGTCCACCGTTTGATTTCCACGGACATCTTGCAGCACTTTTAGGATATTTTCTTTGGTGACGCCCTGATCATTTAACAGGCTGGCAATCTCTCCTTTGATACTTACCATTCCCATTAAAACATGCTCGGAACTGATGTATTCATCTCCAAGTTTTGAGCCTTCTTTCTGAGCAATATCAAACAGCTCTTTACTAGTGTTCGATAGATACTGACCGGAAACTGAAGCTCCCTGTACGTTTGGCAAGCGTTCTAAAATCGAGTCCACCACTTTATGTATCGCAGCCGGATTTGCTCCCAGCTTGCTCAACAACGTGTTAACAATACTCTCCTGATCACTCAAAAAAGCTTTTAAAATATGAGCCGGTTCTACAGCCTGATTGTTGCCACTTTGGGCAATCTCGATAGCCTTTTGGACCGCTTCACGAGCCTTTAGTGTAAATTTATTTAAGTTCATTTAATCTCCTTTTTTCTCTTGTTTACAGAATATATGACCAAAACCGTGCCTATTGGTTCATGTTGCCATAATTGCAGAAACCCATCCAGATTTCGAATATACCTGTCGCAAGCCCTGTCAAATTAGTTTGCGATTAAATGACATTTTACTATAATGGTCGTGACAACTTTCCATAAAAGAGGATAGCCGTGATTTTAGGTGTTTTAGAAGAGATTACCGAGCATGAACGAAGGGTGGCGCTCACACCTGAAATTACCCAAAAGCTTATCGACGAAGGCTTTGACGTATGGGTGGAACCGGGGGCCGGAATGAAATCCAATTTTCCGGATGAACACTACAAAGAATCGGGAGCAACCATAGCCGGCAATCGAGATGATGTTCTTTCAAAATCAGATATTTTGCTCACCATCCAAACGCCGGACGAAGAAGAACTTAAGAAACTTAAAAAAGGCGCTGTCTTGATTTGCTTCCTTTGGGCGCTGCAGCATCCCGATTTGGTTGAACTGCTTAAAGAACTTGAAATATCTGCTTTGGGGATGGATGCCGTTCCACGAATTTCCCGGGCACAAAATATGGATGCCCTTTCTTCCATGAGCTCCATCGCCGGCTACAAATCAGCCCTCATCGCAGCTAACGAGCTGGATAAATACCTCCCCATGATGATGACGGCCGCGGGAACCATCCCTCCGGCCAAATCGCTGGTGCTGGGTGCCGGAGTAGCCGGACTTCAAGCTATTGCTACTTTGCGCAGGCTCGGAGCTGTAGTAGAAGCATTTGATATCCGTCCCGAGGTGAAGGAACAAGTGGAAAGCCTGGGTGCAAAATTCGTGGAAGTAGAACTCGGCGACGAAGACACCCAAACCGAAGGCGGCTACGCCAAAGAACTGGATGAGAAGAAACAGGATTTACAGCGGCAGGCCATTCATGAGCACTGCAAGAAATCAGATATTGTTATCACGACTGCACTTATCCCCGGCCGACCCGCACCTGTCCTCATCACGGAACCCATGGTAAAGGATATGTCGCCCGGCTCCGTAATCGTTGATATTGCTTCGGAAAATGGCGGGAATTGTGAATTAACCGAGCACGGAAAAATTGTTGAGCAGTATGGAGTGAAGATCATTGGTCCCAACAACCTGCCAAGTCAGCTTTCACTTCATGCCAGTAAGTTGTACTCCAAGAATATGTATGCATTATTAAATCTCTTACTGGAAGACGGCAAACCTAACTTCAATTTTGAAGACGAAATTTTGCTTAAAACCACTATTACCCATCAGGGCGAAGTTATCAGCCCAATGTTAAAAAGTGGTTAAATGGTTAATAGAAAATGGTTATTCGTGTAATCGGAAATTGACACGGTAATTGTTGATACCCGATTACACGAATAACCGTTAACGAATAACAAAAAACTGAGCTATGTCTGCATTGATATTCTCCTTATTCATCTTCGTTCTGGCCTGTTTTATTGGCTTTGAACTCATTTCCAAAGTCCCGCCCACGCTACACACACCACTAATGAGTGGGGCGAATGCCATATCGGGAATCACGATTGTGGGAGCGCTTATTGTAGCCGGACATTCCGGACTGGACTCGCAAATGAGCCAAATCATCGGATTTGTAGCCATTGTGTTTGCGACCATCAACGTGGTAGGCGGATTTATGGTGACCGACCGCATGCTGGAGATGTTCAAGAAAAAGGAGGATGAATAATGAGTCAGTTTTTACCGGAAGCCTTACTACCCTATTTACCTGATACCATTCAGATCATCTATCTGATCGCGACCTTCTTTTTTATTCGCGGGCTGAAATTACTGAACTCGCCAGCCACTGCAAGAAAAGGAAATCAGTATGCAGCAACGGGAATGTTCATCGGAATTGTGGTTACGTTATTCGACCAACAGATTATTTCTTTTGAATGGATCATCGCCGGTATTTTAATTGGTGGGTTGATCGGAGCGGTTCTTGCCAAGAAAGTAGCCATGACTGCCATGCCGGAATTGGTCGCCGTATTCAATGGGTTTGGCGGTGGCGCATCAGCACTTGTGGCCTGGGGAGAATTCTCCCGATTGGTTGACCCGACCACCATGACACCTGACAGCCTGGTTACAACGGGACTCGGTATCTTCATCGGTTCCCTCACTTTCACAGGTAGCTTCATCGCTTTTGGAAAACTGAAAGGATTTATTTCAGGCAACGCCATCACCTTCCCCGGGTTGAATGTGATCAACATTGGTTCTATGATCGGTGTGTTGGTCCTGATCGGTTTCTTCACCTTTGATCCTACCAACCAAACCATTTTCTGGATTATCCTTGGATTATCTCTTTTGATAGGTGTTATTTCGGTCATTCCTATTGGTGGTGCAGATATGCCCGTGGTTATTTCACTGCTAAACTCCTACTCAGGAATAGCGGCTTCTATGGCAGGATTTGTGATCGGCAACAACCTGCTCATTATTGCAGGTGCTCTTGTTGGAGCCGCCGGACTCATTCTCACCCAAATCATGTGTAAAGCCATGAACCGCTCCCTATCCAATGTGATATTTGGAGCCTTTGGCGGAGATTCCGGGAGTGCCGGAAGTGGAGAAGATGGCGATAAAACTGTTCGTGAAACTACGGCTGATGACCTTGCTATCCAGGTTGCCTATGCTTCTAAAGTGGTTATCGTGCCCGGTTATGGATTAGCTGTAGCTCAAGCCCAACATGTACTGAAAGAAGTGGCGATGAAATTGGAAGAACGTGGGGTGCAAGTTAAATATGGGATCCATCCCGTGGCCGGACGAATGCCCGGACATATGAATGTGCTTTTGGCCGAAGCAGACGTTCCCTATGATCAGTTATTAGATATGGATCAGATCAATCCAGAGTTTAAAACAACGGATGTGGTTCTGATTATCGGAGCCAACGATGTGGTAAATCCTGTTGCCAAGACCGAACCCGGTAGTCCCATTTACGGAATGCCCGTCATGGATGTGGATGAAGCCAAACGCACCATTATTTTCAAACGAAGTTTAAGTCCCGGTTACGCCGGCATCGACAATCCCCTCTTTTATGCCGAAAAAAATCAGATGTTCTTCGGAGATGCCAAGAAGAGTTTACAGGCGTTGAATGAAGCTTTAAATGACGTTTAAGGTTTTAGGATTGATGATTTTTGATGGATGATTGAGGAATCTCAGTTATCCATTTTCCCTGGTACTGATAACTTATCGGCTCAGCGAGCCGATGTACGTACCACGGCTCGCTGAGCCGTAAAAACTGCCAAGGCTTACTACCTTTTACTCCATCCACTGCTATCAATTAAAGAAGAACATTAAAAAATCATACCCTTCCTCAAATCCTACAAACTAAAGTCCCAAAACACATCCCCCTTCTTGCACCTTGTCCCTAACACCTTGAACCTAAAACCTAACCCCTCCTTCATAAAGAAAACCTATCACTATTTAAAAGTTTATTGATTTGGTTCAGGTAGCAGGAATCCCTTTCTTAAGAATCTGAAAAAGAAATTAATGGAGACACTATGGCTGAAAACAACGACCAATCAAACAAAGCAAATACCTATAAAGTAAACACCGAGGGTGGCTGTCCGTTTCACGACACCATGAAAGAAGCTGCCGGCGGCGGAACCAACAACCGCGAATGGTGGCCAAACAAATTAAACCTGAATATTCTTCGTCAGCATTCTGACAAGTCAGACCCAATGGGTGATGATTTTGACTATGCCGAAGAATTCAAGAAACTGGATCTGGATGCCGTTAAAAAAGATCTTGAAGAATTTATGACCGATTCTCAGGATTGGTGGCCGGCCGATTTTGGCCATTATGGCCCACTGATGATCCGCATGGCATGGCACAGTGCCGGAACTTACCGTGTGGTGGATGGACGCGGCGGTGGTGCGACCGGAAATCAGCGCTTTGCTCCCCTCAACAGCTGGCCCGATAACGTCAACCTTGATAAGGCTCGATTACTGCTTTGGCCCATCAAGCAAAAATATGGACGCAAACTTTCCTGGGGAGACCTAATGATCTTGGCCGGAAATGTAGCCCTTGAATCCATGGGCTTTGAGACTTTTGGTTTCGGCGGTGGACGTGAAGATGTTTGGGAACCGGAAGAAGATATTTATTGGGGATCTGAAGGCGAATGGCTGGCCGATCAGCGTCACGATGATGAAGGTAATCTGGAAGAGCCACTCGGTGCCGATCATATGGGATTGATCTATGTGAATCCTGAAGGACCAAATGGTGAACCTGATCCCAAAAAAGCTGCACATTTTATCCGACAGACTTTCGCCCGTATGGCGATGAATGACGAAGAAACCGTAGCCCTAATTGCCGGCGGACACACTTTCGGGAAAGTTCACGGTGCAGCACCTGAATCTAACCTGGAAGCTGAACCGGAAGGTGCTCCTATTGAAGCAATGGGAATGGGATGGCATAACAACCACGGGACGGGAAAAGGTGCCGATACCATTACCAGTGGTCTGGAAGGAACCTGGACACAGAAGCCAACTGAATGGACGATGCTTTATTTAGAGAACCTGTTCAATTACGAGTGGGAATTAACGAAAAGTCCGGCCGGAGCTTACCAGTGGAAACCCAAAGACGGGGCCGGTGAAGGAACCGTTCCTGATGCGCACGACCCTGAGAAAAAGCATGCTCCATTTATGCTGACAACTGACCTTTCTCTACGTGAGGATCCTGCTTACGAGAAAATCTCTCGTCGTTTCCTCGAAAACCCCGATGAGTTTGCTGATGCTTTTGCACGTGCATGGTACAAGCTTACGCACCGAGATATGGGACCAAAATCTCTGCTTCTCGGATCGGAAGTTCCTGAGGAAGAATTGTTATGGCAAGATCCCATTCCGGAAGCAAATCATGAACTGATCGACGAAAATGATATTGAAGAACTAAAAGGCAAAATCCTGGACTCGGGATTATCTGTGTCAGAACTCGTTTCCACAGCCTGGGCTTCTGCATCCACGTATCGCAACTCTGACAAGCGCGGTGGTGCCAATGGGGCCCGCATTCGATTGGCTCCTCAGAAAGACTGGGAAGTCAATAACCCGGAACAGCTTTCCAAAGTATTGGATGTGCTTGAAGGCATTCAGTCTGAATTTAATGACGCACAATCCGGTGATAAAAAAGTATCTATTTCTGACCTTATTGTATTGGGTGGAGCTGCTGCCATCGAGGAAGCAGCTCAAGATGCCGGTCATGAGGTCAAAGTACCCTTTACTCCCGGACGAACCGATGCCACCCAAGAGCAAACCGATGTTGAATCTTTTGCATGGTTAGAGCCTCCGGCTGATGGCTTCCGCAACTACTACAACGCGAAGCACCGAACATCACCGGAAGAAATGCTGGTGGACAAAGCTCAACTTATGACGCTTACACCCCCTGAAATGACCGTGTTGCTCGGCGGAATGCGCGTATTGGATACCAACTACGACGGATCCAAAAAAGGCGTTTTCACTGACAAGCCCGGAACATTGACTAACGATTACTTCAAAAATCTGCTGGACCTAAATACAACCTGGCAGGCAACTACGGATGATCAAAATGTATTTGCTGGAAGTGACCGCAAGACCGGAGACATCAAGTGGAGCGGTTCACGAGTAGATCTGATCGCAGGTTCCAACTCTGAACTGAGAGCTCTTGCTGAAGTTTACGGCGCCGAAGACAGCGAGGAAAAATTCCTCAATGACTTTGTGAACGCCTGGACCAAAGTGATGAACCTGGATCGGTTCGATCAGAAGTAATCTGATCCATCCCAATACCTGGTGACGAAGCTCTGCGTCGTCGCCAAATTGATATTTCGAAGGCAGTCTGATTTATGTCAGGCTGCTTTTTTTTGAGAGAGATTAGTCATGATTAAGGGACGCTGGCCAACCTTGATTTTCAGGATTAGTGGATGACAGGGGTTTCAAATTACTTCAACATTCTATGGTCCATGTTGGGGGGCTTAAACCGGCATTAGAAAAAAGAGCGTATAAAAGATGACGGAATGGAGCGTTAAGAAAGAAATCATACCGCATGGTAATTGGATTTCCTGCAAGCCCGTTGAAGGAGCATTGATTTCTTTTAGCGGAATTTCGGCAACTTTAGCTCTTTTTTCATAGCCTTGACCTTTTGGTTCGTTTTGGGTCAAGCCAAAATGAACAAAGAAGTTGAATACGGGAAATTGATCATTCCAAAGCACGGGAAGCCGGAGCTTCCGGGCCTGCGTTCTGAAGATGGACCTTCGGAACGAGATAAAAAGCTTTGCCGCCAACATCCCTCAAACTCAGTCAGGAACTAACCGCCTGAGTTATCTCCCTTCAAAGTGATACTTTCTCCTTATGAATTTTTTGGGAAATGAAATCAATTTTATTCTTTTTTGTGTTTTAGTGATTTCGTGGCAAGAAAAGTAACGGCATTCAACAAATCGGCTCAGCGAGCCGAGGTACGTACCACGGCTCGCTGAGCCGTAATGGTAGTCAATCTACTATCCCATATCTATCCAACGATTTTCTTTACCACTTTCCACAGCTTTGTGGATGAATTTTACCCCTGCCAGCCCATCCAGTACCGAAGGAAAATCGGCAGCTAAAACACCCGGCTCATTACCTTCCTTCCGTGCTTTTATAGTAAGTGCTACATTTTTGTATATGTTGGCAAAAGCCTCAATAAAGCCTTCCGGATGTCCCGGTGGAACCCTAGTACCAAAATTTGCCGCATCCGATAGATATGGGTTTCCACGCTTATAAATTTCTTCCGGACGGTCGGGATATTTTAAACTTAGGAAGTTCGGCGACTCCTGCTTCCATTCCAAAGAAGCTTCTGTACCATAAATTCTGATTTTCAATGGATTTTCTTCTCCAACCGAAATCTGTGATGCATATAGAATTCCTTTCACCCCGCCTTCATAATGAACCAATAGGTTCGCATCATCTTCGAGAGCACGACCTTCAACAAAAGAGGTGGTATCCGCATAAAGCTTTTCGATCTTCAATCCGGTTATATATTCCACAAGGTTTTCGGCATGGGTTCCGATATCAGCTAAAGCTGCGGATACCCCCGCCTTTTGTGGATCCGTGCGCCATTTTGCCTGTTTATTTCCCTGTTCCTCTACGGGTTCAGAAAGCCAACCCTGCGGATATTCAACAACAATTTTTCGAAGCGAACCCAATTTTCCGCTTTTCACAAGGTGTCGGGCTTCTTTCACCATGGGATAGCCGGTATAATTATGGGTCAAAGCAAAAATAATATCATGCTTCTCTACCAACCGACAAAGCTCTTCCGCCTCTTCCACAGTATTCGTCATAGGTTTGTCGCACACCACATTGATCCCTTGCTCAATAAATACTTTACAAACCGGAAAGTGCAGGTGGTTGGGAGTTACCACAGTCACCACATCAATGCGCTGTTCTTTTGGTAAAGCCGCTTCTGCCTTAGCCATCTCTTCGAATGAATCGTACAATCGATTAGATTCTAACCCAAGCTCTTCACCCATTTTTTGGGTCATTTCGGGAGATGAGGAAAATGCGCCGGCTACCAATTCCAAATGTCCATCCAAAGCAGCTGCTTTTCGGTGAACTTCTCCAATAAAAGCCCCGGGGCCACCCCCGATCATTCCATATTTGATCTTATTCTTCATAGATAAAATCAGTCTAGCCGTTTGATCTTAATATTCCTAAAGTCAATCGTATTCCCGTGATCTTGTAATCCAATATGCCCCTCGTGCATGTCTCCGAATTCAGGATGATCCACAAACTTGCTGTTTCGCAACATCTCGTACCATTCGGGAGTCCAGAGTTCATATTCCAGTACTTTTTCTCCATTTTGCCAGTGTTCAATATGTCCTCCTTTAGCCACAATTGTGGCGCTGTTCCATTCGCCATATGGATTGGCGTTTTGAGGTTTAGCGGGAATCAAATCATACAAAGAACCGGCCTTTCGGTTTCCATTTTCTCCTCGTTCTGCGTCGGGGTGGTTTTCATTATCCAAAATCTGAAATTCGAGAGCCGACCAGTAAATAGCTTGCGTGGGTTGCTCCAAAGCTCTGTAAAAAATCCCGCTGTTCCCTCCTTTTTCTGACCTCCATTCGAGTTTCAAAATGAAATCGCCGTAGGTTTCGCGAGTGATGATATCTCCCCCACCTCCGCGAGCTACTACCGTAAGCATTTCGTTTTCTGCCTTCCAGCCCTGTTTCGGGAATCCATCTTCTTGATATGCTCGCCAATGATCTTTATCAGAACCGTTAAAAAGTAATTCCCATCCTTCTTCTTTTTCCTGAGCTGTTAATGAATTATGATCAGATTGGGCCATACACTGAGTAAGGGTTAAGCATACAATTAGTGAAATTAAAACTGAGATATATTTCATCTGTACAAATTTAAATCTTTGATGGTTTACCCGGTGGCTTTGTCTTCAAGTCCTAAATGTTCAAGTGCTTCATGGGAACATCCCTGCCAGTTATGAGGCACGTTACCGATATAACCGATGTCCTCAATGCCTATTTTACTGGACCAAAATCCCGAAGCCACCAGGTCCCTGAATCGATTGAAGAATGCCACCCCTTGCTGCATCTCAGGTTTTGCCTCTTCAGGATAAGCGATCTCATCAAGCATATCGGTTTTCTCACTTTCAGAGCAATCTATAAAGTTTTTCTCGTATCTCTTCTGGCATTGGATATCCAGCCATTTCAACCCACCGCGTATGGGAGTCTGATTACCCGGTTTATCGAGCATGATAAAGTCGATAAACTGAGGCACTCCGGCTTCTTCTGCATTCCCTGATCGTTCATCGGCAGGAATGATCATATTGGCAAGCTGCTTAACTGTTTCAAATTCATGATCTGTAAAAAATTGCGAGTTCCATTTTTCAAGATCTTCCTCCGTTACATGTTTCCAAAACTCATGCTCTACGGCTGTTTCTTCAGTAACGGTTTCACAGCCTGTTAATGAAAAACCGGCTACCAGAGTCCCAAGTGATAATGCTTTTAATGCTTCTCTTCTGTCCATAATTCTAAATTTTTGTTGCTTATAATTTAAGCCGTATTAAAGATTTCCTCTGTTTTTTTGATCCACAATGTATTCTGAAGCACGCATTGAAAGCGCCAGGATAGTCCACGTAGGATTTTTATGAGGTTGCGATACAAACGACCCGCCATCCACTACAAACAAATTATCAACATCGTGAGCCTGACAGTATTTATTCAGTACAGAAGTATTTGGATCATCTCCCATTCGGGTTGTGCCTACTTCGTGAATAATCTGCCCGGGATTGGTGATACCGTATCCATCTTCTTTTGAAGGCATATCCCACAGCAAATGCCCGCCCATTTCATCAATGACAGATCTCAGGGTCTCTTGCATATGTTTTACCTGATTGTACTCATGATCACTCCAGTTGTAGTTGAATCGAAGGGTCGGTATGCCCCACTTATCTACACCGTTAGGGTCAATTTCACAGTAATTATCTTCATAGGCGATTCCTTCACCGCGACCGGAAAATCCTACTACCGATCCGTAATATTTGCGATAGTCTTCTTTCAGGCCTTTACCATATCCGCCGCTTCTCTTGGGACCATCCTGAAACATCGCGTTATAATTCTGAATACCGCCCATAAATCCATATCCGGGCATACCGCGACCTCCCCACATTTCCACGTGATATCCTCTTGGGAAGTCCAGTTTGCTGTTATCCAACCACCACGGAATGTACAAGTGCATACCGCCCACTCCGTCTTCATTGTGAGCCGGCATATCCATCATTTTGGGAATCAGACCTGCGACACTCGTCCCTGTAGAATCCATAAGATATTTTCCCACCACTCCACTGGAATTGGCTAAACCATCCGGAAAATCAGATGATTTTGAGTTCAATAATAACCGTGCCGATTCACAAGCGCTGGCTGCCAAAATAACCACATTGGCTTTCACCTTATATTCCTGGGAGTCCACTTTATTTACATAAGAAACCCCGGTTGCCTTGCCGTCGCTATAGGTCACTTCCCGTACCATGGCATTATTAATGATCTCAAGTCTGCCAGAATCCAAACCCGGCGGCAGTAAAACCGAAGGGGATGAAAAATTGGAATGAGTTGCACAACTTCGATTGCACTGTCCACAATAGTGGCAAGCAGCACGACCGTTATGTGATTCTGTGATAATGGATAAGCGAGAAGGAATAGCAGGAATTTCCATCTTATCACAAGCATCTTTGATCAAATGCTCATAACAACGAGGCTCCGGGGGTTTCATAAAAATGCCTCCGGGTTCATTTGGGATATCCTCATTGGTGCCAAAAACACCCACCAGCCGATCTACACGATCATAATAGGGGGAAATTTCTTCATAGGTTATAGGCCAGTTATCACCGAGCCCGTCTTTGCTTCTGGCTTTAAAATCATCCGGACCAAAACGGAGTGAGATACGTCCCCAGTGATTTGTACGACCGCCAAGCATGCGCCCTCTGAACCAGTTAAATGTGGTGCCGGGTGTTGTTGAATAAGGTTCACCTTCGATATCCCAGCCACCGAAGCAGGCATCAAATTCACCAAAAGGTTGTTCCGGGGTAGAAGCCCCACGTCGCGGAGATTCATAGGGCCAGGTAAACATGGCGAAATCCTGAGAATCGAACCAACCGCCTGCTTCCAGCATCAGTACATCCAAGCCGGCTTTGGTAAGTTCATGGGCAGCCATCCCCCCACCGGCTCCCGATCCTACTATACATACATCATATTCTTTGGTGCTTTGTTTAATTTGCATAAAATTATCCTTCTGTGATTTTTGATCCTGCTTCTTCTAAAAGTCTTTTAGTTGCTTTAATGCCTTCCACTTCGCTTAGGCCACTTCCTTCATATTCAACACCAATGTAACCGCTAAAATCAGCTTCATATATAATGGATAGCATTTTTGAAAAATCGATGGTCGTTTCTTGTCCTTTTTCATCAAAAGCATAGCTTTTTGCACTTACTGCTTTTGCATGAGGCATTAATTCTTTCACTCCTTTATAGCGATCATATTCTTCCACACAGTTTCCACTCCATTGGGCTCCATTTTCCCGCCTAATGCAGAAGTTTCCAAAATCAGGGAGCGTGCCACAGTTTTCCATATCTACCTGAGAAATGACTTCACTGAGCCATTGCCCGTCTGATGAATATCCCCCATGATTCTCTACAATGACATTGATATCATAATCTTTTGCAAACTCAGACAGCCTGCCCAATCCATCTACGGCACTTTGCATTTGCTGGTCTCTGGTACCCTGACCAAAAGCATTTACCCGAATAGAATGGCATCCTAAATATTCTGCAGCTTCAACCCATTTATAATGATTTTCAACCGATTCAATTCGATTTTGATCATCAGCAATAGCTAATCCTCCTTCCCCGTCAACCATAATAAGAAGTTGTTCTACGCCTAAGTCAGCGCATCTTTTATTCATTTCATCCAGATAAGTACGGTCTTCCGCTTTATCTCTAAAAAAGCTATTGACATACTCTAGAGCGTTTATGCCAAACTCATTTTTAGCAAATGCAGGAAATTCAAGATGGCTCAAATCTCCATTGTTTAAAGTTCTATGAAGACTCCACTGGGCAAGAGAAATTGCAAAAAACAGTTCCGTCTTGATTTCGGATTTTCGGCGGGCTCCTGTCAAAAACCGGGACAAAGGAAACGATAAAATAGCTCCTCCACCTACCTTAAAAAACTGTTTTCTGTTCATGAGATTTCTAACAACTATTACTTATTCCACCAATATGAGGCTTTTTATATGCCCATTAATGTAATAAAATAATTCAGTGATGCAATTTGTGCTTCCGTTTTTTATATCGTTTGTACAACTTTTAAAAAGTATGTATATAAACCCCATCAATATTCAGAAGCATTTTCTGATCTCAGATCAACATAAAACCAATAAAAGAATATAGAATGAATAAGATATTACAGGCCAAACTGAGTCTTATGATGTTTTTGGAGTTTTTCATCTGGGGGGCTTGGTATTCAACCGTCGCTGTTTTCATGACCGCCAATGGCATGGAGAACCTAACCCATTGGCCCTTCACCGTGAATCCTATTGCCGCAATAGTCGCTCCTTTTTTCGTTGGGTTGATTGCCGACCGCTATTTTGCCACAGAGAAAGTGTTAGGGGTATTACACATTTTGGGAGCCCTTTTCATGGTTTTGACACCCATGGCAGTTGAACAGCCGGTCTTATTTATATTGTTGCTACTTGCTTACAATCTCTGTTATATGCCCACCATGAGTTTAGCGAACACGCTGTCCTTTCATCATATAGATGATCAGGAAAAGGACTTCCCCATTATTCGAGTTTTCGGAACCATTGGATGGATTGTAGCCGGACTTGCCATCAGTTTTGTACTGGGTATGTTTGTTGCTGAAAATATCAGACCTGAAGAAACCGCACTGCCTTTATATATGACGGCCGCTGCCAGTCTTCTTCTGGGAATTTATAGTTTTTCACTTCCGCATACTCCACCGCCCGCAGAGGGAGAAAAAGTTTCTATTCGAAGTATTGTCGGTATAGATGCATTTAAAGAATTGGGGAGTAAATCTTTTTATGTGTTCCTGTTTAGCTCATTTTTACTCTGTATTCCACTGGCTGCTTACTACAATTTCACTCAAATTTTTATTGGAGATGCCGGCTTTGAGAATATTGCAGCCACACTTACTATCGGACAAATGTCTGAAGTACTATTCATGGTTTTAATTCCGGCTATGTTTATTCGCCTTGGGGTGAAATGGATGCTAGCCGCGGGGATGCTCGCCTGGGTTGTACGCTATGCCCTGTTTGCCCTTGGTGCCACTGAGAGTATCACCTGGATGATTCTTGCCGGTATTGCACTACACGGTATTTGCTATGACTTCTTCTTCGTAACCGGACAAATTTATGTGGATAAAAAATCTACCGCCGAAATTCGAGGTCAGGCCCAGGGACTTATTATTCTGATCACCTATGGTTTGGGAATGTTAATCGGGGCTCAGGTAGCAGGAAGAGTTTATAATAGCTTCCTTGGATCCGCAGATTCTTTAACTTTAAGTCAGTGGTTCGACTTTTGGTGGATACCCGCTATTTTTGCAGGAGCAGTTATGATCTTCTTTATCATTTTCTTTAATGATAAAGTGTTAGATGAAGACGCTACTGCAGATGATATCACCATATAATTTTTACCAACCTTTTTTCACACAATGACCAGACCCGTAACACTTTTTACCGGACAATGGGCCGACTTAAGCCTCGAAACGTTAGCTCAAAAAGTATCTGAGTGGGGCTATGATGGATTAGAACTAGCCTGTTGGGGAGATCATTTTAACGTCACCCAAGCCCTTGAAGAGGATGGATACTGTGAAGAACGAAAAGAGCTACTGGCAAAATATGATCTCAACGTTTGGGCTATTAGTAATCACTTAGTGGGACAGGCGGTTTGTGATCTCATCGATGAACGCCACAAAGAAATTCTGCCTGATCATGTCTGGGGAGATGGTGATCCTGAAGGAGTCCGAACTCGTGCCGCAGAAGAGATGAAAAACACGGCCCGTGCTGCCAAAAAACTTGGAATTGATGTCGTAAACGGATTTACCGGCAGTTCCATCTGGTCGAAATTATATTCCTTTCCTCCCAACAAGCCGGATATGGTGGAACAAGGCTTTCAGGATTTTGCGGATCGATGGAATCCTATTTTGGATGTTTTTGATGAGGAAGGCATTCGCTTTGGGCTGGAAGTTCACCCCACTGAAATAGCCTTTGACATTTCTACGGCTGAACGCGCTATTGATGCCCTTAACGGACGAAAAGCGTTTGGTTTCAATTACGATCCCAGTCACCTCGGCTACCAGGGTGTTGATTATATTGAATTCATCAGAAATTTTGCTGACCGAATTTACCATGTGCATATGAAAGATGTGTGGTGGTCAGATAAACCCACAAAGGCCGGTACTTTTGGCGGTCATTTGGATTTTGGCCACCCCGACCGCAACTGGGATTTTGTTTCCGTGGGAAGAGGAAACATCGATTTCGATCGGGTTATACGGGCACTCAATGAAATTAAGTATTCAGGCCCGCTTTCAGTAGAATGGGAAGACAGCGGCATGGACCGGGAATATGGAGCAAGTGAATCCTGTGATTATGTGAAGAACATCGACTTCCCCCCTTCCGGAACGGCTTTTGATGCCGCCTTTTCTGATTAGTGTTTTTGGAACCTTTATTTTTGAGAATTTGGGATGAGCCATGTTCTATGTTGAATACTATCTACCGGCCTTAGAAAAAAGAGCGTGAAGAAGATGACGAAATGAAGCGTTAAGAAAGAAATCATACCACATGGCAGTTAGCTTTCCTGTAAACCTGCTAATGGAGCATTGATTTCTTTTAGCGGAATGCCGTCAGCTTTAGCTCTTTTTTCGCAGCCGGGAGTTTTTGTTTCTTTTGTCGGCACAAAAGAAAAAGGAAGAAGAATACTGGCAACAGATCATTATTAAGGCTCGAGAAGCTGGAGCTTCACTGACTGCGTTTCTAAGCCGGAGCTTAGCAACGAGTACCAAAGCACTTCATACTACAATTAGCAATTTTTTAAAAAAAGTTGTCTTCCCTGTAGATGTTATGTAATTCGAGGACAACTATTAGTTAGTTTTTCTGGACTATACTGTAAAGTCCTCCCTTGCCTCTCCCGTACACGCGTGTCGGGGAGGGAGGTGCCGGACTGAGCGGATGCGAAGTCTGGCGGTGGGTGTTGGTGCTAAGGGCAACACCTCTTTTACTATCTTATTATCCCCATTAGCTTTGATTCTGAAGTGTATCATGCTACACTTAGCTTGGCAACAACACCCCTCAAAATCAGTCAGGAACAACTGACTGATTTATCTCCCCTCAAGGGGAGACTTCACTTTTTCAACATTTGTCAACGAATTACATAACATCTACAATCCCGGACAAGACGTCGCGAAGCGAAGCAGAGTCGCCGATCCGGGATCTCCCGATTATGGAAGAAGTCGGGTCGTCTCGCTGAGACTTAACATTTGGGTGGTCTGTGATCCACGGGCTGAAGCCGCGTGGCTATATTCGGCTATCCCTCCGGGATTTTGTTCGGTAGGTATGTATCTGGGAGTATTTATTAAAGTATGTCAGAGGTTTAAACCTGAGAGAGCTCATCTTCCTCCACTCAAAACCTTGGTTCCAAAATCCTTCAGGGACTAACGAAATGCGTTATATCCCTTCAAAAGGGGATTTTTCTTTATAGAATTGAGCTTCATGAAGCGTAACGAAATCAACTATATTTTTTTGTGTTTTAGTGATTTCGTGGCAAAAGATAGTAGTTGCATTCAACAAATCGGCTCAGCGAGCTGAGGTACATACCACGGCTCGCTGAGCCGATTTGTTGAATTTAAAAAACCGAATTGAATTCTCCCTGATAGTTAATAGATTAGGCTGCATCAAATTAATTAACGAGGCACATGAATTACCTTTTAAAATCTATTGTACTTTTTGCTCTTTTAATCGGGTTTACAGGCTGCTCATCTATCCCAACTGTTGAGCCCGGCGTTTCTCTGGAATTAGCGGAATTTCGAAAAGCTCATATTTCGGACATCACCTATGAACTGTACTTCAATATTCCGGAAAATCAGAATGAATCTATTTCAGCATCCTCAACCATTAATTTCACCCTAAATGAAAGTGGGTTTGATGTGCAGCTTGATTTTCGGGAATCACCGGATATGCTGCAATCGATGTCCATCAACGGTAATGAAACCGATATCCGGTTTGAAAAGGAACACTTGATTTTACCCGCTGATTTATTACAGGAAGGCCAGAATACTGTTGATATACAATTCACGGCTGGCGAGAGTTCACTGAACCGAAATCCTGAATATCTATACACCCTTTTTGTGCCCGACCGTGCCCGAACGGCTTTCCCCCTATTCGATCAACCGGACCTTAAAGCGACCTATGATCTCACCCTTGAAATTTCCAAAAACTGGGCAGCTATTTCCAATTCGCCTTTGAATTATGAGCATGAATCAGATTCTACCAAAACACTGAATTTTGCCCCTTCTGATCTGATCAGCTCGTATTTGTTTTCATTTGTAGCCGGAGATTTTGATAAAGTAACCCAAACCGTAGATGGCGTTGAAATGACGATGCTGCACCGGGAATCGGATCAGGAAAAAGCAGAGCGAAATATTGATGATGTCTTCCGCCTGCATAAAGCTTCCCTCGACTGGCTAGAAGAATACACCGGCATCGACTACCCCTTTCAGAAATTTGATTTTGCCCTCATCCCCACCTTCCAATATGGAGGAATGGAGCATGTAGGTGCTATTCAATACCGGGCATCTTCTCTGTTTTTGGATGAAGACCCGTCTGATTCACAATTACTTAGTCGTGCCAGCCTGATTGCCCACGAAACGGCTCATATGTGGTTTGGGGATCTCGTTACCATGGAGTGGTTCAATGATGTATGGACCAAAGAAGTGTTTGCCAACTTTATGGCCGCCAAAATCATGAATCCGAATTTTCCTGATATTGACCACGACCTGAATTTTGTGTTGCGCCATCACCCCAGTGCCTATTCCGTGGATCGTACCGACGGTGCCAATCCCATCCGCCAGGATCTCCAAAACCTAAATGAAGCCGGACAAATGTATGGGGCTATCATCTACAACAAAGCGCCCATTATGATGCATCAACTTGAATTACTGGTAGGCGAAGAGGTCTTTAAAGAAGGCTTACGTGAATACCTAAACACCTACTCATTCGACAA
Source organism: Gracilimonas sp. (assembly GCF_031581265.1). Lineage (GTDB taxonomy): Bacteria > Bacteroidota > Rhodothermia > Balneolales > Balneolaceae > Gracilimonas. The sequence continues at coordinate 20,722 of NZ_JAVLBQ010000029.1, forward strand.
TGCCACCTGGCCCGACCTGATTTCTATATTGGATCAAAAAACCGAACAAGACCTTGCCTCCTGGAGTGAAGTGTGGGTGAATACACCCGGCAGGCCTCATTTTTTCTTGGTTTCTTCTATAGAGAAATCTCAGGTTGTTCAAGTTGATGCTGACGGACTTAACAGAGTTTGGCCACAACAATTTTCTATTATTGAACAGGCTGAAGGAGAGTTTAGAACGCATGAGGTTTTAAGTGTAGAATCTGAAACAGAAATCTCACTCAGTGAACCTCAGTTTCCAAGATTTAACACGGACGGATATGGGTATGGACTTTTCCCAACTGCGCTCAAAAACCTGAATGCCTGGGAGCGACTTGGAGATGTATCAAAAGGTTCAGAGCTCATAAATTTATACGAAAATATGCTGGCTCAAAAAGAAGTAGTTCCGGACCAATATTTAAATAAACTCATTGAGTTGATTCAGCAGGAAGAAAATCAGCTTCTTATTGGGCAGATACTCGGGCAAATCCGAACTATTTATTGGGACCTGCTCACGGAGGATGAACGAAATAATGTGACCCCTCAGCTCGAAGGTATTCTGTGGGATTTGATGAATGAACAAGAGAACCCAAGCAAGAAAAAAACCTTTTTTAATGCGTTCAGGAACGTTGCTTTAAGCAGCACTGAAGTTGAAAAAGTCTATGACATCTGGCAGGGTGAAATAGAAATTGAAGGACTGAATCTTTCGGAAAGTGATTATATCAGTATGGCCGGTGATCTTGCCATCAAAATGCCGGGACGTTCTCAGGACATCATTGCAACGCAGCTGGAGAATATTGAAAACAGCGACCGTAAGCGACGTTTTGAGTTTATTAGTCCTGCTTTATCAAACCGTCAAATGGTTCGGGATGAATTTTTCAGATCCTTAGAAAATGAGGAAAACAGGCAAACAGAATCCTGGGTGCTTAGTGCTTTGGGCTATCTTCACCATCCGCTTCGGGTTCAGCAATCGGAGAAATATATTCTTCCCAGTTTAATGCTGTTGCAGGAAATTCAGGTCACCGGCGACATCTTTTTCCCAAAACGCTGGCTGGATGTGATCTTAAGTAATTACTCATCCGATAAAGCCGTACAAACCGTTCGTGATTTTCTGAATGAACGCCCTGATTATAACGATCAGTTGCGAATGAAGATCCTTCAGGCCGCTGATGGGATGTTTCGGGCGAATAGGATAAAGGGGTGAGGGGATGGCTTGTTTTATTTATTGTAGCTTGGTATTTGGACCGGGAGGTTGGGAACGAGATTAAAATCTGGCTTTTTTACGTTGGCTGAGCACGTTCGAAATGAGGGTAATTGCCTTTCAGTATTTTTTTTATTTACTTCAATTCCTAATATTACTTTAAAAAGTGAGGTTAATATGAATAAGTTTTCAACATATATAATTTCGTTTATTATTGTTTTGTTTAGCATAACAAGCTTTGACTCCAGTTATGTTGAGGGTCAAGATGCATGCTATTTAATAGGTTGTTACAAGCCCGGTGGAGGTACTATTTTCGCCTGTACATCGTGGGCAGAAGATGCGCCCGATTGCACTTCTTGTACAGAAGACTGTCCCGATTTAGTAGTTGAGTAATAAACTAATCTACTTGCAGTCATTAAATACAGTACTATTCATGAAAACAGTATTATTTTTGTTTAGTTTTATTTTGCTATCCGGTTGTGAAAAAACTAACGACACATCAGAGCGATATAATTTCACGTTTACTAAAATTGGTGAGATTAATCTTCAAAATTCTTTGTTAACCGGCGCAAATCGAATTTTAAGGAATGAAACCCATATTTACATTTTAGACACAAGGCTTGGAAAAATTTTTCGATATGATTCAACCGGAAAAAATTTAGGGGATTTTGGGGGAGAAGGTTCTGGTCCTGGGGAGTTTAGAAAAGCTGTTTCATTTGATTTTGGTTCTCACAATACCCTTTATGTTTATGATAGAGACCTGCAAAGAATTTCTGAATTTGACCTCGAAGGAACTTTTAAACGTTTGATACCCGTTAAAGCGTTGGGTACACAACTAATAGCTACAAATACAAAATTTTTACTGCATAATAGTACAGTTTTCTCGCATGAAAAGCCGATGGTTAAAGTAATTGACATGGATTCGGGTGAGATTGTAAAAGAAATTAGCCCTCTCTCCGATCTTGTAGCAGATTTAGGTTTTGGTATTTCAGGGCCAGCATTATTTGGAGTAACTGAATCAGAGTCAAAAATTCATGTCCTTCAACATCCGTTTCATTTAAAATTATTCTCCTATGATAAAGCTGGCGTGATTAAGAAATTTGAGAAAGAGTTAAGTTCAGATTTTTTTGTGAAGCCTGATTTTTCCAATTTTAACAGGTATTCTGATAAGGTAGAGGAACGAACAAATGCAAGTATTTACGCTGTTTTTTCGAGTGAGGAAAAAATTTTTTTTATATATGACGAGTTCCACACTCCAGACAGATACATGGATATTTTTGATTATGACGGAAACCTCCTAAATAAAGCACCTGTTAAATTAGGTGGTGCATATCCAATACATTTTTTTGAAAATATATTTTATTCGTTAGCATATAAAGATACTGTAAATATTGAACAAGGCTTCAAACTTAATACATATACATTAGAAGTTTCAGATTCAGAATAAGAAACATATTGTTGAGTCTGATACTCAATAAGTATTGAGATCTTAGTAGCATTCCCAGCGAGGCTGTTTGGAACGAGTTGTAAATTTGAGTTGTGGTTTCATTGGTAATAGTCGAACCGGGTGGTCCGTGATTACATTCCTAACTACGGCAAAGGCTTTAACCGAATAGTAACATAGTTATCATTGCTGATTCATGGTAATTGAGCATAATATTCTTTTGTGTAACCGAGAAGTAAAGCTAGTAGGGGCAAATTACAATACGCCCCGTATTGCTCAATCCTCGGCATCTTCATGATAGAACTGCATCGCCTTCCAGAAACTTAACGTTGCTAAGAACCCACACACCGTAAATACCAGCAGCAGTGCTTTCGAAGGGCCATACAGATCCGTAAATACATGATCGATGAGCCAACCTGTTACGGGCGGTCCGATCCCAAACCCCACTATGCTGATCACAAATAAATACACTGCGCCGGCCATCCCCCGCATATCTGATTTCACAAAATATTGAATAAGGGCTGCCGCCACTCCGTTGTATGAGGAGGCGATCACGTTCCCGATCCCGATCAGTACAAAAGCCATCATTACCGATTCGGCAAATAACCCAAAATAGTAGAATGGGAGTCCGCCCAAGGCAGCCACAATCCCCATTACAAAGCGTTTCTCCGGACCAAATTTAATGGCCATTTTGTCGGCCAGCCAACCGGAGAGATTTACTCCCACTCCCGTCGCAAACATAAACCAACCGTACTGAGCGATCATAGAGGGAGCTTCAAAGGTATCATTCAAGACCGTTCCGATAAAAGCCAGAATGGTGTATCCGCTGAGGGAAAGAAGTGAAAATCCGACGAGATAATAGCGCACACTTCTCTTTTTGAGGATAAACCGCAGTACTCCAAAAAACTCTGATGCCGAACGATCACTTTTACCCGACCTTCTCTTCGGTTCACGAATTAATAAAAATCCTATAACCGCAATAACCAATCCCGGCCAACCTACGATCTTCATGGCCTCCCGCCAGTCGTAGGCTTGCGCTACCGAACCACCGATCAAAAAGGAAAGTCCTACCCCAACAAAGATCCCGGAGGCGTAGACCGAGAATACGCGCGCTCTTTTTTCAGGTGGGAAATAATCAGCCAGTAAGGAATACACGGCCGGACTCAATGCCGACTGACTCACTCCAACAAAAAATCTTGCAGTGATCAGAAAAACGAAGGAGCTGGCGAATCCGCTGGCTACGGTCATCAGGCTCCAGATGACAAGTCCGGTAAGAATGATCCGCTTTCGGGAAAACTGATCCGCAAACCATCCCATAAAAATTCCACAAACGGCGTAGATCAGGGAAAATGCCGGGCCGTACAGAATTCCGATTTGTGTATTGGTAAAGCCGAGGTCATCCCGAATGGCGGTTCCCAATACAGCCACAATCTGTCTATCAACAAAGCTGGAGATATAGATGAGAAAAAGTAGTCCAAGTACAATCCAGGCATAAACCTGTGGATTACGGGCTTCAAGTTTGTTATAGATAAATTTCATGGGGCAAAGATAGAGTACAGATTGGTTGGATGGAAATGAGAATAAAACTCAATTCTCTTCGGCCTTAGAAAAAACAATAAAACGAATACCCATCCATCACCCCGCTCTCATCGAATTTATAACCTCATCCCCTTCACACCGAGCGGAAAGATGGATTACTGAGTTCCCCAATCAGTCACAGCGTCTTCTCCCCTATGCATAGGGGAGAAACAAAAAAAGGGGTGCCGAATTCAAGCTGCTAAGTTTGATTCCCTTTTTTCGTGATTTCGAGATTTAGTGGCAAAATTAAATTGAATGTCATTTACTATAAACCTCATCAAAAAAAGCGAATATTTCTTGGTTAAAAATCTCACATTAAGGATATAGAATGGTTATTTTTAGGGCTCACTTAATTTTGATCGAAACATAAAACTCACTCATCATGAAAGTTGGAATTTTAGGTGCTACCGGTGCCGTTGGACAAAAATTTATTCGTTTATTGCAAGGACACCCTTGGTTTGAAATTGAGGCACTTGGAGCCTCCGAACGCTCGGCCGGTAAAAAGTATAAAGACGCCACCAACTGGATCGAAGATGTAGTGTTGCCTGCATCTGTTAAAGAGATGACGGTTAAGAATTGTGTCCCGTCTGAATTTGATACTGTCGATTTTGTTTTTTCCGGGTTGGACTCTTCGGTAGCCGGTGAAATTGAAAAAGCTTTTGCAAGCTCAGGTATTCCGGTGATTTCCAATGCTAAAAATTACCGACAAGACCCTACGGTTCCACTGCTTATACCGGAGATCAACCCGGATCATACCGAACTCATTAAAAATCAGAAGTTCACCAAAGATGGAAGCGGATGGATTGTCACTAACCCTAACTGCGTGGCTGTTCCTCTAACTATTTCCCTGAAACCTCTTTATGATGCCTTTGGAATCGAAGCCCTGATTCTTACTACCATGCAAGCTGTTTCGGGAGCGGGCTATCCCGGTGTGGCAAGTTTGGATATTTTGGGGAACGTGGTTCCTTTTATTTCCGGGGAAGAACCTAAAGTCGGTCCAGAAACACGGAAACTGTTAAGTACTTTGGAAGGAACGACCTTGGCAAAACCGCATTTCCCGATTCAGGCCACAGCGACCAGAGTACCAACCATCAACGGCCATATGATCTCGGTTACAGCAAAGCTGGAAAATCCACCGTCAAACCTGGAGGAGCTGAAAGCAGCATACACGAACTGGAAAAACCCAATTGCTGATCTTGAGTTACCTTTTGCGCCGAAGAAATTGTATAAGCTACATGAGGAAGAAAAATATCCTCAGCCTCGGCTACATGCGGATGCCGAAAATGGAATGCAGTTACATCTGGGTCGCCTTAGAAAAGCAGAAGTATTTGATGTCAGCTTTGTAGCTATGGCACACAATACTATTCGCGGTGCGGCGGGTGGTGCTATTTTAAATGCTGAATTATTGGTGAAGAAAGGATTTTTAAAGTAAATCCCAATCCCAATCCCAATCCCAATCCCAATCCCAAAATTTCAATGACCAATTGATTTATGAGTTGAAAATTGGAATTTGATCACTGAAAATTAGTCCCCATCCATCTCATCCAAGCGTTTTTGGGACTGGTATAAATTTAATTTTGTAGAGAACCGAACCGCAGCATCCCGATCGCGGCGTTTTATTTTTAGCGTGATTTTACCCTGATCGCTACCGGGCAGTGGCTCAAAAAAGGCCCATTGACTGGCTACCAGGATAAGTTTTCCCCCGGTGAAGGGAAATCCTTTTTTAAACTGAATACGTTTGATCTGATTTACATCAATTGAAAATTTGGAGAGGTTGCTGAGGGCATTTCCATACATATCATACACTTTATACTCAAACAAGATCTCCCGATCCATTGCACTGATAACTCCCTTCACCTCTTTAACCTTCACTTCTGCATCCGAAGCCTCATACATGGAATAACTATAGGGAATACTCATAGGTTAGTCGTCCAACTCCCTTAATTTTTCTTCAGATAGTTTAAGATTCAAATTGGATGAGATACTCGCTGCCAACTCCCGGTTTTTTCGTTTCACCTTTAGCACTCTTTCCGTAAGATCTTTACCCGGGAGTTCTCCAAATGATTTAGCTGTCTTTCCATGCAAAATCAGTTTTCCGCTAAACCATCCTTTTTTGAACTCGAGCATGTTAATTTCTGAAATGGATACTTCTTCGGTTTTCAACTCCGACTGATAAGCCTCCACCACGGCGTCTTTTTTCTGAAATTCGAAGACTAATTTTTCTCCTTCCACGCGCAGAATTCCTTCAATTTTCATGAATCCGCCGTTTAAATTTTCTATGGTAAATGGAAGACTACGCATTTTATTAACTGTTTTTACTTGGCTTAGTTGGTGTTAAACTTTCTTTAAAAAAGTACATAAAAACTGTAAGGAGTGCTCATCTCATCGCTCTAACATTATAGCTAACAAAAGAGAGGTAATATATCATTGCCTTGAGAATACATTTATTCTCAATGTCCTTCCAGGAGTAAAAGGTGGAAAACCCTTTTACTCTATTTTTTTCTATGTAGTTGTTTTCAATAAAAGTTGATTTAATTACCTGATCAACCTATAATTTTGTATGAGAACAATAATACTACTTTTATTATCACTTACATACTCCTACTCGCTCACCTTTGCACAGAGTGTAAATTTTGAGGATAGTTTTTCAGATCAGGATATCTCTGATTGGTCCGGTAACCCCGGTAACTTCACTTTTCTTGATGAAAATAACAATATACTGTTGCAGCAAGATGCTAATGGTGCTGGCACTTCTTATTTGAGCATACCATCTACTAATGTTGAAGGCTATTGGGAGTTTTTTGTGCGCATGGATTTCTCCCCTTCCAATAGTAACAAAGTAGAAATTTATCTGATGAGTGACAGTGAAGACCTCGACGCCAACTTAAACGGATATAAGTTGGTTGGGGGTGAAAATGGATCTGATGATGTCTTTCGCCTTTTCAGGGTTGATGGAGGAACCGAGGGAACAGAAGTTCTAACCGGTACAACAAATATCAGCAGTGGCGGAGATTTTAGAATTAAAGTAACTCGCAGTGCATCAGGAAACTGGACACTTGAAGTTGGCGAAGGGTACTCGGGTGTTTTAAGTGAAGACGCTACCGGGACAGATAACACCTACAGCAGTGCTTCTCATTTTGGATTCAAAACCATATACACTTCCACCCGATCTGACTTGTTCGCTTTTGATTTTAAGATTGATATACCCCCTCTTCAAATTTCTACTATTACAGCAGTATCTGATTCCGAAATAGATATCGCATTTAATCGTGCCATAGATTTTTCTACTGCTCAAACTTCTAATTTCATATTAACTCCGGGGAATACCAATCCTCAATCCGTTACAGAGCAATCCGCTTCAGTGGCCCGGCTGAATTTTAATACTGAATTTACAGGCGGAACCTACGCTGTTGCCGTCTCTGATATTGAAGACTTAGCCAATGAAAGTACCATTGCCGATACATCCGCCACTTTTGTTGTGTTTGATGAATACCAACCCGGAGACATTATCATTAATGAATTCATGAAAGATCCTCCATCTGGAGCTGAGGAATACGTTGAGCTAAAAAATATTTCTGACCGATATCTTAATCTCAACGACTGGACCATTGGTGATGACAATGCCCTCACTACCATCTCTAATTCTGATGTCGCCATTCTGCCCGATAGTTTTGCTGTGATTTCAAGTGATGCGGAAGCACTGAAAAACTTTTTTGGGGAAGCAAATTATATCAATGCATCACTGCCGGCATTGAATAACGGTTCAGACCAAGTACGACTTTATGATCCAAATGGAAACACAGCAGATTCATTGTCTTACGATTCAGATTGGGGTGGTGTTGATATAGCGATAGAACGAAAGTCGGAAAATGTATCTGCTACTTTCAGAGAAAATTGGGGAGATAGTCCTTCCGCTAATTTTGGAACACCCGGCCTGTCCAATCAAGTTCAACCTGACAATTCTCCCCCGGAAATATTAGACCTGATCACATCTGATTCGCAGACCCTTACTTTAACTGCTTCAGAGCGACTCGATATTGCCTCAGCAGAGACCATCTCAAACTACAACATCAGCCAAAATCCTGAACCGGGTGCAAACACACCTCCCATTCCAAGTATAACCTCAGCAATACTTTTAAATGGCGATACTATAGAACTTTCACTGGATATCCCACTCGAAGAATATCAAGGTGACTGGACTCTTTCTGTCCAAAATTTGACCGATATTTTTGGTAATTCAACCAATGAATCTATAGACTTCAATTACTTCATAATTTTTACGGCAGAACCGGGACAAGTAGCCATTAACGAATTTATGTATGATCCTGCACCTGGTTTTTCTGAGTTCGTTGAGCTTTATAACCATACCGACAGTTCTTTTAACTTGCAGGATTGGACCCTAAATGATAATACAGGTACTCAACGGTTCATTACCAATTCAAATATTGTACTTCCTCGTGAAAATTTTGTGATACTCGCACCCGATAGCTCACTTGCTGATTTATTTCCTGATGCCTCTTTGATTGTAATGGGAAGCCGCTTCCCTGCCCTGAACAATGGCACCGATGCCATTGTTATCAAAAATAAGAACGGTGTGGAAATAGATTCTCTGACCTACAGTTCCAGCTGGGGTGGAGAGGAAATATCTCTTGAGCGAAGAGAGCCAACTATTTCTGCTATTTTTAGTGAAAACTGGGGAAATTCTCCTTCTGAAAATTTAGCTACGGCAGGCCTGCCTAATGAAATTCCTATTGATGACACCCCACCTGAAATTAAAAACCTCACCATTGTAAATGACAGTACGCTCCAAGTCGTTTTCAGTGAGAGGATACAAGCCGGACCTGCTGCTAACCCAAATAATTATTCCTTTAGCATCCCTCTCAATTTCGATAAACCTTTACCAGACCTCGAGTCGATTAATTTCTTATCCCCTGATACCGTAGTACTAAATTATGAAAATAGAATACCGCGGGAGGATGACGGTACCTATTTCGGGTTAAACATTGAAAACCAAGTCGATATTTTTGGAAATCTATCAGAGTTACTTGAGCAACAATTTTTCCTTATTGACTTGAGCGAACCAAGTCGGGGAGATGTGGTTATCAATGAATTTATGTATGACCCCGAAGGTACCCTTACCGAATTTGTGGAGCTTTACAATCACACCGATCGAAATTTTGACCTTTCCGGATGGTTTTTCAATGATAATACCGGAAATCGCAGAGTCATTTCGGATGCTGATCTCAAACTACCCGCAAATTCTTATGTTATTTTAGCACCCGATAGTTCTCTTGTACAGCAGTTTCCAAATCGAAGTATCATTTTGATGGGAAGCAGGTTTTCCTCTCTCAATAATTCCACTGATGCTATCGTCATCCGAGATACCAACGGTATGCTCATGGATTCGCTAACGTACTCTTCTGACTGGGGAGGAAATGGGGTTTCATTAGAGCGACTTAGCCCAACAGCTCCTTCTATCTACCGTGAAAACTGGGCGAATTCTCCTTCTGAAAACCTGGCGACCCCGGGTATTGAGAATCAAGTTCCAACAGATAACAACCCACCCGAAATTACAAATATCACTGCCACTTCAGCCGACTCCATTCGCATTACCTTTAACGAACGAGTAGATTCTACTCTTGCTCATAACCTGAACTCTTATTCCCTTTCTCCTTCTGTAAATATTCAGAAGGTAGCGCAATACTCGGGCAATATGCTTTACCTGGTTTTGGCTAATCAACTTTCTGATGGAGTAACTTATACCATTAATGTAAATGATCAGCAGGATATTTTCGGGAATGAGATGGAAAGCGATGAAACCACTTTCGAATACATCGTGCTGTCAGAAGCTCAGCAACGCGATGTCGTTATAAATGAAATTTTATACAGACCTGCTTCTGCAAATTCGGAGGAATTTATTGAGCTGTTTAACCGAACCGGCCAAAATTTTGACTTGTCTGGCTGGACCCTCTCGGATGCAACCGGCTCTGCCAATATTCCGGATGGTACTCAAATCACATCCGGTGAATATCTTGTACTTACCGATTCTCAATCAGGCAGTATGAATGCTGATATAGTAGCAAAAAGAAATCAACTATCAACTACGGTATATGTACCGGGTTTTCCTTCTTTGAATAATGATGAAGATGCAATAGTCATCAAAAATGAGAATGGGCTCGTAATTGACAGTTTATTTTATAATGAAACCTGGGGTGGTAATGAGCCTGGAAAATCATTGGAGCGTAAAGATCCTGAATCAGCTTCCAACGATGCCAGCAACTGGGCTACCAGTACTTCAGAAGCCGGAAACTCAGCCGGGCAGCAAAGTTCTATCTATCAACCCGATGAGACAGCGCCTGAAGTGATTTTTGCTAAGCTTCAGTCGGATGGAAAAATATTTGTGGCCTTCTCAGAATTCATAAATATTTATAACACAAATGTGTTTGTAAATGATGAGTCAACAGCTATCACAGGGTATAACGAGCGGAATGCAAATATCTTAATTTTGGGTGAAGACGCTTTTCCTTCCGGTGAACCATTGGTTGTTTCGTTCAGTCAGGTTAGTGATTTCAGAGGAAATACTTCTGAAAATCTTTCCGTGGAAGTATCACAACCTCTGGCTCCGGGCAATGTGGTCATCAACGAAATACTGTATAATCCGCTTGCCAACCCGGATGATAACCTCCCGGATCAAAACGAGTATATAGAACTTTACAACCGCTCAGAATATGCTATCTCTTTGGAAGGCTTTTTCCTGCACGATGAACCGGATGAAAATAACGAAGTCAGGGATATCCAGCCCGTTTCTTCACAATTTAAATGGATTGCACCCAACGACTATGTAGTTGTTTATGCAGAAGACGAAGCTACTACTTTCGGAGAAAGCCGGCTTGCCCGGTATTTTGAAATGACCGAAGTTGATGAATCATCCTATGTTCGTATTGACCGTTCCAGTTTAAGTCTTGCCAATAATGATGACGCCATTTTCTTGGCCGACAGTACCGGAACTACCATCGATTCTGTGTTTTATGATGAAAGTTGGCAAAACCCCAATTTATTTGATACCGACGGTATTGCTTTAGAACGAATTGACCCAAACGGCCCAAGTAATGATCCCTCAAATTGGAGCTCAAGTACTCGCGTAAATGGAGGAACTCCCGGTGAACAAAATTCTATTTTCCAGCAAGCCGGAACTGCACCCGATAATTCCGGAATCACCTTCACACCCAACCCTTTCTCCCCTGATGATGATGGTTCAGAAGACAATCTTTTTATCAACTATAAACTGGATGAACCAGACTACCTGCTCCGAATTCGGATTTTTGACCGCTATGGGCGGGAAGTGCGGAAATTAGCTGATGGCTACCAAGCCGGATTTGAAGGCTCCCTAATCTGGGATGGCTTAACTGATGATGGCAATAAAAACCGTGTAGGTATCTATATTGTACTTTTTGAGGCTTACAATAGTGCCAATGGGCAGAACAGGACGTTTAAGGAGACGGTAGTGTTGGCGAGAAAATTTTAGGGGTAATTTTTAAATGTTGAATTTTGAATGTTAAATGAGTTTTACAAACCCATTTAACATTCAGCATTTATAATTCAACATTAAGCTTTATGCCACCAAACCAATTTCGGGGAGCGGCCGGCTGATAGAAACGGTCACCGAAGGCATTCAGATCGTTGCCGAGACTGTACTTTTCATCCAGCAGATTATCTACTCCGAAGAACGCATCCAGGTTTACGTTTTCAAAGAGTTCTTTTTTGAGACCAATTCTGCTTTGCACCAAGTGATAGGAATTTGAATACACCGTGTTGGCATCATTCAGGGGAATTTCATCGGTAAAATTGTAAGAAAGGTTGACATAAAGCCCCGGTTCCGTCTCAGCTCGCAACGAAGTAACAACCGTATGCGGAGCCACGCCGGTAAGTTCATTGCCGGAGTAATCGTTTCCTTCTTTCTGATAATCCACAAATTCAAAATCATGGTAGGTGTAAGAGAACTGCCAGTCCAAATTCTGTACAAAGCGGGTTTGGTTTTGCATGAGCCGCCAGTTGGTAGCCAGCTCAATTCCGTATTGATCCGTGGCACCGGTGTTTTCAAATACCACTGTAGAATTTCGATCGGAAGGCTGCTGAACAATGGTCTCATCCAGCTTGAAATAGAAAGTGGTTAAATCATAGCTAAATCTCAATTCCTGAAAACTTCCACGGGCTCCGACCTCATAATTTGTACCCTGTTCGGCTTCCAGATCCAAAGCAATACTCCCTTCATTAGTTCTAAATTCTTCAATTGTTGGAGGTGAAAATCCATAGCTAATACTGGTGTGTAGAGACAATGCCGGAGTAAATTTTTTCACCAGCCCAACTCTTGGAATAATTTCCGGGTTGAAGGTTTTTTCAGCTAAACCGGCTTCATCATCTTCCAAATTTGTGACTAATCTATTCAAGCTATATTCCAATCGGTTATAGCTTAGGCCACCGGTTACATAAATATCACCGGGTAAATCAAATTCCGTTTTAAGAAAAACAATTGAAGTACGGATCTTAATCTCATCATCAAAGTTGAGGGCGTCTGTTTCACCGTTATCATTCTCAAAATTTCGAGCGGCATAATTGGCGGTTTGATACTCGCCCCCAAACGTAAAGCGGGTTCGCACCTCGCCAATGTCGGTGTCATAATAAAAACGGGTTCGTCCCCCACCGGACTTCCGGCTGTCTTTTTTGTAATCTAGGTTAAATGGATTTTCGAAAGCGCTAAAAGTACCGTAGAGCGTCGTCAGATTCGAAAGATTTTCATTCACTTCCACATCGTGACTAATCCCCGCAAGAAAGGCCTGCTGATCAATACTCGCATTGGCTTCCACGCTGCCTAACACAAAGGGATTTCCCGGTCGCGCCTGACTTGGTTCATTCTGATACTGCTCCAGGGTCAAGCCGCCCGGAATTCCATAATATAAATCAGAATATAAAAAACTGGTTTTGATGACCTGCTTATCATTGAGCTGAAATCTTGAAGAAAGCTCTGCCGTTTGTCTTTTGAAAAATGATTGCTCCCGATATCCATCCAGGTGCTGATTGGAATAGTTAAACCGAAAATTTCCCCGCTCGACTTGCTGCTCGATATTAGCCGTATATCGCTGAAGTCCATAAGACCCAAAATAGATTCCCGAACCTACTTCATTTTGATTGGACTGACGACTATTGAGTAATAAAACACCGCCGTTACCGGCCCCATAAATGCTTCCTGCAGGACCTTTAATCACTTCCACTTCCTGCATATTAATCACATCCAGTAAATTTAGTGGAGTGCTTCCAGAGGGTTCGGTAAAAGGAATATCATTCCAATAAATTTTCACATTACGAACTCCAAATGGAGCACGAAGGGAACTTCCCCTTATGGCCACTCTATAGCTTCCGGGGGCACGCTGTTCAATTCGAACTCCTGGCACTTTATTCAATCCATATAGAATGGATTCTTCATTTAGTCCGGTTATAGAAGCAGCCTCAATATTTGCAATAGCTCCGGGCGTTTCCATTAAACTCCGGTTGCCTTCGTAGCCTGTTACAACAATTTGACCGAGATCTGCTTTAAGCGTATCTAAATCTTGAGAGAAAAGATGTGGAGATATTAACAGAAGCAGAATCGTATAAATTAGTTTCATAAATAGGTTTAAAGTGGGGGTAAAAATTTATTTCGGAACAAAGTACAAAGCCTTTTAATAAGATTTAAGAATTGAATACCTTCAAGAAGTAAATAATTCCTTTAAACCCATTCATTTGCAAGATTTAAAGAACAAAGCCCCCATTGGCATTTTTGATTCCGGCATCGGCGGACTAACCGTAGCAAAAGCTGTGATCGATGCTCTCCCCAATGAGGACATTATTTACTTCGGGGATACGGCCCGGGTTCCCTACGGAATCAAATCAGAAGAGACAGTTCGGGCTTATGCGTTGCAGATCACAAATTTTTTATTAAAGCACGGGGTGAAAATGATACTGATTGCTTGTAATACTGTCTCGGCTTCGGCCAAGGAAGAAATCATACAGGCTTCCGGCGATATTCCCGTATTAGATGTAATTACTGCGGGCACACATAATGCCGTATCAGATCCAAACCGAAGAAATATTGGAGTCATTGGCACTTTGGCAACGGTAAACTCCAAGGCCTACGTGAAAGCCATTCATGCCCATGATCCTACTGTCACTGTTAAGCAGCAGGCTTGTCCGTTGTTGGTACCCCTGGCTGAGGAAGGCTGGATTGATAATGAGGTCGCCATTCAGACTTTACACCTCTACCTGGATGAATTTAAAGACAGCGGCATCCAATCCCTGATTTTAGGTTGTACGCACTATCCTCTGTTTAAAGATGTCATCCCGCAAATCTTGAACGGTGAAAATGTAGAAATTATAGACTCGGCCGATTCAATTGCTATGGCAGCTAAAGAAAAACTGGAAACCCTGGATTTACTCAATACCTCCGGAGGACAATTTCAGTGCTTTGTGAGTGATCGTCCCCAGCGTTTTCATGAACTGGCGGAGCGGTTTTTGGGGAAGGAACTAAATGGGGTTGAAGTGGTGACTTTGGATTGATGGTTAGCTGTCAACTTTCAGGCTTCAGCTATCAGCTTTTCTGTCCGCTTTCATGTCGTTTCCAACGTTCCCCATGTGAGTACCGGATCTGACCTTCTACTTTCAATAAATATATAACCTCTAAGTAGAATTTGTTTTACAGCCTTCACAACCAAACTAAAATTTCGGCTGATATATATAAAAAGTAAAGCCGCCGTATTCCTCCCCACTGTTTTCTGATTTAAATATGAAATTACCGTTTTCATATTTAATAAATTCATGATTTGTATCTAATCCTCCTGCCAGTAAACTTCCATCTGCTTCATAAATATCAACAAAGTAACGAGTCATATCTTCAAACTCAGCTCCACGTCGAAGGTATTGAGTGACAATTTTATTTTTTAGTGCAGCAATTTGAATAAAGCTTGTTGCATTTGCATTTGAAAGTTGCTCAAACATTTTTTGCGGATTATCTCTATCAATCTCATCGGTGTTAAGTGGTTTTGTGTAAGGAGAAATGTTAATGGAAAACGAATTTATAAGTTCACCTGTAGTATCATATTGATAAATATTACTCCCCCAAACATGAATTACAAAAAATTGGCGAAGCTGATTTGAATAAGCTGAAAAATAAGGCACACCAATACTATTCGGTTCTACCTCACTTGAAGGTGCAAACGTAAGAACAGAGTCTGTAGCTAAGTTTTGTTTCACTACATTACAAGTCTCAGACAAATTATTAGTACAAGATGATATCCCAGTAGTAACAATCCATTCACGATTTTCATCAAGAAAATAGGAGTTAGTAAAAGGAGCCATTGCGTCAATGGGAATTTCATCTATCAAATCCCCTGATAAATTAAATAATTTATAATCGTACGCTCCTTCCCCATTTCTGGTATACACTGTATCACCAATAACTTCTATCCATTCTATGGCTAAAAACTCACCCGGTCCACGTCCAGATCTTCCCCAAGATCGAACTATTTCCCCGTTCTCATTATATGCATGCACTTTATTAGAAGAAGTTTCTGTTATGTAAAATAAATCCTGGCTATAAGAAGCTGAGCCAACAGAAAAAACTGGATTATCTTTGGTTCCATTTACTTCAATAGAATCCACTAAAGAAAAATAATCTGAAAATTTTTTTGCAGCAATAGTTTCTTTATTACCTGACTTATTTGTGCAAGTAACGAAAAAAAGTATTAGAAGAGAAAGATAAGCTGACAATTTCATATAACTGATTGTTTTAAATTATTATTTATAAAGTAAAAAATGAGCCCTGTTTTAGGGCCCATTAAAATTATTAAGTTTAATCAGGTATAGTACAAATTACGTCCCCGCAATCAGCTGTACATTGCAGGTTGCTGTCTTCGGTTGTACATATATAACAAAGCTTCTCACCTTGTGTGTATATATTTAAATCACAGGCAGTATCAGCTTCAACTTCATCAACTAAGTTTAAATTTACTAATACAGCCAATGATAATATTGCTGCAATTGCTATTAGTAGTTTTTTCAAGATTTTGTACCTTTATTTTAATGTTAAGCATACACTTAAATGTATGTTTAAATAAAAAAATCAAAAAAAAATATATATGTCAAGTCCTACCCGTATATTTAGTATTTTAAAAAACTTATTATAAGATTTCACTCTTCAATTAAGACTTAGTAAAATATTATTCATTTCATGCTCGTTCCCAACGTCCCCGTTGGGAATGCCTATATGGACCTCCCCGTCCCTCTGATAACGAGTTGAAACTTGGGAAAACCGACCAACGGCACCATGATAATTGTATACCATCGCATTAAGAAAAAGGTGAATTAGTATTCTATGAATTTACTTCTTCAACAAATCCCGAATCTCCGTCAACAGCACTTCTTCTTTGCTTGGGGCTGCCGGTTTTGGATCCGGTTTTTTCTCTTCTTTTTTCATGAAGTCGTTATACACTTTCACTACCAAGAAAATCGCCAGTGATACAATCACAAAGGTGAGTATGGTATTTATAAAAGCTCCATAGTTTATGGAGATGGCTTCTACCGTACCGTCAGCCAACACCCGTTTAGCTATCTGATATTTAAATTCGGCAAAATCTACCCCTGCTATTAAATATCCCACCGGCGGCATGATAATATCATTCACAAATGATTTCACGATGGCCCCGAAATAAGTCGCCATAATTAAACCCACGGCCAACTCAATCACATTACCTCGTGAGACAAATTTTTTAAATTCTTCGATCATATTTTTCATGTTATCTAAACTTCTTTTTTTGTTTGTGAGTCAATATAATGAGTTTAATAAATTAAAGGTTTCATTAGCCTCTTTATCACTTCTGTTATATCTTTAAGCTGAATTTTTTATATAACTTTTAAGATCGATACATCTCCTATGAAAACCATTGCTCAGCTCACATATATTCCCCTATCCGAAGATGATCCCAGAGAAAAAGTACAGGAATTGTTGGAGCATCTTGCCCAATATGACGTAGATATTGAAGTCGGGTATTTATCCACAACCATAATCGGGGCACCAAAAGTAGTTTTTGAAGTCATCGCCGACTTATACGATATCATGGCGATGGAAACAGATAATTTTAGGTTCCAGGTTGATTTACTTAGCCCTTCTAAAAAATAGGTTTTAGGTGCAAGGTGTTAGGGGTTAGAATTACTTGAAATCTAACACCTCGTCACTAACACCTAAAACCTCACAAAAGTTTTGAAGCTAAGTTTGCCAAGTCTGACCGCTCCCCTTTTTCAAGATTGATATGCGCGTATAAATCATGATTGTGCATTCGGTCTACCAGATAACTTAATCCATTACTTTGGGCATCAAGGTATGGAGTATCGATTTGGAATATATCTCCGGTAAATACTATCTTCGTGTTTTCTCCCGCCCGGGTAATAATGGTTTTCACTTCGTGAGGTGTCAAATTTTGAGCCTCGTCAATGATGAAAATCACATTTGAAAGACTTCGTCCACGGATATACGCCAACGGGACAATCCGAAGCTTATCGGTTTGCAGCATTTCATCGATCTTTTTAAAAGGCTTACTGCTTTCCTTGAACTGATTTTTGATGAAACTAAGATTGTCCCAAAGTGGCTGCATATACGGATCAATTTTCTGATTGGCGTCACCTGGCAAATAGCCAATGTCTTTATTACTGAGTGGGACAATAGGTCGCGCCAGGTAAATTTGTTTAAAGTCACTCCGCTGCTCTAAAGCAGAAGCTAAAGCCAATAAAGTTTTACCGGTTCCGGCTGCTCCGGTTACTGTAGTACACAGAATATTCGGGTTCTGAAGGGCATGCAAGGCAAAAGTCTGCTCTGCATTTTTGGGATTTACTCCATAGGCATGCATTTTATCCACCACTTCAACCTTTTTGGACTGTGGATTGTACCATCCCAACCCCGATGCCCCATGACTCCGCAAAATATAATAGTGGTTACAAACCGGATCACTTTGTCCAAGTTTATCAGGATCAATTTCTCCGTCCTCATAAAATGTACTAATCAATGAAGGGTCATCGATTTCAAGCTCGGTTTTTCCGCGATATAAGTGCTCAATATCTTTGATGCGGATGGTTTCATAATCTTCGGCCTCCAAATTCAATGCCCGGGCTTTCAGGCGCAGATTAATATCCTTGGAAACCAATATCACCCGTTGTTTAGGGTTTTCTTCCTTTAAGTGAAGTGCTGCATTTATAATGCGATGATCGTTTTTGTCTGAGCCGTAAACCTTTGTGGCATCAGTAGAAGTCTCCTGATTGGTTATCACCCGTAAGTTACCATGAGTACGACCATTCAGTGGAATCCAATTTTGAAGCATATTGGCATCGGAAATGCCATCCAGGTAGCGAATAAATTCCCGGGCATGTAGATTTATCACATTGTTGCCTTTTTTGAAGGTATCCAGTTCCTCCAAAACCGTGATTGGTATAGCTACATCATTTTTTTCGAAATTTTGGACGGCTTCATAATCATAGAGCAGAACGGAGGTGTCAAGAACGAAGATCTTCTTCTCTTTCTTCTTAGGCATAGAGGGGAAATTTTGATTTTAAGAAGTTGTGTACCAGCCATAGTATGTAGATGATTTTTGGTCGGCTTTTGAAATAAAGCTAAAGTGGGCATCATTTGCAATGCGTAATACAGATTTAACAGAGAATTATTTTAGCAGTTAGCAGTTAGCAGTTAGCAGTTAGCAGTTAGCAGAAGCTGCTCGTTTTGAGTTCAGTAGTCAAATTGTAAA
>NZ_JAVLBQ010000002.1:0-196324 GCF_031581265.1 Gracilimonas sp.
GTTAGGGCGCGTCAGGCGCATTACTTTCTGTCAAAATATGTGGGCTTCCAGCCGGTGGTAATTTTTGGGTCAGGTAGCCGGTTCAGGTCGTTGGTGTGGGTTGCCTCTTCTAAAGTTTTCCCAAGCGTCGGGGCGCCACGTGTTCGATTCTAAATTTTTTGGCTTTTAAAAGTGTGGCGCTTTGCCTCCTCTTCCATCCTTCGCAGGCTTTTTCCCGTGCGCCTGTCGCTTATTTCCGGCATTTTTAGCTTGTAGGTCAGCGGTGGTTTTGCACGTTGTGTGGTTGGTATAGCTGTCTCGCCCTAACAATGCGTTTCAAAGCGGACGCGGTCGAAGTTCGATCAAACTTGTTTCTAAGGAATTAATTTTGCTACTTCAACTAAATTATAATCCCCGCGCCGTTTAAACGCTGGGTCGTTATGCCAATGTTGTGGCGCATTACGGATTAACAGAATGGAAACAATTGAACAACAAGATATATGGTAACTAGTTTCAATATACTCCAAGACATTTGTCATCACCAAAGGATAAATTTGTAGTAACTATGAATCGTTTAACTTTTCTTACTTTACTAATACTTTTAATTACCTCATACTCATGTAGTAGAGTTAAGATAGTAGAGCAGCCCTATAAACCAACTACTATTGATGAAAATGGATATGAATATCTTGTCCCCTCATCAATATTTTCACCCGTTGAAATTCCTGAAGAATTAAAGGATACTGTAGTTGTTTTTTTACAAGGTGGGCCTAGAAATTCTATATCCAAAAGCCAACTATTGAGTGTGGGCGTAGAGGATGCTTTTACTAACTATAGTGTCGTTGGACTAAAACAATCACAAGTAGTAAACCAATCCGTCTTTGGTGCAACGACTAACTTAACATCCCAACAAGCTAAAGCAGAAATTGATAGTACGATTAGGATTATTGACGAAGCTCTTGAAGCTCTTTATGAAAATCAACACTTCGTTGTAATTCTTGGTCATTCATATGGCGGACTTTTAGCCCAATATCATCTTATCAATGGACAAGAAACTGCTGATAAATATATTATGGCAGGTGTGCGAATCAGTTTTCCACAAAAAGCGAGAGAAGCCTATGAATCAGGAAAAGATTTTAAATATGTAGATGATGAATTAGTATATGTTGAGCCAGAAGAAGGTTTTGGTTCTATAGAAGTTTATCATGTTGCAAAATTGTTACAACTCTCTGTTGCTTTGGATTACCAGGAATATTACACAAAGGAAATGCTGCAAAGATCGATGTTCTTGATGGGAGAAAACGATGAAGCAATCGGGCCTCCTTCAGAAAACGAAATTAACTATCTTTTGAAGAATGAAGTCCAATACATAATAGTTAAAGAAGGAGGTCATAGATCAATGATGGAACATCAATATTTTAAGAAGGTGAGAGATTTTATCCGAGAATAAAGTTTACTATTTCGCTCATCTAAAATGAGCTTTTTAGAGATTTCTATAAGGAATGTTAAGTTGAAATCAGTTTAAATGATAACAATATTTTGGATTGAACTTTAAATATAACGCGCCACAACATTGGCATAACCCGCGCTTATACCGCTTATTTTGTAACAACGTCGTAGATCTTTCGAATAAGTTTATCGACTTGATGAACTAATTCTATTTAAGATGCTTAAAGACAAAGATAAAAGTAATACTTCAGAGAATACCTCTAAACTTGGAAATAGTTTGCAAAATTATAACGAAACCAACTCAATAGACACAGAACCTGACAAACAAAATAACGAAACTTGGATTAATCTTGCCACAACAGGAGTTTTAAGTATATTTGCAAGCATAGCTTCTACTGGTTTTATTGCTGGAGTAGTTGAAACTATCTTTGACATTATGTTACCATTTGACAATCCTATAATACAGTTTTTAGCTTTGGTCTTAACAATAGCGTGGTGGAAAACGATAAGACACTGGGAGTCGAAATAATATTTTGTCAAGTCTAACGAAAATCATGCCTATAAATCTAGGCGGTATAACCAGCGCATTAACTCGGACAGGCCTCGCCATTCCCTTGCCTCCCTTCCAGTTATTAGTTACTCTTTCATTTTGTCATTAATTCAACACGCTTGCGCCTGCCGGTTATGCGCAATGTCGTTAAGTGGCTCAATAAAGCTTCTCTCCTTTCGTTGAAATGTAAGTACATTGTAATTATATTATAGAATTGATTCATACAATATCGAAACCATGAAAACAAAAATAATTCGTATTGGGAATTCCCAAGGGGTTCGAATTCCAAAACCCCTGATTGAAGAAAGTGGAATTACTGAAGAAATCGAGATGATTCTCAGAGACAATGAAATTGTTCTTCGTTCTGCTGAAACAATCCGAAAAGATTGGGAGGCGTCCTTCGAAAAAATGGCTGAACAAGGTGATGATGTCTTGTTGGATCAAGAAGAAATTGAAAAATCATCCGATTGGGATGAAACTGAGTGGACATGGTAAAAATAAATCCGGTCCAAAGGTTTGATGTTCATCTGATTTCGCTTGATCCGACAAAAGGTTCTGAAATCAGGAAAACTCGTCCCTGTGTCATCATTTCTCCCGATGAAATGAATAAACATATCAGAACCGTCATTATCGCACCGATGACTTCCACAATCAAAAATTATCCAACGCGGATAACGACTACATTTCAAGGCCAAAAAGGACAGATTGTTTTAGATCAAATTCGTACAGTAGATAAAAGCCGTTTGATCAAAAAACTTGGCGCAATCAGCAGTTCAGCCGAAGAGAAAATGCTTAGTGTCTTGCAAGAAATGTTTGCTTAGTAGGTTCGCTCACTTAACCAGCGGCTCAAGCGGACTAGTTTGCGGTTCGGGACTTAAACAGATTTACTTGCCTCGCCGCTTAGCCGCCAAACCGTTTCAAGCGGATTTCGCAGCGGGGCTTGCCACTTAAACCAAACATACAGATTATGAGAAAGTTCATCTTTGCCACAATTGCTGTCTTGGTCAGTTTGCAATCAGCTACCGTTCAAGCACAAAGTAGTGGTACAGAGACTGAGATTATTTTTGTAAAAGAGAAAGAGGAGGAAGCACGCCAACAGCTAAGGCGGATTTTGTCATCATACGATCTCGATCCCTGGATCTTTACCCAAGAAGTCAAAATTGAAGTAGGAGCACAACCGTATAGTCATCCCATTCTAACGCTCAATACCGATTTTCTTGACAGTGATGAACAACAAATGTCCATCTTCGTCCATGAACAAGCACACTGGTTTGTCAGTGAGTCCGTTCCGTATCGAGCACCGGAAAATGGAGAAGAGGTGGAAATTATTAAGGAACTTCAGCAACTCTATCCGAACGCACCCGTCTCTGACTATAGTACATTTTTACACCTTATTGTTGGCTGGATAGAGCTTGATGCAATGGTTGAACTGGTAGGCGAAGAAAAAGCGCGGGAATTGCTTAAAAAGAAAATACAGCGACTCACAGACGAGCCACTTTCGCAGGTGGATCAGCGCTACAAATGGTACAATATGCGAGTGCTCGAAGACACTCAAGAAATTGGGATGATACTGGCAAAGCATGACCTGATCATTACACCCGACAGGGGTTTGATCGTTGAGACAAACGGAGAATGAACGATACAAAATGAATCTTTATGAAACGATCTTTATGGTTAATTTTTCTAAGCACTCTTTTTCTATTCCAACCTTATGGAATAAATAACCTACTAGCTCAGGCAAGCGAAGAAATCGAAGCTGTAGTTCTTTATCCTGTGATGAACACCACCTTCACTTGTGCTGAACATGCTGAAGGTGAGCTTACTAATTTGGGAGATGCTTATGGTAGGGATTGCATGGTCATTAGAAATGATACCACAAGATTAAAAGGACATCGGATTCCAAGTTTGTTTAAAAATAACGGACTGAATAATGAGGATTGGTTTGGTTGGGAAGTACCCGTTTTAGCCCCCTTCGATGGCACTGTGACATCCGTTAATATAAACGATTTAACAAATCAACCCGGAAAATTTCCGGATAGAACGGAATTAGAAGGCGCTTCAGAAATCAGATTTTCTTGTGAAAATGGTGTTCAGGTAGTCTATGCGCATATACGAAATCCGGATGTAGAATCTGGTCAATCTGTCAAGTCTGGTCAAGAAGTTGCCCTAATTGGGAATAATGCTGTCTCAACGGCACCACATATTCATTTAGGGGCATGGAGAGACAAGACCCCCCTACAAATTCGGTTTGATTTACGAGCTTTGGGGAAAATCAGGGGTAAAAAATAAACAAAATGGGATGCGGTATGGTGCTTTTGTCAACAAAAGAAAAAGGAAACCGCTACCAGCATTACCTGTTTATGCATGGCAAAATCATTTAAGCCCAAGTCCATCCATCACCCTGCCTTTGCCGGCAGGCAGGCCCACTCTCATCTAATTATTCCCTTTTATCCTACTCATGCCGAGCGAAAAGATGGATTACTGGCTTCTAAAACTAGCCAAAAGTGGTTGTAGGATTTTGTACTCTATTTTGACCTGATAAAGCCTGATCAAAGAAACGAGATTAAACTATGGAAAACTCAAATCGATCTTTCTGTCCATTGCTTATTAGCAGTTCAATTGATTAGTGAACGACCAAGCAACCGACTTAACTATATTCCAGACTACCCTCCCCAACCATTCGTAAATTCTTGAAAATACCCTGAGAAAAGAAATTCGGTTCTGGATTCCCGTCTGCCGAATGCCTTTATTCTTAATTAATCTCTCTTCCATTTAACACAAATAAGGAATTTATGAATAGAATTACCCGCGGGTGGCAAATATTCTTGCTTGCTTCCCTTACCATATTACTTGGAATCAATACAGAGGGCTATGCCCAGGCTCAGCTCGATGCTATGTTAGACGATGTGAATTACCGGGATATCGGACCGACCCGACAAGGTGGCCGATATGTGGATTATGCCGTACCCAAACAAGATCATACCATTATCTACGCCGCCACCGGTTCCGGCGGACTGTGGAAATCTGTGGACAACGGCTTTACCTGGAATCCTATTTTTGACCATGAAAGCGTGATTTCAATCGGTGACGTAGCTGTTGCTCCTACCAACCCTGATATTGTATGGGTAGGTACTGGAGAGGCAAACAACTCGCGAAGCACCTACTACGGCGACGGTGTTTACAAATCCACCGATGCGGGTAAAACATGGACCAATATGGGGCTGCCGGAATCGCATCATATCGGCCGAATCTTGGTGCATCCGGAAAACCCGGACATCGTCTGGGTTGCAGCGCTGGGACATCTGTACTCCGAAAATCCCGAACGAGGTGTTTATAAGTCAACCGACGGAGGCGAAAGCTGGAATAAAGTTTTAGACGTGGTTGTTGCTGGTAAAAATATCGGTGCTGTTGATATCGCTATCAATCCCGACAATCCTGATATCCTATTGGCGGCAACTTACGACAAGGTACGCCGGCCATGGACTTTCAATGAAGGCGGTCCCGGCAGCGGAATTTATAAGTCTACAGACGGAGGTGAAAACTGGAGAAAATTATCTAAAGGACTGCCCGGGGGGATGCTTGGACGGATCGGCATCGATTTTGCGCCCTCTAACCCGAATATTATTTACGCCAACATTGAAAACGTCAATGTAAAAGGTATGAGCTACGATGAACGCCATCAGGCACTGCTGGAGGGGCGACCCGTTGAAGGTGACAACATCGGCGATCAGGTTTACCGCTCGGATGACATGGGCGAATCTTGGTATCTGACGCACGACCCTGAAGAAAATGTGGGTGGCGGCCCAGCCTACTACTACCAGCAAATGGGCGTTGATCCGCAGGACCCTGATCATGTGTACGTATTGGGCATTCGTATGTGGGAGACCACTGACGGAGGCAAGACTTGGGACCGCCCGTTTTTCTTTGGAGGCGACAACCACGCCATCTGGATCGATCCCGACAACCCTAAGCATATGATTCTGGGATACGACCACGGCATGGGAATCACGTATGACGGCGGAGATAACTGGTATCACCCCGATGAGAAGCCTTTGGCACAGTTCTATGCTATCGGTTTTGACATGGATTATCCCTACAACGTTTACGGCGGCACGCAAGACAACGGCTCTCTTATGGGGCCCAATACCAAGCGCAGCGGCAACCCAATCCATCTGGAAGACTGGAAAAGAGTCGGTGGCGGTGACGGGATGTACCAAGAGGTCGACCCCAGCAACAGCCGGTACCTTTATAATGAATCACAGTTCGGCCCTCTCGTCCGACGTGACCTCAAGACCGGAGAGACTTCGAGTATCGCCTATCGAAACATTGACAGGAACACACGATGGAATTGGATGTCACCGATTCTGATATCTCCGCATAACTCAGATGTTATTTATCATGGCGGAAACGTGTTGGTTCGTTCCAATTACAGGGGGGAGACCTGGGAAGTGGTGAGCCCCGACCTCAGCAATGCTGACTCTGCCAAAATCGTGGGGACCGGGAACATACAGTATGCTACTATCACCACCATCGACGAGTCTCCCCTCAGCGAAGGTGAACTCTGGGCAGGCACCGATGATGGCAATGTACAACTCAGCCGAGATGGCGGTGACAACTGGACCAAACTGAACGACATCATTCCCGGCAACCCTGAGTACTGGGTCAGCCGAGTCATCGCATCGCAGCATCACGAAGGAACAGCTTATGTAACCTACACCGGCCTTCGCCGTGATGATTTCCGGCCTTTTGTATACAAAACCACCGACTGGGGAGAATCGTGGACTGCAATCACCAACGGCCTGCCGGATAATGAGGCTGTTAATGTAATTCGTGAAGACCATACTAACCCCAATCTTCTTTTTGTAGGAACCGACATGCATGTGTACGCTTCTTTGGACGGAGGCAACTCCTGGAATCGCATGAAGGGCGATATGCCTACCCAACCGGTGCATGATTTGAAAATCCATCCCCGGGAGAACGACCTGATTGTAGGTACCCATGGACGTGGCATGTTTATTACCGATATCTCATGGCTGCAAGAGATGTCCCATGACATGATGAACAGCGACTTTCACTTATTCCCCATTGAGCCAACCTACCGTTGGGTAGACAACGGTGATAACGCCGGAAGCTTTATTAACTTCAACGGCGAACCTGCTTCCGAGGATGTAGTGATCAACTACTACTTACGCGAAGAGCAGAATGACCCCGTCACGATTGGAGTATATAAGGCCGGACGTTTGATCTATGAATTTGAAGGTAAAGGTGAAGCAGGACTAAACACTGTAGAATGGGAGCAGGAATTTTGGGAGCGCGAACGCACCGAAGAGGAAAAAGAGCAGATGCGCGAACGTGCAGAACGCCTCCGCGAATTCGGCTGGTCTGATGAACAGGTCCAGCAGTACCTGAGTCCCTCAAACCTCAATTACGTAACCGGCAATGTAGATACCGGCATCTTTACGATAACGGTGACCTCTAATGGGCAATCTGCCAGCAAGACAGCGGATATCCGCGAGGACCACTGGTACGACGACTGGAACCGATACTGATATTCGATTGATATCCAATCATTCAAGCCTCTCTTCTTTTGCTAGAAGGGGGGCTTTTTATTGCAAATCCGGATAAGAACAAAGACGGCCTCTCCTCAGATATCTCACCACCACTAAAAAACAAAACCCCACTCTTCATTAAGAGCAGGGCTTTGATATAATTTCAAACAGGAAAGCCTGTAAGCCGGATTCTGTCGAGGGCGATCATTTATCTGGCGCATTCCACCCGATGGCGTCACGACAAGCGGCGTATACCATCTGCATGAACTTGCACCCCGCGAGGTTTGCCGTGCCCCCGCAGTCACCCTTGGGGCGGTGAGCTCTTACCTCACCTTTTCACCCTTACTCCAACGCGGAGCGTTGAAAACTCCAAGCACCAAATATCAAATCCCAATGTTTAATTATTACATAAAATTTGGTCATTGGAATTTGTGACTTGAAATTTCTCAGCGCTCCGCGCTGAAGCGGTCTGTTTTCTGTTGCACTGTCTATCATCCCGCCATTCCTGACGGGAAGCCTCCCCTTCGCCGGCTAAGCCGAATCGGGGAGCACGGTACTTGTTGGTGTCCGGACTTTCCTCCCAGCACATAATTTTTATTTCTTTATCAGTTTATACTTGTATCTGATTCAAGCATTGAGATCCTTCGCGTTAAATATTTAATCCTTGTTTATACTTTTTAAGCGCTCAGGATGACAACCGTTAAGAGTCTTCACTGATTTGAATCATCTTAACAAATAAAAGTTATGTGCCAGGCGATCACCCGGCTTTCCTGTATGCTAAAGATAAGGCTTTTAGCGATCGTTTTATATCCCTTAATTTTTAGATATAAAATCCCTTAACAAAAAAAGGGAAGCCTTATTGACTTCCCTTTTCAAAAATGTGCTGATCAAGTTATCAGATAGATAGTTGTTCTTTGGCATTGTCAAAAAATGACTGATCTAATACAATGCGACCGCTGTTCTCATCAATAATGATTTTGTTTTTGCGGCGGACTTCAACCTGTGTCTGCGGGGGAAGAGCCATTCCAAGAGCAGCTCCACGGTCCATGGCAACAACAGCCATTCCGTTGTTCAGTCCTTCACGAAGTCGCTTATAACTTCTCATATAGCGATCATCAATTTCTTCTTCAACTTCTCTGCGCTTTTTAAGAAGTCCTTCTTCTTCATCTTCCGTTGACTTAATTACTTTGTCGAGGTTATCCTTTTTCTCTTTATGAAGTTTTTCTGCTTCTTCGAGTTCACTTTCAGCTTTTTCAAGATCAGGACCAATTTCCTCTTTTCGCTTCTCAATTTCTTTGAGTCGCGACTCGGCATTTTCAATAACCTGTTTTTGCGCCTCTATTTCTTTAGTGAGAGCGTCATATTCGCGGTTATTGCGCACGTTTAACTGCTGATCTTCGTACTTCTCTATTTTTTCTTTAGCAGTTTGAAGATCAAGTTGCAGTTTATCGTACTCAACCTTTAGGTTTTTATCTTCATCCTTAAGATTATTGAGGCGAGCTTCTTTACGGGCAATGTCTGTTTCAAGATCAAGCACTTCTTCAGGAAGATCACCTCGGAGTTGTTTCAGTTCGTCAATGCGGCTGTCAATGTATTGCAGGTTCGCTAATTTTTGTAATACTTCTTTCATGGAGTGAGATTCAGCTTGGTTGAATAGTTTTAGGTTTAGTGTCCGATACATAGACCTGCATCGGATTCGTTTCAGTTCGGGTTACCGAGATTTCAATACCTTCAAATGCTTCTGATAATTCATTTTTAATAGCTTCGGCAACAGGAAATTCACTTTCATAATGACCCACATCGAGCAACAGGAAATCATCCTTCTCGGTGAAATAGTCATGGTATTTAATATCGGCCGTTACAAAGGCTTGAGCGCCGGCACTAATCGCTTTGTTCTTCAAAAATACTCCGGCTCCGCCACAAACGGCCACTTTCTTAATACGATCAACATCTCCTGAATAGCGAACGGCCTTAACATTTAATGCTTTGGAAACCAGGTGCAAAAATTCATTTTTACCAATTCCTTCTTCCGGATATTCCCCGATCACACCCATTCCAAAATTTTGTGATGTTGAAGCCAGATCAATCACCTGGAAACTTCCTTCTTTCAGCATACCCTCATTTTCAAGGGCTTTTTTCAGCACCGATACATTGTGTTGATCAATAGTTGCTTCAAAACACTTGAGTCCATCTTCCCGGCTTTTCACATCAAAATAGTGTGCTTCTTCAGCAGAATGATAGTTCAATAATTTTAGGACGGCTTCACTGTCCGCATGAGAAGTAATAATCCTGATTTTTCGGCTGATGGAGTAGTTCTTATCTAAAAACCTCAAATTATCCAAGCCAAGAATGTTTGCCAAAACAAAAGAGACGCCATCCAATGCGGCGTCTAAGTTCGTGTGAGCAACCAGTAAGCCAATATCATTTTTAATCAGCTTGTAAATTATGCGGCCTTGTTCGTCGGTGGGATTAATGCTTCCGATCTTGCTAAAAATAAGTGGGTGATGAGCTACAATAAGCTGGCATCCTTTTTCAATAGCTTCGGCAACAACAGCGTCGGTTACATCAAGGCAGGTAAGAACGGAGGTTACATTCGCTTCCGGGTCTCCTACAAGTAATCCGACATTATCGTAATCCATTTTTACTTTGGGTGGCGCCCACTGGTCGAGGAAAGTTGATATCTGCCGGATTCGGGTTGACATGCTATCTATCCCCTCGTTTATTTGAATCCGACATTATCGTCGAAAGCGGAATTATGAATTTGAATAATATCAATCTCAATAAGTAACCATTAATTACAATATCATTAGAGCTCCCAAAAATAAGGCTTATTCATGAATGATAAAAGCTTATCTTATGGTTAATTAAGTGAAACCCGAAAAAACGTCTGTTTTTTATGAATGAGCAAGAGATAGCTTCAAATCTTTCCGACATTCAACAAGAAATAAATAAAACCTGTGAAAAAGTCGGGCGCGACCCGAAGGATATCACCTTGGTGGCTGTTAGTAAAACCAAGCCAAATGAGGATATCCTTTCTGCGGTTACTGCCGGTCAGCTCCATTTTGGCGAAAACCGAATGCGGGAACTTGAAGATAAAATGGAAAGCATCGCCAAGCCCGACATTGTTTGGCATTTCATCGGGAACCTTCAGACTAATAAAATTAAATACATTGCTGATCGCGTTAAATGGATTCACTCTGTTGAAAAAGCCAAATACTTAAAAGAAATCAATAAAAGAGCAGGAAAAGCCAATCGTGTTGTGAATGCATTGGTGCAGGTCAACATCAGCAATGAAAAACAGAAAGGCGGTTGTAAACCCGGAGATGTTGAAAAAATACTTGAGTCGGCCCGGGATTATAAATTTGTTAAGGTAAAAGGATTGATGGGCATGGCTTCTTTCGTGGATGATTCCGAAGAAGTTCGTTCAGAGTTTAAGTTGTTAAAAAAGCTTTTTGATGAGCACCAAGAAAACAACTCCGGCAGTGTACAGTTAGAGCATCTTTCTATGGGCATGACCAACGACTTTAAGGTTGCTATCGAAGAAGGTGCAACCATGCTGAGAATAGGCAGTGCCATATTTGGTGCGCGAAACTATGACTAAAGGTTTGCGTATGATTTTCAATCAAAAAATCAGAACTAATTAATTGAGGGCATTATGTTTTTTGGATTACCTTGGTATGCCATAATCGCTATTGTTTCGGTAGCAGGTGGACTTATCTATTCGTACAAAGAAAAGGAGCTTGAAATGGAAGCTAAAAGAATGTCGGGCTCCCGGGAAGTTCACGAACTTCGTCAAATTGTACATAATTTGAAGTCCCGTGTCGAAAAGCTGGAAGCTGAAGTTTCCAATTCAAAGAAAAGCTCGGCAAAAAGTACTACTAATCCATTGAGTGATATTGAAATTGATGATGAAGTTGAGGAACAAAATTCCGATAATACTTCCAGAAGGAACAGAACTCGAAATTAAAGGTTAAAAATTATGAGTGGTGAAGAGTTTATCATTGCGATTGTTGCCATTATCGGCGGATTGGGGTTTGCCGGTTTTTTATTCTGGAACATTTTCAGCTTGATCAGACAGTGGATTAACAGGAAAAGCGGAAATACCGATATTGACCCTCAATTTTTTAGAGCTCTTGGGGAATTCAAGAAAAACACCGAACGAAGATTAACTAATCTTGAGGCTATTGTATCTGACCTTGAAGAAGAACAGTATCGACTGGATGAAACGCATGAAACCATGGGCGATATTGAAATAGAAGAACAAGAAGTTCGTTCATCATCCGAAAAAGAAAAAGACAATGATGGAAATCTGCGTAACATGTTAAATGAATAAATGTTACTTTTAATAGGCCTTTAAGAAGATAAAATCAGGTTTTTATGAAACTCACACCGCTTGAGATAAAACAACAATCTTTCGAAAAATCACTCCGTGGATATGACACCGGAGATGTTGATGCTTTCCTTACTTTAGTCGCAAACGAATTTGAACACCTGATTAATAAAAACCGGGAATTAGAGCAGGAAATTGATAAACTGACTGAGCGCGTTAAACACTATGAACGCGTTGAAGACGCTCTTCACGAAACGCTTCAAACAGCCAAAGAATCAACCGAACAGAAAATTTCCGGGGCTAAACAAGAGGCCAAAAACACACTCCAAAAAGCCGAGATGGAAGCCGATGCTATCATCAAAGAAGCTAACCATAACCGGCAGCAAATCAGGCAAAGTATATTACGACTGCTCGATCGCCGTGAAGAAATCATAAACGGTATTTCTTCTTACTTAGATAACGCCAAAAAATCGGTTGAGAAATTCGGTAATGACGAGATGGGGGTTTTTAGTCTTCCCAAAGAAGAAAACCTCGACGAAGCTATTGAGAATACCGGGACCACTCCGAAATTTAGTTTTGACGAAGACCTTGAAGATACTCCTTTGCAGAATAAGGACAATGATGAAGACGATGACGAAGATCATGCCTTTCCTCCCGGAAGTGATCGCCTGGATGATATCTTAGATGAAATTGATTAACCTTTTCCAAATTTGATGTTTTCAAGTTGACCAGTTCTTAACTTTGAGAATATCAATTATCCTTTTTTATAAAATATTTCTACATGAAATACGACACGGTTGAAGAATTCAGAGCAAAAAGAGACAAAGCAGTTTCCTTTATACAAGGAGAAACCGCCTTTCAACCTGAATACCTGTTTATCTTGGGAACCAGTTTAGGTCAACTTGCTGATGACATTGAAACCCATCATATAATCAGCTACAAAGATATTCCCCATTTTCCAGTCTCTACCGTAGAAAGCCATGCCGGTAAACTCATTTTTGGAAAACTTGGTGGAAAAGATGTAGTAGCCATGCAGGGTCGATTCCATTATTATGAAGGCTATACCATGCAACAGATTGCTTTCACGGTTCGGGTAGCTATGGCCATAGGCGCGCAAACACTGATCGTAAGTAATGCCTCCGGCGGATTGAATACCAATTTCAGTCGCGGAGATATCATGCTGATTAGAGATCACATTAATTTCCAGGGAGATAATCCGCTTATCGGTCCTAATGATGATGAACTTGGTCCGCGCTTCCCTGATATGAGTGAACCTTACACCGAGCGACTGCTGGAACTGGCTGAAAATGTAGCTTTAGAAAATGCTATAAAAATGCATCAAGGGGTGTATTTAGCCGTCACCGGACCTATGCTTGAAACCAAAGCTGAGTATCGATATATGCGTCAGCTTGGAGCAGATGTGGTGGGGATGAGTACGGTACCGGAAGTAATAACAGCCGTCCATATGGGAATGGATGTATTAGGGATTTCTGTGATCACGGATGAATGCTTCCCGGAGGCACTTGAGCCGGTAGTCATTGAAGATGTATTGGAAGCCGCCGCCATGGCAGAGCCCAAATTGACTCAGATAATAATCGGAGTTTTAGAGAGACTCTAACGATTAATTATCCACAAAAAGCGTAACTTTTCCACAAGGTCTTGCATTACTACTCGTAATTCCTTTTCTATAATAAATAACAACCAATATCCTGCCTTTTATGCACATGCATTTTGATGGATTCGATGACGAACACTGGGACGAATTCAAATGGGAAGCTCATCTGAATGAGGTTGAAAGAAAGAGCGAGCAGCTTCGAAAATTCATAGCCTCAGATTCTAAAGGTAACACCCCTCGGTGGATCACCCTTCTGCAAGAAAGCCAAAATGAAGACGACGCTTTTGAAGCGTACGTTGAAGAAGAACTACTAATGGATGAAGCCTACTTCCCCGAAGATGAAGACGATTGGGAAGATGAAGATGATGACTGGGATGACGAGGATTTCTTATTTGGTCTTTCTGATGACGAATTCCTAAACATGGACGATGACGATGATTTTGATGACTTTGACGAAGGCGAAGAATGGAAGAGCCTGAGTGACGAATACATCTACTCCGACTATGCTGAACTTGAGAGCCTTAACATCTACCTGGATACCAAAGATCTCGCCGTTGATATCTTAAAGTGGTTTGAAACCGTACACCCTAAATTACACTCCAAAGATTTACACAGCTTTGTGGATGAAGTGCTGAAAATTGGAGCTAAAATTGCCGGTGGTCATTCATTCGGCTTTGAACAAGAATATATTGGCGCTAATATTGCCTATTCCAAAAAAGGACTAAATAGTGCGAATAGTGCCCTCGGTTTGCTACAGGGATTTAAAAAAGAGGGCCTTTTCACCAAAAAGCAATATCAAGAGATACACGCCCGATTGTTTGAACTGAGAAATGACATCGGAATCTATATTCAGGAACTGCGAGATCAGTTTAGATTAGGGTAGTTCGTGTTACGGTGCGAGAGTGTTTAGGTGTTACAGTGTTTACGTAGTTAGTATTTCGTAAACACTGTAACACTTTCACACTGTAAAACTGATATTTACCAGATTCCTATTTCTTTATTTCCTTCAGAATCGGTGGCTGCTCGGAACATGGAGCCTGTATTTGTTTTCATCGAGAAATTACCATACTTGTCTACTGCTATGAAGCCTGCATCACCGGGTTCTAACACTTCATCCACCAGATAATCCATAGATTGCTGCAAAGTAGCTTCTTGAAATTCCATATGAGCTGCCAGGGTGTGAGCCGACACATTCAGCATAATTTTCTCTCCCCAACCTGTAGCTGATACAGCAACTAAATTATTGGCATAGGTTCCGGAACCGATAATGGGAACATCTCCTACACGGCCATATTTTTTATTCGTCATACCACCGGTTGAGGTAGCTGCGGCTAAATTACCATTTACATCTTTGGCTACAGCTCCCACTGTACCGTATTTCCATTCCTTCTCTTCATTGGTCTCAATCAGGTTCGATTCCTGTTCTTCTGCCTTGGCTCTTTGCAAAGACTGATACCTGCGTTCCGTATAAAAGTACTCTGGGTCCACGCGTTCTACATCGGTTTCATCGGCAAAGGTCTCTGCACCATCAGCGGAAAAGAATACGTGTTTCGAATCGGTCATAACACGGCGAGCCAGTGTAATCGGATTTTTGACTGTTGTTACTCCCGTTATTGCACCGGCATTCAGGGTTGAGCCGTCCATGATGGCGGCGTCTAATTCATTTCTGCCTTCAGAAGTAAAAACAGCTCCTTTCCCTGCATTATAGAGCTCGTTGTCTTCCATGTAATTGACGGTTTTTTCAATCGCATCAAGGGCTGAGCCACCGTTGGCTAAAATTTCAGAGCCTATAGCTAAGGCTTCTTCCAGTGATTCCATGTAAGCTTGCTTTCGATCTTCTGGCATATCCGGGGAGACATAGCCCGCACCGCCATGAAGAGCGATGGACCATTCTTTAGTCGGTGGTTCTGCTGCGTTTTCTGTTTCCTGTTTTGGCTGACATGCAGTCAATACCAATAAAAATGATAAAGTAAGTAGCGTAGTTAGTTTATTCATAGTCTTTAAATTTGGTTCAGCTGATTATACTGTTCAATTTCCCCATATTAAAGTTTCATTGATTAAAATTTACCGCTTTTAGCAGTTTTTTAGTTTTTCTTTGTTATTCACCGAGTGAATTGGTTCGTTCATCGAAAATATTTTATGGATTGTTCAGGTGTTCTTTTCTTTGGTGCAACTCAATAACCAGAAATAAAAACATTATGAATAATCATCTGAAAATTTTCGTTCTTATAGCAATTGTTGCTCTGATTAGCAGTGGTTGCTTTCTTAAATCTGCACACCCTTTAATCACGAGCCAAAACGTCAAGATGATGGAGGGGATTGAAGGGGTGTATGAATCCAAAGATACCCGGTGGACTTTTGCCTCCGATAAAACTCCTGAAGTTATTGCTCAAATTATAAAATCATATCCCAGTGATGATGTTAGCTTTGATCCCGGTGAAACTGATTCCCTGGGCTTCCCTGGGTACTTAATTCTACGTGAAAAACCGGATGAACCTAATTTCAACCCTGAAATTTATATTGGTATGACGGGCGAAATTGACGGTACTTATTATTTAAACCTTAAATTGTTTGAAGTTGATTTGGAGGTAAATTCCACTTTCGCAAATTCTCATCGGCTGAATGTGAACACCTTTTCTAAAGTGCAGTTACAAAATGACCGTCTTGTGATTGAACCCTTTGCAAGTTCTTGGATACGTGACCTAATTTCGAACAATCAGGTGCGCATTAAACATGAACGTATGTATTCTGAATTTGATGACTCCTCTGAAATCTTGATAACCGCATCTTCGGATGAGCTCCATAAATTTGTATCTAAATATGGAAATGAGGAGAATGCGTATGAAGATCCTATTATTTTAGAAAAAATGAGTCCCATAAATGAATAAAAAAACGAAGCAACAAATAGTCAGCTACCTGCTCTTTTGGGCCATCTCGTTCTATATTGGTTTAGAAGTTTTCAGCTATGATGACGAATATAAAAGCATCGACTATATTTACACTTTCCTATTTCATGTTCCTTTGGTGTACGCCGTTTCGATGCATTCTTTTCATTTGGTTCCCAATTATCTCGCCAAGTCTCGTTTTTGGGTGTATGGTATTACAACCTTATTAGGGCTCTATGGGTCTACCATTCCACTGTATACATTAACTTTTGATGTTTTTGCGGGATGGCTTTTTCCTAATTATTACCTGGTAAGATTATACAGTGGCTTGGAGTTTATTGGGATTGTCACCTTATACCTGATCCTGTCTTCTTCCATGGAATTTGCCAGAAGTTGGTTCAGTTCACTTAAAGCCCAACAAAAGATTTCTGAACTACAATCAGAAAAGAAAGCCTCTGAGCTAAAAGCCCTCCGTGCCCAGGTAAATCCTCATTTTTTATTCAATTCGCTGAATACCATTTACAGTGAAGCTTTAAAGAAATCCGAAAAAGCACCAAAATTAATTCTCCAGCTCTCCGACATGTTGCGATATGTAGTCGATAAAATGGATATGGATTCTGTGCCTTTAGAAGAAGAAATCGATTATCTAAAAAATTATTTCCTGTTGCATAAAGAACGGTTAAACGATCCGGACAAAGCAGCATTTAATTTAGAAGTACAACTCTCGAATCAAAAAATTGCGCCTTTACTACTTATCAACTTTATTGAAAACACCTTTAAACATGCCGACCTTAGTGCAGATGATTCTTTTATCTCCATCCATTTAAGCGTTGAGCAAAATACCTTGAAGTTGAAATCTGAAAACACCTTCTATGAAAATCAGTCTGATTCTGAAAAATCAAGTGGTACGGGTTTTCAAAATGCCAAACGCAGACTGGAACTTGCTTATCCGGGTCGGCATTCGCTTTCTACTTCCACAAATAAAAATACGTACACCCTCGAATTAACCATGGAGCTGGAATGATGAGGTGCCTGATTATAGATGATGAACCGGCAGCCCGGGACGTTCTCCGCACGTATATCAATGATGTAAGTGAGCTTACACTTATCGGAGAATGCAAAAATGCACTGGAGGCCCGCAGTTTTTTAAAAGAGCATGAAATTGACCTGATCTTTTTGGATATCAATATGCCACGACTTACAGGGATTGAGTTCCTTAAGACGCTAACCAATCCGCCAAAAGTCATCCTTTCTACCGCCTATTCCGAATATGCCCTGGATGGATATGAGCTGGATGTAATTGATTACCTGCTCAAACCTTTTTCGTTTGAGCGCTTTTTAAAAGCCGTTGAAAAGGCAGAAAGGGTAATTTCAGACCCGGCTCAACATGAGTCAGCCATCAGCATAAAAGCGGATGGGAAAATATATAGAATGCCCTTTGAGGAAATATTATTTGCTGAAAGTCAGGGAGATTATATCACGGTTCATACCATCGATAATAAAATTACCTTTTATCAAACCATGAAAGATTTTTGTGGGCAGTTGCCGGAACATCAGTTTATACGTATACATCGCTCATACCTTATTTCACTTTCGCACATTGACTATGTAGAAGGGAATACTGTTAAAATAGGTGAGACCATAATCCCGGTTGGCAAATCATACAAAGATGATTTCTTAAAGAAGTATACTACATAAAAAAGGCGACTGCTATCAACAGTCGCCCTTTGATCGGGGTACAATACAAATAAATTTTATGCTTCTACGGGTTCGTTTTCCACAACCTGTACGTTCATATGCAGTTTAACATTATCACCTACCACAACGTTTCCAGCCTCCGTAACTGCATTCCATTTTAGATTGAATTCTTTACGGTTGATGGTTCCGTTGATTTCAAATCCTGCTTTGGTTTGACCATAAGGATCATCCACGGTTCCGCCATGCGTTACTTCCAATGTAACTTCTTTAGTAACGTCTCTAATGGTCAGGTTTCCGGTCAATTCATAATCGTCACCGCCGGTATTTTTGAAGGAAGTTGATTCAAATTTCATCTTTGGAAACTTTTCTGCATTAAAAAAATCATCCGATTTTAAATGGGTGTCTCGATCACTGTTATTAGTATCAATACTGTCGATATCTGCCTCAAAAGAGATGTCAGCACCTTCAAATCCTTCGCCATCAGATTTTACGGTTCCATTGAAGGAACGGAAATATCCGGTTACTGTTGATATAACTAAATGTCTTACTTTAAACTGAATTTCTGAGTGAGTAGGATCTATATTCCAAGTTGCCATAATAATTTTATATTTAGATTAGTATTAAATAGTTTAATGTTGAACTAAATGTACGGTCTTTAAACTTTTTAAAGAAATAGATAGTTCCTATAGAACCAATTGGTTTCAACATATTGGTTGGTTAGCTTCTATGCTCTCTTGCTACATATTATTTTCTAACTCTCAATTTTATTTGTCGTTATGATTAAAAAATTACTCTCTACCGATATTAGTGCATTAGTAAATTATGACTTCAGTCTATTGGTTTTACGAGTTGGCGCCGGATTGCTGATCTTAACTCATGGTTGGCCAAAAATGATGAAAGTACTTGATGGAGATTTTGCATTTCTTGATCCTATCGGCTTAGGGGCCGTTCTTTCACTTATTCTTGCCGCTATTGCCGAAGGAATTTGTGGAATCTTGGTAACCCTGGGACTGGGAACCCGAATTGCTTCCTTTATTTTAGCGATAAATATGGCGGTAGTAGCTTTCGTTGCTCATGCTGATGATCCTTTTGGCACCAAAGAAAAGGGATTACTTTTTCTACTGCTGTTTGTTGTTATCCTTTTTACCGGAGCCGGTAAATACTCATTAGACGAAAAGCTTACTTAAAAATACAATCTAACGTTTTAATCCACTTTAAATAAGAGATTAAACTCTGTACCGTATTCTCCTGAATTAAAGTCATAATTTCCAGGTAACTGTTCAGTCAGCATATCTACCAGTTTTAACCCTAAAGAATCACTTTCTTTAGGGTTGAAATTTTTTGGCAACCCATTTCCATTATCTCTGATTGATTTACGCTCTAAATCAAAAATTTCTCTTTCATAGACATTTTCTGCCAATTTATTAACTCTCCCTTCTATCAAACCAAATAGTTATTGCGAGTGTTGAGCCTTGATCAAAGCTTCCTTTCCCTGTCTGGTAAACTGCTTTATTTCATACTCTCTTTTACATGCAGTGGATTGATCCGGATGATTTTCCACAAACACTACCTTCTCAGGTTTATGTGCACTTAAATATTTCGCACCTTTTCCCTCAAGATGCTCATTCCACCTTCGTATCAAATGATTGGTACACCCGGTATAAAGGCTTTCGTTTTCGCAACGAATCATATAAACAAACCACTCATTTTTCATGAACTTGGATTCCTTCTTGGCTGATTAATTATCTAAAATATCATCAATTGGTGAAAAGGTTAAAAATATTCTATGATATAGCAACCATTCTTAAAGATCCTTTCAATAAAGATAAACTGATAACCCATGATGGAGAATTGGTAATCAATAGGATACTTGAATATGCGATTGGACAAAAAATGTTTTAAAGGACGCCATGCGTTTTTCTGAAATGAAGGGTAAAGTCTTACTGGAATCAGAATGGCTTTAATCCGGAATGAAAGGGCGCGGATGTACTATAATATGTACCCAATTATGTATCAGCTACATTTTATAGATTAAACTATTCTCTAAATTTCTTCAGGTAAGGATAAAATGAGTATGATCTATTCCTACTCTGTCCAGTCCTCTCCTTTAAAATACCAGCATCCTCAAAACTTTTCACAAGATCACCCGCAGCTTTTGCGCTTAAATCACAGACCTTTTGGACCTTTTTAATTTCAACCACAGGTTGTCTGAATAAGTATTCGAGTAACGTAAATGCAGAATCAGTTCTTCGGCCCCAGTTATCTTTTATCTGAACTTCCAATTCATTTTTTAACAATAGAATTGAACTTAAGGTGTTTGAGGCGTCAATTGCAGTATCTCTAATTCCAACTAAAAAGAACTTAATCCAATGAGCCATGTCATTCTTTTCACGAACTCTCATTAGGTTGTCATAGTAGGTCCCTTTGTGCTTTTCGAAAAATTTAGAAAGATAAAGCAATGGTTTATCAAGAATCCCATTACTGACCATATAAAGTGTAATAAGTAGCCTGCCAATTCTCCCATTACCGTCCAGGAATGGATGTATTGTTTCAAATTGATAATGAACCATTCCAATTTTAATTAAGTCCGGAACATTTAGTTGATCATTATGAATGAACTTTTCAAGGTCACTCATTAGATCATTTACATGTGGATGATCAGGTGGAATAAAAATGGCATCTCTAAGTGATGCCCCACCAATCCAATTTTGAGTATTTCTAAATTCTCCAGGTTGTTTTCTCTCTCCACGAACTCCGTCCATTAAAATCCTATGTGTATCACATATCAACCTGGTTGATATGGG
Organism: Gracilimonas sp.; assembly: GCF_031581265.1. Taxonomy (GTDB): domain Bacteria; phylum Bacteroidota; class Rhodothermia; order Balneolales; family Balneolaceae; genus Gracilimonas. The sequence continues at coordinate 20,860 of NZ_JAVLBQ010000002.1, forward strand.
CAGGTTCTGTAATTCCTCAATCGCTGTATTCAAAGCTTTTGTATAATTTTGGACTTCTTGCCAGTCATCTCTTCTTCCCGGAGCAACATGTTCTTCATCAAGTAAAGCCTCATCGAGATTTGTTTGAGTACCCTCTATTCTACTTGAGACTACCGCCTCTGTCGTAACATGTAATAGGATGAATAAATCAATGTTTGGAACTAATCTTGCGAAGGAATTTAGCTCCCCAAGCTTCATGGAGGCTTCTTCCAGTAACTTATTTATCGATGCTTGCTCCCATTTCCACGGAAGATTGATAGAATTGGGAAGGTAATATTCATAATCTCTGCCTGTACGTCTACTGCCCCAGTCGTAAGTTTCTATATTCATCTTTAATTTACTTTTAGAGTTTAAAATAAAATATAAGATCTCTTTTTTTACTTTCCTACTATAGATGTGAATAATTTTACTTTTATGTGGATAAAGTAAAATTCAGAAACCTTAAGTTAATTTTCGGATGTCGGAGACTAAAAAAGGATGCTTAAGAATGATGATAATAATGACACTAAGAGACATGACAAGAGATTCGGGAATCAATTCTGTTACCCCATTGTTACCCCGAACCAAAAAAAGCGACTCAAAGAGCAATTTTAAATACTCTGTAAGTCGCTGTTTTATTTAAAGTACGCCCGGGAGGATTCGAACCCCCAACCTTCTGATCCGAAGTCAGACGCTCTATCCAGTTGAGCTACGGGCGCAGGTGTTTAAATTATCAAACACAAAACATTCAATAATGAATGTTGATGCATTCGATTCAATATTTCAAAAGGGCATCAAATATAATAAGAGTTGAGCTCAGAAACATCTAAATCCGCGAGCTGATTTTTTGCGATTAAAGAATGAGCATGGCATCGCCAAATGAATAAAATCGATACTCCTCTCGGATGGCATGTTCATAGACCCGTTTCATTTCATCATACCCCATCAGTGCAGCAACCAGCATGAGGAGTGTACTTTTGGGAAGGTGAAAATTGGTAATGAGTGCATCCACGGATTTAAATGAATATCCGGGAGTGATAAAGATATCGGTTTCCCTGCTTTGTGGGGTAAAGTGTCTGTTCTCATCTGAGGCTGTTTCTAACACGCGAATACTGGTCGTACCGACAGCAGTTATATGTTGGGCCGCATTTAGCTGCTGGCAGGTATCAGACCCAAGCTGAAACCACTCGCTATGCATGTTGTGTTCCTGAATGTTTTCCGTCTTAACCGGGGCAAAAGTTCCCAACCCAACATGAAGGGTAACTTCGGTTTTTTTGATTCCCTCTTCTTTAAGTTTTTTAAGTAATTCATCGGTGAAGTGAAGTCCGGCCGTTGGAGCTGCTTTACTGCCTAAATCTTTGGCATATACCGTTTGGTATTCATCTGCCAGTGATTCGTCTTGTTCAATGTAAGGAGGAAATGGGGTGTGTTTGTAAGGGGCTAATTTTGGATCATTTAAATCGCATGACAAAGTCAGCCTTCGTAGACCATCCTCTTCAATGCTCAGAACTTTTGCTGTAATCCCATCTGCTAATTTTACTTCACGGCCTTCCTTAAATTTTTTGCCGGGCCTCACCATCGCTTCGATGGTATTATTGTTGCTTACGGATGTTACAAATAATTCCTTTTTTCCGTCCTCAAAAAGCAATCTGCACTTTTCAACTTTGCTATTGTTGACTACCAATGTTGTGTTATTGGGAAGATAATCTGTGAGATTGTAGAAGTAATCATCCCGGATGGTCCCTTTGCTACGGTCATAAACCAAAAGGCGAGCGTGATCTCTCGGATTGGCCGGTGATTGTGCTATTAATTTTTCAGGAAGATCATAATCAAAATCGGAAAGAGTGTATTTCATTTCCCGTTCAACACCTTAGTCTAAGTTTATTTCAAAGAAATTAGCTTGTTTTGGTTCTACCTTAACTCTTAGAATTTTCAGGATTTCTTCTTCATTAGCAACTATAATATCTAGACTATCTGATATTACAAGGTTTCTTCCATTTGATCTCGAAAATGATTCTCTAAATGGCAAATTAATAGACTCCAGTACAAAGGCTCCTGACTCATCAGTCGTTGTAAATGGGATCATAGATGGTATCAAGCTATCGGGTCTGCTCATTGTTAAAAGCCCCGCTGAAATTGGGCCAAAATCACCTGAGACCTCATATCCAATAATACCATTGCTTAACAAGGAATCAGGAATTGAAATTTTATTCACTCCCCTTGAAAGGCGTCCATCTAAAAACGTAGAAAAAGGGTCATTTTCTCCATACCTAAATAAATTTCCAACGTATTCACCTGAAGTTTGCACCTGTATATCCAAAGAAATTTGTTCTAAGTTATTTATTAAAAGTCCACCGGGATCAAATACATGACGTACATGAATGTTTGCATTACCAACCGGTTCTTCATTTAATAAAACCACGCCTTCAATATCCTCAAAATTAGGAATTGAATAATCTTTCAAGCAGGCTGATAACCCTATCAATAAAAGTACTAATGCAACTAATTTAATTTTATTCACAATCCTACCTTTTTGTTTAATTTTTCTTTAACCATTTCAATTAGTCCGGTTACTCCTATGCCAATTTCTTCATGCAGTTCTTCTTGGGTACCGTGTTCTATTATACGATCAGGAATGCCCATTATTTTAAGTGTGGGGCGATTTGATTTCTCAGCAATATATTCTGCAACAGCACTTCCAAATCCACCAAGCTTTGCTCCGTCTTCCAACGTTATGATATGATCGTAGGTCAGACAGATTTCGTCAATTAGCTCTGTGTCAAGGGGTTTAGCAAATCGCATATCAAAGTGACCTATTTCAATACCTTCGTCAGATAGAATTTCGGCAGCTTCGGTGGCATACTTTCCAATAGGACCAAAACTCAATACTGCCATATCTTCTCCTTTTCTTAGCTCTATGCCTTTGCCAATTTCAATGGGGTGAAATTCTTCCCTAATCTCCATTCCCGTTGCCCGGCCCCGGGGGTAGCGAATAGCCCAGGCTCCTTCACTAAAATTTGATGCCGTGAACATCATATCTCTTAAATCCTGTTCATTCAAAGGAGATGAGATAACCATGTTTGGTACAGCCCGCATGTAAGAAGTATCATATGCTCCATGGTGCGTTGGGCCATCAGCACCTACCAATCCGGCACGATCTATACAAAATACGACCGGTAGTTTTTGAATGGCTACATCATGAACTAATTGATCATATCCTCTTTGTAAGAAAGAAGAATAGATTGCACAAAATGGTTTCTTTCCTTCGGAAGCCAAACCGGCGGCAAACGTAACCGCGTGCTGCTCAGCTATACCCACATCGAATGATCGCTCAGGAAAGGTATTCATCATTGGCCACAAACTGGATCCGCTGGGCATGGCGGGCGTCATGCTTACAATATTTTCATCTTTTGCTGCTAATTCTACCAATGCTTCCCCAAATACATCCTGGTATTTCGGAGCCGGCTTAGGGATAGCAGGTTTAGGTTCCACCAACGATTTCCCTGTAATTTTATCAAAAGGACTGCTTGATGCATGCCATTTTGTTTGTTCCCGTTCGGCCGGGGCAAACCCTTTTCCTTTTACTGTGACGATATGGAGTAATTTAGGGCCTTTAACCTCTTTGAGATCTTCCAACATTCTCCTCAAACCGTCTACATCATGTCCGTCCGTTGGTCCATAATATTTAAAACCAAGTGACCTGAATAACGATCCCGGAGTTAAAGCTGCCATCATAGCTTTTTCAAGGCGAGATGCAATCTTGCGCATCTTTTCCCCGGCTGATTTGAAGTGTCCCAGCATATCGTACATTTCATCCCGCATTTTATTAAAAGTCTTACTGGTGGTGATGTCCGCTAAATATTCTTTGAGTGCGCCTACATTAGGATCAATAGACATATTGTTGTCGTTCAAGATCACTAAAATATCGCTGTTCATTGCACCGGCATTGTTCATGGCCTCGAAAGCAAGTCCGGCTGTCATGGCTCCATCACCAATTACTGCAACTACTTTCTTATCTGATTTATCCAAATCTCTGGCTACAGCCATACCTAAGGCAGCTGAAATTGAGGTACTGGAATGGCCTACACCAAAAGTATCGTATTCACTTTCAGAGCGTTTTGGGAACCCTGAGAGCCCGCCATATTGCCTGTTTGTATGAAATTTCCCCCGACGACCAGTTAATATTTTATGGCCATAGGCCTGGTGACCAACATCCCAAACCAACAAATCTTTTGGAGTATCATATACATAATGGAGGGCAGTAGTCAGCTCAACCACTCCCAAACTGGCCCCAAAATGTCCCCCATGTACAGAAACCATATCAATAATAAATTGACGGAGTTCATCACATACATCCTGAAGCTGCTCGGGTTTAAGCTTTTTAAGGTCAGCAGGAGAATCTATACTGCCAAGCAGTGCTCCCGGTTTTGGCTTGCTACTCTCCATATATATTGGTTATTGCTGCGTGTTTGCCTCGTTTACTTGGTCAATACGAAGCTCAGCTTGCTCAAGTATCTCAGTACAAAACTTAGACATTTTAACGCCTTCTTCGTATAGTTTTACGGAATCCTCTAATGTAATCTCTTCTTCTTCAAGTTGTTCCACTATCGATTCCAATTTCTTTAAAGCTTCTTCAAAGCTGAGTCGTTCCTTTTTTGCCATTAAAAATTTTTGGGGCTTTTGATTCTAAATACTTTTTAGCCCTGAATAATACCGGTTTTTATGCGAAAATACACACTATGAAGAGTCTCTGATTATTCTTATCCGGATACGCTCTTTTTAAATTCTGTCCTATTCAATACCAATGTACTCTATTGATTTTAATTCCATCTGATTCCAAGACGATCGCCTTTTCTCTGCTGGTGAATAATAAATCTGCTTCCGTCTGCCCCAGCCTGTTTAATGCCTCTCGGTGTGGATGCCGAAAACGGTTGCTTTCAGCAAGAGATATAATTGCTAATTCCGGAGTTACTTCTTGTAGAAAAGAAAGACTGGAGCTTGTCCGGCTTCCGTGGTGGCCCACTTTTAGTACGTCTGTATCCAGTAAATTTCCGTATTGTTGAAGTATGCGCTGCTCCTGATGTTCTCCGGCATCACCGGTAAACAAAAACTCTGATTCACCATAAATAGCGTGAAGAACAACAGAATGTTCATTGGGATCAGAATTATGAATTTTCCCATCTGGTCCTAAAACTACCATCAACATGGTTGGATCAATTAATAGCGAATCACCGGCAGTTAAAGGCTGAACAGGTATTGCTTTTTCAGAAGCCTTACGGAGGTAATTTTTATACAGGTTGGAATCGTAGTTGTACCCGGAATTATAAATAACTTCAACTTCAACTCCTTCCATTAAATCGATGATACCACCAATATGATCAGCATGGGGGTGACTCAAAATAACAGCATCCAATTTATTAATTCCTTTGGATTTTAAATGAGGAAGTATCACTGAATTCCCGCTATTGTACCCGGGCGACCAAACCCCGACATCAATAAGAATATGTTTTCCCTGGGGCGTTTTCATTAACGCCGCGTCACCCTGGCCTACATCGAAATAGGTTACCGTGAGTTTACCCGGCTGCACCTTCTCTATCACATTCAAAGACAAAAGCACGCATAATGAAGCCATAATCCCAATGCTTAATTTCCACCTCATTGCAGGAATGTGCCAGGCTGATATAGCAAAAATCAGAAAAAGCCAGAATACAAATATAAATCCTGAGTCCAGTGACGCGTTCATCCAGGCCCAATCCCATCCTGAAGCTGAGGTCACAAAATCATTCATCCAACTTAAAAATTTCAAGGATGGATAGTTTACAATAAAGCCAACAGTCGAGGTCAAACTTGTTGCTAAAAGCGCGATTAAAGAAAGGGGGACAACTACACCAAGCAAGGGAACGAATAGCGCATTGGCCAGAGGACTGACTAAAGAAATTTCACCAAAATAGAATACTTGCAGAGGATACAATCCAAACTGAACAACAAGGGAAACAATAACTACCATCAGGGGCTTTCCATACCAACGAACTCGCACCCAATACGGAAGCTTATTCTGGATAACCGGCAACATTAACAAAATAATCAAGACTGCTGCAAATGATAACTGAAATCCTATTTCAAATAACTGAGCCGGGTCAACTATAAGCAATACTATGGCGGCAGCGGCTGTCAGATTGATAGAGTCATTAATGCGATGAAAAAGTTTACCGTAACTCAGAAAAACGGCCATAACTGAGGCCCGCATCACCGATGGTGAAAACCCTGTGATTCCCGCATAATAAATCAGCAAAATTATAAGCAACGCCAATCCAATTTGACTTCCATATTTTTTGGTCCAGAAATATGGAATGATAATCCAGAATGGAGCTACTATAAAACCAACATGTAATCCTGAGACCGCCATAATATGCGACAAACCTGCACGGGCGAAAGCTGTTTTCGATTCTGAACTTAAATCCTGTTTATATCCTACCAGCAGAGCCTTGGCAATAGGTGCTGTTGTTTCATTAAAATTTTTATCCACTAAATCCAATGCTTTTTCCCTCCACCAGATCCATTCCAGTACTTCGGTATTTGAGGTAACTTTCAGCAGTGTATTCGCCTTTATTTGTACTGATATACCTTGTGTTTTGAGGTACCCTTTATAATCAAAATCTTCCGGATTTCTTTTTTCTGAAATGGGGATGAGAATACCTGTAATTTCAACCTCATCACCGAGGGTTGGCTGTTGATTTAATTCATCTGCGAGGATTCTTGATTTGTAGGCTTGATCAGTTTTTACATCCCCAACCTTCGTTTCTTCCACCTTAAGATCCCACCTTATTTTGCCTGCCGAGGTCCTCGACATAGATTGAACGTTGCCCGAAACCTGAACCTCTTCCCAATCTGAAATTTGTAATAGTTGTATCGTTTCGGAATCATCACTTTCAGCTTGTATAGACGTTCTAAACATTCCGAAGCCAACAATAATGAGCATAAACAACAGGGAAGCTATATTTGGCCAAACTATACTTATATGCCGATTATTCCACCATTCAGTGAGTAAATAAATTCCAGTCAGCGAGCCAAATAAAATTATGTTTGTATATACAGAAAGCTCAAGATATTGATATAGCAAGATCCCAGCTATCAGCAAAAGTGCAATTCTAACTGCCGGATATCTGCTAAACGGGAATCGGTATTCTGAACGACGCTCCATACTTATAAGAGCGATTTAAAACCAATTCCTTACAAAAAAATTTAAAGGTGGGGAATTTTATCTCTCACAGATATAAAAAACCCTCCAAGGATTCTAAATACTTAGAGGGTTTGCTTTTAATCCTTTTCTTGAAAAAAATTAACTTTCAGTAGGCACTAACCTATATACACCATCCCCTTCAGCAGTAAAATAGATGTAGCCGTCCGGTCCTTCTTCTATGGCACGAATCCGTCCTACTCCTTCAACTAATCTGGTTTCACTAACAATATCATTTCCTTCCACATCAAGATGGGCGATGTAGGAAAACTTCAGTGAGGCAACTAAAAGGTCGCCTTCCCAGCCGGGATATTTGTCACTGGTTACGAAAGTCATACCGGCAGGGGCAATAGAAGGATCCCAGTATAAAACGGGCTGTTCCATTCCGGCCATGGCAGTATCTTCAGCAAATTCGGTTCCACTGTAATTGATACCATAACTGATCACCGGCCATCCATAGTTGTTGCCGGGTTCAATAATGTTGACTTCATCTCCTCCACGAGGTCCGTGTTCATTAGCCCAAACCACTCCGGTGTTAGGATTCAAAGCCATGCCTTGAGGGTTTCTGTGTCCGTAAGAGTACATAGCGTCCAACCCATCCTCTCCTACAAATGGATTATCCTCGGGAATGCTTCCGTCATCATTCAGTCGATAAATTTTTCCTCCGTCTATGTTAATATCTTGAGGAAGAACATCTCTGTTTCCACGATCGCCGATGGAGAAGAACATATATCCATTCTCATCAAAAACTATTCGTGAGCCGTAATGCTGTCCTCTTGTTGAATTTGGTTCGGCCTTATACAGCAATTCGTTATCAACTAAGGCTTCACCTTCCAATTTCGCTCTTACAATTGCCGTATTACTACCTTCTCCCTCTCCTTCACTGGAAGCATAGGAAAAGTAAATCCATCCGTTTTCTTCGTAGTTGGGGTGAAGTTCAATATCTAAAAAACCACCCTGTCCGTTTACCTGAAGATCAGACGGAATTCCCTCAGTTATTTCAGCCACTATTTCACCGCCACTTGCTTTGTATAATTTTCCTGATTTTTCAGTGATCAACATATCTCCATCGGGCAGAAAAGCTATTCCCCATCCAATTTGGATGCCTGAAACTACTTTTTCCGCTTCCACCGTTAAATCACCGGCAGGTTCTTGTGGTTCTGTTTCTCCTGCTTTTCCATTGCAACCAACCACAATCAACACAGCGGAAAGCAATAATCCCATATTTGTAACCATTTTCTTCATTCTCATAGTTTAGTCCCTGTTATTTATGTTCTATTGATATAAAAACTGTCTGAATTCATCTACGCCCATATAGCCTGTTTTTTTCTTGATAACGTTTCCTTCCGCATCTAAGATCAATGATGTGGGAAACACATAAGCCCCTTTACTTTGGGCAAATTCTTTGGAACTTACTTGCTTGCCGTTGAAAGTGATGGGTTCCTCGGAATTTCCATCCAGTCGAACCGGAATATAATTGGCGTCCATTACTTGTCGGACGGTAGAGTCCGGGAAAACTTCGCGATCCATGGCACGACAATATTTGCAGCCTATTTCAAATACATCTACAAAGATTTGTTTTTGGGAGGAAGCAGCCATCTGCTGCGCCTCATGAATAGGCACCCAATCCGGTGAATTATCATTCACAGTGGGTTGAACATTGGAAAGTGAATAGTATAGGAAAATCCCTAAAAAGGATGCAATCACTCCAATAATTATGACTTTTTTCTTCATTACAATACGCGCGTTTAAAATTATGGCTTCTAAAATACGAAAAGTTAGTAACAGGTTGGTAACGAACGAATTTAAAAGCGGTTAAAGTTCTATAGCTAAAAAAAGATTTACTTAACTTACCGAAAAGTGAATTGTTGTTTAAAATTACAGATGAAAGAAGTAGCATCATATAAACTCGGAAGCGTTCAGGTTACCATCACCGAAACTGAAAAACCCAACAGGTTAAAAGTGGAATGCTTTGATGGTGAATATCACTCCGAATTCACAGTAAGTGAATATGAATTCAATAACTACCGGCGACTGATGAATCAGCGTATTACCCAGGCCTACAAAAATGCCGAAGAAGATGAGGATAAAAAAGAAGAGGATTGATAGCTTTACTCATCCTGAAAAACAGTAACTGAAGGGCATAAAAAAGGCCGACCTTTTGGGTCAGCTGCTTTGAATTTTGAGTAACTGCCCTCAATATACGGCGGAAAGGGTATGCTGACCAAATCTAATTTCTTTTGTATAACTAATAGAAAGTAATGTGAAATTATTCTTAGTTTAAGGTGTGTTAATAACAAATTTTCATCATTCAATTTAGAGACGTAATGCCTAAGACTATTGGAGATTTAACCCTGTATTCGGTAGATGATCTGCACGAACAGCTTGGAATTTCGAAAATGACGCTCCGAACCTACCTCCGTGAAGGACGTATTCGTGGTCGTAAATTGGGAGTGAGCTGGTACGTAACGGAAGAAGCCATACGCGAGTATTTTGATGAACCTCAGCCCGATTCCGGTTCCACCCAAAAAAAGAAGAAAAGCAGTAAAAAGTACCGGTATATTGTGCAGGGCATCAACGACCTGGTGAGTGAAACCGAAGAATGCGAAACCATTGAAGAAGTAATTACCACCCTGAACGAGCAGGCTATCATCAGTTTGTTCCAGGTGCGTATCGTTGATCGTGAAACCGACGAGATAACCGAAATTATTAAAGCCAGAGACTTTTTAGACGAACATGCTTAAACTGAAAGACACCGGACTGGAGGAGTTTTCCTTCGGCGACCAACCGGACGACAAATTTTATGTATTGGTAAACAAAAAAATCAGTCCGGATGGAATAGATGTGGACAGACTCAGCAAAGCCGATCCCCGAAAATTTGATTCTATTCTGAATGACATGGGCTGCATCCTGATGTTAAATGGAGTGGAAGTCACTGAACTGTGCATGCGTGGGGAACTGGATAACGAAAACTTGCATGAGAGTATGTACGAGTTGGCTAAGGATGAGGGGATGACCTAAATTCATCTTCTCTACATTTTTCAGCATTATTTTAGAAGCACTTTCTAATTTACCCTGATTGTATGCGTGCTTTAGTTGTTGAAGACGAACAGCTCCTCAACAAGGAACTGAAGGAACAGTTGTTGGAGGAGCAGTTTACCGTGGATACTGCAGTCGATTTCCCGAAGGCGGAAACATTGCTGATTGGTGAGATCTATGATCTCGTATTATTAGATCTGAGTCTTCCCGGGGGCGATGGATTGGATCTTTTGAAGCAGATCAAAAGCTATGATAAAGATACGACAGTGATCATTTTAACTGCCCGCGGTGAAATTGACGATCGCATAAAGGGACTGGAACTTGGAAGTGATGATTACCTCTCCAAACCTTTCGCCATGGCTGAGTTAAGAGCCCGCATTCATGCTGTTTTGCGTCGAAAATTCAAGATTAATGATAATGAAATCACTATCGGGAAGATTTCACTTCACCTTGATCATATGCAGGTTTATTATGACAAAAAGCCGATTGGCCTGACAGATACTGAATATAAAATGCTGCGTTACTTGTTTCTGAACAAGAACAAAGTCGTCACCAGAATTGCCCTATCAGAACACATTTGGGGGAACAAGGTTGATGACCGTTTTTCACTCGACTTCATCAATTCTCACATGAAGAACATTCGGAAGAAGCTCGCAAACTCTAACGCTCCCGACCTCATCGAGACAGTATATGGCGTTGGATACAAGTTGGCGGCTCATGAAGCTTAATAGTAAAATCCTGATCAGCAACGCATTGCTTTCCCTGTTCATGCTGATAGTGACCAGTCTTGGGACCTATTATGTGGTTAATACTACTATATATGACGAATTGGATTTTCACCTTCTACAACACAAATTTGATATCCAACAACAACTACAGAAAGACCCTGAGAGTCTTGATGAGATTAGAAAACTCGGTGGGCTTGGATCCTACGAATGGGTTGAGATACATAATTTTGATCAGAGTATTTCTATAGGGTTGAATAATATCTCAACTGTTGACACTGTTCGAAATCCTGATGTTTCTACTTTGGCTGAATCGTACCGCAAATTAACCACCACCCTATCTGTTGGGAATGATATTTACTTGCTTGAGATCTATGAGGAAGTGGCTGCATGGGATAAGATCAGCATGACGGTAATACTCAGTGTACTTGCAGCACTTTTCATCTGGGTGGTTCTCTTATATATTGTCAATCAATTCGTTTTTGGCAAGGTGCTCGCCCCCTTCTATGATACAGTCGACAGGTTGGAGCACATTTCTTCACCCTCCCAGGTAGGTGAACCTTTTCCTGAACCCAACACCTATGAGATAAGGGTATTGAATACTGCCCTGAATACCATGCTGACTCAGATCAAGTCATCTTTTGATGACCAAAGAAAGTTCATTCAAAATGCCTCTCACGAACTGCTTACTCCGCTTTCCATTATCCGGCAGAAAGCTGAAAAAATGATCTCTGATGCTGATAACCTTGCTCCTAACAGCATTGAAAGACTCCATGAAATTCAGCAAACAGCTGTAAGGTTAACCCGGCTAAGTAATGCTTTGTTACTTATCAGTAGGGTTGAAAATAGACAATTTGAGATGGATAACGAGATCGATGTTGCTCAAGTAACGAACCAGGTACTCAGTGAGCTTAAGGATTTTATTCAGATTAAGGATTTGCAAGTGGATAAAGATTTAAATCAAAATATTCGACTTTCCGGTAACAAAGAACTGATTCATTCTGCTTTATATAATATTATTCAGAACGCTATAAAATTTTCTCCTAATGGAGGAAGTGTTCGAATCTATTTAAAGACAAATGACAGTGGTCGAACCATCCTTTCTGTGAGTGATGAAGGACCGGGCATCCCAGAAGATCTGATCCAAAAAATATTTGACCGATTCAAAAAAGGCGAAAATATATCAGATCACAATAACAGTAGTCCCGGGCTTGGCCTGTCTATTGTGAAGAGCATCTGTGAGCTGCACAATTTGGGCTATTTTGCAAAAAATAACGCTGATCGGGGAGTAACTTTCACTCTTATTTTTTAAATCCATTTTCTCTACAGATTCTGTTTTTAGCTTGAGTAGAAATTCAATACTCTAAGCAGATCATCATGTCCCAATCTGTATTACTTGTGGTTCTTACCTTATTTCAAGTCACGCCTACTTTAACTGATACAACAGACCTTTCGACCCTTAGCGTAAAAGAAGCACTTGAGATCGCCTACCGCCAAAACCCTCAGATTAAACGCCTTCAATATCAGATCAGAGCACAACAAAAACAGGAGGTCCTAAGTTTTGGGATTTCTGACCCTGAAATTAGTTACATGAGAGAGGGCATTGCGGGGGTGGTTTTTCTGAACAAAGATGGTCTGTAAAACAAAGTATAGAATTTCCACTTACAGGCCTATACAGGGTAAAGCAAGAACGGTCTACGACACAGTCACTTGAGCTCAACCTTAAGGATCTTAAAAACCAGGTTAAAGCAGATGTTAAATCAGCCTATACCCAACTCGCTTATGCTCTTCAGTCCGGCAACCTGGCCGGTGAAAGGGTTCAGCTTTTTGAGGATTTAAGAGAAGCTGCCCAGGCCCGAGCCGACATGGGAGAGTCCTCGGAAATTGATGCCATGCAGGCTGATCTTCAGCTTCAGGAGGCGCGCAATAATCAGGAAACCATATTCAAAGAGATCATGAATGCCAGATATGATCTGTTTCAGACCATTGGACTTGATCCGGAGCAACAAACCTACGACATCGGTTTTACAGACACCCTCAGCTATATGATCGTCAATATCAATCAGGATCTGGTCATGGAAAAGCTTCAAGGTCACCCCAAATTACAACAACTTGAACGAGAAATAGATGCTTCCATCTATGGCAAAAAATTGGCAAAAAGCACCTACTTACCAGACCTGAATCTAAGTTATTACCGGCAGGACTTTGGTAACAATTATGACTTTTATGGTTTTGAGGTTGGGGTAAGTATCCCTCTGTGGTTCGCGGCTCGGCAATCACCAAAAGTTCAACAAGCCAACGCCATTCAAAATGCTACAGAATGGAAGTATGAGGATCAGTTACTACTTATCAAAAAACAAGCCGAACAAACATGGCACAGCTACGAATCTGCCCGAAATAACATCGAACGTTTCCGGGAAAATATCCAAAGGAATTCATTGGAGCTCGTTCAAATGACACAGAAAGGATACAGTATGGGCGAGCTGGACCTGCTAACCTTATTAGAAGCTCAGAGAACCTATCTGAGAACGCAGCAAACCTATTACCAAACTCTAAGAGACTATTATTTATCAGTTATTGAACTGGAGCGTTATCTGCAAACTGACATCATTTTTAACTAAAACAAGATCATTGCAATGAAAGCACAACCCTCAACATATACAAAGCCTACCCCCTTGAGATCTGCAGTTTCATTTTTTGTATCTGCAGTATTTTTATTCGCTGGATGCTCAGGAAATTCAGATATACCTGCCACTGATGAGACCGGGACACCGCCGTCAATCAGATCAGAAAAGACGGCACAAAGTGTTAAACTGACTCAGGAGCAAGCTGACAACTTGAATATTCAAACATACACGGCTACTTCAAATCCAATATCATTTTCAATTGAGGCACCGGGAGAAGTTTTTCCTGCCCCTGATAGGATCTCTGTGGTTAGCGCCCCCATTGATGGGCGGGTATCAAACATCTACGCGCATGAGGGTGAACGAGTTTCTAAGGGAGATCCACTTTTAGAACTGGAAAGCCTGGAATTTGCAAACCTGGTTGCCGACTTTTTGGAAGCAACGGCTGAGATAACCTATCAGCAGCAACAGGTTGAACGCCTTCAGGTTTTGACTGAGGATAAGATCAGCCCACTAAGAAATTTAGAACGGGCACAAGCCGACCTTAGACTGGCTCAAACCCGTCAAAGTGCTGCATTGGCTCGCCTAAAAGCGGTGGGAATCACTGAAAGTCAAACCAAACGCTGGGATCCCTTTGCCTCCGACCCCAATGCACGCTTAACAATCTATGCATCTATTGATGGAACTCTGAACGAACACCTCATTGAGATGGGTGAATCGGTAACAGCCTATCAGCGACTACTTGATATCATCGACAATACAGAAGTTTTGGTTCGTGGATTTATTGCACCTGAAGATGCCTATTTCATAAATCCGGGAACCTCACTCACCGTGACTGAAAGGGGCAATCGGCAAGGTGTATCAGCGCATTCCATCAGTGCCACAGTTACAACGATAAACCCTGCCTTGGATCAAAATAACCGGTCAGTGGTTTTAAATTCTATCGTTTCAACAGAAAACAACTGGCCTCTGGTTGGTCAAAGTGTAAGACTTACCTATCAGGCTCAGCTATCAGGCTCAGCCTGAAGAATCCACTATCAGTATTCCAATATCAGCGGTACAGTATGAACAGGCTGACGCTGCGGTATTTGTTCAACTTTCGGAACTTGAATATGAAAAACGGGTCGTGAGTATTGCACGTATTACTGATGAACATGCCATCCTAAGTGGCGGACTCGAACCGGGAGAAAAAGTAGCCACTACACAGGTATTTAGCCTGAAGGCCCTCGAGCGGTTTGAGCAATTTGCAGACTAACATTTTACACGCAGAACTATGCTAAACAATATCATTGATTTCAGTCTTCGCCAAAAATTTGTTGCCATGTCACTGGTTGTTCTGATGGCCGTAGGTGGCATTTTCTCACTTCAGGACATTCCTATTAACTCTCAACCCGATGTAACACCCGTGCAGGTTTTGGTGATCACCAAAGCCGGTCGCTATTCTCCTTATGATGTTGAAAGACTGGTAAGTTACCCCATCGAAACCGCCATGAATGGATTACCGGATATCAAGGAAGTTCGGTCTATCTCACAATTTGGATTGTCGGCTGTAACTATAGAATTTGAGGAAGACACTGATATATACTTCGCCCGTCAATTGGTTAGTCAAAGAGTTCAAAGTATAGCCGGAGAATTACCCGATGGTGTTTCCTCACCTCAACTTGGACCAATTTCAACGGCCTTAGGTGAGATCGTTCAATATGTAGTGCGTGGACAAAATCATACCCTAACTGAACTTCGTACTATCCAGGATTGGTTGATCGCTCCTCAACTCAAAACAGTTCAAGGTGTTACCGAGATCAATTCTTTTGGTGGCTTTGTAAAACAATATGAGGTACAAGTTGACCCCGATAGGCTTCGTAATTTTGGAATAGGCCTGAAAGACCTGGCCGATGCCATAGAAAATAACAACAGTGTTTCAGGTGGAAATTATCTTGAACATAACCGTGAACAATACATTATTCGGGGGTTTGGTCAGATCAGTTCTGCTAAGAATATTGAGGACATTATCGTTAAAGAATTGGAAGACCGACCTATATATGTGAAAGACATTGCGGAAGTAACTTTAGGCAGACAACTCAGGCAGGGTGCTGTTACTCAGGATGGTGATGGTGAGATAGTAACCGGTATTGTTATGATGCTGCGTGGCGGAAACGGACGTGAGGTGATCGAAGATATTGATATAAAGATTGACGAAGTAAACAAGAGCCTCCCGGAAGGAGTCGTTATCGAGAAATTTTATGATCAATCTGATTTAGTGGATCGTACGACCGATACTATTATCACTAACCTTATAGAAGGTGGTTTCTTTGTTATTGCCGTATTGTTGCTTCTATTGGGTGAGATCACCGGAGCCATCATAGTAGCCTCGGTGATCCCACTTTCCATGCTATTCGCCTTTATAGGTATGGGCCAGATTGGGCTTGCAGCTAACTTGATGAGCCTTGGTGCCATTGACTTCGGTATGGTTGTAGATGGATCTGTGGTGATGGTAGAAAACGTGGTTCACCGTCTTAATGAAAATAAATCAGAGAAATCTAAACTTATGATTATCAGGGAGGCCGCCCATGAAGTAGCCCGCCCCATTTTTTTTGGGGTATTGATCATTCTCATGGTATATGTTCCGGTGATGACTTTTTCCGGAATGGAAGGTATTCTATTCAGGCCAATGGCTATCACTGTTGCCACAGCTGTATTCGGTTCACTGATCTTGGCACTGGTTTATATTCCTGCTATGTCTGCCATTGTCTTTAAAAATGGGGTTAAGCTTCGAAAAAATTACGTAATCAACTGGCTCCGTCCCCGGTACAAAAAATTCCTCGAGATTAGTCTTAATAAAAAAGTCATTACCATTGGCTCTGCAATTGTGATCTTCCTTTCATCGCTGACTCTTCTTCCTTTTTTAGGAACTGAGTTTTTGCCTGAACTGGATGAGGGATCTATATTAGTAGAACAGGTTCGCATGCCGTCTGTGACACTCGAAGAATCAGTAGAAAATGCTAACTGGTTTGCAGGTAAGCTCACAGAGAACATTCCGGAAATAAAAACAGTCGTTCCTAAAACTGGTCGGTCTGATCTTGCCAATGATTGGATGGGCGTGCACCAAACGGATGTCTGGGTGATCCTTAAACCTCGTGATCAATGGCGTGAAGGGCTTTCGAAAGAAGATATCGCAGATCTCATCAGACCTTACCTTGAGACTGAACCGGGACTGTCTTATAACTTTACCCAACCGATTGCCATGCGCGTTGATGAACTGACGAGTGGCGTAAAATCAGATATTGCCGTTAAAATTTTCGGTGAAGAACTTGAAGTTCTGGATCGCGTTGGTCGTGATATTTCATCTATCCTGAATGAAATTGAAGGAACTGATAATCATTATCTTGAACAGAGCAGTGGACAACCTTATTTCAATATAGAGATCGACCGCGAAGCTGTAGCTTCTTTTGGATTGAACGTTAATGATGTTCAGCGAGTAATAGAAACCGGGATCGGCGGTAGTATATCCGGAGAGATATTCGAAGGCCAACGCCGATTTGATATTGTAGTTCGTTTACCTGAAAATCTACGAAGCACTTTTCAGGACATTATGGAGGTGCCTCTTCAATTGCCAAATGGAGGATACATTCCTTTAAAGCAGGTGGCACACATTTATGCTGAAGAAGGTCCCCGTGAAATTGCCCGTGAAAATGGATGGAGACGGGCTATACTTGGTATTAATATTCGGGATATAGATACCGGCACCTATGTTGCAAACCTACAGCAAGCCATTGAAAGCCAGATCGATGTTCCTGCCGGATATTTCCTTCAGTACGGCGGTGCTTTTGAAGACCAGCAGCGAGCTATGAATCACCTGTATATTGTTGTACCTATCTCTCTTCTTATCATAATTGGGTTGTTGTATATGATGTTTGGCAAATTCCGGTTCACCATGCTGATCTTCCTCAACCTTCCAATTGCCCTATCCGGAGGGATCTTCATTCTATGGATGCGGGGCTTGTACTTATCTGTTTCCGCAAGTATCGGATTTGTAGCTCTATTCGGAGTAGCGGTATTGAATGGTATTGTGCTCATATCCCACCTTAATGATCTTCGCATGCAAGGGAAAGGACTGAAGGATGCTGTGATACAAGGTTCGGCTGATCGTCTCCGCCCGGTACTGATGACGGCTCTTGTTGCCAGTCTTGGCTTCCTACCGATGGCCTTTAATGTAGGGCCCGGCTCAGAAGTACAACGTCCACTTGCTTCTGTTGTGATCGGCGGACTTGTTACCTCTACCTTACTTACACTGCTGGTACTTCCTACTATCTATCACTGGATGGAAAAAGGGAAAGAATTGAAGGATAAAACTCAGGAATTCTAATCAATTGGAGAATCTTATGAATCCCGCACATTTACATCTCATCGTTAACCATATTCCAATCTTTACAACTGTGATCGGGATCTTCATCCTGATCTGGGGCATGTATAAAAGTAATGCCTCAGTTCGAAATATCGCTTTTGTCCTATTTATTTTAGGCGCTGTTGGAAGCTATGTAGCTGTTGAAACCGGTGAATCAGCTGAAGACATTGTAGAAGAGATAGCCACCGTTTCACACGACACCATTCACGATCATGAAGAAGCCGCAGAAATTTCCATGTGGTTTGCCATCGTGATGGGCTTTCTAAGTATTGGTGCTTTGGCATCTAAAAAATTGAACCTCAGATTCGAAACAGGTTTACACATTGTGATTCTGATCATGGCTTTGATTACTGCAGGAATCCTTATGTATGTAGCTTATGAAGGTGGTGAGATCATGCACCAAGAGGCTTATGCCGAGCACGTTCAATCGATTGATGATTGATTTAATTTAAAAGGTGAGTTTTTCGCCCACCACTCCCAAGCCCTTAATAGACAAATAACAGTCTTTCCATCGTTAATTTCACCTGAGTGAACCATTTCAACAGCCTCCGAGAACGGAATTCGTTCCCGTGTTACAAATTCATCTTCATCTACTTTCTGAGGAACCGATTCTAAATTCCAGGCCACATAAATGTGAATGACTTCGTCCGAATAACCAATACCGGGATAGAAGTGGCCCACGTACGCATAATCTTCGGTTTTAACTCCGGCTTCCTCCTGTAATTCGCGCAATGCTGTCTGGTCTTCAGGTTCTCCGGAATCAATTTTACCGGCCGGGACTTCCCAAAAAATCTGGCTCATGGGATACCGAAACTGGCGCAACATCATCAAATCCCCATTTTCAAAAACCGGAACCACCGCACAGGCACCGGGGTGTTTAATCCACTCCCTCGAAGATTCCGAACCATCAGGCAGCTTTACTTCATCATAAAAAACGTGCAGTAATTTGCCCTTGAATACTTCCTTGGAACTTAGCTTATTTTCTACCAGTAATTTGTGATCCTTCATATTGGTTTTAGAGCATTAATGACTGTAAATTTGAGCTCTCAATATCGTAAATAAAAAAACCGATTTGGCGCCAACCATCAAAAATATAGACGGAAAAAAAGTTAGGGTAACCGGACGTGTGTTTACCTGGTCTAATATGATGTCTTTTTCCCGGATTATGGTCGCCTTTCCCATTGTATATCTTCACTACCAAAATAATTTTCAGGTTACTCCATTTATGTACGCACTCATTGTTTATGGAGTGATTTCAGATTATCTGGATGGATTTATTGCCCGAAAAACCAATACCATTTCGGAAGTTGGGAAAATGGTAGACCCGATCGCTGATAAACTTTGTGCGCTGGTTCTTTTCATATACACCGTTTGGATTGGATGGATTCCGCTATGGTTTTTGTTATTTGCGATGGCACGTGATATCAGCATTATGGGCGGGTCTTATTTTATTAAGAAAAAGTACGATAAAGTGGCTATGGCCATTATGTCGGGTAAAATATCGGTGAATGTTTTGGCACTTTACTGGATCGCTGTTTTCTTTTTCCCGGATGTACACAATGTTCATATGTTTTTGATGGCCTGTTCGGTAACTTTAATGGCGATATCTTGGATCGATTATTTTAACCGCTACCGCTTAATTATGCGCGGAGCAGAATTTAACTAATAAATTTATTTATGGGATTTCTTGAAAAATTAGGACTTAAAAAGAAAGAAAAGCTGGATGAAGGTGTTGAAAAAAGTCGCGACGGACTGCTGAATAAAATCGGGAAAGCTTTTGTCGGGAAAGATAAAGTGGATGATGCCATCCTCGATGACCTGGAGGAGATCCTGATTACTTCTGATGTAGGAGTGAATACTACCATTGAGATCATCAAAAAAATTGAACAACGGGTAGCTAAAGATAAATATGTCTCGCAGGATGAACTTCAAAAAATGCTCCGCGAAGAAATTGTTGATCTCCTGGAAGACAACGCCCCAGATAAACCTGCAGAATTTGAAGCTGAATTTCCCGTAAAACCGCACATTATTTTAGTGGTTGGAGTGAATGGTGTAGGGAAAACCACGACCATTGGAAAACTGGCTCATCTCTATAAAAAAGCGGGTAAGCAAGTAATTCTTGGGGCAGCCGATACCTTCCGTGCAGCAGCTGTTAATCAGCTTAAAATTTGGAGTGAACGAGCTGATGCTTCCATCATTCAGCAGGGGCAAAATGCTGACCCGGCCTCCGTTGCTTACGACACCGTTGCAGCCGCCAAAGCCCGTGGCGCCGATGTTGCTTTAATAGACACAGCCGGTCGTCTTCACAATAAAAAAGCTTTAATGGAAGAGCTTGCAAAAATAAAACGAGTAATGGGTAAAGTTGTTGAAGGTGCCCCTCACGAAGTTATTCTCGTATTAGATGCTTCTACCGGACAAAATGCCTTGCAACAGGCCCGTGCTTTTACGGAAACCGTAGATATTACCGGATTAGCTCTCACCAAATTAGATGGAACCGCCAAAGGAGGTATTGTAATTGGAGTCTCTCATGAATTGAATGTGCCCGTCAAATACATCGGGTTAGGCGAACAGATTGAAGACCTTCAGGTATTTGACCGGGCAGATTTTGTAAATGCTTTATTTGGAGAATAATAAAAGTGATTATTATATCCCATAAACCTTAATCAGGGTCAGGGCCACCGTCGCCACCTTTTTTGTCGTCATCTCCGTCATTATCATCTCCAACTGGTGTTGCATTCATAGTAATTGTTAGTTCTTTGTATTCCATTTTTTTGATTTATTTTAATTTTGATTTATCAAATAACAATATTTCTTTAGATAATCAACATTTTAGAGCTACCATTGTCTATGCGTTTATTTTTTACGTTGATATTATCCTTATTTCTAAGCTTTGCCATAGGTGTGGAAGCTCAGGATGCTGACTCCTTGTTATCTATAGGACATTCCTACTCTTCACAAGCTGAATATGAAACAGCAGTCTCATATTATCAGCAAGCGATGGAGTTGTATGAGCAAGAAAAAAATACGTCTAAATGGGTCGAGGCATCCATTGAATATGGAGAAGCTTTGATTTCAAAAGGGGAGGTTAAAAGAGGGCTTGAGTTATTTTTAGAATTGAACAACTCCACTTTTGAGCAGTTACCTCTTGAACTACAAATCAGGATAAAAAATAATCTGGGATGGGCGTATCGAAGTTCTCAGAAACCGCTGTTAGCCCGCCGGTATTATTTCCAAGGATTACCTCTGGCAGAAAAGGTTCAAGACACCCTTCTTCTTGGTCGCCTTAATAACAATATTTCCTACACGTACCAAGAAACCGGGGAGTATGAAAAGGCTTTACAGCATCAGCAAAAAGCTCTTGAGTTCTACCAAGCACTGAATGACAATGATTCTCAACTCGCTTATGTATATAATGCTATTTTCCTTACGCTGATGGATCTTGGATTGTACGAACAGGCTGAGCCGTATATCCGTAAAAGCCTGGCGTACCGGGAAAATATTGGTAATCCAAACATGCTTGACGTCGGATACCATAACATGGCTTGGAATTTTGAGAAACGAGGGATACGGGATAGCTCTATCATATACTATCAGAAATCGTTAAAGTTATCCCGAATGTTGGATAACCCTTACGATATTACCCAAACATTGGTAAATATCGGAAGTCTCTATCAGAACTCAGGTAATTTTAATAATGCACTTGCTTACTATGGTGAAGCTCTTGAAATAAACAGAAAAATTAACCGACCGGTTTCTATTGCTGAAAACCTTCTTTACATAGCTGATACAGCCACTGAGCAGGATGATCTGGACAATGCAGAGTCTTTTTATAAAGAAGCCCTCAAATACCTTGTAAGTGCCGAAGCACCTCGTGTTTTGGGGAACGCCTTCCTTAAGCTTACCGAATTGGAAATCATGAAAGGAAACCTGGAGGCCGCTCAATCCTACCTTTCCAAGTTAGATGCTGTTAGCCAGGAACATGAGCTTCAAAAGTACCTGGTAAGCTCTCGATATTTAAAGGGCCAAATTGAATTAATGAAAGGGAATGTACATGCAAGTTTGAACTACTATAGAAGCGCCTATAATCTTTCAAATTCACAAAGTATTTCCGGGCAAATAACCGCGGCACGTAACTTAGCCAAAGCTTATCAAAAAGTCGGCTCAGACAGTGCTTTTGTATTTGCTGAAAAAGCCTTCACCCTTATTGATTCAATTCGCACCAACGTTGCAGGACTCACATTTCGCTCCGGATTTTTTCGAGACCATGCCCGGTTTTATAATGAAGTTGCCTCTTGGTATATCACCCAAAAAAATGATGCAGTAAAAGCTTTTGAGCTCATCGAAGCAGCAAAAGCTCGTGTTTTAATGGATGAGTTAGCCCAAAAACAGGAAAGAAAGTACAATCAGCTTGATGAGTCCACCCTCATTAGAAAACAAGAAAAGGCGAAGCAAATTGATCTGCTTTACAATAAACTTAGTAAGTCAGAATCTACCGCAGAGCGTACGGACATTAGAAATGAACTTAAAGATCTCGAGTTTGAATACCAGACCTTTATCAACGAACTGCATTCAAATTCGCCAGGACTTCATAAATTCACCTACCCTTCTCCAATATCAGCTGAGCAAGCACAGGCTCTGTTGGATTCGGAAACAGCTATTTTAGAATACGCTTTCACTGATGAAAAATTAGTTCGGGTTTTGGTAACTCAAGATTCCATCAAAGGAACTGTTTTAGATTCTGTTCAAAATACACCGGCAATTGATTTCTTTACCGAAAAAATAAAGTTATTTCGAGAGCTCATAACCTCCGGCAGTCCTATTCCTGAAATACATGGATTGGGCCATCAACTGTATCAAAGCCTTTTACCGAACTTCCCCAACGAGCAAATTTCAAACCTCGTAGTTGTTAATGAAGGAGCCACTTCATTTCTGCCTTTCGAAGCACTTTCAAAAAATGGCCGCTATTTAATTGAGGATTATAATATAAAATACCTTCCTTCAGCCTCAATTTATGAATATATAAGTGATCCTCATCGTACTTCGAATACTGAATTATTGGCACTTGCCGGGTCGGGCTTTGAATCCGGAGATGGTCTTACAAACACAGCCCGCTCTCAAACAGCTTTAGCTTCATTGCCCTCTACCTTGCTGGAAGTAGATTCAATAGCAGTTAATTTTTCTTCTTCCAAAATTCTGAAAAATGAGGATGTTACCGAAGCTACTTTTAAATCCCATAACCTTAGCGATTTTCGGTTTATTCATTTTGCCACACACGCTACCGTTGATGAAATTACCCCTTCACAAAGTGGCATTATATTATCAAAAAAAGCGGATGTTGAATCATTGTTTGGTGAAGATGGCCACTTAAATAGCCGCGAAATCTCAGACCTTAGCCTAAATGCTGATTTAGTAACTCTAAGCGCCTGCAACACCGGAATGGGCAAAGTTGTTTCGGGTGAAGGGTTGCTTGGCCTGCAACGTTCTTTTCTCTCCGCAGGAGCCTCTTCTGTGGTAGTTAGCTTATGGAGTATTTTTGACCGCAGTACTTCCGAATTTATGTCAACTTTTTACCGCAACTTACTTTCTCTTCAGGAAGAAAATTACGGATACTGGGAGAAAACTTTAGACTGGTTTGGAATGTATCAATATCCCGTTTTTGATTATAAGACGGAAGCTTTGCGTGATACCAAATTGGCCATGATTAATCACCCCTACTACAGCCATCCTGTTCACTGGGCTCCTTTTATATTAATTGGAAAATAAAAAAGCCCGTAAAGTCTTCAGAACTTCACGGGCTTATGCTTTTTTATAAGCCTGGGAAATATTTTCTTTCTATCTCGGCTGAACTTGCGTTTTCTCGATAAACTCTTGGTTATCAACGATTGGTCTTTCAGGCGAATTGGCTAAAATAGATGTTAGATTATAAATCAGATGTGTCCTTTTAAGTAAAGGCTCAAAGGTTATCTTTTCAATATGATCTTGGGGTCGATGATAATCTTCATGGGTACCGTTGAAAAAGAACACAAAGGGCACACCCAACCTTCCGAAGTTCCAGTGGTCACTGCGTCGGTAAAACTGGTTGGGGTCGTCCAAATCATTATAGCGCTTACTTAGGGTGAGGTTTGGCCCCATATCATTGGCAACTCGTGTTAAGCTGTCTAAGCCGGATGAAATAATTTCTCCACCGATGATGTAGACGTAGCTGCTATCATTTATATGCTCTTCATCAACCCGCCCAATCATATCCATGTTGATGTTAGCTACTGTATTTTCAATGGAGTAAAGAGGATGGTCTGAATAATAACGAGACCCCAACAATCCTTTCTCTTCACCCGATACATTCAAGAAAAGCACACTTCTTTTTGGCCCAACTCCGGCTTCTTTGGCTGACA
This sequence comes from Gracilimonas sp., assembly GCF_031581265.1. Lineage (GTDB taxonomy): Bacteria > Bacteroidota > Rhodothermia > Balneolales > Balneolaceae > Gracilimonas. The sequence goes on from NZ_JAVLBQ010000002.1 coordinate 45,297, forward strand.
TCATAGCTTGTGCTGTTTGCAAAGCGGCTACGGTTCCGCTTCCGTCATCATCGGCTCCGTTGTAGATACGATCTCCGGTTGAATCGGGCTGCCCAATTCCAACATGATCGTAGTGGGAGCTCAATACGACTACTTCATCCCTCATGGTTGGGTCGCTTCCTTCAATAAAGGCTACCACATTTTTGGTATTAACCGTTTCTTCATTTACTGTGGGAACATGCTCCAGGTTATATTCAATTTCTCTTGATTCAAATGAAACCGGGTTGGATGAAATTCGCTCCTGAATCTCCGCTAATTCCTCAAGATTGCTTACCCCTAACATCGTTGCTCCAAGCTCTGGATTTACCCTGTTAAAAGCCGGAGATGCGCCCTGACTTCCACCCTGCAAATACTTTAGTGACAATCCGCCGCCTCGGCCAAAGGTTTGTTTCCTGTTTTCCACTTCTTGTTGGTAAGCATCCACATCGGTTCCCATAATTAGGATGGCCCCCAATGCATTTCCTGAAGAGAGCATCATTTGCAAATACTGCATATTGGTAGTTTGCTGATCATATAAAACCATCAACCATTTCCCTTCCGGGTTTTCAGGGAAGTGATTAACCCCTTCTTCCTCATTCATCATTCCCGCTCCGGCAAATACTACCGGACCTGATAAATGATCACTTCCTCCAAATAAAGTAACAAAATTGGAAAACTCATTCGCACTGTGAGTTGACTCATCAACTACGTCATTATTATCATCAGTAAGTTTATATTCAATTTGTTCAACTGATGATTGCAGCAATTCATAGTGTTGGAAATAGGAGTTATCATCACCGGGGGCAGTAAGTCCCATCTCAGCATATCTCTTTGCTAAAAATCGAGCTGCTTTTTCTTCCCCGATTGTTCCTGTCTCCCGGCCTTGGAGTGAGTCGTGGGCTAATACCGCTAAATCAGCATACAGCCCATCTATTGTAATTTCCTCCGCAAAAGAATAAATATCGGGGTTTGTATTGTTGGCAGTTTTGTTGAACACACTGCAAGAGGTAATTAGCAATGCAGTGAGAATAAAAGTGATTTTTTTCATGTTTGTTGAAATGTTTAGTTGTTAAGCACCGATAATTTCATCTACCGGTTTAAGATCTAAGTAAAATTTTGTGGGATCGTCCTGTAAGAAAAGATCGATTTGCTGCTCTCTTATCATTTCCAAAACGGCCAGAAATGTCACTACTACATAAATTTTATTTTTGAGCGTGGAGCATATTTCCATAAAAGTTTGCCGGCCATTTTCTTGCAGGCGGTTCAGCACAAATTCAGCCTGTTCTTCTACGGTAGTACTAACTTTCTCAACGTGATGGACGATATTTTTGCGCTCAATATCTTGCAGTACCTTTTTGAAGGCCGCTATTAAATCGAACATCGTTACATCTTTGAGCGCTTCCCCGGTGGCTTGTTTTTCAACTACATCCGCTTCCGGGTAACCCCGCATATATTTTTTCCGGGTTTCTTCATCCATGTCAGCCATTTTTTCTGACATCTCTTTATATCGCTTATACTCCAGCAGCTTTTGCACCAATTCATAACGGGGATCTGATTCATCCAACTCTTCATCATCAGAATCTTCACGTGGAATCATCATACGCGCTTTGATGGACATCAACATGCTGGCCATATATATGAATTCACTTGCTACATCCAAATCCAATTCTTCCAGCAAGTGTATGTATTCCAGAAACTGTTTGGTGATGTAAGAGATGGGAATATCGTAAATGTCCAACTCATCCCTTTTAATGAAGAATAGAAGCAGGTCGAGCGGACCTTCAAAATTATTTAATTGTACTCGATACATACACTAAAACTACACTGTTATATACTAAATTTCTTAATTTTCTTTTTGCCAGCGAATGTTATTTTAAGGTTTGATTTAACTAAGCATATATAACACATGGATTATTCGAAGTTTGTTGATGCTGTACTGGAAGATGACAAGGCTGAAATTAACAGACTGGTTAAAATTATCACCGCTGTTCTTATCAAATTTTTAACCGTTCGTATTGATGCTCCCTTTGAAGATGCCCAGGATTGCGCACAAAATACGCTCATGATCGCAATAGAAAAAATCAAAAATGATGAATTAAACAACCCAGATGCCATCATAAATTACCTTTTTACCACTTCAAAACATGAGTACTTCAAGGTCCTTTCCAAGGAGCGTGAAGTTAACTATGAGGAGCTTCCGGAGCATGAATTCAACAAGCCTGACCAGCTAAACAGATTGGTCGATAAGGAGAAAATGAGCCTCCTAAAACAGTGTATAGAGGCCTTAAAGAGCGATTATAAAAAATATATTTCATTTTGGTTTGAAAATCCCGGCTACGAAACTGCCGTTGTAGCAGATCATTTTGGGATTTCTGTTGGCAACGCTTGGACCAAGAAACATCGGATTATAAATGTGCTGAAAGAGTGCCTCGAAAAAAAATTTCAAATTTAACTGTAAGGAATTGCTTTGAGATCGCTCTTACTATATGAGGAATTCAGAATGTATTAGAAATACATTCTGATTTTTGAATAATACAAACTTTGTTAAAATGGATAACGCAAGAGAATTACAACTACGACAAAAAATAGATGCCTATATCAAAGGTAATCTCGGGGAAGATGAAATACAGGAGTTATGGAATGAGTTTGCCAAAAACCCTGAACTGCTTGATTTGCTTGAACTGGAAGTAAATGTAAAAGCAGTAATTGAGCAGGAAGCCCTTAACATAAATAATATAAACGAACCTTCAATCAGCCGCTTGCCTAAGTGGACCTGGCATGCCGCTGCCGCTGCAGCCATTATAATCGTGGCATTGGTTCAATTATTTCGGGTTGATACCCCAACAAATATGAAACAATTTGTGGTCGGGCAGATCAATCCCGCAGAAATTGAAACCGCTGACGGCATTCGTAACAAAGACATGGAAATTACTACCGCCGACTCCCTCCTTAACCTTGGCTTTGAAGCCGTTATTTCTAGAGATGAAGAACGAGCCCTTCAGTTATTTGACGAGATCATTAACAAGTACGATCAGGAGCCATACGGTTCTAAAGCTTTCTTGAACAAAGGCATCATCTTGTATAATGAATCTGATTATGAAGGGGCTATTTCAGCATTCAGAGAAGCTGCCAATCGGGCTGAGGAGAGTCGTATGATCACTGAAAAAGCGTACTGGTATTTGGGGAATGCATTAATCAATGTTGGGGAACTTGAGGCTGCCCAAAACGCTATTTTTGAAGCCTATCAGTTAAATGGCACTTTCAGAAACCCTGCTTTCCGATTACTCAAAAAACTTAGTGACGATCTTGGCACCAGTGATTATGAGGAATTCGACACACCTGAATTAGAATGATCCATCCCGATAAATTAATTAGCTTTAGGTATGGGTTCCGCTGAATCTCGCATGTGGTTCATTAAATAATCGTGGGCACTTAACTTTGAACTTCCTTTTTCTTTCTGGGCTCGCTCATAACTACCGTCTTCCTGAAGCAGCCAGCGCTGTTTGTTATCGTTGAAATAAATATTGAGTACAAACTGTAAGTATTTTTTGAGCTTCTCATTTTCGATTGGAGCAATAGCCTCCACACGAGCGTCTAAGTTACGGTGCATCCAGTCTGCAGAGCCGATGAAATACTTGTGTTCTCCCTTATGGTTAAAATAATAAATGCGCGAATGTTCCAAATATCGACCTATGACAGAGTGAACCCTAATATTTTCACTCATCTCTTTTTTACCCGGAATCAAGCGACAAACACCCCGTACAATTAAATCAATTTTAACACCCTCACTGGAGGCTTGATACAACCGCTGTATAATAAGCGGATCTTCCAGGCTGTTCATTTTTGCAATGATCCGGGCAGGCCTACCCTCTTTGGCCTCGTTTATCTCAAAATCAATAAGCCGATTCATTTGTTTGCGCATGTGGTTCGGAGCCACCAATAGCTTCTCAAATGTTTGATCCGGGGCATAACCTGTCAAAAGATTGAAAACATCAGTAACATCCGAACACAGCTTTTCTTCGCAGGTGAATAAAGCCAAATCTTCGTACAACTGGGCCGTATCCGGATGATAATTCCCGGTACCTATATGACAATAGGTTCGGAGTCCGTCGCTTTCCTCTCGTACCACCATCGTCATTTTAGTATGAATTTTAAGCCCGGGAATCCCGTAGGCCACATGCACGCCATAGTTTTCAAGTTTTTGTGCCCAGTTTATATTTCGCTCCTCATCGAAGCGGGCTTTAATCTCCACCAGTACAGCTACCTGCTTTCCTTCTTCAGCAGCATTCATTAATGAATGCATGAGCGGGGAATCTTTGGAGGTTCTATACAACGTTTGCTTAATCGCCAACACTTTGGGATCTCGTGCTGCCTCTTCAATAAACCGTTGCGTTGAAAGCTCAAAACTATGATAGGGATGGTGCACCATAAAATCTCCCTTTTTAATAACCTCAAATATGCTGGGGATCTCTTCTTCGGGATTGTGTTTGAGTGCGGGATGAAGCACCGGGGTCCAGTTTCTTTCTTTAAGCCGGTTAAATCCCTTCAACTTCGCTATTTCCATTAAATCTGCAAGACCAATAGTCCCTTTCATCTCATATACATCTTGCCAGCTTATATTTAAATGCCTGATCAGATATTTTTTCAGGTGTTTGGGCATTTTTTTATCCAGCTCAAGGCGAACGATTTCAGCAAATTTCCGTTCCCTCAATTCATCCTCAATCGTCTCCATTAAATCCTCTGCTTCTTCTTCATTCCGGTCAACAGAAGCGTTTCTTGTTACCCGAAACATATGTGCAGAAATCACCTTCATTCCCGGAAAAAACTGATCCATCTTTTCACGGATCAAATCTTCCATGGTAATTAAAATCACCTTGTTTCCCTTTCGGTGTACCTGAACAAACCGGTTTCGATTGGTCGGGATTTTAAGCCGCGCAAACGACTTTTCTTTAGTCCTTGGGTTGATAAGTTCTATAGCAAAAGAGAGGCTTTTATTTGATATGAAAGGAAACGGGTGCGACTCATCCACAGCCAGGGGCGTTACAATTGGATACACCTGTTTTTGAAAATATCGATCGCTTACGCTTTTCTGATAATCCGTCAGATCTTGATACGCTTTTATCTCTATTCCTTTTTTAGAAAGCTTTGGAAGCAGGTCATCAAAAAAGCAACTTCTGTATGACTCTATCATGTTATGAACTTCACCCCGAACAGCCTTCAGCTGATCTGATGGAGTCATCCCGTCCACGGAAAGTTCTTTTACCTCGGCCAATAACTGTCGTTTAAGACCGCCTACTCTTTTCTGAAAAAACTCATCCAAATTCGAACAAACTATGGACAAAAACTTAACCCGTTCCAATAATTTATTACTGTCATTGTGAGCCTCTGCCAACACCCTTTCGTTGAATTTTAGCCAGCTCAGTTCGTAATTAAAGAAATAATCTCTCCCGAAAATTTTTAGATTACTTTCGCGCAGATCTTTGTGCATCCCTTTCTGCTTCAGGATTTCATTTTTCTTGGGGTTTGCCATCTTTTTGACAAACTTGTTTTTTTGTTCCATCGAGGGGTCAAAGGTTACCTCATCCGGTGAAAGCGATGATTTTTTCATTTCACTCATTCTTGATTATCATATCACAATTAGTACTAAAACTAAGTATAATTACATTAACTTAGCGTAAACAATTATCTAAGCTCATAACGTGAATAACCCGCTTTTAAATCCCGAAGAAAAAGAAGACGCTTTTGAACAAACGGTTCGTCCCGGTTCGCTGCAAGAATTTATTGGCCAAAAAAAGACCATTTCCAATCTCTCCGTTTTTATAAAAGCTGCACGTCAGCGGGGTGATGCCCTTGACCATGTGATTTTATCCGGACCGCCCGGCTTAGGTAAAACGACGTTGTCTTACATTATTGCGAATGAAATGGGCGTGAAAATTCGTCCTACCACAGGACCGGTTCTTGAAAAACCCGGAGACCTTGCCGGAATGCTTACCAACCTTGAAGAAGGGGATGTTCTTTTCATTGATGAAATTCACCGGCTCAATCCTGTGATTGAGGAGTATCTCTATTCAGCGATGGAAGATTATAAGCTGGATATTGTTATCGACTCCGGTCCCAATGCACGCAGTATTCAGATTGAACTGAATCACTTTACCCTGGTTGGAGCTACTACAAGAAAAGGATTATTGACCGCTCCCCTTCGCGCCCGATTCGGCATTGATATGAGACTGGATTATTACGATGTAGAACTCCTGCAACGTATTGCTCTCAGAACAGCAGATATTATGGGCATGGGAATCACAGAAGCCGGAGCGCATGAAATTGCCAGAAGAAGCCGGGGCACGCCCAGAATTGTCAACAAACTGCTGCGCCGCACCCGCGATTTCGCCCAGGTTGATAACGTGGATACCATCGATGAAAATATTGCCGACAAAGCACTCAACGCCCTCGATGTAGACCAAAACGGACTGGACGAAATGGACATTCGTATCCTCAAAGCCATCATTGAAAACTACAGCGGCGGACCCGTTGGATTGAGTACCTTAGGTGTGGCTGTAGGCGAAGACAAAGGAACGATCGAAGAAGTATATGAGCCTTTTTTGATCAAAGAGGGCTTTATGCAGCGAACCCCAAAAGGACGAATCTGCACCAAAAAAGCTTACCAGTATTTAGATATCGATGATGGCAAGATGGAACAGGATTTGTTTAATTCGTAAATTCTATTCTACTTCAATTTAATTAAAAGTTACTATGGATATTCAAACCACTAAAATTGAACTTGCCAAACTGGTGTTAGAATTGAATAATCCTGAATTGGTAAAAAAGATTCATGACTTAATTGTTTCAGAAGAAAATGAATTCAAACAGAAGCTAAGTTCAACAGAAAAAGAAGAAATAGAACTGGGACTTAAACAATTAAATCGTGGAGAACGGATTTCAATTCAAGATTTTCTTAAAAAAGTTTCATAATGAAGGTTTATTTATCTCCTCTCGCAGAATATAAACTGGAGAAACTCTTAACATATTTAGAAGAGGAGTGGGGCAAAAAAATACGGGATAATTATTTAGAGCAGTTTGTAAATAAAACCATTCAGGTTTCAAATTTTCCATCCAGTAATCCAAAAATTGATGAATTTGACGGGGTTATAAAGTGTGTAGTCACTTCACAGTCTTCATTTTATTACAGAATCAGGCAAAATGAAGTTGAAATAATTACTTTAGTCGATACTCGACAAAAACCTGACCGAATTATTAAAGAAATTCGAGATCATTTTAAATCTTAGACAAATTTTTGTTTAGGTAGGTATTACTTCTGTAATCTTATCCCCCATATTTTTTATGTGTATAATCTTTAGCTTTTTTCTCATCAAATCTTTTTAACTTTGCGCCCTTTGTGATTATCATCTCTTGTTGGTAATTCAATTCCCTAACCAAAAGTACCTTATTTCAAGATTATATTATTTACATGAAAAATTTATTTACCTCAGAATCAGTTTCCGAAGGACACCCGGATAAAGTTGCGGACCAAATTTCAGATGCTATTTTAGATTCCCTCCTGTCTGACGATCCCGAATCCCGCGTAGCCGTAGAGACACTTGTAACAACAGGGCTTGCCGTAGTTTCCGGGGAGGTCACGACCGATGCTTATGTAGATGTTCAGGAAATTGTGCGTAATGTAATCCGTGAAATTGGCTACACCAAAGCTTCCTACCGCTTCGATTCTGAAAGCTGCGGCGTGCTAACAACCATCCATACTCAAAGTCCCGATATTGCTATGGGGGTGGATAAAGATGGCGCCGGTGACCAGGGAATGATGTTTGGGTATGCTACCCGTCAAACTCCAGAGTTTATGCCCATGCCCCTTCAGTATTCTCATGATCTGTTAAGGGAATTAGCACGTATTCGCAAAGTTACTGACCTGATGCCATACCTCGCTCCCGACAGTAAAAGTCAGGTTACTATTGAATATGATGACAAGGGACAGCCCAAACGAATTCATACCATTGTACTTTCCACCCAACATGATGAGGGCGTTGAACAGGAACAGATAAAGACAGATATCAAAAAGCATTTGGTTGAAAAGGTACTTCCTGCTGAATTACTTGATGATGAAACCATATATCATGTTAACCCAACCGGAAAGTTTGTAATAGGTGGTCCCCATGGCGATACGGGTCTTACCGGACGTAAAATCATCGTAGATACCTATGGTGGATTTGGAGCTCACGGCGGCGGGGCTTTTTCCGGGAAAGATCCTTCTAAAGTAGATCGAAGCGCGGCTTATGCTTCTCGACATATCGCTAAAAATGTGCTTGCCGCAGATTTAGCCGATGAATGCCTTGTTCAGCTTGCCTATGCTATCGGTGTTCCCGAGCCGGTTTCCATCAACGTAAATACGTATGGCACCGGAAAAATGAGTGATGTAGAACTGGCCGATAAAATTGCCAAAACTTTTGATTGTACTCCAAAGGGAATTATTGAACGGTTCAACTTAAAATCTCCTATCTATCAACAAACGGCCGCTTATGGGCACTTTGGGCGAGAAGAGTTTCCATGGGAGAAACTGGATTATGTGGATAAATTGGGGTAATTCATTCCTACTTCCACAGAACTTGAAAAAAGCTTAAGTCTTTATAAACAATCTGAATTGCTTTTTTTCGTTGAATTGACGTATTTAATCTTAAAATTGATACGTCATGAAAAAGAAACTAACACTCAGGCTGGAAGATAACCTTATTGAAGAAGCAAAAGAGTATGCTAAATCGAAGAATACCTCCGTTTCTCAATTAGTAGCAGACTATTTTAAAGCAATTGATGCTCAAAAGACCGACAAAAAAGCTGGTTTTTCCCCTATTACTTCTTCACTAATAGGAGTGTTGAAAGAAGGTTCCTCTAAAAAAGAAGATTATAAAACTTATCTGGAGGAAAAATATCTACAGTGAATATATTATTTGACACCAATATTATATTGGATGTGTTCCTGGAAAGAGAAACATTCTTTGAAAACTCTGTTCACCTACTTGACTTAGCAGAAAAAAGAATACTTAACGGATGGTTAGGAGCTACTACAGTCACCACCTTATATTACCTTTTGCAAAAGGAACTAAACAAAAAGAGAGCTAATCAAATAACTAAGTCTTTGTTTAAAATTTTCAATGTATGTCCCGTCAACAGGACGGTCCTCGAAACAGCTATTGAAACAAATTTTAATGACTATGAAGACGCCGTACTTTTTCAGGCTGCTTATCACTCAAGTCTGGATGGTATTCTAACTCGTAACAAAAAAGATTTTAAAAATGCGACGATTTCGGTTTATACTCCGGAAGAATTAATATCTGCCCTTCAAGAACTTTAAACCTTACTCATTGGATAACGAGCGCTTTCAATCTGATTCCGGCCAGCCCACGATAGAGATATTCGATATCCCCATCATGGAACCGATGGTTACCTTCACCGATCTTTGGATCACGGGCGTTTGCTTATTCGCTCTTTTCAAATTGATGAAGCTAAACAAAAGGGGGAAAGTGCATCAATATATGCGCTGGTATTTTGGTATTATGGCGCTGGCTACTTTTTTAGGGGGTGTTTTGGGGCACGCTTTTCAATATGCGGTAGGACTGGAATGGAAACTCCCCGGTTGGCTCATCAGTATGCTTGCGGTGATGGCGGTAGAGCGAGCTTCTATCATGCATGCCAAGCCGGTTATTAACGACAAGTTTGGAAAATTTCTGGAAGTAGCAAATGTGGTGGAACTACTCACTTTTGCAGTGATCACTTTTTACACTCTGAATTTCTTTTTTATACAGGTTCACTCAGCCTATGGCCTGGGACTTGTCGTACTTCCTTTGCACTTCCTGGTGTACTGGCGAACCCGAAATGAAGGTAGTCGTATCTTTTTCTTATCGGTGCTATTTGCAACCTTAGCTGCTTTCTTCTATACCAGTGAAATCGGACTTCATACCTGGTTCAACCACCTTGATCTGGCCCATACCGTGATGGCCATCAGCATGTATTTCTTTTATCGCGGTGCTCGCAAGTTGGAGGTGCTAAAGCCGGAGGATATCAAAGAAGATAAAGGTAGCTTTGGTGATGCCGTTCGGGATTCACTTAATGGGTTGAAAAAGAACTTCAGGGGAGAACGTTTACATTAGTTCTACCTCTTATATACAATTTCACCATCCACAATAGTATAAAGCACATTAACATCTGGCAGGTTCATGGGATCTACTTCAAATAAATTTTGGTCTAATACGGTGATATCTGCAAGTTTCCCAACCGTAATGCTTCCCTTGATGTCATCCTCGAAATTAGCATAAGCTGTATTTAAGGTATAGGCTTTTATGGCTTCTTCCATAGAGATTCGTTCTTCAGGAAACCATCCGCCCTCCGGTTCACCGGTCATCGTTTTTCGTGTTACAGCTGCGTACAATCCATACATGGGACTAATATGATATTCTGCAGCAGCGGTTCCCGGCCAATCCGTCCCAAAACTCAACATGGCTCCACTGTCCTTAATGCTTTTGAAAGCATAGGCTCCTTCCGATCGATCTTTTCCAATTCTTTCTTCCATCCAGCGCATATCATCACTGGCATGGATTGGTTGTACCTCCGCTATTACATCCAAATCACCCATTCTGGCTATATCTTCATCCTGCATAACTTGTGCATGCACCAACCGGAAGCGCCGGTCTTTTTCGCCGTTTTCTTCAATTAAATCTTCCAGCATATTTAACAGCAGGTGATTGGCTTCATCTCCAATGGCATGAACCGTGAGCTGTAAGCCTGCTTCATCGGCGCCTTGCATGTAGCTGTAAAATTTATCCGGGGCATAGTTACCGTCCTCATCTACCATCAATCGGCGCCAGCTTCCTCGTTCATCCGGGTTGTGATCATATGGTTCATAAAAGCGGGCCGAACTGTTCCCCATGATTCCGTCAATATGTCCTTTCAGGGAACCAAATCGAATCCATGCATCTCCCGATCCAATTTCCATGCCTTGCTCAGCAAGTTCTTCCCATCTTTCCAGGTGATACCGGTAATGAATTCGAGCCGTCAGCTCTCCCCGCTCCTTTAAATCTTTATAAATTTCAACCTGTGTATCATCTGACATATCGCTGACATTCGTAACTCCGTACTTCCTCATTTCGGCCAGCGCATTTTTGGTTTGCTGAACACGACGCTCATAGGAAAAATCGGAAGGAATAAATTCACTGAAAAAAGAATACACCTCTCCGGTTACAATTCCGGTGGGATTTCCGTTGCCATCTCTTTCAAACTCCAGTCCCTCTGCCTGTGGGTTATCAGGATCTAAACCGGCTTCTTCCATTGCTTTTCGGTTTATCGCATACTCAGACCGGTCAAACCGCTGTATAAAAACGGGATTGTTTTGAGTGATTTCTTCAACCCGAGACATATCCGGGGTGAACCGCTGTCCGGTTCCACCACCGGGACTTCCAAATTCCCAATCATCATAAGCGCCCCATAATCCACCTAAAATCCACTCGCCATCTTCAAGTCGGCCTACTACATCTTCCACTCTTTCCACAAATTCTTCTTGCGAAGAAGTTCTCATGATGTTGAATTCTAAAAACCGGGCCGCATTTGCAAAATGAACGTGATTGTCGTTGAAGCCCGGAACTACAAACGTCCCTTCAAGATCTACCACCTGGGTGCCTGAGCCTTCCCACTGACTGATTTCTTCTGTTGAACCGACCGCCGCAATTTCATTATCAACGATTGCCACCGCTTCTGCTTCAGGCTGCTGATCATCTACTGTCCAGACGGTTCCATTGATTAAAATTAAATCGGCCTCGTTGCCGGAATTACAACTCATTATTAATGGTGAGATAATGAAAAATATGAGTATCGGAAGTTGAATTCGCATAATTTTAAATTGGTTCGAATTGGTAAAAGAGAATACTGTATTAGCGGATGTTGTTCAAGCTCTTATAGCTTTATCACACCGCCGAATAAACTTCTTTAGTTTGTCGGTTTTTTCTGCTTAATTAGTCATGAACTTTATCATCATTCTGACTATGAAAAACATTGCATATTTATTTCTCACAGTTCTATTTATGGCTGCTTGTTCAGCTCAGCCAAGTCAACCTCAAACGGTTTTCACTAATGTTCATGTATTGCCCATGGACAGCCAACAAATTCTGCATAATCAAACCGTAGTTATTGAAGGAGATCGCATTGTGGAGGTTGGCCCTGCCGGTGAAGTAACGGTGTCCTCCAATGCCACTACTATTGACGGAACCGGTAAATACCTGATGCCCGGCCTCGCCGAAATGCACGGACATGTTCCCCCAACCAATCCCGGCCCCAACGCCCCGGATTATTTTGATGAAGAATATGTGGAAAGCACGTTGTTCCTGTATGTATCCGCCGGTATCACCACGGTGCGAGGGATGTTGGGATATGAAGATCAGCTTTCTCTCAAGGACAGTGTAAGCTCAGGAGCTTACATCGGACCCAATCTCTACCTCGCAGGACCCAGTTTTAACGGCAACTCAATTACCTCCCCTGAAGAGGCCCGAAACCGAGCTATCCAACAGCATGAAGAAGGCTGGGACCTGCTCAAAATTCATCCCGGGTTAACCCTTGAAGAATACGATGCCATGGTGGAAGCTGCGAATGAAGTGGGCATCACTTTTGGCGGACATGTGCCGGAAGACGTCGGCGTGATTCATGCCATAGAATCCGGGCAAATCACTATCGATCATGTGGATGGATATGTACGATATCTGAGTCAGTTTGAGGGTGATGAGATGGAAGAAAAGCTTAGCGAAGTGATACAGCTCACCAAAGAAAATAATGTCTGGATCGTGCCTACTATGGCTCTTTGGGAAACCATCATCGGGGCAGCCGATTATGAAGCGATGAAAGAATATGATGAGCTAAAATATATCCCCGAAGCTGTACGGCAAAATTACTTTAATTTTGCGGATAATCCCCAAACCGGGTATACCATTGGAGATCCTCAAGAGCAGGCTGATTTCAGAACCCGGATTCTTGCTGAAATGAATGAAGCCGGTGTCAAAATTCTAATGGGTACAGATGCTCCTCAACTGTTCAGCGTACCCGGCATTTCGATTCACAGAGAATTGCCCCATATGAAAGAGGCTGGCATGAGTAACTTTGAAATCCTGCAAAGCGGAACTAAAAATTTTGGTGAGTATTTTGCCGATTGGGATGACTTTGGAACCATAGCCGTCGGTCAACGGGCAGACCTAATTCTGGTAAATGAAAATCCCCTGGAAGACCTTTCTGCAATCCAAAATCATGCCGGAGTGATGGTTCAGGGCAAGTGGTATTCACGGGAAATGATTGATGAAAAACTGGCTGAGATTGAGGAGTATTATAATTAGGGTGATTTCTGGTGTTGATGCCAAGAATTCCAAATATCAGAATCGTTTGACCAACAGCTTAAAATAAAATCGTCCATCGTAAATCGATCGTTCGATTCATCGCAATTCAAAGAACTGGAAGCTGAGCATCCTGGTAAGCATTGCTAAGCCGTAGCTTAGTATTATGGAGTCCATCTTCTCCCAACCCATAAAACCCGTCATTGCTGTAGATGTTAGATAATTCGTTGACAGTTTCGTAATTGAAAAGGCCCTGTAGGGGCCGCATATGAATAGCCCTCGACGAAGCCAAGCGAATGCGGGCTTAGTCGGGGGTAACGAAAGTAGAAAAAGGATAAAGCTTCGCCCAATAGGTGATTTAGCCTCTGGTGGTTATCGAAGCTTGGGCATCCATCTCTTTAATGACCACCTTCCCACAACCCTGCGAAAACCAATGGAGACATTGGTAACCATTTCACCTTGGGTTTTTAATTTTTCTGACGAATTATCCCAGGGTTGCTCCCGCTTACGCGGTTTTACCCCGGGCTATTCATATGTGACCCCTACAGGGTCAAGAAGGAAAAGAGAATCAAAATTTTGTTCTTGAATTATCTAACATCTACAATTGCGAGGAGGCTACAATGTATAATGCAGGGTTAATGTGTTTAACGACGCGGCAATCTCCCTAATACAACTTGGGAGCTTCAACAATGAAGCTTTAGCAAGAACGCTTCCACAAAAGACAGATTGCCACAGGCTTTGCTCACTCCGTTCGCCGGAGCCTTCGCAATAACTGGGCTTTTGTTAATTTTTATTGATCAAACAAATCCCGTACGCTATTTTCAATTTGATCGATTACTCCATCTTTAATGGCTTCCTCCATTGCCCGCTGCAAAATAGGTGCTAAAACCTGACGGATGACATCTGAAATAGTGTTATTGCCATCGCGACCGATACCTTCCAGTTCAATACTGCTAAAGCTTACCTCCGCGTTATGCTCCCGATCTATAGAAGTACTCACCTTTATATTTCCATCTTCAATAAGCAGGTACTCAATGATCATTGTTTTTTCGGATGATGATTCTGAATAATTCATCATATTATCATTCAGTACTTTAAGGTTTGCGCTGACACCTTTTTGCTCAAAGAACAAATCCGGGCTTTTTATCGTTATTTCCTCAACAAGAATTTCGTCCGAAAAAAGTGACCAAACATCTATTTGCATTGACATTTCCCCAATTTCCATCGCCGCTTCATCACTAAAACCTTCCGGATTTTGAACGGAAAATCCGGAGACACTTCCTGACCCGCTAAACAGCGAAATTGAGACACTCTCAACCTGCACCCCTCTACCCATAAGTTGTGATCCATGCTTTTCTATCCCAGATTTAACAATGCCATCTATAGTTAATGTCAGTGCTATAAATGCTAAAATCAGCAAGGCTAAAAGTCCGCCAAAAATTTTTAATCCGTTCTTTTTCATTTTTTATTTAAGGTTGATTTAGATTCTATTATCTAAATAGATATAACGAAGATATGTTCCATTTTCTACTTTTTTACGAAGCCTTGCTTTACTCTCGCTCGTTTTTTTATAAATTGCGCTCGACTAATTTTAAGTAACTACTATTCTTATGCAAAAACTGATACGCAGCTTTGCGCTCGCGATGGTTGGTGTGCTTTTGTTTGGGGTGAATGGGTTTTCGCAATCCACACCTCAAGCTTTTACGGGCGCACAGATCATTCCAATCTCCGGCGAGCCTATAAATAACGGAGTGCTCGTGGTGGAAGACGGAAAAATAGTCGCTGTTGGCGATGAAAATACCCGTATTCCCAATAACGCTGAAGTTCATGACGCAACCGGCAAAGTGATCATGCCCGGACTCGTTGACACTCACTCTCATATTGGAGGTGGCGACGGAGGCGACCGCTCTTCTACTCTTCACCCCGATGTCCGTATTATGGATTCCATAAACCCACGAAGTGAGTCCTTTAAAAGAGCTCTTGCCGGTGGAATCACCTCTGTAAATGTGATGCCCGGATCCGGTCATTTGATGAGTGGACAAACCGTGTACCTGAAACTTCGTGATGCTAATACCATCGAAGACATGCTCATCTATTTAGATGATGAAAAAACCATTTATGGCGGATTGAAAATGGCTAACGGAACTAATCCCAGGGGAAATCCTCCTTCGCCGGGAACTCGCGCCAAAGCTGCATCCATGGTTCGTGACCTGTATATAAAAGCCCAGGAATACCAAGCCAAAATTGAAGCTGCTGACGGAGACGAAAGCAAGATGCCACAGCGCGATATAGGTATGGAAACCTTGGTTGAAGTACTTGAAGGAAAACGCATTGTACATAATCACACCCATAAGCATCAGGATATTTTGACTGCGATTCGGTTGGCTGAAGAATTTGGATACCGTGTGGTTTTACAGCACGTAAGTGAGGCCTGGAAAGTAGCTGATGAAATTGCTGCCTCCGACAATGTAGTTGGTTCATCTATTATAACCCTTGATTCATTTGGTGGAAAAGTGGAAGCCAAGGATATCAAAAACTCCAATGGCCGTTATCTTGAAGAAGCTGGCGAGTTGGTCGGATTTCATACCGATGATGGAATCACTGATTCCCGCTTATTCCTGCGTTCTGCGGCAATGGGTATCCGAGAGGGAATGAGCAGAGAAGGAGCTCTTGAGGCAGTGACCATAGCCAACGCTATAATGATGGATATTGATGATCGCGTGGGAAGCCTTGAAGAAGGCAAAGACGCTGACTTCGTTATTTTGACCGGAGATCCATTTAGCGTGTACACCCATGTTGAACAAACCTGGATAGAAGGTCAGAAAGTTTGGGATCGTGCTAACGAAGAAGACCGGAAATATGCTACCGGCGGTTACCAAATTTATCCCGGACAAATTCATACTCACCATGGTAACGGAGGCTCTCAATGAGATATTTAAAACAATTCATACTGATACCTGCACTTTTACTGGCTTTCCATTTTTCAGCTGAAGCACAAATTGCCGTAAAAGGTGAAACTGTTTACACCATGGCAGGAAATCCTATTTCTAATGGCGTGGTACTGATTAAGGATGGAAAAATTGAACGGGTTGGTTCTTCCTCAAGTGTCAATATTCCTTCAAACTACGAAGTTCACGAATCCAAAGTAGTGACTCCCGGATTGATCGACGCACATTCTGTGGTTGGCTTAGCCGGACACCTAAACGTGGACGCAGACCAAGACCAGCTTGAAACCTCGAATCCCATTCAGCCTGAGTTACGCGCCATAGATGCTTACAATGCTCGTGAAGCTTTGGTTGGGCATCTGAAAGATTTGGGAATCACTACAGTTCATACCGGACATGGTCCAGGCGCTTTAATTAGTGGCCAAACCATGATTACTAAAACCACCGGCGACAATGTGGAGGACAACCTGATCGAGCCGTCCAAAATGCTGGCTTTTACTTTGGGGAATAACATAAGCGGTGCGTTTAGCAAACCCGGCACACGGGCTAAAACAATTTCCATGATGAGGCAGGAACTGATCAAAGCACAATCTTATCTCGAAAAAAGAAATAGCGATGAGGATTATTCCAAAGATCTTGGGATGGAAGCCTTGGCGGATCTGCTTGAAGGTAAGATGACGGCATTGGTCACTGTTCACCAAGCCCATGATATCATGTCAGCTATTCGACTACAGGAAGAATTTGGCTTCCCCATGGTTCTTGACGGCGTAGCTGAAGCGTATTTGATTATTGATGAGATCAAAGAGCGCGGATATTCCGTGATCATACACCCATCTATGATTCGTCCCCGTGGCGATGCTAAAAATGCCTCCATGGAAACGGCTGCTAAGTTATACGAGGCCGGAATCCCGATCGCTTTTCAAAGTGGTTTTGAGGGATATGTACCTAAAACAAGAGTAGTTCTTTTTGAAGCCGGAGTAGCAGCAGCAAATGGCTTGGGTAAAGAAAATGCGCTTAAAGTCTTAACCATTGATGCTGCAAAACTATTAGGTATTGACGACCGTGTAGGCTCTCTCGAAAGAGGTAAAGATGCCGATGTGGTTATGTTTGATGGTGATCCGCTGGAATATGTCACAAACGTGACGGGCGTATTCATCAACGGTGAAAAAGTGAAATAGGCTTAGCCCAATACTATGACTAAATCATTTAAAAAAGCGATGGAGCCGGAAGAAATTCCGGCTCTTTTTGTTGAGGCCTGGATGAAGCGTGATGCAGCTATGCTTGCTTCTTTGTTTACCAAAGATGCCGAATTCATAAACGTTGTGGGACTCTGGTGGCATAACCGTGAGGATATCCAAGAAGCGCATGCTTATGGTTTCGAAAACATTTTTGGGAATTCTGACCTGATACTTCGACAAACCAAAGTTAAATATCTGAATGAAGACATTGCCATAGTAAATGCCCGGATGCGTCTCAAAAAACAAACCCCAAAAGGAGATGTGGAAACTCCTTCTTTGAGGCAGAATATCTTCACTTTTGTAGTTCAAAAAATTGGGGACTCCTGGAAATGCGTAGCCTCCCAAAATACAGACATCATCTCCGGCGCCGAAACAAACATCATTGATCAGGAAGGTAATTTTAAATCTGTTAATTACAGGAAATGAAGTACTGTTGGGATTTCAATGGCTTAAATAGAATTATATGTAATAAAAGACATTGTGGTTCGGTTCGCCCGAACCGAAAATTGCTTAATTAAAGCACCTTATTTAGATTCTTTTGAACCAATACTTGGGGTACACATGACTTTTTACAGAAGAAATTTACCACACTTGCAGCCTGCCGGAGCTGAGTATTTTATTACATTTCGGTTAGCAAACTCTCTTCCGAAAAAAGCAATTGAGCGTTTGAAAAAGGAAAGGGAGCTTTTATTTAATGAATATTCTCAAGGTGACAATGATAAATCACATAGAGAAGTTAATCGCAGAATTTTCAAAAAGTACGAAGAACAATTAGTTAAAAATAATCGCGGCCCGACTTGGCTAAAAGATGCTCCTATTGCCAAAATTGTAGAAGGCGCTATCCATTTCAGAGATAACCAAGAATATGAACTATACGCTTATTGCATTATGCCTAATCATGTTCACTTGGTTTTCAAACATTTGACAAACAAGGTAAAACAGGAGCCGGATGAATATCCCGTAACTAAAATATTAGCGTCGCTAAAGAAATATACTTCAAAACACTGTAACATCGCATTAAATAGAACCGGTAATGCTTTTTGGCAGGATGAAAGTTATGATCATGTAATAAGAGACACTGAAGAATTGAGAAGAATAATTTTCTATACTCTTCATGATCCTGTAAAAAGTGGTTTTGTTGATGATTGGCAGGATTGGGAGCACAGCTATTGTAAAAGTGAGTTCCGGGATTTATCCTAACTAAATTGGTGAATACGACATTACGGCTCAGGCGAGCCGTGCGACGTTTTATAAATCGTATTTTCAACTTTTACAGACTTTTGTCATCATGCAACCCATCACTTTTAAATCTCATATCGAACTCCTCCCAAAGCTCAAGTTGCATCATGTTACCGTGCCTGCAGAAATTGTGGATGAAGTCGGGGGAATTGGTACGCGACTAATGTGCTCCATCAACGAGCATGCGCCCTTCCATTCCGGTATGGTTGCTTTGGGCGGTGGAGCTGCATACATCACCGTTAATAAAAAGCGGATGAAAAAGTTTGGCGTCGGAAAAGGCGATGAAGTAACCGTTTCTATTGAATTGGATGACAGCAAATATGGAATGGAGGTGCCGGAAGAGCTGGAGGCGTTACTCGAACAGGATCGAGAAGGGGCGCGTCGTTTTGAAATGCTCGCTCCCAGCAAACAGCGGTATATCATTCATTATGTATTTCAGGTGAAAAGCAGCCAAAAGAAAATTGATCGTGCCATAATGCTAATCAACAACCTGAAATCTATGCCGGAAGATGAGTTTGATATCAGGAAATTACTTGGCCTACCTCCCAGAGAAAATTGATGCAATAAAAAACGCTCCGAAGTCATCCTCCGGAGCGCTTTATAATTGATTAACTACAATCAAGATCTATTTAGTTGGTCGTTCCGCCGCTTATGGTGTGACCAAAGAACACGGCATTCGCAAACAACTTATTGGTTCCATACCAAAAGGCACGGAAGTTTGGATTGTCCATCATAGCGATTACACGGCCGCCGCCATAACCACTAACCACGATGGCACCGGAGTTTTTAGCTCGCTCCAGGTTTTCATCATTACTGTAACCGGCTGCCAGCGGGTCATCGGTGTAATACAGTGGAGTTGAATATGGGTTATCCCCTTTCTTTATGAAGGTAGTGCTGCTTCGAAAAACAGTGATATCTTCACGATTAAATCCATAAGCAATTGGGTGTGTCAGGTCGAGTTTTGCGTTGAATATACTCCCTCCAATACCCTGAGCTCCACGATCAGGTCCTGCTTTTATGTATGGTCTTTGTTTAGGCGCTTCATCCTCTTCGCCTTCTTCATTATCACTCTGCACATACTCGATATCAGCAAGATCCTGAGACATCGCCCAGTTTGCTCCGTATCGATAGGCGATTAGTGTTCCGCCCTGACGAACCCAGCTTTTCAGGTTTTCCGTAGCTGAATCAGAAAGGCCATAGCCACTGGTTACAATGGTATTATAGCGACTCAGATCTGTTCCACCCACTTCCTCGGCAAGGATGATGGATGCGGCCATGTGATATCGCTGATCAAACAGGTGCCATGCTTCACCGATTTCATAGGAACTGGTTCCCGGTCCGCCAATGATGGCTACTTTTGGATCTCTGAGATCTTCAAAGTTTCCGCTTCCCAAATCCATTCCGGTCGTTGGGGTAAGTCCCGTGGGTAACTCGTACACGGTAATTCCATCTTCTTCCGTGATGGTTTCCATGAGATCATGTACCATTTCCGGGTCGTCCTGCACACCCATTGGAATCATGATGGTACCATAATCAAAATCTTTGGCACCGTTAGCTATTACCGATTTAAAAGGTCTGGAAGCCACTTTAGCTCTTACTCCCCGAGCCAATAACCTATTAAGGGCACGTGGCGCATAATATTCATCCCACTCAAAAGCGTAAGCATATTGAGCTTCATCACCGACTAACGATCCTTCCAATTCAAGGTCAGCCAGGGTAAATTCATCACCTAACATATTGTTGTTGTAATCACCATCTAACTCTGCGAATGGCAGGTTGAAGGCATAGGGCATAGTCCAGGCTGATACATCATAAAACAAGCTATCGGTGAACTCGGTACGACGCTCAAACATCGCCGTGATCAACTTGTACTGCTTCTGATTGGTAGGAACCACATATGACTTTCCGGCTTTGAAATCATCGTAATCGCGATCCAGTTCATACACATTAATTTGGTTGCGGTGCAGCATTTCAGCCAGGTGCTTGGTTCGGGCCTGATCGGCTTCTTCCCCAAATACATACGCCTTGATTGGTGCATCAGCTGCTTCCTCAGCTGCTTCTTTATAAAACTCACGGGTGTTTGCGAGCAATTCTTCTCTGAGTCCCTGGGCTGAAGCTAAGGTAGATAGGGATGTCACCACTTGATTTCTAATAGTAAATGGAAATTCCAGAATACCATGAACACTTTCCTGTGCATGACCTCTGGAACTTGCCTGCTCAAACAGAATTCCGATAGAACCATTTACATCAGGATAGGTGGAGCCTTTTCCATAATAGAAATCATCAAAGCTCTCTTGTGAATAGTACAGAGACTGAATTTCATCCAGAGCCTCGGCATGATATTCAGCAATGGCACCAGTTAAAGCCTGATTTCTTTCCGGGGTGATGGGGTGCGTTCGTGAAGGAATTCCCGGCTGAAAGAAAAAGGTGGAGTTGGTTCCCATTTCGTGGTGATCGGTCAAAATTTGTGGCACCCACTCATGGAATTTAGCCACACGACCTTTACTCTCGGGATGCTGCATTAGCAGCCAGTCGCGGTTCAGGTCAAACCAATAGTGATTGGTACGACCACCCGGCCATTCTTCATCAAACTCTCGGCTTTGTGGGTCGGTGACCAACACGTTCTTACTTTTGTTGGTATTCGCCCAATGTGCAAATCGGTTCAGCCCATCCGGGTTAATGTTCGGATCAACGTTGATGATGGTATTTTGTAGCATCTGATTGATCTCAGCCCCTTGTGCAGCAGCCAAATAATATACCACAGCCAAAGAAGCATTTGTACCGCTCGGCTCGTTTCCGTGCACACTGTAGCTCATCGTTACTACCACCGGCATTTGGGATAGATCCAGCTCATCCGAAACAGAAGCATCGGTCAGCTTCAGGTGTTCTTCTTTGATGGATTCAATGTTTCGGTGATTTTGGGGTGAAGTAATGGTGAGCATCAACAGCGGGCGGTTTTCATAGGTCCGTGCGTACTCATCGATGGTCACCCGGTCAGAGGCTTCTGCGACTGCGTACATGTAGTTTACCAGTTGGTCATGGCGAACGTGCCATTCCCCAACCTGGGCACCAAGGATTTCTTCCGGGGTTGGAATTTGTGAGTTGTAGGTTACATTATCGGGGAGGTAATAGTCCAGTGTGACCGGCTCAGGATTGAGTACCTGGGCCTGAACCATCACCCCGAAAAACAAGGCAAAAAGAGCAGTAAAGAATGCTTTCATAGTGATCGTAGTTAGTTAAATGTTGACGTATATAATAATGGGTTTTATGGTACCATTCCAAAATGAAAAAAGTTTTAAAATTCGGGGAGGGAATTGAATTAAAAACTGAGGGCGGGATGAGATTAGGGCTTTTTACCTCGGGGCTTGAGGCTAGTCCTCATTTTGACATTCCGCAGCGGAGCTACGAAATGAGGGTAATCATTTGATTATATATATATATATATGTATATAATAGTAACAGACTATACATCATAGGGGTAACTTAAAATTATAATTAAATTTATAAAACAATGAATACTTTAAAAAAAATAACGGGGGCTTTAGTCTTGCTAACTCTCCTCTTTTTTAATCTGCAAATAACATCTGATAGTTTTGAAATAAGCTTCAAAGGTGAAAAAGCAGATGCTGCTCACTTTGGTACAGTAACTTGCTACTCAACTTATGACAGTGACTGTGGGTGGTGGTATGAAAGTTGCACAAATTTCTATGACTGTGGGCCCTGCACACAGATTACAAATGGCAGTGATTGGGCAGATCCCGGGCAATGTATATATAATCAAGATTAAAAAAAATCCTAATAAAGGCAGGGGACAGAAGTCCCTTGTCATTATTATTAAATTCATCATATATAATGAATAAATACATTTTTCTTATCAGCGCTTTAATTATATCAATTTTAGCATTTGTAAGCTGTAATTCAGCAAATAATGGTGTCACGAGCATTAAAGCATCAAACCCTGTCAATGCATCTGCCACTGAAACTTATACTTTACAAGAAGATAATAATCCTATAAACCCTTCGAATATCTTTAATTTAAATAACGAGTATTTGATTGTTATAAACAGGGCAGACCAAGGAGTGTTTAGAGTGTACAATCTTCCAGAATTAGATTATCTATATTCATGGGGTCGAATGGGCCGGGGACCTGATGAACTTTCCTTTGTCTCTTTATCGCAAATTAATACCACTTCATCAGGACTTCTCTTATTAGAAAATGAACTGGCTCAACTCAAGTATTATGAAGTAACTGATACTGGATTTGTATTTAAAAAGAAAGCCAATCTATCTTACCCTTCCAAAAAACAGCCTTTCAATAATCTTATTCGAGTAAATGATAGTACATATTATGCCAGATATGGATATGATAAGACAACCGATAAGGAATTTATAGCACTTCGCCCTGAACTTAATGAAGTATTATTTACTTTTGGCACCTATCCCGGTGGTTCAGATTTAACAGGACCCGCTCGATCTCAAAAATATTCAAAAGTATCTACTGCTCAGCCGCAGGGTGAACTCTTTGTCTCTTTTTACCGACATTTAAATCGTTTTAAAATATTTAACTACGAAGGAAATCTAATAAGATATATTTCAATCAATGATGATTATATAACCGATGATCCAAGTGAAGATTATATTTTCCGGACTATTGCCACCTCTACAAACGAGCATATTTATACCTTAGGCGTCTTTAATACCGAAGAAAAGTTAAGTCAAGATCCTGATAATTTTACCCCTATTATTGAGATATGGTCATGGGAAGGCAAACCAATTAAAAGACTCAAGATTGATCAAAAAATCCATCGCTTTGCTGTTTCAGATAAATATGAAACACTTTATGGGTTTTCAATATTTGATCCTTCTAAGATAGTTACCTATAAGTTAGATCTTTAAATATATGCGTGTATTATTTTTAACATTATTCCTTTCCTTGATTCTTAATTCTTGTATGCAGGACAAGAAGCCTGCCCAACAACAAAATCCGGCAGTTCCAAATAAAGTTATATCTGAAGAAATGACCATTCTGGATTTTATTTCAGAGAAAGAAAATTTCTCGGATTTCTTACACCTCATTAAACATGTAAATCTTGACGATACTTTAGACCAAGAAGGTTCATTTACATTATTAATACCCTCGAATACAGCGATGGGTAAAATACCTAATGAGAAGCTTGAGTATCTATTAAAAGAAGAAAACAAGGAATTACTTACTCAAGTTGTAGAACTCCATTTCGTTAAAGGAGAGTACATATTAAATGAGTTAACCAATATGCAGGAATTAAATACATTTTATCCAGTCTCTAATATCCATGTTAGAATAAAAGAAGGTTCATTAACACTCAGTCAAGGCAAGCCTGTACATTCATTTGTCGGTCTTAGGAATGGAAATGTCCACGTCATGGATAGAATACTTGTTCACCTAACATTTTAAACATGAAGAAATCAACTTTTATCATTGTTACATCCTTACTCATACTGTTAAATATTTCTTTACTTTACCAAGTATCTCACTTGAATAACACAGATAACAATACTTCTAATACTGTAGAAGTTTTTGATAAATGGGGTCCTGAAAGTATCGGTACAAGCCATGCAAAGATAAATCATTCAGAAATTGAAATTCCTGATTCCGGTATCGTTTTTACAGTGGTAATGACCGATTTTGGCTGCAACTCATGTATGGTAAATGAAATACGCTTATTAAATGACTTATATAGTGATTTTCCCAACAAAATTGCTGTTTATATACATTCTAATGATAATTCCTATTTAGAACAATTTAAAAACACATTTCCTGTACAAGTAATTTCAAATAAAGAAAACATTCTTGACAATACTTTTGAGTTTTCAAACCCGATAGGGCTCATAATAGACTCTAATAAATTAGTTCAGAGTATACATATGGCACAACCTGAGAACCCTGGGGATCGAAATTTTTATTACAAAAAGATAGAGTCCTTGCTTAGCTCATTAGAGACAGAAATATAAAATTCACTCTCTATTTGTTAGTCACTATTCTAAAGAGGTTAAGTTTTCTTCGTTCCGTAGCTCCGCAGAAAGCCTAACTAAGGCTCCGCCTCAAACTTCGAAGTAAAAAGCCCTGATTTGGGGCACCCGGCAATTTTGTACTTACAAAAACAGAAGCTATTTATTGTCAGAATCATTTAGAAGCTTTTAGCCCGTTAAGACATATCGGCTCAGCGAGCCGAGGTACGTGTATTGGTTCGCCAAACCGTAATTCTTTTACCCGCCTCAACCCGGTTCCGATATTTTCATTATAATCATCCCGAATTGAATGCTAAACGAGCGGGATATGGAATCGG
The DNA here is from genome assembly GCF_031581265.1 of Gracilimonas sp. Taxonomy (GTDB): domain Bacteria; phylum Bacteroidota; class Rhodothermia; order Balneolales; family Balneolaceae; genus Gracilimonas. The sequence goes on from NZ_JAVLBQ010000002.1 coordinate 70,430, forward strand.
AAAAAGTTAAATCAACGTTCAAATATGCTTTTGGGCCGGGATTGATCCTGGCAGCGGCAGCTATTGGGGTTTCGCACCTAGTGCAGTCCACTCGCGCCGGGGCCGATTATGGGTTTACCCTCGTTTGGGCGGTTATCATCGCCAGCCTGATGAAGTATCCCTTTTTGGAGTACGGCCCAAGGTATGCCGCTGCTACCGGGGAAAGCTTGATTTCCGGCTACAAGAAACTGGGCAGCTGGGCCCTTTGGATCTATATCATTTTTACGTTGGGGACAATGTTTGCCATTCAGGCTGCGGTGACTATCGTTACTGCTAGTCTTGCCGTAGAGCTTACAGGCATCGAACTCCCCTTGTTGGTTTGGAGTATCATTATCTTGGCTATTTGTATCGGGATTTTATTCCGCGGACAGTATTCGGCACTGGATTCCCTCATCAAAGTGGTGATGACGGTACTTACAATTTCTACCGTGGTGGCTTTTTTAGTAGCGCTGATGGAAGGAGGGCAACCGAATTTGCCTGAAGCTCCTTCGATTTGGAATGTGGCCGGGATTACCTTTTTAATCGCCCTTATGGGCTGGATGCCTATTCCCATTGATGCCGCCGCCTGGCATTCGCTATGGACCCTCGAGCGGGGGAAACAAACCAATCACCGTTCCACCCTCAAAGAAAGCCTGCTGGATTTCAACATCGGGTATATCGGGGCTTCTATTTTGGCGCTGATCTTTTTGGGATTGGGGGCGTTGGTGATGTTTGGGTCGGGCGTCAGCTTTTCCTCCTCCGGAGCGGCCTTTGCCCAACAACTTATCGAACTTTACACCAACACCCTTGGCGACTGGGCCCACTGGATCATTCTCATTTGTGCTTTCACCACCATGTTTAGCACCACGCTTACCGTAACCGATTCATACCCCCGGGTGTCCCAAGAAATAATTCGGGTGATGAAACCCACTGACCAATCCGAAGCCCTAATCTTTTCATACAAAGGCTTACTCATTGTGATCTCCATCATTTCGATGGGCGTGCTTTATTTTATGGGGAGTCAGTTTACCCTCATCGTTGATTTGGCCACGTCCCTTTCTTTTCTGACGGCCCCGGCCTTAGCCTTTATAAACTACCGGCTAATTATGTCTTCCTATTTCCCCGATAAACACAAACCACCAACCTGGCTGAAGATCCTGAGCTGGCTGGGGATGATCTTTTTAACTGCTTTTGCTTTGGCATTCTTTTACTGGCGGTTTTTTGTGTGAGAGGTTCACGTACTACGGCTCGCTGAGCCGTGCTGTTATAAATAGGAGTGTACTTTAGTACAAAAAAAGTTGTCATCCCGATGTGCCCGTTAAGTGGCAAAGGGCACCCCGGCTGAACACGAGGGATCTCAAAATGTAAAGCTACTTGCCAGTGCAGATATTGAGACCCTTCGCGTAATACCTCTAGCCCTCCCAAACTTATTTCCTGCTCAGGGTGACAACCCGGAAGAATTTATTTAAGAAAATTTCTAATCTTTAGAGATAAATCTGTCAGTGGTTCTTGACTAATTTCAACATTTTTGCCCTTGGCTTACACCCTCCGCCAGACTTCACATTCGTTCAGTCCGACACCTCCCTCCCCGACACTCGTGTACGGAACAGGCAAGGGAGGACTGGCAAAAATCACAAGCTTTTTTGTTTCGCGACCAAAATAAACCTGTCAGGTTTCGTCCTTTCAAACTGATTTTTGAAAAAGTAGAAAAACCTGACAGGTTTTGATATTAGATTAAATACGATCTACAAATACTCAAGCCTAATTGAACCGCCGCTGGTTTTGGCTTTGATTATGATTCCGCCGCCGTTCATGCTGCCCTGAACTTCATCACGCTCGGACTCACCACTGAAATTCACTAAATCAGCATATACACGGTTGCCGTCCAGGTCTAAATCGTATCCATATTCTTGTGGAACGGTTATGGTGATGCTTCCTCCACTGGTTCTGAGTTCAATAGACTCAGATGGAGCCAAAACTTCAGCCCGTATCGACCCACCGCTGGTACGTGCCTCAAGCTTTCCTTCGATTCCATTCAGGCGGATACTGCCGCCGCTGGTTCTGGCATCAAGGTTGCCCGCAATCGTTTCTGCCCGGATGGTGCCTCCACTGGTATGAGCTTCCACATCTCCCTGAATATCGTTCATGGTGATACTGCCACCTGATGTTCTCAGGTTCATTTCGCCCCGGATCACCTCGGTCGTAATACTGCCGCCGCTCGTTCTCAATTCCTGGGACCCATTTAGGTTTTTAGCGGTCAGGCTGCCTCCACTCGTGCGAAGTCGGGTTCGGGTATCGGTGGGAGCATATACCACAAAGGAGATGGAATAATTGCTGTTCCAGTTCCAACCCCTCGATTTTCTATCGGCAATAGCTTTTATTGTATTTCCATCTTGCCCAAAGCTGATCTCGTATTCGTCCAGGTCTGCTTCGCCGGGATCTACGAAGTTCCCTCTTCGGCGAACGAACATCTCAACGCGCACTTCATCATTGTTGCTGCCTTCAACGCTGATACTTCCACCGGATGTTTGAACTTCCAGGCTCACCGGCCCGGACACATTAAAGGTTTCAGTGCGGTAAGCATCCTCACTTGACTGGGCAAAACCAGTTTGAATAGCTAAAAGCATCAACGCTAAAAAAGCCGTCCACGAAATTGCAATACTCCAAATATATCTTTTTTCTGTACTCATCTTATTTTTCCATTAGTTTATGTAACTGTGACTTACACGATCAATTTTTACGATAGTTACAATTTGAGGTAGTGACAGAGTGTTAACAATTGTTTAACTTTTCGCGCCTTAAAAAATTGGAGCCCCATGAAATTACCGTTCATATTTGCGAAGCGTTTTGTTGCCGGAGAGTCATTCGATGAATCCATTCCCAAAGCAAAAGAATTAAATAAAAAAGACCTTAAACTCACTCTCGACCTCCTCGGAGAAAACGTCAAGGATCGACAGACAGCTACCGACACCGTTGACTCATATATTCGCCTGCTGGAGGGAATCAAAGAGCACGGCCTGATAAGCAGCATCTCCATCAAGCTTACCATGATGGGACTGGATATTGATGCAGATTTTTGTCGTGATAACCTGTTTAAGCTGCTGGATGTAGCCAAAGCGCAAGACCAATTTGTTCGAATTGACATGGAAAGTTCTGATCATACCCAAGTCACCCTCGATATTTTTAAAGAAGCTTTTGAGACGTACGGAAAACATGTGGGAACGGTAATTCAGTCTATGCTCCATCGCAGTCATGATGATATTAACGAATTGGCTGAAATGGGGGCAGATATCAGGCTGGTTAAAGGCGCCTATAATGAATCTTCAAAAATTGCCCTTCAGAATATGCCGGACATTCGAGAGGCTTTTAAGGAACAAGCCAAAGTATTGCTGGATAAAACTCCATTCCCAAGATTTGGCACCCACGATGATGAGCTTTTAGACTGGCTGAAAGCATACACCGAAGAAAATGACATTGCTAAAGACCGCTTTGAATTTCAGATGCTCTACGGACTGCGGGAAGAAACGATGGTGCAACTCACCGATGACGGATACCACGCCCGTGTTTATGTTCCTTTTGGCACCGATTGGTTCCCTTACTTCACCCGAAGGCTTGCTGAACGAAAAGAGAATATTTGGTTTGTTTTAAGCACGATGTTCAAGAAGTGATTTCTGAAAGTTTTTTTGGACAAAGAAAGGGGCTTTCTCGCACCTCGTACCTGGTTCAAGCGTCTCGCTTGGACGACTTGTATTTAACTACTTAGTTGAAATTCAACATCACACAAGCGAGACGCTTGCGTTAGGAGTAGAGAAGTGAGTTTGGTTTTAAGGTGCGATGGTGTTGTGGTGTTACAGAGTTAAAGTTACATTCCTCTTTAATACCGTAACACCATCACACTGCAACACTTTTTATGGATACTCTCTTAGACCCTCAACTACATCGCTATCTCATCGGTACGCTATTCATGCTAGCCGGAATACTGCACTTTGTGAAACCGGGGTTTTTCATGAAGATCATGCCTGATTATTTGCCGTGGCACAAGCCTTTGGTTTTGATCAGCGGTTTTTTTGAGATCGCCGGGGGTATCGGACTTATGATTTCTTCCCTCCAAACCATCGCCACCTGGGGGCTTATTTTCTTGCTCCTCGCCGTTTTTCCTGCCAATGTCGAAATGTTTAGAAAGTACTATCGGAAACGGGGATTCACTCTTTTTTTATGGGCATTACTGTTTCGACTCCCTCTACAATTTGTGATGATTGGATGGGTGTATTGGGCGGGAGTTTTGAAGTGACGAGTGATAAAGTAGGCCTATACTAATTATGTGCCTTACTCATATTTCTTATTTCGATTGTCACAGTTTTCATAACTTACTTCATCACCTTATCACTTCATCACTCTAATCTTGAGAAAAGCATTACCCTACATTTTACCTCTTTTGGTGGGATCAGCCCTGATGTTTATTCCACTCCTTCGAGACCTGCATTTTGAATCGGCTATGCTGGCGGGAACTGTTGGTTGTTTTTGGGGTGGACTTCAGGCTGCTAAATCTGACACAAGACAAGATTTCTTTGCTACCCTTCGCATTTTAGCCTTGATCTATATTGCAGCGATTCCGCTTTTCTTCTATGCCCTTTTCACAGGATGCTTAACTATAGATGGGGTCGGCTTCTGGATCTTCATTCCTTTTCCAAGCGCCTTTTTTGGAATAGCTGTTGGGCGCCTTATTCGAGAATTCAAGTTCCCCTTTCCTAAATTTTTAACTGTTCTGATTCTCCTTTTTTGTGCCTTCGGTATTTTGATGTTCGAGTTTTTCAGTTTTCCTCAAGTCTATTTTTATAATCATGTTTGGGGATTGTGGCCGGGGCCTATTTATGATGAAGCCGTCACCCTCACCGGTTCCTTTTTCTATTTTCGCTGGCTTACTCTTCTGTGGATCATCCTATTGTGGGTACTGCCCAACTGGAGTCAAAATCTGCAAACAAAACTCATCACAGGATTTGCTCTCCTTTCCCTGATGTTCAGCTATCTGAATTTGGATGAGGCGGGGATAATCAGTCCACCAGAAACCATACAGGAACAGCTGGGCGGATATCATCAAACCGAGCATTTTGAATTATTTTTCGATGAGGATTTTTATTCAGACGATGAAATCAATTACTGGTCGGCTCGACACGAATTTCATTTCCGTCAAATAACAGAGCTTTTGGAGATCGACTGGCCCGCAGATAGAAAGATTGAATCATATTTATATGCCCATGCATGGCAAAAGAAAGATATTACCGGGGCAAAGTTTACCAGTTACGTTCCCATTTGGCTGGAACAAGATCAGCTGCACATCGCCAAGCAACAGCTGGATGGGGTGCTCAAGCATGAAATGGTGCATGTGATCTCCAAACAATTTGGGAATGATCTGTTCAATGGAAGTTGGAGTATTGGGTTGGTAGAAGGACTTGCTGAAGGCATTGCCAAAGACGCCTCGCCGCGATCAACCCTCCACCAAATTGTTGCCGGCGAAAAACCCTGGCCTGATGCTAAGGAGATGAAAACGGCTTTATCATTACGGGGTTTTTATGGCAGCGCAGGTGCTATCAGCTATACCAAGACTGGATCTTTTGTGGAGTACCTCTTAGACAACCATCCAATCTATTCTTTCAAAGATGCCTACAGAACCAATGATTTTAAGTACACCTATTATCAATCAATTGATTCTCTTGTATCAGGCTGGAATCAAACGCTGAAGCAAACCAAATTGGATTCCGTTGACCAGCAAGTCTCTGAGTTTATTTTTGCACAGCGTTCTCTTTTCGAGAAGACTTGTCCACATTCCATTTCCGAAGAACTACGTCTGTGGGACCGATACCAGTTTCAGTTAGCCAACCAAGACACTGCCACAGCTCATAAAGTATTAGATGAGCTCTACCAACTCACTCCGCAAAACGATTGGATTCAGGATGAGTGGGTCCGTGTTCAACTGCGAAACCAAAATTTTCAAAAAGCAGCAGAAGCCATCTCTAAAAATGATACGCTGCTCACGCTTCAGGTTTTAAAATCTGATGCATTGTTTTTATCGCGGGGATATGAGGCAGCCGATTCACTCCTTCAGTCAATTGCACCTGAGATTGAATCATCCAACCAACGCAATTTCCGTTATACCTTGATCCTTCGGGAAAACCAAGAACAGTGGAGCTCTCATGTCAATCGCCGATATTTGGACCTTTTCCCTGACAGCGCTGATTTCGCCTCACTCAACCTGCCAAACCAAATGTTAACCATCCAAAAAGCCACAGACCAAAAACTTGATGATAGACTCCTTTTATATTCTTCCTTGCTGTTGGGAGAGGAACAAAATCCCTACTGGTACGAGGTTTATGAAGATGTCATCCACCAATTAATTTGGCTAAAAGAGTGGGAGCTGGCTGAGGAATGGATCCATAAAACTACTTCAATCCCAGACTTAAGGCTTCGGTACCGGGAACGATTGAAGGAACAACAAGAATGGCTTCAATTTCTAAAAAACTACCCAGTTGCAGATTAGCGGTTTTATAATCATGTTTACTGAAATGATACAAGCATCGAACTACCGTATGAGTAAAAATTGTTTCCAGAATTTTTGTGGAGGATTTCTCTGTTTTCTGCTCATTTTATCGATGTCTTCCAATCAGGCTTTGGCGCAGGACTGGAGGCTTTCTGCCGGCTACAGCATCAAAAGTTTTGGGTTGAATTATGTGCCCAACCGAACTTTTAACCAAAATGTTGGGGCCGTTTCTAAAGGCATGGTTGAAGTAGAACTGGAGCGATATTTGTTTTACCGGTTTTACCTTGCCGGAAAAGCTGAAATGCTTGTGCATAATCAGGAGGATTTTTTCATTGGTGGCCCTGCTAATTTCAATCAGTTTAACCTTGGTGCGGTGGCAGGACTACAATTTCCGAAAATTGGGGTTTATGGCGGGGTGAAATTGGGCAGCGTATGGGATCTCACAGTTCAGGCTACTGATTTTAAGAATGGCAATGAATCCTGGGTTATGCCCGAAGAACCTGCCGGCGAATTAACAGCCGGGTTTACGGCCGGCATCAAGTACTATCTGCTCAATTTTGTACGCATTCACGCTGAAATAAACCGAACCTACAATCTTCCGCAGGGTGTAATGCCTCAAAGCAGTTTTCATGAAAATCCCGCTTTCCGCTCTTTCGACTTCAATCCCATTTCCTTTTCAATAGGCGTTTCTATTGGTTTACCGTGGAGTCGACCTAAAAGATCACCCAGAGAAAATGAAAATATATCCCTGCCACCTTTAGTAGAAACGGCATCGGTTAATTTTTCGAGTCCCTTGGAGGAAACGTTTATCACTTCACAATATGGACCGCGCTGGAACAGTGTTCACCAGGGCATTGATTTACATGCCGGATTCAGGGATAATATTTTAGCCGCTGAGCAAGGAGTTGTTGTAAAAGCAGGCAAGGGCAGCGGATACGGAAAGATGGTTCGGATAAAACATGGCAATGGCTTTGAGACGCTTTATGCGCATATGAGCAAAATTTCTGTGAAGGAGGGAGACCGAGTCAGCAAAGGAGATGTAATAGGTAAAGCCGGGAATACCGGAACCTCAACAGGAGTTCACCTTCACTTTGAAGTGATTAAAGACGGTAAACATGTAAATCCTTTATCCTATCTTCGTTTTCAGTAGTTTTATCTCTCTATCAATAATGTTACTTCTTTTATCTTGAATTCAATACTAAATAGTTTAAATCACAACCAATGAAAAAAGCGACATTTGTTCCACATTCAGATTACGAAGAACGCCCCGTCGATGAAATGAAAAAAAGGGCAAATGAGTTTTATAAGCTCATGAAAAAACGAAGAACGGTTCGTGACTTCTCAAGCCGGCCGGTGCCGAGAGAAATAATTGAGAATAGTATTCTTGCTGCGGGAACAGCTCCAAATGGTGCGAACAAACAACCCTGGCATTTTGCAGTAGTTAGTGATCCAGAGGTAAAGAAAACCATCCGCATTGAAGCCGAAAAAGAAGAGTATGAATTCTATAACCGCCGCGCACCTGAAGATTGGCTGGAAGATCTTCAACCATTTGGAACGGATGAGAACAAACCCTTCCTGGAAAAGGCTCCTTACCTCATTGCCATCTTTTCTCAAAGTTATATGCTGGATGAAAATGGGGAGAAGGAAAAGCATTATTACGTGAAAGAATCGGTGGGTATCGCAACCGGAATACTAATTACCGCTTTACATAATGCCGGATTAGCTACCCTTACTCATACGCCAAGTCCTATGGGGTTTTTAAATGAAATACTAGGTCGACCTTCCTATGAAAAACCCTTTCTATTGTTAGTTGTCGGCTATCCGGAAGATGGGGTAAAGGTGCCTGATATCAGTAAAAAATCCTTAAAAGAAATAGCAACTTTTACTGATTAATATTTACGTATATTAACAATTGGAACTTTCTCGCCTATATAAAGTTTAATCTATTTTACTCACCCACTCGAAACATTAATAAAAACAAACGAAGATGCTTAAATGAATACTTTGGAGCTGTCTTTTATTTTTCAGCTTTACACTTGTGAATCAATCAAATGCGCAAACCGCCGAAAACAGAACATGGCTTACCACCTATATTGGAGTCAATGAAGTAAACAGCGATAATTTTAATGAACATTTCGGCTTTCGCTGGGGCAATGACCTTGGTGGTGGGGTAGGATTACGATATTACCTCAATAATAACTTTGATGCTGAACTTGGGTTCTTCATGAGTCGTGTTGATGATGAAATTCGATGGACCCAAGATTATTACAATACCAGCCTCTTATTCCACTACAAACTTGCAAATGGAACCTTGTTTTCAGAATCAAGTGTAATTCGTCCTTTTCTGACGGCAGGAACCGGTTTCAGTTTATACCGGGGAGGCAATGTTGCCAATACACAAGGCCTGGAAGTGCCTTTGGGTTTAGGAATTGATATTCCGCTGGGTAAAAGAGTTTCTTTAACATCTAATATGCTATATACCCTCACTTTTAATGATGATATTGACGGTGATCGAGTTAAAAGTTTCCGAACTCCCGATGATACACCCGATAATATTATTCTTTATAAAGCCGGTTTTAAATTCAACTTAGGTCCTCGCGATAAGGATGGTGATGGTGTAAATGATGGTATGGATATTTGTCCTGATGTAGCCGGAGATCCCGCTTATGATGGTTGTCCCGATTCTGACGGTGACATGGTCCCTGATTACAAAGATCGTTGTCCAAATCTGGCCGGAACAGAAGCTACCGGAGGCTGCCCCGACAGAGATGGTGACAGTATTATCGATTCCGAAGACCAATGTCCTGATGTAGCAGGCTCTGCTGAATTTAATGGATGTGCTGATTCCGATAATGACGGTATTGTTTACTCAAATGATCAGTGCCCGAATGTAGCTGGATCTGAAGGCATGAATGGCTGCCCGGATTCTGATAATGACGGAATAGCTGATGCGGAAGATAATTGTCCGAATATTGCAGGTGATGCTTCAACCGGTGGTTGCCCGGATAGTGATAACGATGGTGTCATCAACTCTGAAGACCAATGTCCAAATGTTGCCGGAGAACGCGATTTCGATGGATGCCCCGGACTTGCAAGAGCCAACGAACTGGCTGAAGCCGTCAACAATGAACTTCGATTCAACTTTGATGAATCTACTATTCATAATCAATATCAGGCTAATTTGAACAGCCTTGGAGATTTCCTCGCTGATTATCATTCCTTTGAAATCGTTATTGCCGGATATACCGATAACCTTGGATCTATTGCTTATAACAAAGAATTATCCAAGGAAAGAGCGGAGGCTGTAAAAGCCTATTTAGTGAATAGAGGCGTAGATGCTTCACAGATAACTACAACCGGTCTTGGGCAGCAAGACCCAATAGCAACCAATGAAACTGAGGAAGAACGTCAAGAAAACAGACGCGTTTTAATTACGGTTTCATCAACTGAATAGAAAAACAATTATTCAATATTTATGAAGCCTTCTCATTTTTTGGGAAGGCTTTTTTTATTGATACATGAACTTGTCTCTACAAGTTATAATTGGTCGTAACAATTTCGTTTATTAGTCAATCATATGGAAAAGGATAAACCAAAATCAAAATGGTCAGCTTTAAAAAAAGAGCTGATACAGTGGACCCTCATTTTTGTGATTGGTGCTGGGTTATATGCCACCGGTTATCACACTGAAGTAATCGGGAAGCTGCAAAGTGTCATTCTATACACAGGAATTTTCCAGCCTGACACAGAAGAATCTATCATTCATGGTTCAAAGGCAGATTACAATATGACTATGATCGACTCAACCGGAAAACGAATCTCTCTTTCCGAATTTCAGGGCAAGACCATTTTCATCAACTTTTGGGCTACCTGGTGCCCGCCGTGTATTGCTGAAATGCCTAATATTCAATCTCTTTATGATGAAATTGATAACGAAAATATCGTCTTTGTGATGGCTTCGTTAGACCAAGAATCACAAAAGGCCTGGGATTTTGTCCAACGGAAGGAATTTTCTTTCCCTGTTTATTCGGTAGCTTCAAAGCCCCGTATTTATGACACCTCTGTGGTTCCCTCTACCTATGTAATATCTCCCGCGGGTGATATTGTTATGAAGCATCAGGGAATGGCTAAATACAACACCGATGAGTTCAAAGATTTTATACTTCGCATTTCTTCCCAATAGTTTTCAACTTGTATAAAGAAGGCGTTTTTCTTGATTGATTGAAAAATACGTACCTTTGCGCCGGTCAAATTCAAAAATAAAACCCAGTTCAGCTGATGGAAAAAGTAATTGCGGGCATTCAACAAATTGGTATTGGTATTCCCGATGTTCATAAAGCCACTGAATGGTACCGAAAATATTTTGGTATGGATATCAAAGTTTTTGAAGATGCCGCAACCGCTGAGCTGATGCTCCCATATACCGGCGGAAAACCGCACGACCGCACAGCTATACTCACGCTGAATATGAAAGGTGGAGGGGGATTTGAAATTTGGCAATACACCAGCCGAAAACCCCAACCGGCAGAGTTTGATATCAAAATGGGAGATCTTGGTATCAACTGTGGAAAAATAAAATCCATTAATGTTCCCCAAACTTTTGAAGAAATGACAGCGGCAGGACTTGATGTCATCACCCCACTGAAAAAAACGCCTGCCGATGAATTCACCTTTTTTGTGAAAGACCTTTATGGGAATATCTGGCAAATTGTTGAGAGCACTTCATTTTATAAGAAGAAAACACCTTCATCAACCGGTGGCGTGGTAGGAGCAGTTATTGGTTCTTCGGATATTGATAAGTCCCTAAAGCTTTACAGAGATGTATTAGGGTATGATGTAGTCGTTTTCGATGAAACTGGTTCTTTCTCAGATTTTGGAGGTTTACCCAATGGTGATGATCAGTATCGCAGGGTTTTACTGCGCCATTCGGAAGTTCGTAAGGGAGGTTTTAGCAAGATGTTTGGTCCCACTGAAATTGAACTGATAGAAGTAAAAGTTCGCGAGGGAAGAAAAATTTACGAAGACCGCTATTGGGGAGACCTTGGCTTTATTCATCTCTGCTTTGATATTCAGGGTATGGATTATCTGCAAGAAGATCTCGAAGAAGAAGGCTTTCCCTTCACCGTCGACTCTGCTAACAGTTTTGATATGGGAGAAGCGGCCGGGCGGTTTACATACGTAGAAGATCCTGACGGAACGTTGATTGAATTTGTGGAAACACATAGAGTGCCCATCCTAAAAAAACTGGGATGGTATATTGATATGACCAAGCGCGATCCTAAAAAGAATTTACCCGACTGGATGATCGGGGCGCTCAAATTCAACAAACTCAATGATCCGGAAAGCTCCTCGAGACTTTCGGGAGCTGCCAAAACGGGCTGGCTCTTTCTGGCTGCCTGGGTAGTATTCCAAATAGTTCTTTTCAATAGCGGATTGGAAAACTCCTCGGTTCAAGTTAGCAGCTGGGCCACATGGTCTTTTCTTACACTTGCATCTTTTTTCATTCCATTTTTACTGGTGAAAGGCGGGGGATCTATAAAGCGGCTTGTTCAAAATAAGGCATAAAAAAGACTGGCAGAGTGGGTCAACTCATGAATTCATGAAACCCTGCCCATCTTTAATTTATCAATACCCTATTATTTGATTAGCATCATTTTTCTGGTTTCCGTGAAATTATCAGCACGAAGCCGGTAGATATATATGCCGGATGAAAGTGCGGATGCATCAAAAACCACATGGTGTTCTCCGGCTGTTTTGCGGGTATTTATCAGGGTTTGCACCTTTCTCCCTAACAGGTCAAATATTTCCAGTTGAACATCCGCCGGATTTGCTAATTCAAAGTTTATTTTTGTAGTTGGATTGAATGGGTTGGGATAGTTTTGTGCTAATTTAAATTGATTCGGCTTTTCCACATCTTCGTTGCCCACAGTGATTTCATCAGCAACAAATTCAACTATCGTTTCTGCCGTATCCCTTTCGTTATAAGCCCGGACGGTCATCGTGGTGTTTACAGGTTCCTCAACTTCCCAATGAAATCGTCTGGTCTCCGGGTTAAATGTTGCCCCATCCGGTAAATCAAGAATCTCAACATTTGGCCTTTCTATATCTATAGTCCAGGCACTAATGTAAAATAAGAGCGTGGTATCAGCACTGCTTAGGAAAATAGGCCCATCGTTCAGCACCGCTACTTTCTTGCCTGAAATATTCGTATTAATGCTTCTTGAATAATATCCATTTCTAACATCGGAAGTCTGTGCTATTGATTCTCCGGCATTCAATCCTCTGGTGTATACCCGAGTACTTACCCATTTTTCATTTTCTATATCCCATTCAAAATCTTTGTACCCCTCGAACCCATCTCTATCCTCAAAGGCCGTTTCACTTCTGTTGCCTCTGCTTATACTTCCATCAGCATTGAAATAGAAATATATTGAAGAAATACGCCCCCATTGGTCATCGTACCGATATTCAAAATCGTATGTCTTTTTCAGTTCACCATCGGAAAGACTATATGCAACGGATTTTGTTTGCCGGCCCTGATCATCATACGTATGGTAAACCTCATTAACCACACGAAGATTTCCCTCCGATGATTGATTGTAATTTGCTATGTATATTTGTCGGCCATCCTCATTATACTCAAACACGGTTTTGGTAATTGGAGAATCTATTTCATAAGATTGAGTCTCATCATTAAACACAACATCATAGTAAATAACGGAATCGGTAAGTTGACTGCCGGCTATTTCTGAGTAAAAGGTATCATAAGCTCCGTTTAAAACGTATTCACCATCTTCCCAGTCGTAATCTCTTGCACTTACCCTGTCATCCATATTGTAATTATATCCGAGGCTGTCCCTTCTTTGCAAAGTCATACCATCATCACTCAAGCTTTTATAAACAGAATAATTGTACCGGCCATCTTCACCCTTGGAGGTATCTTGATATGACCAAGACTGAATGGCCTGTTGTCCATTTTCTTCGTAGTTGTGGAACCTTTTTGTCTCATTAAGATCGAATTGTTCTGTTAACAGGTACCTTCTTCTTTCTCGTAAGTATTCCGCTTGTTCTCCATCATCCCAACCATATACGACGGTTAATGTATCATATCCGCCTTCTTCACGGTAATAAAGGGTTCGTGTTTGTCTTTCCCACGTTTGTGTATTTGCTACATAACTATCCCATATGGTTTCCCGAGTCGAATTTTCGGTTGGCTCTTTTACATAAATATTTTTCGTTCCACTATATGGCAATTCCTGTCCCTCCTGATAATTTAGTATCTTTGTAGAATCCAGTCGGCCATCAGAATATGATGAGATCTGGTTTCTGGATAAATAATGATTCTCTTCATCCACCATGGTTATTTCCTGGAAGTAAGAATGGTATGCGTTCTCACTGATATCTTCAGAAAATGAATAATAGAAGCTGCCCGGTGTATATATTGAATCACCTTCCAGTTTGTTTTCATTATAGCGCCAGGATGTATCGCTGTAGTTTTGAACCTGGAAATTTTCCATCATTTCCTGAAAACCTTTGTACTGATCAATATGAAACTGATCTAAAGCTTTGGTTTGTGGAGAAACCTGGTAAATAAACTGCTGATGGATTTTGTCCATATAGACCTTATCCAGTTCCTCTTGCATTTGCTGCTGTGCGATAGCCTCCGTGTTAATATTAAAGACTAACAAGAATAGTGGGAGTAGTAATAGAATCTTTTTCATGGTAATAGAACTTTAAGCCAATGTTTTAACTGTGCTCAAATTCCATTTTTCCCACGAACTTTTAAATCACCCAAATTAGGTATCTTTAAATTATCTTTCTCTCCAGGGCCAATCTCACCGCTGCAGCACGCGAATTGACCTGCATTTTTTTGTAGATGTTTTTGACGTGCGTTTTAACCGTCCACGGACTTAATATTACTTCTTCTGCAATTTCTTTATTTGTCAGTCCTTCTATTACTTTTTCCAAAATCTTTATTTCGGATGGAGTAAGATCGAATGGAGTTATATCTGAATTTTTGGGATTCGCTTTGGCTTCTTTTTTTAATTGCGTCATCAAGCCAAATACTTTTCTTGCAATAGATGGAGAAATAGGGGCGCCTCCTTTGATCACTTCCTTAATAGCTGATACTACTTTTTCTATCGGTTCATCCTTTAGCATATACCCCGTAGCCCCGACTTGTATAGACTCAAATATTCGGTCATCGTCTTCAAAAACGGTGAACATAATGATATCTATATTTTTATACTCTTGTTTTACCCGAAAAGTAGTTTCAATACCTGATATGCCAGGTAATTCAATATCCATCAAAATCACTTGTGGAATGGTTTCTGCTTTGGATAAATACTCACGGCATTTCTCACCACTATCCACTGCAAAAACCAGTTCAATTTCATTGTAAAAAGAAAGGAGCTCCGATAACCTTTTTCTAAAAATGTCGTGATCTTCGACAATCGCTACTTTAATTGTGTTTTTATTTTTTTCGGACATACTTGTACCTAATTTTCACCTAAAATGGCATTTATTTCTCTCTGTTCCCATCACCCAAATGTGGTATTTATGTTTCAACATGCAGAGATATTTTCGTTCCATCTTCTGTACT
Organism: Gracilimonas sp.; assembly: GCF_031581265.1. Taxonomy (GTDB): domain Bacteria; phylum Bacteroidota; class Rhodothermia; order Balneolales; family Balneolaceae; genus Gracilimonas. The sequence goes on from NZ_JAVLBQ010000002.1 coordinate 85,585, forward strand.
AATCGAGAGCTCTCCATCAATTTCCTTGGCTCGCTTTTTCATATTTCCAAGCCCATACCCTCCAATTGCACTGCCTGACTTATCTTTAAAAACTCCATCATCTTCAATCATAGTTTTCAACATGCCATTTTTTTTGATCATTGATATTTTCAAATGTGAAGCCTCGGCATATTTCAATGTATTCTGGGATGCTTCCTGAATAATCCTGAAAATATTAAGGGCCTGTATTGCTGACAGTTCAACTTCATCATCAATATCGTGGTAATACTCAATATTCAGCATTTCATTGAATGAAGTTTGATCTCTGAAGTATAATTTCAGGTGTTCCATAAAATCCGAAGTGGTGATGCGATCCTGATTGAGGGCCCAAATGGTTTCACGCAGTTGTTTTATGGTAATTTCGGCATCATTGCGAATTGAATGCATTAAACTGGAGGACTTTTCCTTGTTATCTGCCTGGCTATATTTATCGGCAAGGCTCAAGCCCGTTTTTATATTCGCCAATTGTGCCCCAACATGGTCGTGTAAGTCCCTTGATATGCGCTCTCGTTCTTTTCGCAGTTTATTTTCCATTTCCATTTGCCGGAGTTGCTCTCGCAACCGGCGTTGCAAAATATGCCGAATCCCAAGAATAAATCCCGCAAAAAGAACACTCCCTGCTGAAATTCGAAACCAAGCTGATTCCCACCAGGGTGGGGTGATTTTAATCGGCAAACTGATCCCTGCTTCATTCCATACGCCATCACTGTTCGATGCTTTTACCCTAAAAGTATAGCTGCCCGACTCCAGATTGGGATAATCCGCAAAATTTCTTGTACCTGGATACACCCATTCACTATCAATACCCTCCATTTTGTATGCATATTGATTAGCGGAAGGATTCTCAAAATCCAGAGCTGCAAACTCAAATGAAAGGAAGTTTTGATTGTAGTTAAGCATCAGTGATTTTTTAAACACAGTATTCGTGTCGCTATCATGAGATTCATTGAAAATCTTTATATCCGTTAAGTAAATAGGAGGAGGGGTCTCGTTAATTTTTAACTTTTCCGTGTCGATGATGTTAAATCCTTCAATGCCACCAAAAGCCAAATGGCCATTGGATAGCTGATGATACGCGCCGGTATTGAATTCAAGGTTTTGAATGCCTTCTTCCGGTGTAAACGTATTGAAATTGAGCGTTTCCGTATTCAATCGGGCTAACCCACTATTGGTACTGACCCAGATAAATGACTTATCAGCATCCGGCAAAATTCCATAGGTGCTGTTGTTGGGCAACCCTTGTTCGGTTCCAAGCCTTAGGAACTCACCGGTGTTTGCATTCCAGCGATTAATTCCCCCTCCATACGTAGCGAACCAATACGTGCTGTCGTTTTGGTGATATATACTTCTTCCGTCATTAAAAGAGAGTGAATTTTCATTATCAGGGTCATGTCGCAAAACTGAAATATCACCTAAAACTCCCCCGTCGATATCAATTTTAGAAAAACCATTTTGCATTGTGGCCAGCCAGATATCACCATTTTGGTCTTCATAAATCCTTCTGATTTTATTACCGCCTATGGTGTTTTCTTGTGCTTGTGCCGGCAGCAATTGCTCTACATTTACCGGACCTTCATTTAAAATTGATTTGGGCTCTCTTACTAATTGTAATCCATTGCCCTCATATCCCAGCCACATCCAGCCGCGACTGTCTATAAACACTTGATGGAGCAGATAAGATGCAATGAAACTATTTTCCGGAGTGAAGTTTTTGATCTCTCCGATTACTTTACCTTGTGAACTCAAGGGCACATAAAACAATCCTCTTCTGTTGCTTACTACCCAGAGACCACTCAAATCTCTTTCAAGTGACCAAATTGACCGGTCTCCAAAAGTCTGTTCTACTACCGACTCAGTTGAAACAATCCCTGTTTTTCGGTTCAAAAAATAAAGGGCGTTGGATCCGCCGAACCATAAACCTTTGCCCGGTTCATCTTCGAAGGCAAGCATAAAGTCAGTCCTCATTTCGGACTGAGTCGAAGTATTAAACAGCTTGAAGGTCGTTTGTTCTTTAAGCCTCACAAAACCTTTCCCCAGCTTGCTGCCCAAATACCTCCTTTTGGATCTTTATATAGTTTTGTAGGACTGAAGAGCTCTCCATTGACCCAAATTTGCTGGCAGAAATCATTGTCGGTTAAAATGTTCTTTGCACAAATACCAAGATCACCGGCGCCATAAATTAGATAATCGCCCGATTCAATGAATTGCTTGTCGCTCAATTCTATGCTGGTTCCCGATTCAATGGACTTGTTTACAGATTCGGATAGTGCACTCTTATCCACTTTTAGCAACGCTTCACTATCACCGGAAAACCAAATATTGCCGGTTTTGTCAACGAGCAAACGATTCAGATTCGGCAATGCACCAAAAGAACTTAAATCAATTTGCTCGGTTTCAATAATCTCTTTTTGGCTATCTTCTCTGAACGCTTTCACTTCTTCTGCACTGACATAGAATAGTCCGGTAAATGAGGCCCCAATCATACTCCCATCATTGAACATCACTACGGTATTAGGACTGCTAACCTGTCTGCCGGTATCTACCTCCCTGATTTCAGCCTTTTGATAAGTACCGGTTTGTGAGTCAAAAACACCATAACTTTCTTCTCCTACTGATGCCCAATAGGTTCCTGTATTATCTTTGAAAAACAAGTTCAGGGGAGCATTTGGAATACTATTCTTATTCTCTTCTGAATATTTAAAGTGTTGAAAACTTTCTGTGACGGGATCAAATTTATTGATGCCGCCATCCCGGGTTCCTATCCATAAACTGCCGTCATCATCGGCTAAGATACCATGTATAAAACTGTTTGAGATAGAGGTACTGTCGGTAGCATCATGACGATATATTTTTACTCCCTTGCCATCGAATCGATTCAGGCCATCGATAGTTCCCACCCACAGAAATCCATTTTGGTCCATGGACATACCCGTAACTGTATTATGAGATAAGCCCACATTTTGAGCATGATACCAAGAGGCTTTAAAAGAAACCGGTTGCCCGTTCAACTTTACAAAAGCCATTAATAAAAATAAGATTGTCCCAGCAGCCCGCATCGAAAACAATGAATTTAGTTTCCGATAATATCTTAAATTTTTTGGTGTAATTGAGTTTTTTAAAAAACCTTAATCTAAGGTAGGTCTAAATGCTATGTAAACCACTCTTTAGTGTTTGGGAACCAAGGGAGCACTTCCCGGTAATTCTTCACGTTCTCCCTCCGGTATTTCCATTAGATAGTAAGACGCTTGAACTGAATCGTATTTGATGGTATAATAAAGATCCTGTCCATATAATTGCATACTTCCCGATAATTTTCCATCACGGATAAATATAGAAGCAGCGCCGGTTTCTTTATCCTCAACGTCAGCTCTTATTGACTGTATGCCCGGCAGGGTTTCTTTATTATCTCTGACTGCCAGTCGATACACCTCATCGCCATCCGTTAATGAAACCGTTAGTGTATCGCCTTTATTCAATCCTTGCACACGCTCCAGCGTCAAATCTGTGTAAATCAGATTTGATTCAGCAACATTTTCTGAGGTGGTCTCTGAAGTTTGATTTTCTGTTTCATTCTCTTTTTTGTTTCCGCAGGATGTTATTAAAAACAACATCAACAAGGCCCCTAAAGCGATGAAACTATACGTTCGTACTTTCATATTATTTAATTAAAACCATTTGTCGGGTTAATGTTTGGGAAGTCGTTTTCAAACGGTAGATGTATATGCCACTGGCAAGGTGAGAAGCATCAAAATTTATTTGATGTGACCCAGCGTTTGTTTTTTGGTTTTCAATCAATGTTGACACTTTTTGTCCTTGTATATTGAACACTTCTAACTGCACATCTTCAGGCTGTGCCAAGGTGAAGTTTATAGTGGTAGAAGGGTTGAATGGGTTTGGGTAATTTTGGGCCAGTTCTACTTTGTGGGGCTTATCTTCGGTTTCATTAGAAACAGCTTGGTTCACCGTTAGCTCAATAGGGATTTCTAAGGGTTGAGTATCTGGCTCATTGGTACTAAGCAGCATTTTTGTAGTATAGGTGCCAGCCTCAACTCCTTCGGTATTTAAACGGAATTGTAGTGGTTGCACTTTACCGGAACGCACAAAACCAGCAAGGTTTTCAGAGTCTATTCTAAACCATTTTTTAGAAGAAGTATCTTTACTGATTTTCAAATTATCTATATCAATAGTATTGGAAGCATTTCCTCTTCTGTAAATTTGTAATACGCCTGGTGTTTTTCCTGATAATGGGTCAGTCTGATAAACTAAATTTCCATTTATGTAATGATCATTGGTTCCCTCCATTACGTTAAAGTGTATTTTATACGTATGGTACTTATTTGACTCAAGGGTTGCCCCAGAAAAATTATAAGAAGCGCCTCCAACTGCGTTTTCCTCTCTCACATATAAGGCGTCATTTGCTACAATTAAGTAGTTAGAATAGTTATATGTTTTCCCATCATATAGTATGATTTCAAAGAAGTTTTCCTCAACAGTGTTGTCACCGGTGTAATAAAAATCAAACTCTACTGTATAATCTCCGGATACAAGATATCCAAGAAAAGGGCTATATACCGATACACTTTCAGAGCTGTTTTCCCCTAATCTTATGTGGTTTGTTCCATTGCTGGGGTTATCAGAAGTAACCTTAAACCCGGTACTTGACTGGGCTCTCCATTCATTATAACCGTTAATTTCACTGCTGTTAACCGAAAACCCTTCATCACTTTCAAAAGAAGTACTGTATAGAACCTCCTCATGCTCTGTGCTGCTTTTGAATGCATTATTACTTTTTAGCGGATAATGGTTAACCAGGTTTTTCAGATCCTCCGCCTGCAATTTTTCGGGCTTTTCAATAGTTTCTAAAGACTGCGCCTTTTTCTTTGATTGTTGTTTAGAAGATGAAGATGATTGTGGCTCAAAATCAACTTCCCACATTAGCGTTGAATTCCCGGTATTTCCAATATCAATAGTTATTATTCGTTCATCTTCCCGGTTCATTTCCACATTAATATTATTAGCAGATGGACTGGAAGAGTCTAAATACTCGGAAGATAGTTCTGACACCGGAGGGTCTATCCGTGTATCCCGGTAATTAGCTATCGAACGCTTGATGATATTCATACTCAATGCACTATTCTCGGGGGTTCTGCTGTTATTTGTTCCTACCTGGAAACCCTGCCATGATAAATCCGGACTTGAAAATATCGGGATTCTACTATAACTCACTCCCTGTGAATCTTGCTGATATGCCATTACCGTAGCATTTCTTTCATTAGTTTCTTGAAAACCTACTGAAAAATGAAATAACCCCCCTGATTCAGAAGCTGCATAAGAGCTTTGTGTTCTCGAGTGAGCATTCCCCATATTATGCCCTATTTCATGTATTAACGTAGTATTACCTGGAATTCCAATTTGTTGTACTCGGTTTACAGAAAACCCATATTGTGATGATCCTCCTGTACTCCCTAATCGCCATGCAATCCCACCGGTTTCCGGCTCATTCATAATAGCCGCCATTAAATCAGCACCATAATCATCTCTGAGTGAATGAACTTCCTGCATGAACCCATTATACTCACTGTCAAAAATTGGATCGTTATCATTTTGAGTGAACCTTCTTAAATGCGTTCCGGCTGAAATCTCATCATTTTCGTCTCCGGTATCATCCGAATAGGTCGTGTTTTTATGGACATAAACAACCCGAAGTTCAATCGGTAGTTCGCTGTTATCCAATGCCGTTTGAGAGTTGTTAATTGAATTCGCAATTATTTCATTAATGTCCTCATAACTCGTACTGTTTGTTGCCCACTCTTCTGCGTTTTCAGTATAAACCAACATAACATCAATGACCGTGGTATCATTGGGTGATTCTAAAAGTAAGGCGGCACTATTTTCATTATTGCTTTCAGCTTTGCTTTTACTTTTTGCTCCGGAAGAAAAAGAAGGTGCATAAGCAACTAAATCCTCCACATCGCCATGCACCGCACAGGCTTGTTCTTGAGGGAGGTTGCTGCTATCAGTGGTTAGATAGTTTTGTTTGGCTTTGGTGTCTTTTAAAAAGAAAATGCTTTCCTCATGATTTAAGTGATACACACCGGTTATCCCACCATTAGAATAGGTAAATGTGAATATTTCATCCGGATCTTCTGAAGAAACTGCATGATATGAAATTGTGCCGGGGATGTAAGAAGTTTTTCTTTTCACAATCATCTCCCTGGTTTTGGAACTGCCAATATCCATTAGAAATACAGATCCCTTTTGGAGCCGATCTTCCTCAAAAACCGTTTGATCAATATCTAATACTACCCCGGTATCTGATATAGATTTTTGAGGTGTGGCTGAAATAATCTTGGGATGATCTTGTGCTGCTGCATTTGTCCCTAAAAGAAATACTGCAGTTAATACTAAATAATATATTTTATTCATCCTGAAGTTCTTTTTCTATTGTTTCTGTCAATCTAATTAAATAATACCTTATTAAGCAAAACGATCTGCAAGACGGTTTATTAGGTATCCACTTTCTTCAAGCGCCTGGGTCGCAAACTTTCCAAAGAAATCGGTAACTCCTTCAAATTCTTTAATAAAACCTTCACGGTCGTTTTCTTCCACCATTTTTGCGAGTTTCTGATGGTGATCCAAAAACTTCATCAACAATTCCCGACGTTCCTTGTTGGCAAAAACGATGTCGGCATACAGCTCGGCATCCTGGGCAAAAATTCGGCCGGTCATCATCAGTTCTGCTCGGTAGATGGGAGAAGAATAGTCGAGCATATCAGTGGGTTTCAGGTCGTATTCTTCCATGAAGGAACCGTGGAGTAAAGCTACAAAGTGACGAAGCCCCTGTACAAGGTGCATCACATGATCATGTTTTTCAGGGTCGGCTTCTATCACCCGCATTCCCCAAAGCCTGCATTGTTCCACAAACCACAAGGCATGTTCTCCGCCCCGGCCATCACAGAAAACCATAAGCTGCTTGGAGAGATTCTGGACATCGGGTCCGTGCATGGGGTGCAATCCTACCACGGGACCCTCATGTGCTTTAAGCATAGCCTGAATAGGGGCATTTTTATTACTGGTGAAGTCAGCTAAAATAGTTTGCTTTTTCAGTCTACCGCTAAGCCGTTCAATTACGCTTTCGGTTACTTTGATAGGAACGGTCACAATCACCATATCAAGTTTGGGTGCCCACTCTTCAAGTTCATACCAATTCCCTTTGTCAATGGAATAGGTCACGTGCCCGGTTTGATCCGCAATGCGTTTGTACAGGCTTCCCATTCCTCCTTCCCCACCGATAAACAGAATATGCTTGGGCTCAGTAGTTGCTATTGGAAATTTCTCCTGAGACTGTGTAGCCCTCGAAGAAGTCATAATCATCCGCAAAAAATCTTCTGCCCAATCCGGGTCAATATTTTTTGACTTGGCCAATTCTTTAAACGCCTTGGTTTTTTCTTCCTCTCGTTTAGGTACAAAAACAGGAAGCTGATTCTCTACTTTTCGTTTGATGACATCACGCACAATCTCACCCCGCTCTGATAATAAGTCGAGGATTTGTTCGTCAATTTCATCCAGCCGTTTCCGGGGAGATTCTAAATCTTTATGTCTATGGGACATTTCATTGCTTTTTGTTTGCCACTAAAACTCTAAAACACAAAAGGTTTTCGGTTTGACGGTTTAAAATCCGCCTGACTGATATTACTTAATTAAAACTGTATAGCTAGTTCCTTTTTCTTATGGAATGTTATATCCCTTTTCGTGTTTTAGTGATTTAGTGGCAATCGTGAATCTTTAATTATTGAATAATATCGTTTCCTAAGTTACATCACAGTTTGTACCTTTAAAAGCTATTTATGAGCCAATTTAAACTTCACTCTCCTTACGAACCTGCGGGCGATCAGCCCAAAGCCATTGAAGAACTCACCGAAGGTCTGAATGCCGGTGATAAGTTCCAGACTTTACTCGGTATAACCGGTTCTGGTAAAACACGCACCATCGCCAATACCATTGAAAATGTGGAGAAGCCTACATTGGTGATGAGTCATAACAAAACACTGGCGGCTCAACTATATCGTGAGCTCAGTGATTTCTTTCCCGAAAATCGCGTAGAGTTTTTCATTTCCTATTATGATTACTACCAACCGGAAGCCTACCTCTCTACACAGGACAAATACATTGAGAAGGACCTTTCCATCAATGAAGAAATACAACGGCTGCGATTGCGGGCTACCAGCTCATTGCTTTCCGGGCGCCGGGATGTAATCATCGTCTCATCCGTAAGCTGTATCTATGGTATTGGCTCTCCCTCTGAATATGAAAAGCTAATCCTGAACCTGGAAGTAGGTCAGGAAATTCCGCGCAACACCATTTTGTACGATTTGGTAGATCTTCACTATAACCGTAATGACCTGGAATTTAAGCGCGGCACATTTCGTGTGCGGGGTGATGTGATTGATATTTATCCGGCCTATTCCGATGAAGGACTTCGCATAACGCAGTGGGGTGATGAAATCGAATCGCTACAGCTTTTTGATGTAGATGACGGCTCCATTATCGAAAGTGTAAATGAATTTAGGGTGTACCCTGCATCACACTATGTGACTTCTAAGTCCCGGCTCGAAACTTCGATTGAACAAATCCGGGAAGAGCTGGAGTGGCGCAAAAAAGTGCTTATTGATGAAGAGAAGTTTTTGGAGGCCAAACGCATTGAACAGCGCACGCTTTTTGATATCGAAATGATCCAAGAAATTGGCTATTGCTCCGGAATTGAGAATTACTCTCGCTACCTGAGTGCACGAAAACCGGGAGAACGCCCTTACTGCCTCATGGATTATTTTCCGGATGATTACCTCGTGGTTGTAGATGAAAGTCATCAGACTATCCCACAAATTTCTGCCATGTACGGTGGCGATCGTTCACGCAAAATTGAATTAGTGGAACACGGATTTCGACTCCCGTCTGCCATGGATAACCGTCCATTGACTTTTGATGAATGGGAAGAGCTGGTAAATCAGGTCATATTTGTAAGTGCCACACCCAGCGATTATGAGCTGGAGAAGTCTGGCGGAGTATATACGGAACAAATTATTCGTCCAACCGGATTGATGGAACCTGAAATTGAAGTCAGGCCGCTGGACAATCAGGTGGATGATCTATTGGGTGAAATCCGCGAAAAAATTGAAAAGAATGAGCGTGTTCTCGTTATTACGCTCACTAAGCGACTGAGTGAGGAGTTGAGTGAATATCTCAAAAACCTCAACATCAAGGCAGCATATATGCACAGCGAATTAAATGCCCTTGAAAGAATCGAAGTTTTGTATAAATTCAGGCGCGGCGATTTTGACGTATTGGTTGGGATTAACCTGCTGCGTGAGGGAATCGATATTCCTGAACTTAGCTTAGTGGCTATCATGGATGCAGACAAGGAAGGCTTCCTTCGATCAGAAACTTCACTGTTTCAGATTGTGGGTCGTGCCGCTCGAAATGTGGGTGGTAAAGCCATTTTGTATGCAAATAAAATGACTAACAGTATCCAGAAAGTGGTAGAAGAAACCCACCGCCGTCGTAAAATTCAGGAAGAATATAACGAGAAGCACGGCATCACTCCTACAACTATTAAAAAGGAGCTGAAGCCACTGGTTGATCCAAGCCTCATTTCAAGCCAAAGCTTTGACTTTGCACGGAAAGATGAGGAACCTGACGAAGATGCACTTGAGGTAATCAAAGTGGCCGAAGAGGGCATTCAGTACAAGGCAAGTCCTGCCATGAAGGAAGTAACCTTCGAGAATAAGGATAAGCTGATTGAACACCTTCGCGAGACGATGTATCATGCGGCCAAGAATATGGAGTTTGAGGAAGCGGCTCGCATCCGAGATCAAATTGCACAATTAGAAGACGAACTTTAGTTGGTTAATGGTTATTCGTTCTTTGTGAATACCATTTACCATTCAATTATTAGACAAACTACCAACACATGAAAGGTACCATCGAATTTTTGAAGTCATTTGCATCCGATAAAGATGTTGCATCTATAACTCCATCGTCTAAATATTGTATTCGTCAGCTTTGTGAATACATCGATTTCCCCAATACTGATGTCATCGTTGAATATGGCGGTGGAACCGGGGTTTTTACCAAGCACTTTCTCAAGCAAATGCGTCCTGATGCTCGCTTATTTGTTTTCGAAACCAATGATAATTTTGCTGAACTATTAAACAATATTGATGATAACCGGCTTACTGTTTTTCATGAATCCGTAGAAGATATTTTGGATTTGCTTCCTGAAGAAGTGGTGGGTAATGTAAACCACATAGTATCTGGCATCCCATTTTCCTTCTTTGACTGGGATATGAAAATAGATATTCTCTCCAAAACCAAGCAAGCTCTCAAGAGTGAGGGCTCATTTCTCGCTTATCAAACTTCCGGGCATTTGAAAGACCCGCTAAATGAGTCATTCGGAAATTTCACTACGGAATTCTGCTGGAAAAACATCCCCCCGTATTTTATTTATGAGGCGGTTAATAAGTGATTTTTGATTTATTATTTTAGATTGATGATTGAAATCACTCAATCACTATCTCCCCGTCGCTCTTCTCTTTGGGCTTGCCTTTATTTTTCCACTGCTTGTAGAACTGTATAAGATTGGAAACGGCGTAAGTCAACATAAAGAAAGCAATGAAATAAGCCACCGAATCGGGGTTCATAACGATTAGGATGGCAATAATGAGGGTGATTATTCCCAAAAAGCTAAAAGAAAGACCGAATAACATCAGCAAGCCAAAGAGACCTAAAAAACCGGCGAAGGTAAAGGGGATGAGTTCGGGAAAAATAAATATTAAAACACCAGCTACAATGGGAAGTGCAGATATAAATCCGGGAAATCTAAAAGCGGCAAACATTAATCCAAGGGCAACAAGGTAACCTCCAGCTATCAGGTATAAGAAATTTGGGAAAATTAACGTCAATATTCCCGTAGCTAAAGTCAGCAGGACATTGATTATTTTCTGCTCTTTTGATTTTCCTAAAACGTTGACTTCGATTTGTTGGAACATGCTATATTTTGTTATTGAGTTTGATAAAAAACCAGTCTTGATTTTCTTCCTTAGCGTCAATTTTACCTTTTCTTATGTAAATCCAACGAAGTTATAACAAACTAAATTTGCAAATCATTATAAGCATACGATTCACTAAGTACTTTCCCTTACTTTTGTCTTGATACAAAAGTAACAAAAGATCAAGGCGGGCAAAAAAAGAGCTAAAGCTGTCTACACTCCGCTAAAAGAAATCAATGCTCCTTCTCTGGGCTTGCCATAGGTACAAAATACCATGCGCCCCGATAAATTCGGGGTTTCTTAACGCTTCATTCCGTCATCTTCTTAACGCTCTTTTTTCTAAGGCCGGTTATTCTGATGTATACTCGACAATAACTACTCAAAGTAATAGTTTCTAAGACTTTAACCTCAACTACCTTTAATTAAGTTCTACAAATTCTATTTCCTTCGTTTCCGTATCTAAAAAACCGATACTTGCTTTACCCTCAAAACCATGGGCTGTACCCGGATTGACATGTATGGTATTACCAATTACACGGTTTACCTTCTCATGAATATGTCCGCTTACTACAATGTCATATCTACCAGAGTGACAGAGAGAATCTGTAATTTCGGCGTGCGTTCCGTGATACACGGCAATAATTAAACCACCTGCCTGTACTTTCAAAAAGTCTCCTGCTATTTCAGCGCCCATTTCATTGAATTTTGAGATCAACAGGTATTTATCGCCATCGTTGTTTCCGAAAATGCCTTTCAAATTTAGACCTTCAAAATGTGGGATAGTAAAAGGGCTGCAATAATCCCCGGCGTGGAGCACCATGTCTGCCTTCCTGCTTTTAAATTCTGAGACGGCTTTTTTGATATTTGGCACGTGATCGTGGGTATCAGAAATGAGACCAATGAGCATGACGGGATTTCTTTTGGTTTGAAATTCTGCTCACCAAAAGAGTACTATTTAAAATACTGAACCGCAACAAAGCAGCCTCGGAGATTGGATTTACTCTTCTTCGGGCTTTTTGCCAAGCTTTTTACAAATAGAAGCTAATTGCTCTTTTTCTTCGGAACTCAAAACCGAAAACTCTTCTTTAATTTTTTCGAGATGCTGTGGAAAAAAGTCTTCTATAAATTCTCGGCCTTTTTTGGTTAGAGATATAATCACAGCCCGGCGGTCATTAGGATCGGTTTTCTTTTGTACCAATCCGCTTTTTTGGAGATTGTCTATGACCAACGTTATGTTGCCGCCACTTTTCAGCAACTTCTGGCCAAGTTCTCGTTGATTCAAGGGACCTACATGTAACAATGCTTCCAATGTTCCAAACTGACTTACGGTGAGATTTGCATCAGAGAGGTGTCGGGCCAATCTTCCGTTTACGCTTTCACTTGCCCGGGTGAGTTTGATGAATGCATTCAACGTCTGCTGTACGTTTTTGCTTCCTTTAAAGTGTGTTCCCATATTATTGCTTTATTCTTCCCGAACAACTTTTACAAATGGCTATTCGTTCAGTTATAATTCGTACGTAATGGTCACCGGCGCATGATCCGACAGATCCCATTTTGCTTCAATTTCGGCATTTACGGCCTTCTTTGCCAATTCAGGCGAAGCCAAATGATAATCAATTCTCCAGCCTTTATTTCGCTCCTTAGATGCCGCCCGATAACTCCACCAACTATATAAATCTTTTTTGTTGGGGTGAAGTTTACGAAATACATCTTCATACCCGGTTTCCAAAAAGTCCGTGACCCACTGTCTTTCTTCAGGTAGAAAGCCCGAAGTTTTATGTTGTTTGCTCGGGTTATGAATATCAATTTCGGTATGACAAATGTTGAAATCTCCGCAAAAAACGGTCGCTTTTTCATCTTTGGTAAATTGTTCTCCAAACCGGATGAATTTATCCAAAAAATCCATCTTCATATCTTGGCGGATGTCACCTGTTGTTCCACTTGGAGCATACACACTGAATACACGAAATTTTTCAAATTCCGTCATGATTATTCTTCCCTCTGCGTCTATCCAATCTTCGCCGATTCCTTCTTCAACATTCAGGGGTTTTTGTTTTGAATAGATACCAACTCCCGAATAGCCCTTTTTCTCAGCCATATGATATGATTCATGATAATCCAAAGCCTTAATATCATCAGGAATTTGATGCTCCAGGGCTCTTAACTCTTGAAGACAGATAATATCAGGGGCACTTTCTTCCACCCAATCAGTGAATCCCTTTCGGTGGGCGGCCCTGATTCCGTTTACGTTATACGAACTTATTTTCACCAAACCTGCTTACTTCCCTTTTATGATTCCAAAATTCCGCTTGCCTACTTTAAGGGAGAATTCATCTCCTTTTTCAAAAGTAATTGAATAGCCTTTATCAGTTATTTTCTTGTCATCAAGACTTACGCCACCTTGTTTCATCATCCGCTTGGTTTCTCCATTACTGGAAGTGAACCCGGTTTCTGAAATGATGTCGAGAAGACGAATTTCCTTACCGGTTTCAAATTCAAATTCCGGTGCGTCATCCGGCACTTCTTTGTTAATGACCGTTTTCTCGAAATGCTCTTTGGCTGCTTTGGCGGCTTCTTCCCCGTGATACATTCTTACTATGGTGAAAGCCAAATCATGTTTGGCATTTCTCGGATCGGTCTCAATTTTTTCTTTTACTGTGGGAAGGTCATTCGTTTTTATGTCCGTTACCAGTTCGTAATAGGTATAGATCAAATCATCCGGAATAGATAGCGATTTACCGTACATCTCATTCGGCTCCTCGTTGATGCCAATGTAATTATCATATGATTTGGACATTTTCGCTGAACCGTCGGTGCCCACCAGCAGCGGCATCATCAGGCAAACCTGTGGATCTTGTCCATCTTCTTTTTGAAGTTGACGGCCTACTAATAGATTAAATTTCTGATCGGTTCCGCCCAGCTCTACATCTGATTTTATATGAACTGAATCCTGACCCTGGGCTAATGGATATAAAAACTCGTGTAATGAAATCGGTTCGTTATTTTTGAACCGTTTGGAAAAATCATCCCGCTCAATCATTCTCGCAACTGTTAATTTCGATGACAACTGGATCACATCCATAAAGTCCATCTCGCCCAGCCAGTCATAATTGTTGGTAAGGGTGAGTTTATCTTCATCCAAAATTTTCTTTGCCTGTTCGATGTATGTTCCGGCGTTGTCTTTAACTTCTTCCATCGTGAGCGGTGGTCGTGTTTTATTTTGCCCGGAAGGGTCGCCGATCATTGCAGTAAAACCACCGATTATGAGTATCACTTCATGTCCGAGGTCTTGAAACTGACGCATTTTCCGGAGAATCACAGAGTGACCCAGATGTAAATCAGGTCGCGTAGGATCAACTCCCAGCTTAATTTTGAGCGGCTTATTCTCTTTTCTGGATTTTTTGAGTTTCTCGATGAGTTCTTCTTCCGGGACAATTTCAGTTGTGCCGCGACGGATAATTTCTAATTGTTTCTCAACAGGTAAAAATGACATTTAGTTATCTTGATTTTCGTTTGATTCTTGTAATTCGTTTAAAAATGGAATGTTTTCAAGTGGATTGTATTCGCCGATATTAGCCTTTAATGTTTCGGTATAGTTCTCTGCGCCGGGATAAACTTTAGCTATCAAGTTATAAGTAACGGGCGCTAAATATATAACGGAAGGATACAGGTAAGACTCATCCCGGGCTTCATCAGATGGGATATTAAATCCGGCTAAAAGTAACAGGGCTCCACTTACCAGTAATCCGCTTTTGAGCATTCCAAATGTGGCGCCTAACAGTCTGTTAACCGTGCTGAGCTTAACCGCTTTTAAAAACTCTTTAGTGGCATAAGCGATGGCGGCTACTAATCCTACCGTCCCTACAAATAATATCACTCCTGAAATAAACGGAACATAGGAAGCACCCTTTTCAAAAAAAGGAGCAATTATTGCTGTAAAAGCATCGAGGTAATTGAATGTGATAAAAATGGCTAAGATGATCCCAATAATATTCAATATTTCCTTCGCGAATCCATTTACGGCGCCTTTATACCCAAAGTATAAAATTGGCACTGCGATAATAAGATCCAGGATCAGCATTTCTTATCCGCCTAATTCTTCTTTTACTATCTTGCTAACCAATGAGCCGTCGGCCTTTCCTTTTAGTTGACCCATTAGCGGGCCCATTACTTTGCCCATATCCTGCATACCGGAAGCACCAAGCTGCTCTATTTTATCCTGAACAACTTTACGGACATCTTCTTCATCCATCATCTCGGGCAGATAAGCTTCAATGATTTCTAATTCGGACTTTTCATTTTCAGCCAGATCGTTTCGATCGCCTTTTTCAAACTGCTCAATGGATTCTTTTCTTTGCTTGGCGGCTTTCATTAATACCTCTGTAGCCTGCTCATCCGTAAGCTCAGCTTCGCCACCTTTTCTTTCACTGATTTCTTTTTCCATCATTTTGGATTTCAGTGACCTCAAGACTCGCAGTTTGTCTTGATTTTTGGCTTTCATTGCCTCTTTTATATCTGCAATTATTTGTTCTTTTATAGTCATAGTTTTCTCCTCCGCTAAAAATAACCAAAAAAAAAGGTTACACAATGTTTATTGCGTAACCTAAATTCTTTTTTTCAAAGTAAATGAATCAGCTTTTGTTTTGCTGAATATATTCTTTCACATCGTCTTGATCCATCATTACTTCTTTATAGGCATATTTCCCCTTATCATTCTTGGTAGAAATAATAACCTTTGCCATTTTGCGATGCGCTGCTTTCGCTTGTAGTGCTTCTTGTCCAAATGCTTGCTTCTTAGCCATATCTCTGGTTATTTAATTTCTTTATGAAGTGTATGCTTACGAAGAACAGGGTTGTATTTTTTTAGTTCAAGTCGATCGGTGGTCGTTCTTCGATTTTTTGTTGTTACATAACGAGATGAACCGGGTTTTTCGGTACACTCTAAAATCACCTGAACTCTGTTTCCTTTTGCCATAGTTCTATACGTCCTTTAAAAGAGTTCCTTTTTTCCGCGCTTCTTTCAATACCGCAGAAATTCCTTTCTTGTTAATTGTTCGAACAGTTTTTGCAGAAACTTTGAGCGTTACCCAACGGTCTTCTTCCGGTACATAAAAACGACGCTTTTGCAAGTTCAATTGAAAGCGGTGTTTGGTCTTATTGTTAGACTTTGAAGAACGGTAACCGTTCAAAGCTCCTTTTCCTGTAATATCGTCTTTTCGCGACATTGTTTATATAGTTAATTCATAATGAAAATAGACACCAAAGATAGAGCTATAAACATCAAAGTTCAACGGGCAACACCCTGAAAATTTCAATTATCCACAATTTCTCGAATTATCCACATTTAACCCCCTGAATCTGAGCCTGAATTTTACTTAAGAGTGCCCATCTCAGATATTTTAAACTAATGCCTCTCCTTTTTTTGATTTTGCCTGTTTAAGCTCTATTTTCCGACGTTAATTAACTCATCTAACAAAGCTATCACTCCATAATTATGGCAAAAAAACAAAGTTCCGACTACAAGGCTTCCAACATACAGGTTTTGGAGGGTCTTGAAGCGGTTAGAAAGCGGCCTTCTATGTATATTGGGGATACAGGTTCGCGCGGACTTCACCACTTAATAAATGAGGTGGTTGATAACTCCATTGATGAAGCTCTTGCCGGTTACTGCGACTATATAAATGTAACTATTAATGAAGACGGATCTATGACCATTTTTGATAATGGTCGGGGTATTCCGGTTGACACTCACGAAAAACTTGGGATTCCTGCTGTTGAGGTTGTATTAACCAAGCTGCATGCCGGTGGTAAATTTGATAAAGACACTTATAAAGTTTCCGGTGGACTACACGGGGTTGGTGTCAGTTGTGTGAATGCTCTTTCCAGTAATTTCAGAGCAGAAATTCATCGTGATGGTGAAATTCATGTAATGGAATTTGAAAAAGGCGCTACCACAGTCCCGCTTTCCGTAAAAGGAAAAACGGATGAAACCGGCACTAAAATTATTTTTACTCCAGATCCAGAAATTTTTACGCAAACAACAGAATTTAAGTTCGATGTTATAGCAGAGCGAATGCGAGAGTTGGCATTCCTTAATCCTGAGATTACCATCGATCTTATTGATGAGCGAGAAGAGGATGAGGATCTAAAACAAGAGACCTATCATTATGAGGGTGGGGTAAAGGATTTTGTTGACTTCCTGGATGAAAACCGAGAGTCAATGCTTAACACTCCTATCCATATTACCGGGGAAATTGATGATGTTCCGGTAGAAATTGCCATTCAATACAATCGATCTTTTTCTGAAAACGTACACTCTTACGTCAATAACATAAACACGCGAGAAGGCGGAACTCACGTTTCAGGGTTTCGGCGTGCATTGACTCGTTCTTTAAAATCTTATGCAGAGAAGAACAACCTAATCAAATCCAAAAGTAAGATTTCCATTTCCGGGGAAGATTTTCGGGAGGGGATGACGGCTGTATTGAGTGTAAAGGTTGCGGAGCCTCAATTTGAGGGACAAACCAAAACGAAACTTGGTAATTCTGAAGTTCAAAGTGCCGTTGAGATTGTTGTTTATGACCAGTTGAATGAATACCTGGAGCAAAATCCTAAAGCGGCTAAAAAAGTAATTGAAAAAGTTGTACTCGCCGCAGAAGCCAGAGAAGCCGCTCGCAAAGCCCGACAGTTAGTACAACGAAAAAGTGTTATGAGCGGGGGCGGACTTCCCGGTAAATTGGCTGACTGTTCTATTAAAGACCCGGAGCACAGTGAAATTTACCTCGTTGAGGGTGACTCAGCGGGTGGTTCGGCTAAAATGGGACGTAACCGTAGCTTTCAGGCCATCTTGCCTCTTCGAGGTAAAATCCTGAATGTTGAAAAAGCGAAGATCAACCGAATTCTTGAGAATAAAGAGATTCAGGCAATGATTACCGCTTTAGGTACCGGAGTTGGTCACGGCGAAGATGATTTTGATATGGAAAAACTTCGGTATCACAAAATCATCATCATGACCGATGCCGATGTTGACGGATCGCACATTCGTACTCTACTGCTCACATTCTTTTACCGTTACATGCGTCCCCTTATTGAATTGGGGTATGTGTATATCGCAACTCCACCACTCTACCGCATTACGGTTGGCAAAAATATTGACTATGCCTGGGATGATGATACCCGTGACAAAATGCTCAAAGAACTGAAGAAAGGTCGAAGAAAATTTGATGTGTCCCGCTACAAAGGTCTTGGAGAAATGAACCCCGAACAACTTTGGGAAACCACCATGGACCCTGAAACAAGAACCCTTCAGCAGGTAACCATTGATAGTGCCGCCGGAGCAGACAAGCTCTTTTCTACCCTCATGGGGGGTGATGTGGAACCTCGTCGTGAATTCATTGAGCGAAATGCCAAGTATGCCAACATCGATATCTAATTCTTAAACCTAATTAAGATTTTAACTGACTTTTATAGCTGATTTATGGCCAGAGAAAAAATAATACCGATAACTATTGAAGACGAAATGCAATCATCCTACATCGATTATTCGATGTCGGTTATTGTTTCACGTGCCCTGCCCGATGTTCGGGATGGCCTAAAACCTGTTCATCGCCGAATTTTATATGGGATGAATGATTTAGGGATGCTTCACAACAGAAATTATAAGAAAAGTGCCCGTATTGTCGGTGAGGTTTTGGGTAAATATCACCCCCACGGTGATAGTGCCGTGTATGATTCTATCGTACGGATGGTTCAGGATTTCTCACTGAGATATCCACTTGTTGACGGTCAGGGCAACTTCGGGTCAATTGACGGTGACAGTGCTGCAGCCATGCGTTACACTGAGGTTCGTATGGACCGGCTTTCAGAAGAAATGCTGTCTGATATAAATAAAGAGACCGTTGATTATCAATTTAACTTTGATGATACGTTGGAAGAGCCCACAGTTCTTCCAAGTATGTTACCAAATCTTTTGATTAATGGTGCTTCCGGTATTGCTGTGGGAATGGCCACTAATATGGCACCACACAATATAACGGAGGTTATTGATGGGGTTAATGCCTATATCGATAATCCCGATATTGAGATCAAGGAGCTAATGGAACACATTAAGGCTCCTGATTTCCCAACTGCCGGTATAATTTACGGCTATGAAGGAGTTAAAGAAGCTTATGAAACCGGCCGTGGAAAAATAACGCTTCGTGCTCGGGCAAATACAGAAGAAATTCGTGGAAATCGTGAGCAAATTGTTATTACTGAGATACCTTATCAGGTTAACAAGAGCACGCTTATCCAGAAAATTGCTACGCTCGTAAATGATGAAAAAATTACGGAAATCTCGGAAGTTAGAGATGAATCTGACCGGGAAGGAATACGGATTGTTATTATACTAAAGCGTTCTGCTAATGCAGGTGTTGTGCTTAATCAACTATATAAGTACACCCAGATGCAGACAACTTTCGGAGTAATCAGCTTGGCCTTAGTTAAAGGTCGTCCTAAAGTAATGGACCTAAAGGAACTGATCTATCACTATGTTGAACATCGTGTGGAAATTATTATTCGCCGCACGATGTATGACCTGGATCAAGCTGAGGCAAGAGCTCATATTCTTGAGGGACTTAAAATTGCCCTTGATAATCTGGACGAGGTCATAAAAACCATCCGAGCCTCTGACAGTCCCCAAGAAGCTAATGTTGCATTACGTAAGAAATTTGCTCTTACCGATATCCAAGCGAAAGCTATTCTTGACATGCGTCTCCAAAAACTCACCGGACTGGAACGTGAAAAAATTGACGGCGAGTATCGTGAAATTATTGATAAAATTGCAGACTACCGTGAAATCCTTTCCAATCGGGATATGCAAACTGCTATTATTAAAGAAGAGTTAGCTGACTTACGCAAACGTTATGGTGATGAAAGAAGAACACAAATTGTTCATTCGGCAGAAGACTTCAATGTAGAAGATATGATTGCCAATGAGGATGTCGTGGTAACAATTTCTAACAAAGGCTTCATTAAGAGAATGCCTGTTAGCGGCTACAGGCGACAGCGGCGAGGCGGTAAAGGAATGAAGGGTACTACCACTCGAGATGAGGAATATGTAGAACATTTATTCGTAGCTACCACACACAACTATATTTTGTTCTTTACTGAAAAAGGAATGTGTTACTGGCTGAAGGTTTATGAAATACCCGAAGGCGGAAGGTTGGCCCGTGGCCGTGCCATTGTTAATCTCATTGATATTGAGAAAGACGATTCTATCAAAGCATTTGTGCCTGTCAAAACCCTTGATGAAGACGATTATATCAATAATCATTCCATAATTATGACAACTAAAGGCGGACAGGTTAAGAAAACAACGCTTGAAGCATATAGCCGTCCGCGAAGAGATGGAATTATTGCCATTAATATTAAGGAAGGGGACAGTTTACTTGCCGCCGAGCTTACCGATGGTGATAGCCAAATCATTTTAGCCAATAAAGGAGGTCGTGCTATTCGGTTCCACGAAAGTGAGGTTCGTGATATGGGCCGTAATACATCCGGTGTTAAAGGCATGACCCTTGGCAAAAATGATGAAATCGTTGACATGGTAGTTATCCGCAACGCCCATGAAGCGACGGTTCTTGCCATGTCTGAAAATGGATACGGTAAACGTTCTCTTGTGGAAGACTATCGGGAGCAATCACGAGGCGGTAAAGGAGTCATCACACTCAAAGTGACACCTAAAACCGGTGATCTAATTGGCCTCAAAGAGGTAACCGACCAAGATGACCTGATGATTATTACCGAACAAGGTAAAGTTATTAGAATGAATTGTGGAGGCATTCGAACTATGGGCAGAAATACGCAGGGTGTTCGTATTATGCGCCTCGATTCAGATGGAAAAATTGCCGCGGTAACCCGTGTAGTCAATGAAGAAGAAGGTGATAGCGAGGAAGATGAAGATTAATCATTTATACTTCTTTTAGATTTATTATTTAAGAAAAAGGGCTTCAATTTAGAAGCCCTTTTTTATTTTATTCTGTGTTCAAGTAATAATTGATTTTGATAATGACTTATAGTAACTGTATTCTGAAGCCTTTTTAATTAATTCATTACACCCCATATGGAAATTCTGCTCACTCCAGAAAGTTGGATTGCTCTCTTAACGCTTACCTTTTTAGAGATTGTCCTTGGTATAGATAATATCATATTTATCTCCATTGTATCTAATAAGCTTCCTGCCGAAAATCAACAAAAGGCTCGCATAACCGGATTGGTCTTAGCTTTGATATTCCGTATAGCCATGTTGTTTAGTATCAGCTGGATAATTGGATTTACTGAGCCCCTATTCTCCGTATTTGATTTTGAATTTAGCATACGGGACCTAATCCTATTTGCAGGCGGTATCTTTCTGATTTTTAAAAGTACGGTTGAAATTCATCACAAGATGGAAGGTCAGCATAATGAAAAAGGCGACAAGAAGCTTGCAACTTTTGGCCAGGTTATTTTCCAAATAGTTGCTCTTGATTTAATTTTTTCCTTCGATAGTATTCTTACTGCAATTGGCCTCACAGATGAACTTATTCTGATGGTAATTGCAATAATAATATCTATCATAGTAATGATAGTTTTCGCAGAAACTATTAGTGAATTCATCAAAAACCACCCTACGCTTGAAGTATTAGCACTCTCGTTTCTAATACTAATTGGTTTTATGCTAATGATTGAAGCTTTCGAGTTTCACGTCCCTAAAGGTTATATCTATTTTGCAGTTTTCTTCTCACTATTTGTTGAAATTGTTAACATGAGAATCCGCAAGAAAAGGGATGCTAAAAAACCGGTCAAATTGCGTAAGCGTTTTGAAAATAGTAGCAGCGAGGAAACAGTTAATTAATTGGCCTTTAAATTGATATCTGTTACCTCAAGAATTATATCTTAACTTCACATAATTTTATTGAGTGATAATAATGAGCTATACTAATTCACCAACATGCTCTTAAGTAATTCTTTCCTTTTCTCAATTAATTCTTTTGGGGCCTCAATTTTTATTTTATTCCCAAACTGAAGCAACCACTCATTTATAAAGTCCAGATTATCGAATTCGAACTCCACCTTAATTAATTTAGCGCCAACACTCTCTTTCTTAAAAATTTTAGCCGGTAAATTTCCCTCTAATCGCTCCATCTCAGATTTTTCGACCTGTACTATTATTGAATAAGAACTCCCCTCAGATCTAAATATTAAGCCCTCTACGTCCAATTCGGATTTAAGGGTGTAATTTTCTTCCAGGATTTTAACGTCTTCAATACTTTCGAGTATAAAATTTCTAATTTCTCCCCGGAGATGAGATTTCCCAATTACATTCCAATGATCTTCATAAAAAACCAAGATGTACGGGTCTATTTTTCGGATATCGGTATCACCTGATTTTGTTGTGTACTTAAATTGAAGTCTTTTCTCTTGCGCAATTGCACTACTAATTAAATACCAACTCCCTCCTTTCTTTTTCTTGCCACCAAATTTCAAATACGGATCAACAATCGTCCGGCCCTCTAATGATGTCATGAATTCCTTTAGTTCGTCAGGAAGTACCTCTTTTATTTTCAGCTCTACTCCTTTTGCGTCTTCAACCAAGCCCTCATCAACCTGAGATTTTACAAAATTCAACCCAACCATTATAGTAGCAAGCTCCTTGGAGGTAAACATCAACGGGGGAACTTTAAACCCATCAATTAACCCATAACCCGAATATCGATCCCAGGTTACAGGTACATTTATTTCCTCTAAAGCATTGAAATCTCTAAATATAGTGCGTCTACTCACTCCAAATCGATCTGCTAATTCTTTAACTGTTTTCTTCTTTCCCGGCTGCTGAAGGAGCAGCATTAATTTTAGCCTTCGCTCTGAACTATTCATAGGTTAAATCCTCGTTATTTCAACTAATGCCTTGCCATCATAAAATGAATTCCCGAATGCTTCAAGAGAGAAAACATGAATATTTAAAGGTACATCAATGCCCTGCAGCTCTCGCAATACCTTTTTTTCTCCTTTTAGCAGCACTATATGTTGCCAATTTTTTCCATCCAATAACGCTACCAAATCGTTTACCTTAAAAGCGTGCTTACTTATAATCAGGTGCTCTTTAGAAATATCCGCCTCTTCAACTGAACCCGATAATGTTGATACATTACTGACACCTAATTTTAGAATCATTTGCTTACAGGCCAGCATTTTTTTTGTTACTATATCATTTAGTAATATTTCTTTTTGAGGGTAAACAATCCCTAAGGGTATCCCGGGAAGTCCTCCGCCCGCTCCTGCATCTATTATTTTAGTTGAATTCTGAAAAAGATTCGACTGAGAAATTACCAAAGAATGCTCTACGTGATGCCTCACCGTTTCACGTGAAACATCCCGGCTCACTAAATTCACTCTCTTATTCCACCAGAGCAGCTGATCAATATATTTTAAAAGCACCTCCTCTTGTTCTGAGTAAAGCGCTTTTGTGTGTTCAGTTTTGGAAAAGCTTGAGTTTAAAATCCGGTGTTCCACGTGAAACACCTCTAATTTTTTAGATAAACCATCAAAACAGAAAGGTCGCTGGCGGAGACTCCACTTATTCTGCTGGCCTGACCTATTGTTTCGGGGCGAATTTTGCTTAGTTTTTGTGTCCCTTCTGTTGACAGGCTCTTGATATTGGTGTATTCAATTTTTTCCGGGATAGCCATATTCTCTTTTTTCTCCATTTCTTTCACCATCTCAAACTCTTTTTGAATATACCCGGCATACTTGATTTGTATCTCTACCTGCTCAAGAGCTTTTTGGTCTGAAGTGATTTTCTTTATTTCATTGGCAAATTCCTCGTCATGGTCCATCATATCTTGCAGGGAAACTTCCGGACGGAGCAAAATCTTCTCTGCCTTCATGGGCTGACTCATTGTAGAACTATCTTTGGCCTCCAGCATAGGATCCATTTGCTCCGGTCTTACGGTATAATCTTTAATAAGATCATCCAATTCGGCAACGGTTTTTTTCTTATTCATCATCTTTTGTAACTGCTCTTCTGATGCCAGACCTATTTTGTGTCCAAGTTCAGTAAGCCTTAAGTCTGCGTTATCCTGGCGGAGTAATATCCTGTGCTCAGCCCTGGAGGTAAACATTCGGTATGGCTCTTCTGTCCCCTTATTGATTAAATCATCAATCAACACCCCTATATAAGCCTCTGACCTTTGTAAAATTAAAGGGTCATCACCTGATACAAATTTTGATGCATTTATACCGGCCATCAGGCCCTGGCATGCAGCTTCTTCGTAACCCGTAGTACCATTTATCTGTCCCGCAAAGAATAATCCATCCACGATCTTTGTTTCCATTGAACGCTTTATTTGGTGCGGAGGAAAATAATCGTATTCAATAGCATAGCCTGGACGTATCATTATAACTTCTTCAAATCCAGGTATTGTACGGAGGGCTTTATATTGAACATCTTCCGGTAATGAAGTAGAAAAACCATTTAAATACATTTCGTAAGTATTCCATCCCTCAGGCTCCAAGAACAATTGATGACGATTTTTGTCTGCAAAGCGATTAATTTTATCCTCTATACTTGGGCAGTAGCGCGGCCCTACTGATTTTATCCTGCCATTAAACATAGGGCTCCTGTCAAAACCAGACTTAAGCACCTCATGCACTTCTTCATTTGTATAGCCAATCCAACATGACAGCTGTTCTTCTATAGAAGGAAGATCAGTTGAAGTAAATGAAAAACCGGAAGGGTTTTCATCGCCCAATTGTTCTTCAAGTTTGGAATAATC
The DNA here is from genome assembly GCF_031581265.1 of Gracilimonas sp. Classification (GTDB taxonomy): domain Bacteria; phylum Bacteroidota; class Rhodothermia; order Balneolales; family Balneolaceae; genus Gracilimonas. Next base: position 110,462 of record NZ_JAVLBQ010000002.1, read on the forward strand.
AACCGTTCTACCATCAACACGTGGCGGAGTTCCTGTTTTTAAACGACCTACCTCAAATCCTAATTTTTCTAAAGCTGCTGAAATTCCTATAGAAGCTCTTTCTCCAGATCGACCACCTCCAAATTGTGTCTCCCCGATATGTATTAATCCATTTCCAAAAGTACCGGTGGTCAGTACTACCGCTTTAGAATAAAATTTTTGGCCTGTTTGGGTAACAACGCCATCAATTTGTTCACCATCATCTGATGAAATTAAATCTACAACATTATCTTGCCTGAAATAGAGGTTCTCTTTCGACTCTAATTGTTCTCTCATTTTTTGGGAATACAACATGCGATCACTTTGACACCGAGGACTCCACATAGCCGGTCCCTTACTCAAATTCAGCATTCTAAATTGAACACCTGTTTGATCACTTACAATACCGGATAGTCCGCCAAGAGCATCAATCTCTCTAACCAATTGTCCCTTTGCCACTCCACCCATTGCCGGATTACAAGACATCTTCGCAATAGCTTCAAGATTCATAGTAATGAGCAAGGTTTTGGCGCCCATTTCAGCTGCTGCACCGGCGGCCTCACTACCTGCGTGGCCACCACCAACTACAATAACATCGTATTTCGGATTATAAGAAGACATTAGTTATTGTTTTTATATATTTTATAATTATTAAACTTCTCTTTTGGTATATTTAAGATAATAAAAGATGGACCCTTGCTCTAACATCTCACACTCTACAAATTAATTATCAGGAAGCTACCATAAACAGAGTCGGGTACAAACAAAAAAAGCTTCCAAAAATTGGAAGCTTTGTATTGCGATCCGGAAGGGACTCGAACCCTCGACCTCCTGCGTGACAGGCAGGCGTTCTAACCAACTGAACTACCGGACCTTTTTTATGAGAGCATCAAATATACGGAGCATCGTACTTCGAAGTCAAGCCGATTCTTAAATTACTTGATAAAAAATAAGGGCCGCGAAATCAATCGCGACCCTCTTATCGGGATGGTAAACAAAAAGTGTTTTAATCAGCTATTAGTTCTTCAATAGACTTAACTATTTCGTCACTCTCTGGTTCAACATTACTTCTGAAGCGTCTTACCAAGTTGCCTTCTTTATCAATAAGAAATTTTTCAAAGTTCCATTTAATCTCCCCTTCAAAATCAGGGTTAGGCTGACTTGTCAAATAGGTAAATAATTCTGATTGATCCTCACCTTTCACAGATACCTTTGAGAACATCGGAAATTCAACACCATACTCAAGTGTACAAAACTCTTTTATTTCTTCATTTGTTCCCGGTTCCTGACCTTTAAAATTATTAGCAGGAAATCCTAAAATTACAAAGTCATCATCATTATATTGTTCATAGATACTTTGAAGTCCTTCATACTGAGGAGTATATCCACATTTGGAGGCCACATTAACTACCATAACAACCTTTCCTTTATATTCAGCTAAAGGAATTTCATTGCCATCTATATCTTTCATGTTGAAATCATAAAAGGAATTGTCACCGTTATTCGACATACTTAGACCGGTTATCATTATGAGAAGAGTTATTAGTGTTTTCATTGAAATAAAATTTTATTAATTCGTTAGTATTTAAACTGTTTTGCAAACAAAAATAATTCCCATGAGCAAAAGCTTTCCTAAGATAGTATTATTACTGATTCTTTTAAGTATTCCTACAACAGGGTTTTCACAAATGTTTTCTGTTGGGGGAAATGGTCCTACAAATTCTTCCCCCATTGCCCCATACATTAGGTTGGGTGTTACTTTTGTGGATTTTCAATACCAGGGCAATCCTAACGCATTAATACAGAGAGTACCTTTATCCTTTTCCGGAGAAGTTGCCCATTTTGCATACGAAGCAAATGGATTGACTATAGGAGCATCCTTTGGAAACAAATTGACCGGGCTGAATGACAGAAGTTATACCGGTTTATATCTGAATTTTGAAAACCCTTTTTACTTCATAAGAAAAAGAAATTTTGCGGCCGGCATCCCAATAAAACTTGCTACAAAATTAACTAACGTCAGTTCTCAAAATGTAAGGGATGGTTTCTCTCAAACCAATGTCGGTGTAGGTGCAGGAGTAATAGTAAGAGCACAAGCTCCGGAAAATTTTGGATTTTCTGCACAGTTAACCCCCGGTATAGGATTCAGCACCTCCAGTGGGGGCTTTTTTGGGGGAAATGTTATTTCTATGACCGGCAAAACTCGCTTAAATATTTACAATGTTATTTTTGGGAAAAACTTAAGCTTGGGATATGATTATAACTTTGATAGTTACGACATTGACGGAGAGGAATTTGATTACGATTTTAGCGGACATACATTCACTCTTGGGATATCATTTTGAAGCCTGATAAATTTTTATTGGAATTAGAGCAAATATTAGAACAAGCAGGTTATACGCTGCGTAAAGAACGAGGTTCCTTCAGGGGCGATGAATGTATTATAGAAGGACAAAAGTTAGTTGTTGTAAACAAGAACAAACCTATTGAATCTCAATTGGGTACAATGGGGCGTGTTTTAGGAGAAATTGATTTAGCCGGCGTGTACATAAAACCGGCTGTGCGAAGAAAATTAGAAGACTTATGGGATCAGCTGCAAGTGGTGCCTGAAGGTCCCGCAGAAGATTTTGAGTTAGAATGAAAATAACTTTTTTAGGCACCGGAACTTCAATGGGTGTACCGGTAGCCGGTGGCTTTCAAAGAGAAAAAATAGCCCATGACCCACGTAATGAGCGCACCAGGTGTTCCGTCTGGATTCAATCTAAAGGAAAGTCCATTTTAATTGATGCAGGTCCTGAATTCAGAATACAAAGTATCAAAGCCCGTATTCAGCATCTTGATAACCTGTTAGTTACCCACGAACATATGGATCATGTAGCAGGCCTGGATGATCTTAGAGTCTATTCATATATCAATGAGGCCCCTATCCCGGTTCATGCTTCAAAAAGATGTATTAAAGCTATAAAAACTCGATTTAATTACATGTTTGGGGAAGATAAATATCCCGGTTCCACTTCTTTAGACTTAATGGAAGCTCCCAACAAGTTCTACATTGGTGAAAATAAGATTGTACCCCTTCCTATAAAGCATGGAGACTTGGATATTCTGGGCTTTCGGGTGAACGACTTTTCATACCTCACTGACGTAAAATCAATTCCTGATTATACAAAAGAGCTGATCAAAGGATCCAAAGTCATAGCGTTAGGGGCTTTACGCTGGGAACCGGATCATCCAACCCATCAAACAATTCCTGAGGCTGTAGATGTGATAAACGAACTGGGTATACCAAAAGCTTTTCTTATTCACATGAATGGTTATGTGGACCACGAACCATCTAATCGTAGGCTACCTAATCATATCAATCTCGCTTACGATCAGATGGTTATCCATATTTAATTAGAGAAATTTCTTCAGTTCTTCCTTTGATTGCAGCTGTCCAACGATATTTTTTACTTTTTGAGCCTTATCCAGTTTGCAAATCAAGATTGCATCCTCAGTTTCAACAATTGCAAGACCGTCAACGCCAACCAGAGAAATCATTTTTCCACTTTCACTAAACACAAAATTATACTTGGAATCAGTAATAGAAATTTCATTTGAACGGATCACATTTCCTTCCTCATCCTTATTTCCCAATTCATAAGCGGCTGTCCAGCTTCCAACATCATTCCACCCAAACTCGCCGGGCACAACAAACACGTTTTTAGCATCTTCCATAATTCCATAGTCAATCGAAACCGATTCACAAGCTCGGTAGAATGTATTGATGCATTCCTGATGATTATCTCCGTACAACCCCTCGCCACACTCCTTAACCAACTTATACATTTCCGGTAAATAATTTTCAAAAGCGGATAGAACACTTTTCGCTCTCCATATAAACATCCCGCTATTCCAGTAATAATCTCCTGTTTCCAAAAATTGTTGAGCAGTTTCCAAATCCGGCTTTTCTTTAAAAGCTTGAACCGGATACACGGATTTATCATTGTACGTTTCTTTGGTTGAATTATCCCCGTGAATATATCCATAGCCGGTTTCGGGACTGTCAGGTTCAATACCAACTGTCACCAGAAATTCACCGGATTCAGCCTTTTGAATGGCCGCCTTAAGGTATTGGAGAAATGCACCCGGATTTTCAATATGGTGATCTGCGGGCAATACAACCATAGTGGCATTCGGGTCTTTTTTATAAAGCATCTCAGCAGCTATAGCCACACATGGTGCCGTATTTTTGGCAACCGGTTCTCCAACTATATTTTCATCGGGAACGCCGGGAAGTTGTTCTTTTACAAGATTTGTGTAACTATCGTTTGTGACTACAAGAATTCTATCCTGAGGAATTAATGCCTCTATCCTGCTGGCCGTATTTTGAATCATTGTACCTTCACCGAATAGTGAGAGAAATTGTTTGGGAAGTTTTCTAGTACTCCGTGGCCAAAATCGGGTACCCGCCCCCCCGGCCATAATTACTGCATAAACCATAAAAGAAATTGTTTTATGAACTTTTCAGAAAAGTACAACTAATATTCCTAAACCTGAACACTTTCTGCTCTTCTTAAACTAATCGTAAATGTAGAGCCTTTGTTCGGTTCACTGTCTATACTGAATTTTTCCCCATGTGCTTCCATGATGTGTTTTACAATAGCTAAGCCTAACCCGGTACCGCCTCGTTCTCTCGATCGTGATTTATCCACTCTAAAAAAGCGTTCCGTTACTCTGGGGATATCTTTTTCGTCAATTCCAATGCCGGTATCTTTTACAGAAATGAAAATACGTTCCGGCTGTTTTGGTTTGGTAAATACAGTTACCTCAACTTTTCCGCCCGGCACATTGTATTTAATACCATTTTCAATCAAGTTAATAAGTACTTGTTTTACTTGATTTTTATCAGCTTTTACTTGAATGTTTTTATCAAAGTCGTTTATAACAAGCTCTATATTTTCTTTTTCTGCCTTATAGTTCAAACTTTCAATGATATCATTCAGAACTTCGTACAAGTAAATCTCTTCAATTTCTGATTTCAGTTCCCCGGTTTCAAGCTTTGAAATTTCCATCAAATCCTTTGTCAAATAAATAAGCCGATTTACGTTGCGCATGGCTTTCTTCAGGAAATCACGATTTACTTCCTCATCTTCAAGGGCTCCATTCAGCAATGTTTCAATAAACCCCTGGATAGCAAAGATGGGTGTTTTCAGTTCATGAGAAATATCCCCAATAAACTCTTTTCGGTAGTTCTCGATTCTGTTTAACCGCTGTATTTCACGCTCCACTGTGCGGCTCGACTTTATCCCTTGCTTAACCAGGTAATCAACCTCATCATGGTGATCTGTTGTTACATCTTCATACTCCATGAACCTTTTGCGAGCTATATTTTTAAAAAGTTTCTCAATGGTTTTTAGCCTTTTGTATGAATTATAATAAGTAACAGCATAGACGGTAAGAAAAACAACGCCTGCCAACATTAAGCTCAGGATGCCGGCTTCTTTGGGGGTAAAATTGTACCCAAACATCATTACCAAGAATAGTACAACAGCACTTATTGCTGATGTTATAAAACCTATGCGGAGGCCAAATCTATATAAACCCTTTTTCTTTTTTCTGTTCTTTTTACTCATTCTTTAAAACGATAACCAACTCCCTTCACAGTTTCAATGTAGTGGTTGCCTAATTTCTCTCTAATCTTTCGAACGTGTACATCTACCGTACGATCTACCACATAAATATTGTCGCCCCAAACTTTATTCAGCAGTGTTTGCCGATCTCTCACTTTACCCTTACGACTTGCTAAATAATACAACAACTCGAATTCTTTTCGGGGAAGTTGAAATTCTTCTTCTCCCCGTTTTACAATGTAACGGTCTTTATCAATTGAAAGGTCATGAACGTCCAAACGATTCACTTCTTCTTCGGTCTCATCAAAACGGCGCATTACAGCTTTAATCCTGGAAATTAGTTTGGTCGTGCTAATCGGTTTGGTAATGTAGTCATCTCCGCCTTTGTTCAACCCTTCAACCTCCGTTTTCTCATCACTTCGTGCCGTCAAGAAAATAATGGGAATTGATTTTAGCTGATCATCAGAGCGCATCTTTTCAACAGCTTCCATTCCATCCATTTTTGGCATCATTATATCCATTAACACCAAATCCGGATTATGTTCCTTAGCTATTTGAATTCCTTCTTTTCCATTCTCTGCTTTGAGAACATCAAAGCCTTCTTTCTTAAGATTGTATTCAATTAAATCTAAAAGATCTTTTTCGTCATCTACTACAAGTATTGTTTTGTTAGCCACGGTTCCAGGATTTATATGATGATTTGCGGATATACAATGGTACTAATGTACTGTATTAATAGAAAATTTGTAGCCATTAAGAAATTGTTACGGGATCACAGATTTGTGGGATTTTTAGATTTAAAGGTTGAATCAATTTTCACTTTGTGAAAATTAAATCTCTGGAACCTGAAAATCCCACAAATCTGTGATCAACTGAGTAGATACCCGATACCGGACGGTTGCTGCAACAGCCAACCTGTTAAACTGTACCGGGGAATATTCGTAGTCAACACTTCATGTTCTATTACAGCGCTTTTAAAAAGAAGCAGTCGTTTGGCTACAGGTTCCACCATGATTTCTTGACCGTCTTTATATATGACTAACTCTCCGCCATCACCTTTCTGCCAATTTTTATTGAGATAAATAAGCACGGTTATCTGACGGTTAGTGCTTTCACTGAATTGATCCAAGTGCCGGTTGTAATAAGATCCTACGGGATATTTAGCTATATGAAATTCTGAACCAGACAAACTCAAATAACAAAATTGCTTCAGTTTTTGAGTCAGTTCATCCATCAGTTGAAAGAAAGGTGATAGTGCGGTGTCTCGGTCTTTATCCAGCCAATAAATGAAATCACCGCGAATTTCTGCTTTTACCTGGAAATCTTTTTGGGTTCCAATACCTGCTTTCTTCAGTTCATTTGAAACTTCTTTTTGATGAAAGAACTCCATGATTAAACTAAACAGCTCCTCACTGATAAAATCATCTACGATTACATAATCATCGTCGGCAAGCCGATCCATCCACTCCAGCCATTGGTCTTCAGAATCATTCATAGCATTTAGGTAAGCTGTTAATTTCTCTTGAGTCAGAATAAAGTTATAATGTTTTCAAAACGAAAAGAATAGCTTAAAAGGCACTCTCAGTGTCAAATAAGGTTATTATTAGAGGATCTCATTAAATGGATTATTTCCAAAATCCATTGGCTCATTCCTTCAAATCCAGTTTATCGAAATCAAATTCTTGTAAGTTATGCTCATCAAGGTATTTATCAATTTTCTGAATAACTTTCTTTTTGGCCTCTTTCCAGCTATCTCCAACAGCAGATAACTCCACCTTTAAATTGCTTATTTCCGGGTGGACTCCCTCAGATATAACCTTTTTTGTGAAAACCTCTTCTTCCGGTGCATTAAGGTCTTCAATATCTTTAAAAAGTGCTGCTCCTCGATATGATCCTAAGAATTTCATTACTCTCTATTCTTTGATTCGTTTAAATATACTTTTTATTAATGAATTTTATATGTGCTTAAATTATTTGATTAAAATGGACCATAATTCTTGATATATTCGTCAGATGAAATTACCAGAACAATGGAAACGGGCGTATTTCACCTTTTTAGTCTGGCTGAAAAACTTCCGAAAGGATTTTCGTAATCGATTCCAGAGTGTTGAAGTTGAATTATATGACCTGAATAAAGTTGTAGAGCCCTACATTCATGGGTTCAACTTTCTTTTGGTGCTTTTAGCTATTGCTAGCCTGATTGCCGCTGAAGGTTTTCAGCTGGAAGAACCTTACAAAACCTGGAATAACTATCTCGAGCTAATCATCATTTCGGGATTTGTTCTATCCTTCTTCTTGCGGGTTCTGCTGACTTCCAAAAGAATTCAACTTATCCGAAATAGGTTTTTTGAGGCATTACTTATTATATCTCTGCTGCTTATTGGTTTAAGTTATTTAATAGGCGGAGAGAGTTTTGTTATTTATGTGGAATCCCTTTTTGGTGTAAATAATATATGGCCTGTTCTCATTTTAGCCACCAAGATTTACCTCATCCTTCTCATCATTGAACGGGGTATTCGCGCAGCACCCATTATTCTTTCTTTGAAAAGAAAACCAACACAAGTGGTGGCCGGCAGCTTTCTATCAGTCATTGCCTTTGGCACGATTCTATTGATGACACCAAGTGCCACCGTTGACGGCTTGGGTTTAAATTTCATAGATGCATTGTTTACCTCTACCAGTGCGGTATGTGTGACCGGCCTAATTGTTGTGGATACCGCCACGCATTTAACACTGTATGGTCAAATCGTTGTATTAATTTTAATACAAATTGGTGGTTTGGGTCTTCTCACCATTGCTACTTTATTTGCTCTGTTTGTCAGTTCAGGCTTAGGGGTTGGCCAAATGAATTTATTAAAAGGCTCTATTGGTGAAACCCGAACCAGTGAAACTTTCCAAACTATAAGACGGATTGTGGTAATTACCCTTTTGATTGAAGCCGTTGGAGCACTTGGATATTATTTAAGCTGGCCCGACTTGTTTGATGATAATTCAAAAAGACTGTTTTTCTCGATATTTCATGCCGTTTCCGCTTTCTGTAATGCCGGATTTTCTGTGTTTACAAATAGTCTGGCCGACCAAGTAAATGCCTTAAATTATGGAATTAATATCACCACCATGATTTTAATTGTAACGGGTGGACTTGGTTTTACAACTCTCTGGGAACTCTTAAAAGGCAATCCGCATCACCGGCTTAGAAACTGGCAGTTTTCTATTCATACTAAATTGGTTCTATATGCTACCGGATTTTTAATTACCGTTGGAACCTTAGCAGTTTTGGTGTTAGAGTGGAATGGCGTACTCGCCGGATATCAAACTTCGGATAAAATAATGCTCTCACTATTTCAGAGCATTACAACACGTACGGCTGGCTTTAATACTCTTGACATCGGTAGCCTTGGAGTTAGTACCACTCTTGTTTTTCTGACCTTAATGATCATAGGTGCATCACCGGCTTCAACGGCTGGCGGTTTGAAAACCACAACGGTATCTGTATTGTTACTATCGGTTTGGAGCACCATTATCGGGAAAAAAGATGTCGAATTTGCAAAAAAGAAAATATCAAAAGACACTGTGTTTACTGCGATGACGGTATTTGTACTTGCCGCCGTTTGCTTATTCTTTTTTACTTTTCTATTAACGATAACTGAAGATCAACCTTTTATAGATATCTTATTTGAACAGTTCTCAGCATTTGCAACCGTTGGCCTTTCCCGAGGAATAACAGGAGAACTTACCGATGCCGGGAAATCCATTATTATTGTTTCTATGTTTATTGGCCGGGTAGGAATCGTAACCCTTGCACTGGCATTTGCTAAACGCAGGACGGCCAGTAAATATCAATATCCATCTGAAAGTGTAATTGTAGCTTAACAGGAATTATTATGGCAACAACGAAAGATCAATTTTGTGTAATAGGGCTTGGGGAATACGGATTTTCTTTGGCCAAATCGTTAGCAGAAGAAGGAGCTTACATCTTAGCTGTAGATAATGATTACGACCGGGTTGAAGAAATAAAAAAATATGTTTCTCATGCCGTACAGTTTGATGCAACTGATCCAGTTCTGCTTAAAGAGCATGGTGTTTGCGAAGCAGATGTGGTTATTGTAGCCATTGGTGAGGCTTTTGAGCCCGTTGTTTTGATAAGCATGGAACTGCTAAAAGAAGGAGTAAGCCGTATTATTTCACGAGCTTCAAACGAGACTCAGGAAACTATTCTTAATAAGATTGGCATTAAGGAAGTGGTTCATCCGGAAAAAGACGAAGGTAAACGCATGGCGACATCCCTGGTAAGTACTTCAATAAGTGACTTTTTCAAATTAAGTGGAGATATAGGCATATTTGAAATTGATGCTCCTAAGGGAATGGTCGGGTATTCTATAAAAGAGCTGAAAATAAGAGAGCGTTATGATATGAGTATCATTACTATTAAAAGACAAAGGAAAAGAGACGATTCTAATAGCTTATACCAGTCGGAAGATGATTACTATTATGAAGTTTTGGGCGTTATTGATCCCTTAACAATGATACGAAAGACCGACAGAATTATCATCATGGGTAGACAAAAGTCATTAGATAAACTATTGGAAACCAATTGATCGTAAAGCGATAAGATCTATCTGATTTGTATTTATAATTCATCAAAAATGACCGTTCCACATTTAACAGTCTCCCTATGAAATTTTTCACCTCACAGATTAGCTATTTTATTTCCAACCGGAATACCAAGATTAACATAAAGCGCCTTATTCGTTTTGTGTTTATTCTTTTTGCTATGATTGTCGTTTATGGAATCCTTTTTCATGAGATCATGGAATTTGAAGGGCAAAAACATTCCTGGATCACCGGATTCTACTGGACCCTCACCACTATGACCACCCTTGGATTTGGGGATATCACTTTTACTTCTGACCTGGGGCGCATTTTTTCTGTATTTGTGTTGATTTCAGGTGTGCTTTCCCTGCTGATTATGCTTCCGTTCACTTTTATCGAATTTTTCTATGCCCCATGGATGGAAGCCCAACATCGTGCGCGTGCTCCCAGAGAACTCCCAAAAGACACTAAAGATCATATCATCATCACCAGCTTTGACGCTGTTTCCAAAGCACTCATTCAAAAACTTGATCAGTATGGCCACGAATATGTATTGTTAGTTAATGAACTGGAGCAAGCTCTTGAACTATATGATCAGGGATATCGGGTGATGCTTGGGGAACCGGATGATCCTGAAACTTATAGAAAAATGGACATTGAACAAGCGGCACTTGTTGTTACCGGTGGTACTGATATGTCCAATTCTAATGTGGCGCACACTATTCGGGAGCTATCCAATGAAGTTAAAATAATTTCAACAGCTAATTCTTATGATTCGATTGACCTTTTAAAATTAGCGGGCAGCAATCATGTATTGCATATGGGAAATATCCTGGGAAGAGCATTAGCCCGAAGAACATTGGGACAAGATGCCCGAATTCATACTGTAGGCAGATTTGGAGAATTAGTGATAGCTGAGGCAACTACTTATGCTACCCCATTGGTGGGTAAAACCCTTCAGGAAAGTCGCATCCGTGAAGATCTTGGAATTAATGGAGTTGGAGTTTGGGAACGAGGAAATTTCGAAAGTGCCCATCCTGAAGTTGAAATTCATAATCACAGTGTTTTGGTACTTGCCGGCACAGTGGAACAGTTGAGAAAGTATGATGAACTAATAGGTATCTACGGTACAAGTGACCAACCAAATATTATTATTGGTGCTGGTAGAGTCGGCAGAGCTACCGCCCTTCATTTAGAAAAAAGAAACATTCCATTCAAAATTATAGACAAGAATCCAGATAGAATAAAAGATGACGAAAACTATATTTTAGGTGATGCAGCTGACCTCGAAACCCTCAAAAAAGCCGGGATTGATAACGCTCCTAACGTCATCATCACTACAAACCAGGATGATGTAAACATTTATCTCACCATTTACTGCCGCAGTTTAAGACCTAATATTCATATTGTTGCCCGATCGACTTTAGAGCGAAATGTAAATACCCTTCACCGAGCCGGGGCCGATTTTGTAATGAGTTATGCTTCTATGGGTGCTAATGCCATCTTCAATATTTTTGAGGAAAATGATATTGTAATGATTGCCCAGGGCCTCAATGTATTTAGTCTCGATACTCCCGAAAAGCTCATTGGTAAATCACTTATTCAAGCTGATATCCGAAACAAAACCGGTTGTAATGTGATTGCTTACCAAGTGGAAGGAGAACAGGATATCAACCCGGAGCCCAACAAACCAATTCCGGATAACAGTGAGATCATTTTGATCGGACAATCTGAAGACGAGCAGAAATTCATCGAGTATTACAAGTCAGATTGATGCTTTTCTTTTTTGACTAAGAATACCGCTTCTAAAATAATCCAAATGGTAAAACCAAGAATGATAGCCCCAAAGATAAATAGCAGCATATTAGAATCATTGGTTCCCCATCCCGACCAGTCGAATATCACTTGTTCCACCATAGCCCAAAGGGTCATGATCATTAAAAACACCATTGGAATTAACGTGTAGACAATAGAACGCCCCTGTCGCTTCAGCCAAATAGTAACCAACAACAAACTTATTCCCGCTAATAACTGATTGGAGGTTCCAAACAATGGCCATAACAAATAGCCTCCCGAACCCAGTCCTCGCGGGCCTTCCGGTAGTAACACCAGCGCCGCACTTGCTCCCACTGCAATCAATGTAGAAGTATGGACTTTTGTCAGGGGTTTGATCTTATATTCTTCCCCAAGTTCATTAAGGATATAGCGCATTAAGCGAACCGAAGTATCCAACGTTGTTGCTGCAAAGCTAATCACAATAACTGCAATGATAGTTTTAGCAGCTTCAAGCGGAATGAGTAAAGCTGTGGCAAGCTGAGCGGCTCCTTCCACAAAAATATTCAACCCAACCGAGCCGGCCTCAGAAAAGGAATGATAAACATCCATAAATTCACCGGAGGAATTGAAATAGGTGACCACCGCAACTATAGTTATCAGTGCCAAAGATCCTTCTCCAATCGCTCCTAAATATCCTACAAAACGGGCATCCGTTTCTTTATCCAGCTGTTTGGCGGTGGTACCCGAAGAAACCAATCCATGAAAACCTGATATAGCCCCACAAGCAATAGTTATAAAGAGAAGTGGAAACCAACTTACATCGGTAGCCTCAGTATTTGTTGTTGGAGCCGTGATTTCCGGGCTACTGATGAATAATCCCAGGTATAAAATTCCCAACCCCAACACCAACTGGTAAGCGTTAATTAAATCCCGAGGTTGAAGCAATTTCCAAACGGGAAGTGTGGATGCGAAATACACATAGATCATTAAAACAGCGATCCACACAAAGAAGGCCATTTCAATTCCCGATAATCCAAACAGAAGAATATTTTCCGCTCCTCCAAAATACTGTACCAAATCAATTTGAAGTACCGGAACATAACTGGCAATTATGGCGGTGAAATACATCAGGAATAAAACAATAACAGACGGAACTACCATATTTCCTGACTTTCGATAGGCTCTGATACCTATCCAAATAGCCAGTGGAATTTGAATAAAAATGGAAAGCACCGTAGCCGGGAAGTTGATAAAAAGATTTGATATCACCCATGCAAAAACCGCATTGACCATTAAAACCAGGATCAAAATGATAAAAAGAAAAAGCAGTTTTGCACGATGGCCTACTAACTGATTGGCCAAAGTTCCTACCGATTGTCCTTTATGCCGAACCGATAACACCATGGTTCCAAAATCATGAACCCCGGCAGCAAATATGGTTCCTAAGACCACCCAAAGCATTGCCGGAAGCCAACCCCAGTATACTGCTATTGCCGGACCTACGATGGGAGCGGCTCCCGCTATAGAAGTAAAATGATGCCCAAGCAGTACAAATTTATTGGCAGGAACATAGTCTACGTCATCTTTAAATTCATGGGCCGGCGTCATGTAATCCGGGTTAAGCCGGTATATCTTTTCAGCAAGAAATTTGGAATAGTATCTATACCCGATAAAGAATAAGAAAAGCGAAAGTGCTGCGATCCAACTTGCTTGCATGAATTTATTCCATTTTAATATTGATGGTTTCCAATAAACTGCGCATTAATTACTATTTTTCATTTTGTGATGCAAGTTTCTTGTACCATACTAACTCTAATTAAGATGGGTTTTGAAAAACAAAGAATACCTATAATTTGACCTACCCAAACCATTAAAAACCTATCGGATCAGCGATCTGATGTACGTTTATGCATGATCCAAACTTTCTCATAAAACTTGTACAAGCCAAAATGCCCTTTGGTCAATACAAAGATCGGTATATCACTAACCTACCGGTTCATTATTTGGAGTGGTTTTCGAGACAGGGCTGGCCAAATGGACAATTGGGACAATACCTGGCTACTATGTTCGAAATTAAAACCAATGGGTTGGATGATATTTTGAAGCCTATCATTAAGAAACACAGGAATTCGCGTTACTAATTTGAAAACAGACCAACTATACAAGAATTTTTTTGGACTAAAGTGTAACATATTTTATACATCACGTAAAGAAGTTTTGACACTTAACTAATTACATAAGATTATGTCTAAACAAGAAATTTTATCCTGGACCTCTATTGGGTTTTCTCTTTCCGTAGTTTTCTTCTATGTACTAATGGTTTTTGGCTGGCCCGATATTATTCCTGACTACTCCGATCATTTTACAAAAATATTTTTCAATGTATTCTGGATTGCATTGGCTATTGAGCTATTAATTGGTATCAGTGAATACAAGAATAAAGTGATAAAAGATGAGCGGGATGAAAAAATAGAAGCAAAGGGTCTTAAAAATGCTTACGGTTTTTTAAGCTTTTCAATTGTTGTAATTCTTATTCAGGTTTTCTTATCCAATTTATTTAGCGAACAAGGAAGTGCTTATGAATTAATTGGGCAGCCTAATATGATTTTTCATGCTTTATTTCTGGTGCTTTTTAGTTCAAGTATTATCAAGAGAACAACCATGATTTATCACTATCGTAAAATTTATTGATATGGATGAAACCAAAATCATTAACAATATCAGAAAGCTTCGTTTTAATCATGGAGAGATGACACAAGCGGAGTTAGCTGACAAAGTGGGGGTAACGCGTCAGACCATTAATGCTATTGAAGCAGCAAAATATTCTCCTTCTTTAGAGCTGGCTTTTAAAATAGCTAAGGTATTTGATAAACCATTGGAAGAGGTTTTTCAATATCAATCATAAGTGATGATAATCTTTATTTAAAATTCTAAGTCATAATTTTTATGTTACTTGTGCCTTAAAGGGTACATCTAATTTTAAAAAAATTCATCAATCATGTATAAATTTACGTTAAGAGAAAAACTAAAATCAATAATCACAGTATGCATACTTGGCTTATTCATGTCAGCCTGCTCCTCCGATGGGGGTACATTTGAGACTATAGGTCAGGTTACTATTTCTTCCTCCGGAAGTGCTGAGGGAGATTTAGTAGATGGAGACTTTATAGGATATCAATTATCTGCATCTCCAATTGGAAGTGATAGTCCGGATATAACTCTTACACTTTTAAGTGATGGAGAAGTTTTAGGCGAAACCAGCGAACCAAATAGCGACGGTATATTTACCGTTGAAGTTGGTGAAATACCTGAATTTGATTTCTAAAAATTTACTCAACATCTAATTTCAAAAAGGCCGGTCATTCATTTGATCGGCTTTTTTATTTAAGATATGTTTGAACAACTTGTAGCATAATTAAATCATAAACGGCATGAGCACACATCGCTGCCATCAATCCAATGTGTTCATACAGCAAACCAAGCATAAAACTCAATCCAAACATCAACCCACCAAAAAGAATATGCTTCGGACTTTTAAATTTGAAATACCCGTGAATTCCAATAAATATGATGGAAGTAACGGTATTACCTAAAAGTGGTTGAATGGCTCCCCTAAATAAAAGTTCTTCTCCTCCTCCTGCAAATAGGGAAATCTGAATCCTGTCAAAAAGTGAAAATTTTGTTTTTGAAAGAGCTTCAAAAATTGAAAAATCTGAGAGAACATCATTAATAGGGGTCCACCTGATGGCACTATAAATGATTCCCGCTGCAAGGCATCCAATTCCCACTCCTATTCCTGCTTGATTCCAAAAAGTAAAGCTACTCTCCAAGACATCACTCAAATCTCCTTCATGCCAATAGCGGATAATTAAAAATGAAAAAAATACATAGATATTGGCAGATACAACGGATAGGATAAGAAGTTTACCTGTAGTCAGGTTTGGAAACTCATTACTATTTTCGTCTTCTTTGGGCTGAATTTCATTTTCATTCATGAAACTAAAATAAGGGGAGGATCGGTAAGCTAAAAATGGGTATTTGTAGCTATTATTGAATGGAAAGCAGATGAGACGGATTGGGCTAGTAGTTGCTGATTCTATATCTAATCATAAGAACCATGATTATCAGGAGTAAAGGATTGACATGGTTTTCTGAGAATTATTAATCTTGGTAATCGCAAAAACGAGGTAAATCATGATTAAAAAGAGAAGTTGGTTCGAGCCTTAAATTTATTTAATGTACTGGCTCCATTTTGTACACTTTTCCATATTCAGAAGCTTTCTTTAAATCATTTTTATTAAGTGCTTCTCTAACATTATCAAGCTTCTTAGCTTCTTCCAGGCTTAAATATGGAGACCATTCGTTTTCCGTTGTAATTAAATCTACTTCAACTTCAGCTACATAATTACCTGAGTGAGTATATTTTGTTTTTTTCTTCATGACTAAACTCTGTTTAAATAATCTTTATACCACCTTTCCGGATCAGGTCGGTAAGCAGTAATTAAAACTGCCGGTTTGTCAAATCCTTTTGGTATTCCCCACAAAATATGAACGGGATTAAAACAGAAATGCATTAAATTCAAAATTCATCATTTAGAATTTAACATTACACAACAAAACCAACCTCAAAAACCTCTTCCCCCAACTCCTCAGCCTTTTTCTTAACAACATCCACCTCACTTTCAGAAACCACAGCAATTAATCCAATACCTAAATTAAAAGTAGCCTGCATATCGTCTTCGGGTACGTTTCCGATTTCCTTGATCATTTTATAGACGGGTGGTCGCTCCCAGGCATCCCAATTAATATCGAGTTTCATTCCTTTTGGGAGGATTCGCTTGGTGTTACCCACAATTCCGCCTCCCGTGATGTGGGAAAATCCATTTATACCGGGTATTTCTTTTAACTTGGTGATCAACGATAAATAAGAACGGTGGACTTTCAGCAATTCATCCCCAACCGTGCTACCCAGTTCTTCAACGTAGTTCTCTACTTTGTGCTTACTGAACAGCACTTTTCGGGCTAAAGAATAACCGTTGGTATGTAATCCGGAGCTTTTGAATCCCAGCAACACATCTCCTTTTTGGATGTCAGAGCCGTTTATAACTTTATCTTCATCCACAATGCCAACGATGGTTCCGGCAAGGTCAAATTCTCCTTCATCATAAATATCCGGCATCTCTGCGGTCTCTCCTCCAATCAGTGCAACCCCATTTTCTTTACAAGCCTTAGCAAATCCTTTTACCACATCAACCCCAACATGCTGCTCTAATTTTCCGGTGGAAAAATAATCGAGGAAGAACAACGGTTTGGCACCGCATACGGCAATATCGTTCACACAATGATTGACAAGATCTTGTCCAACCGTATCATATTTACCGGCTTTAAAGGCTACAATCAATTTAGTGCCAACACCGTCTACAGAGCTTACAAAAACTGGGTTTTCATAGGAACCGAAATCAGGTTTAAAAAATCCACCAAACCCTCCAATGTTATGTAACACCTCCGGCCCATGGGTATCCTTTACCACACCCTTGATAGATTCCACCATTTCTTCCCCGGCTTTGATATCAACACCGGAATCTTTGTATGTAAATTGCTTTTCATCACTCATGCGATCGCTGATTTTATTTTGCACTAAATATCTAAAACACTAAATGCTTAATTGAACCTGTTAATCATTATTAACTAAAAAATCACCCTATCAATTTTCAACTATCACTCCTCACTAACAACACACAAATATAGAATCTTTACAAGAGTGTTTTGGAAACTTTTTCCAACACTTTTCCACACCTAAGAGATAACAAAAATGAGATTTATATAATTTAATAGTAATAGTAGAGAGTGTGGATAAGTGGATAACTTTTTTATCCCGATTTATTTATCGGATGCTAAAAACATGTGGATAGTTTTGTTTATAACTCACCCTTAAAAATCAATACTTTAAAGGGATTATAATTTATTTATCCACACTGTTATATATTTCGGACATAAAAACAGCAGGAAAGTCATTAACACTAAAAGTTATTCTTTTGAATTGTTGATAGAGTAATTTTATTGTTGAAACCTGTTGACAATTTTAACCGTTTTGAGTTATCCAATTTTTATCAATGAGTAATCCACACAGTAATCCACATATCCACAGTTTATGAAAGCAGTCATTCAGCGCGTTAAATCTTCTTCAGTAACCGTCGAAAATGAAATTATAGGTGCCATCGATCAAGGGTTTTTGGTGTTAATTGGAATTCATAAAGATGATACCAAAGAACAAATGGAATGGATTTGTAATAAAATATCCAAGCTTCGAATTTTTGAAGATGAGGATGGTAAAATGAATCTGTCCGTACAGGATGTAGGCGGTGGAATTTTATTAGTGTCTCAATTTACCTTGTATGCTAATTCAGATAAAGGCACCCGTCCCAGTTTCATTGAAGCTGCCCAACCGGAAAAAGCAGAGCCCATGTATGAAGACATGATAGAGTGGTTCAAAGCCAATACGGATCTTGATATTCAAACCGGAAAATTTGGAGCCATGATGAATGTAAAACTGGAAAACGACGGACCGGTAACTATTATATTAGAAAAGTAAGAATAGACCTCTTGGTCAGACGGCTCAAAGCCCGTCCGACTATTTATTTAATTCAAACTGAAATTAAAGAAAATCCATCAGACTGTTTATTGGTCAGATAGATATAGATGTGTTAGTATATTTTTAAAATATGATATTAGAACCTTCGGGCGTCTAAAGATCCTCGAAGCGTTCGGTTTAATAAAAAGGTTTTTTTCCAAACGCTAGTAAGACGTATCGGACGCTAAGAAGTTTTAAATTTTGAGCTAAATAAAAATTAATGTCAGTTATTTTCATTTTTATTGATGGTATTGGACTTGGAGAAAATAGTTCATTCAATCCTTTTTCAATAAACCGATATGAGTCATTTGAAATCTTAACAGGTGGACCTTTTAACTCAAAAGCCAAACCGGTGATAGAGGAAAACCATCTATTCAAACCCATAGATGCAAATCTCGGCGTAGAAGGATTACCCCAAAGCGGAACTGGTCAAACGGCACTATTTACCGGTCGGAATACTTCCAAAGAAATTGGTAAGCATTTTGGTCCATACCCACATTCAGGAATTAAGCCTTTTTTAAAAAAAGAAAGCATTTTTCATGCAGTCAAAGATAAAGGCAAGAAACCCTATTTTATTAATGCCTATCCCCCCATTTTCTTTGAAAAATCAGAAAAGAAAAATCGTTGGACATGTACTACACTGATGACAAAGAGTACCGGCTTGAAATTAAATACTACGGAAGATGTACTTAACGAAAAAGCATTAACGGCAGAAATTACCCAAAAAGCCTGGGGAGAAAAATTAGGGATCGATATTCCAGAAATCAGCCCAAAAGAAGCTGGTGAAAGGTTATTAAATCTAGTTTCAGATTACGATTTGATACTATATGAATATTATCTCACCGATAAAGCCGGCCACAGTCAAAATCACCAATATGCAAGAAAAGCACTCGAACCACTGGATGAATTTCTGTTACATATAATAAATCACAAAAGTAGTAAGGATGTATTGGTCATTACCAGCGATCATGGCAACCTCGAAAATCTATCAACAAAAACTCATACCCGGAATAAAGTTCCTCTTTTTGTATTAGGAGAAAACATTAGTGCTTTTCAAACGGTTGAAAGCCTGACTGACATAAAAGATTCGATTCTATCTATATTGTCAAATTAGCCTATGTTATTGAAGCGAATCTTTTTTCATTTCTACAACCCATATTCCACGTAACTGACCAACCTCATAACCGGTGGCTTTATCATTGGGATAAAGTTCTTTGATCTTTGTCAATGTTTCATCATTGATTTGAGATCCTTCATTTCCGTGACATTGCATACAAAGTTGATTAGTAATAATAGGATAGTAACCGGTTACGGTACCATTGGTTTGTCTCACCGACGGGGTAACATCTTGACCATTTTGAAGAGTTGTTTTGGCAGATTGGATGTATTCCATTTCTGATTCATTTGCCAAATTGTTTGGGTTCCTTGGTTGATCGGTAACTCTTTTAATATGTGCTTCTAATTCAACTGACATACTATCTGTAAGAGGTATCGCCTGTATATTACAAAACTCAATAGCTTCGGAGACACCATTTTCTTCAATAGCTACAACTAAATTGGATGCTAAAACCTTTTGTGTAGAAGTAGCTAATTTGCTTCCTGTACTTTCGTATGATGAAAATTCTTCACTGCTTAATTTTTTAGATAATTTATTATTGGAATTTTTGCATCCAAAGAAAGCCAGTAAAACGAGTACTGAAATAGAAATTGTAAATCTGAGATAAATATTCATACAGAATGAATTCATTTATAATTTGTATTAAAATGGTAATACATTTCGATAGTTCAAATGATGTAGTAATAAGTAAGAAATATATTTATTGAAATATGCCAAATAAAAAAGTCCACTTAGTACTTGGCAGTGGCGGTTCACGAGGGATTGCACATATCGCTGTAATAGAGGAATTGGAAAAAGCCGGCTATGAAATTATTGAAGTAATAGGTTGTTCCATGGGAGCGGTTGTTGGTGGAATTTATGCAGCCGGACATCTTCCCGAGTATAAAAAATGGATTCTAAGTCTTTCCAAAAGAGATGTATTTGACTTGTTGGATTTCACTTTTGCCAAACAAGGATTTGTAAAGGGTGAAAAACTTTTTGCTAAGCATCTTGAGGTGACCGGGGAGGAAAAGATTGAGGATTTCTCCATTCCATTCACAGCTGTAGCTACAGATATGCGCCACCACAAAGAAGTCCATTTTAAAAAAGGAGATTTGTATAAAGCACTTAGAGCTTCGGTTTCTATTCCCGGTTTTTTTGTTCCGGTAGTTGAAGACGGGAAAGTACTTGTTGACGGCGGGGTGCTGAATCCACTGCCCATCAATTTGGTAAAAAAAGAAGAAGGAGCCATGATTGTAGCTGTAAATTTGAATGGGCGTCCTGATCCAAAATATGATAAAGCACCAGAGCCGGATAAGATGGAAGAAATGCAAAAATGGTTCGATAAGTTGTTGCCGGATGCCATTAAAGCAAAAAGAAAAACGAAGCCCAAAGCTGAACTACCGGCGGAGGAAGGATCGTTTTCACTGATCGAGCTGATGGACAGTACCTTCAGTTTTACCCAAGACCGACTTACAGAATTGACGGTCGAAATGTATAAGCCCGATCATCTCATCGAAATTCCCCGAAATGCATGCGGTGTATTTGATTTTGATCAGGGAGAGCGCGTATATGAAATAGGCAAAGAAGCCTGCAAGGGTGCTATTAGTTAATGGTTATTAGGAATTAGTATCACCGAATAACCATTATACAATTAACTGATCAACATTTAATTTATACCGATATGAAAAGAGCAGAATTTCTTGATCACATCAAAAACTTTAATGACTACTGGGATGTAGTCGTAATTGGCGGTGGGGCAACCGGATTGGGAGTCGGTGTGGATGCAGCAGCAAGGGGCTACAAGACACTGTTACTCGAAATGCATGATTTTTCGAAAGGTACCTCCAGCCGAAGTACAAAACTGGTGCATGGCGGTGTACGATATTTGCAGCAAGGGGACGTTTCCTTAGTTATTGAAGCTTTGAGAGAGCGTGGATTGCTAATGCAAAATGCGCCGCATTTGGTAAGTCATCAGTCTTTTATAGTACCCAGTTATGAATGGTGGAACGGTCCTTTTTATGGTGTTGGGATGAAGGTGTATGATGCGCTGGCCGGAAAATTAGGTATCAATAAATCAAAAAACCTTTCTAAAGAAAAAACCTTAGAGAAGATACCAACCCTGGAACCGGAAGGACTTCGGGGTGGCGTAATATATTATGATGGTCAGTTTGATGATTCCCGCCTTTCCATCAATTTGGCACAAACCATGCATGATGAAGGAGGTTTTCCACTAAATTATATGAAAGTGACAGGACTGGAAAAAAACAGTCAAGGACTTGTGGAAGGCGTTAAAGTCCGTGATATGTTAGATGGGAAAGATTACGAAATCAATTCCCGTGTTGTAATCAATGCCACAGGAATATTTACCGATGAAGTTTTGGAAATGGATGAGGAAGGGCACACCAAAATCATTCAATATGCACAGGGAATTCATTTAGTATTAGATAAGGAATTCTTACCAGGCGATTCAGCGATTATGGTTCCCCACACCGAAGACGGCCGCGTACTTTTTGCCGTTCCATGGCACGATAAAGTAATTGTAGGAACCACTGATACCCCTGTAGATAAAGCAACCCTGGAACCGGTGGCTCTTGAAGAAGAAATAGAATTTGTGTTGAGGCACGCAGCTCAATATCTAAGCAAAGATCCGGAGCGAGCAGATGTGAAAAGTGTATTTGCCGGAATTCGACCTTTAGTAAAACCCGCCGATGTGAAAGATACCTCCGAGATTTCAAGAAGTCATCATATACAAGTTTCAGAATCAGGTTTGGTCACTATTGCGGGCGGAAAGTGGACAACCTATCGTAAGATGGCCGAAGATACGGTAGACCAGGCCGCTATGGTTGCAGGTCTCGATGTTAAAGAAACCCCAACCAAAGAATTGCGAATTCACGGTTGGCTTAAAAACGTAGACCGGGAAGATCATCTTTTTGTGTACGGCTCCGACAAAGTAGCCCTAAATAAATTGATTGACGAAAACCCGGAGTTGGGAGAGAAATTACATCCAAATCTCCCCTACCTGAAGGCCGAAGTGGTATGGGCAGTGCGTAATGAACTGGCACAAACCATTGAAGATGTACTGGCCCGCCGAACCCGGGCATTGCTTTTGGACGCCAAAGCCAGCGTAGAAATGGCACCGGAAGTGGGACGATTGATAGCCGCCGAATTTGGGAAAGATGAAAGTTGGGTGGAACAAGAAGTAAAGGAGTATAAGCAGGTAGCAAAAAATTACATTTTGGACTGAACTAAAAATCCGGCGGGATAACGGGAATTAATAATAGATTAAGACTCACCCGATAAGTTGATTTTCTGGGGTTCTTAGCGTATCTAAGCTTCATGATACGTTGGTTATTTATATGGATTATAGGGGGATTAATTCCCCTGCTTTTTATTCAATTCGCCTTTTCTCAGGAAATAGGAGAAGAGAACTATGTGGTCACCCATTTCGGGATGGAAGATGGTCTTCCCCAAAGCACAGTTAATGATATTCTTCAATCACAGGATGGCTACATTTGGATTGCAACCAACGGGGGATTAGTTCGGTTTGATGGGCTAAATTTCACCACTTTCAACCGGTCCAACTCTCCCAATATGCACTATGACCGGATTATCAAAATTTATGAAGACAGAAAAGGAGTCCTTTGGGTAACAACTGAGAACGGTTTATTAAGATTAAAAGATGGAGTTTTTAAAGCCTACATTTTCAATGAGGGCTCAATAAGAGAATCACCACGAGAAATGAAAGAAGATGAAAATGACGTGCTTTGGGCCACCATTTTTGGAAAAGTGTACAGGTATAGTGGCGAGGATTTCATTGAAGTTCCTGTAAGTGCCGACCCGAAATTGACCCAACAGGCAAAAGAAGAAGCCGGAGGGGTATGGCTGGTAAATGATGAAAATCTTTACAAAACTATAGGTGATTCCGTTGTTGTAGTTAAAAATTTCAAAAACTATGTCGGCAGTTCACTGCTGAACAGTACTGAATTTCCGGAAGGGTCAGGAACCTTATTTATAGGCACCATGAGTGATGGTATTATCAAGTATGAAAATGAAGAAATAACTTTTTTCAATGGCAGTAACGGGTTACCCTCCGATAATTTTATTGATTTTAAAAAAGACAAAAAAGGAAATTTATATGCCCAGGTTTTTGGTGCTTTATCAATTTGGAATGGAACAAACTTTGAAAGATTTCAACCTTTTGAGGATTCCGGGGACATCCGTTTTCAACAAATATTAGAAGATAACGAAGGAAATTATTGGATTGGTACGGCAGCCGACGGGCTTTTTAAACTGAATAAATCCATCATTACCATGATTGATGAAGAAGATGGATTGCAAAATGAAAAAATGTTAGCTCTGATGCAGTTAAAAGATGGTTCGGCTCTATTTTCAACCAACTGCGGGGGCATATATCACTGGAAAGACGGGCAATTGAGTATCCCGAAGGATGATTTTATAGCTGAAAATGGTTGTTTTTGGTCAATGTATGAGGATTCACAAGGGCGTTTTTGGTTTGGGGCAAGGGGGGTTTATGTGACTGAATCTCTGGATGAACCGGGTACATTTTTAGGTGTAGAAGAAGGTTTCTCATCAGCAGAAATATTTGCCATCACGGAAGACAGCAAAGGAAATATGTGGATTGCCACCTCCGACTTTTTAGTCATTTATAATGAAGGCATAATCCGGCGCTTTACCACAGAAGACGGCCTCTACTATAACGATGCACGAATTCTTTTCGAGGATGAAGATGGAACCATGTGGGCAGGAACGGGTCAAGGGTTAAACAAAATTAAAGATGATACAGTATATAAAGTTGATTTATTGGTTTCAGAAGATGATAGTCCAATAATTCAGCAGCCTTACGTAAGAGCTATTCATAAAGATGATGAAGGTGTTATGTGGGTTGGAACTTATGGACATGGTATTTTTCGGTTGAAAGATGGAAATATTGATAATGTAACAACCGCCCAGGGACTTTTTGATAATATCGTATCTCATATTATTGAGGATGAAAACGGGTATTTCTGGATGGGCAGTAACAGGGGAATATCCCGCGTCAGTAAATCAGATTTAGATGCAGTTATTGCTGGAAAAATTGAAGTTGCGGGCATACTCCTATGGAACCGGTGATGGAATGAATTCATCTGAAACCAATGGAGGATTCCAGCCCAGTGCTTTTATGGATTCTTTTGGGAAAATATATTTTCCAACCGTTGATGGAGTTGCGGTCGTCTCTTCCACGAAGGCTGACGTTAATGAAGTATCTCCCCCGGTATATATTGAAAATGTTAGATCAAATGAAGCTGTTTATACAGGTGAAGAAAATATTACCATTCCCTACAATACCCCTTATCTTCAGATACAATACACCGCATTAAATTTCACGGATCCCTAAAAAGTCGAGTTTAAGCATAAAATTACCGGGCTTAATAACGACTGGATTGAAGTTGGTGGAAGTCGTGAAGCCATCTTTTCAAGTATCCCACCGGGCGAATATACGTTTCAGGTTATAGCAAGTAATGGTGATGGAATATGGAACGAAGAAGGCGCATCATTAGCTATTACGGTGGTTCCCCCTTTCTGGCAAAAACCCTGGTTATATACGTTACTTATCATTCTTTTTGTCAGTATCGGGCCAACTATTTATTATGTAAGAGTTAATAATTTGAAGAAAGAAAATGAACGGAAAAAAAGATTTACGGAAAAACTCATTGAATCACAGGAGCAAGAACGCCGGCGCATAGCTTCCGAACTGCATGATGGATTAGGCCAGCAGATTTTGGTGATAAAGAACAGAGCCGAATTAGCACAACAGCAAGCCGATGATCCTGAAGAAACCCGAAAACAACTTGATGAGATTATGCAAAGTTCCGTGGTATCAATAAGAGATGTTCGCAATATTTCCCATAACTTACGCCCGGTTCATTTAGAAAAATTCGGATTAACAGAAGCTATTGAAAATCTTTGCGATCAATTGCAGCGAACATCCAAAATTGAATGGAGTTACCATATTGACGATATAGATGAGACTTTTCCTGAAAATAAGGAGATCAATTTCTATCGGGTGATTCAGGAAGCTACCAATAATATCCAAAAGCATTCAAAGGCTAAAGAAGCATCAGTTATGATCAGAAAGTCTGAAACTGACGTAAAAGCAACCATTTGGGATGATGGAAAAGGATTCGATATGACAAACGAAAAATATGATCAGGGTTTAGGATTTTCGGGAATGAAAGAAAGAATTGGAACGCTTGGAGGAACAATAACTATGGCATCAAGCCATGGGCAGGGAACCACCATCAAAATCATAATTCCGAAGTAATATCAAGTTATGGATATTAAGAAAACCTTATTGCTGGCTGATGATCATGTACTCATTAGAAATGGGCTGCGGCAAGTGATTGAGAAACAGGGAAAGTACAGTATCATTGAGACCGACGAAGGTGAAAGCGCATTAGAAATTATCAGGGAACAAAAACCTGATATCGCTATTCTTGATATCGAAATGCCGGGCATGACAGGATTTGAAGTCGCTCAAAAAGTTCATAAGGAAAGCATTAAGATAGAAATCATATTTTTAACCATGTATAAAGACGAATCAATTTTCAATAAAGCCATGGATATTGGGGTCAAAGGTTATGTGCTGAAAGAAAATACGGTATCCGATATTTTAGATTGTCTTAAAGCAGTTATAAAAGGAAAGCATTATCTAAGTCCCGCCATTTCTGACTTTTTAGTGAACCGAAATACCAAATTGATGGAGCCCGCTTCCGACAACGAAGGAATAAATCTCTTAACTTCATCTGAACTAACTATTCTTAAACTTTTAGCCGAAATGAAGACCAATCAGGATATTGCCGATGACCTGAATATTAGCATCAAGACCGTTCAAAATCACCGCAACAATATGTGTAACAAGCTCAAGCTGACCGGCACACATGCTCTTCTTAAGTATGCGGTAGAACATAGCACAAAACTATAATTTATAAGCCCGAGGAAAAATTTCCTGCCCAACCCTCCTTCAAAATTAGCCGATAATTCCGCAGATCGTATATCACAAATCGGTCTATATCATATCAAAATGATGGGCGAATGATGAATATTCAAACAGTGATACAAGTTTGCTTACAGGCTTAAAACCCGCTGCGAAAATATAATTGAAAATAGGCAATGAAAATTATTCCCTCCCCCATTAAAAGGGTGATAATTAGAGGAGGTTGATATCACCCAAAAAGTTGTCATTCCGAGTGCCCGTTAAACAGCAAAGGGCAACCAGGTAGAACACGAGGAATCTCAATGTTATACATGGCAGTCAGTACGGACATTGAGACCCTTCGCGTAATACAACTCACCCTGTCCAACTCATTCCCGCTCAGGGAGACAACTCTTAGGGATATTATATTTTTGGCTTGTCATCCCGAGTGCATTCCAAGCCTTGGAAGGCAAAGCCGTGAATCACGAGGGATCTCAATCGTTAATACTACTTGCCAGAGCAGGTTTTGATACCCTTCGCGTACTACTGCTTTGTCCTCCCTGATTCATTTCCTGCTCAGGGTGACAACTCTTGGGAACCTCTGTAAAAAAACAGCCCCAATTTCTTATCTTCTTAAAAAACTTCAATCCGTCTCCATCTCATGCACACTGACCAGTCTATTCGCACCCGCAAAACCTTGAAAGTACGCGTGGATCCACAAAATCCTCTGCCGGTGACCAAGGGAGATGAATTCAAAAGAACCATTGAGCAGTTGATTGAGTTAGCCGGGCAGGCCCCCTTCCATTATACCAGCCCTGAAAAGCAACGATCCGAGAAGCTGTCCGGTGCTGAACCCTGGCGGTTCCATGCCATTGACGGCTTCAATTGCCGAGAGTTATTGGAAGCCCTGAAAGATGAAAGGCCCATGAAATCCAGTGATGGGATAAAGCAAATGCTGGCTGCCGCTGATGCATTGATCCTCGGAACCTGGCTACCGGAACGCAACCGAAGGCCGGGCCGAAAATTTCACCCCAACGTGAAAAATATGGAGCACATTGCGGCCACCGGTGCGGCCATCCAAAACCTGCTGCTGGCGGCTACCGATCGTGGCCTTAATGCATATTGGTCGTCGGGGGGCTGCTTGCGGAAACCCAAAGTGCTCGACTTTTTAGGGATCCCCAAACATGAGATTCTGCTCGGAGCTATTTTTATTTTTCCAGCGGATATTCCCGAATCAGCTCATACCAAAACCGGCAAAAATGCAGATCAAAGAGGAGAGCTTGAGGACTTTATGGATTGGGTTAAGATAGACTAAAATAACGCATTTACTGGTTGGAAGGGTAGACCAGAGAACCTTCGAGCGTCCGTAGGTCCTCGCAGCGTTCGCCTTTTCAGCTTTATTGCCCGTAACGCTCGCAGGTCCTTCGGACGCTTCGAGGTTACTTCACTCAGAGATTGTTTCAAGCCATTTTCTAACCGGTAAAAATGCAGATAAGAGAGGAGAACTTGGGGATTATATGGATTGGGTTGAATTTTAGCTTAGTAATTCGCTCCGACGCAGAGCGTCAGGAGCGAGGGTGGTTAGTGAGAATATCCAATGATGAATATTCAATAACCAATACCCATTACCGACTACCCAATAACCAACACCCAAGGCCTCACTGGATCATCCCCGCCACCTTGTTCCGATCGCTCTGCGTCGGAACATATGAATGCTTGCTACTTTCGTTTCATCACTGCCATCAAATCATCAATTTCATCTTGATTGATGAGCACTGATTCCAACCCCAGTTCTTTCTTCATGCGGAAATTACGATTTGGCCCAAGCGTGTAAAACATACGAAGCTGCTCAAGCTCATTATCGAAATAATTTTCAGTGAACCGATCTTTGAATTTGATATCCATTACATGTGCTTCAAGTTCATCCGCAAGCAATCCTGAAGATCCACGCAAAAAATTATCCACCAGAACGCCGGTTTGAGTATCCAGCCGAAGCTTAAATTTTTGAGGAGTGATCCGGTTCAAGAGTTGATTCGGCAGGTAAGCAGCACTTTTCACCGGCCGGTTTAGCAGGTACAATAATTTGAGCATTGCCCCCAGTCCCTTCCGTGTTTTCAGGTGTCCTTTAAAACAACCATACACATTTGGATAATCTTCCGGCACACGCATGGAAAGCCTGAATTCCCGATGATTACCCCTTCGGGCCGTGGATATGTAGTAATAGGTTTCTGGCTTTTTGTTGGCGTGATTGAATGGCGGGCGCAGCGAACGAATCAGCAGGTTTTCCAAGAGAATAGCATCCGTTTCCGTGTTGCATACTTCATAAGAAATACGCTCAAGGTGTGCGATCATCCGCTGTGACTTTTTAGATTTTGTATAGCGGTATGAGGTGATGCGCTGTTGCAAGTCTTTGGTCTTGCCAATATATAAAACCTGGTCATGCCGATCGTACATGGTGTACACGCCGGGATGGTGAGGTGGAAGCTCCTCTCCCATTGCAGAATTTACCCGTTGCTTTTGGGTAAGTGCGGCCGGTTCAAACAGGTCTAAAGTCACGGAATAAAATTTCTAAGATTGCTAACAACAATTTCTAAAATAGGGCAAAGGGAGAATCAATATCCAATGGGGAACTGATTATATGTTATTTGAAAATCAAATTGTTATTTAGTTCGGTCATGAAGTCATAAACCCACTAAATATTACCAAGTGCACAAGTTAGAATAGGTCCTTATAGTTATTTCTTTGTGATCCATTGTGACTTAGAGTTTTTGTAGCAACATTTAATGCGTAAAATTATCCACATCTTTTTTTGATCAAAACAATTGCTCTCTTACGTTTATTCTTACTGAATAGTCTCAACTTAGACAGTGTAGTTAACGAAGAGATAATTTTTAAAAGAGGGAAACTTCAGCTTACTTTATCTTTGTTATATCGTGTCTAAATTATTAAGCTCCAATTTATTAGTAAAACAGGCCGCTTATAAAAAGATGGGTAAGGGGCTTCAATGTAGCAAAATAGGTATCAAACCATGTTTAAAAGAAACGGCTTAAGACTTTTGGCAGGAATTTTATCATCTATAATAATTTTAGGAGGCGGCTTTTACTTTTTCCTATTCCCTAATCCACTCAATATTCACCAAGCTAATATATTGAAGTGGATTCCTGTAGGGCTATGCTTTGCGGCCCTGTATGCAAGCGGAAAGATCAACCAGGAAACACCTGTAAAATTCCTGCCGCTACTCTTTATCCCATTTATAATTTTTGATCTCTTCAACTACTTCTACTTCCCATTTATACTCATACTATTTGGGGTGGGCACATTTGCGATCATAATTTCACGTAAAGAAACCGGAAAAAGGCTAAAAGCTATTTCAACTTTATCTGTAGCCGGAATCTTCATCTACTTTTTGCTCAGTCAGCCTCTAATTATGGAGAATGAGGGATTTGGAAGAAACTTAGAGGGGGAATTGGTAAATGCGACTGTTCTGTGGAGTTTTTCTGATGGAGGTCTGCAAACAGTCCCCGCCCATGTTGTGTATGATGAAAAAGACGAACCATATAATTTGAATACCATTAAAGGGAAAACCTACTTTGTGGCTCTTTGGGCCACTTGGTGTATTCCATGTATAGAAAAAAAGCCCCAGCTCGACTCTCTTAAAGCAGCTTATAGGCATAATCAGGATGTGGCTTTTGTTGATCTTTCCATTGATGAAGAGGAAGAAAAGTGGCGAACGTTCTTAGAAAAGCATAATCCGGAGGGATTACAGCTGATTTCAAAAACCGTTAACGAAACCCGAAGGGCATTGAATATCAGTTCATTGCCGCTGCATTTTGTTGTCAATCCGGACGGACGATATAAGGCCTTTGCCTCACTTGAAACGGCACAGAAAGCATTTGAAGAAACGGTTCAATAATTAAGCAATTTAAATAAGAAGGGCTTTATAATTATCATTAAGAGAATACGAAGAGCGTCCATTTGCCTACGGCCAGAGTCAGTATAAAAAACAGAAAACCTATGAAATTTCATCATATCGGAATACCAACGAAAGACTCTTTTGAGGAAGAAATTGATCTTCCACATTTGAAGATGACTGTCTCTGATCACGAAAGCAATGCCTTTGGCATTCAGTGGCAGCGATATTGGGAAGACGCTCCGTATCCGGAAATCGTCAAAACTATACCGCATGTTGCTTTCGAAGTAGATAACCTGGAACAAGCCCTGGCAGGAGAGGAGGTTATCATTGAACCGAATTCACCCAGTGAGGGTTTAACCGTAGCGTTTATCAAAGTGAATGGAGCACCGGTGGAATTCATGGAATTTAAAAAGCCAAAAGATTAGTAAAATTTATCCGGTTTAGTATCTGAAAGCCACCGTTAACATTCCTATCTTTGCGGTGCTTTGGAACACATGAAAAACATACCCCAAAACCACCAAGACGTATTTACCATAATCAGTGAGGCAGCAGAAAAGCTGGATGCACCTGTTTATGTAGTGGGTGGATACGTCCGGGATTATTACCTCAACCGATTAAAGAACGACGATATTGATATCGACTTTGTGACGGTAGGCTCCGGGATTGAATTAGCCCGGGAAGTTTCTGACCGTATGAAGGATTCTTCTTTGGCGGTGTACAAACAATTTGGAACGGCACAGGTGAAAATCGGAAACCTGGAGCTGGAATTTGTGGGGGCCCGAAAAGAAAGCTATCGCAAAAACTCTCGCAAACCTATTGTGGAAGACGGCACACTGGAAGACGATCAATTGCGAAGAGATCTGACGATCAATGCTCTTTCATGGTCGCTCAATAAGGAGAATTACGGTGAACTCGTTGATCCATTCAATGGAATGGAGGATTTAAAAAATGAGAATATAAAAACCCCGATTGATCCTCATCAAACCTTTAGTGATGATCCTCTGCGGATGATGCGAGCCATTCGCTTTGCCTCCCAACTTGATTTCAGGATTGAAGAGAAAAGCTTTGACGCAATCACGGAGATGTCGGGCCGGATCAGTATTATTTCCAAAGAACGCATTATTGATGAGCTCAATAAGATCATTATGAGCGATCATCCCTCCCTTGGTTTCACCATGTTATTTAAAACCGGGTTGTTGAAAGAGTTTTTCCCGGAAATGCATAATCTTCATGGGGTAAAAGAGGTAGAAGGCGTTCGCCATAAAGATAATTTCTGGCATACCTTAAAGGTGCTTGATAATGTAATTGAACTCGGGGCCGACCTTTGGTTACGCTGGGCGGCCATTATGCACGACATCGCTAAGCCTCCTACGCAACGATTTCACCCTAAAGCAGGCTGGACTTTTCATGGACATGATGCATTGGGGGCAAAATGGACCAAGAAAATATTTCGACGGTTGGGGCTTCCGCTGGATGAACGCATGCGATATGTTCGTAAACTGGTGCGACTTCACCTCCGCCCCATCGCACTTGTATCAGATGAAGTTTCAGATTCCGCCATCCGCCGGTTGATCTATGAAGCAGGAGATGACATTGATGATTTAATGAAGCTGTGTCGTGCAGATGTTACCACCAAAAATGAATACAAGAAGGAGCGTTATCAAAAGAATTTTGATTATGTAGAACAGCGGCTTAAAGAGGTGGAAGAAAAGGACCGCATTCGAAATTGGAAAAATCCGCTTTCCGGAGATGAAATCATGGAAGCACTTAATATAGAGCCATCAAGGACGGTTGGCGATGTGAAAGATGCGGTAAAAGAGGCCATTCTAAACGGAGATATTCCCAACGATCACGACGCTGCGTTTGAGTATATGATGAAACACAAAGATGAGTTTTTAGACAATGAGTAATTTTTGGATATCAAATTCACATGCAAAAATTAATCTCGGGTTAAACGTGCTCGAGAAGCTTGAAAATGGCTATCACACCATAGAATCAGGGTTTTGTTTTATTGAATGGAATGATCGGTTTGAAGTGAAGCCAGGACGAATGCATTTGGAAATGAGTGATCCTAAAATTCCCGTAGATGAATCAAACCTGATTGTAAAAGCAGTAAAATTGCTTCAGGAAGAAGCGGGTTTAAAAGATGAGTTTAACATCAAGGTAGAAAAAAACATACCTGCCGGAGCCGGCTTGGGTGGAGGGAGCAGTAATGCCGCCACCACTCTCCGAATGATGAATAAAATAGCTAACCTTGGGTTGTCAGAAGATGATTTGGTAAATCTTGGCAAAAAACTCGGAGCAGATGTCCCATTTTTTATTAAGGGAAAATCAGCTTTTGTAACCGGTATAGGCCATGATATTGAGCCTATTGAACTTCAGCCCAATGCATGGATTGTAACCGTATTCCCAAATATTGAAAGCAGCACTGAAGAAGCCTATCGATTTTGTGAGCCACAGTCTGAGCCGGAATTTTCACTAAAAAAAGTACTGCTTGAGGAAGAACCGGACGAATGGCGCTACTTGCTGATGAATGATTTGGAGAAGTCGGTATTTCCAAGGCACCATTTAGTTGGTAACATTAAAGATCAATTCTATGAATTCGGAGCAGAGTATGCCAGTATGAGTGGAAGCGGTTCCAGTGTTTTTGGGGTTTTTGAGCAGGATTTTGTTGCAATTAATGCGTACGAATCGTTTCATAAACTTGGATTTCCGGCCAACCTAACCAAGCCTGATTTTAAGCCAGACCAAGGAATTTATTTAAAAGAGGATTAATAGTTGAGAGTTGATAAAGTGATAGTTGATTTTGCCTGAGATTTGATCAGGACAAAATCACCCTATCAACTCTCAACTATCCTTCTAAAGGAACTATTTAGATTAGAGAAAAGTATTATGAGTAAAGAAAAAACAATAAATAAGAGCATCCGGTCCGGCATGGACAAGGATTCACTTCGGGAAGATATTAAACAACACCTGCGTCACACCCTCGCCAAAGATGAGTACTCCACTACCAAGTGGGATCAATACCAAAGTGTTGCCTTAACAATAATGGACCGGCTTAATGACCGGCTCCTGAAAACGCAACAGCATTATTATGAGGTGAATGCCAAAAGGGTGTACTATTTATCTATGGAA
This sequence comes from Gracilimonas sp., assembly GCF_031581265.1. Taxonomy (GTDB): domain Bacteria; phylum Bacteroidota; class Rhodothermia; order Balneolales; family Balneolaceae; genus Gracilimonas. Next base: position 144,212 of record NZ_JAVLBQ010000002.1, read on the forward strand.
TATCTGATTGGCCGGTTGCTGGATAATATGCTGGTCAACTTAAATGTTCGGGACTTAGTAGCCGAAGCATTAGGCGAACTTGATTTATCGTATGAGGATATCCGGGATCAGGAATGGGATGCAGGACTTGGAAACGGCGGGCTTGGAAGGCTTGCTGCTTGTTTTTTAGATTCGATGGCAACGCTTGGAATTCCGGCTATTGGTCATGGCATTCGGTATGACTATGGAATATTCTACCAAAAAATTCAGGATGGGTATCAAATTGAGCGGCCTGATTTGTGGTTGAAATATGGCAACCCGTGGGATACCGTTCGACCTAAAGTTCAATACCCGGTTGAATTCTATGGAAATCAGAACATAGTAAAAACCAGTAAGGGAGATACCCATTATTCTTGGGAAAATACGCATCGGGTAAAAGCGGTGGCGTATGATACCCCCATACCCGGTTATGATAATGGGATTGTAAATTATCTACGGTTGTGGAAGGCTGAGTCTTCTTCCGCCATTGACCTTAAGAGCTTTAACCAAGGACAGTATATTGATGCGGTTCGGGACAACCAGTTGGAACAAAATATATCACGTGTACTGTACCCCAACGATAAGGTGTTTGTGGGGCAGGAATTGCGGCTAAAGCAAGAGTACTTCCTTGTTTCGGCTTCCATGCAGGATATCATACGGCGGTTCAAAAAACAGTCGAGCGATTTCACCAAGTTTCCAGAAAAAGTATCAATTCAGTGTAACGATACCCACCCAAATTTGGCCATTCCTGAATTGATGCGTTATCTACTGGATGAGGAGCATATGGATTGGGATAAAGCCTGGGATATCACGGTAGAAACCATGGCCTACACTAATCATACCTTACTGCCGGAAGCACTTGAAAAGTGGCCGGTTTCCCTGCTCCGAAATTTGCTGCCACGGCATTTGAATATTATATATGAGATTAACCGGCGCTTTTTAAATAAAGTAAAGGTAGACCTCGGAGATGACAAGGCGCGCCAAAGCCGCATGAGTATTGTAAGTGAAGGTGAGCATCCCGTTGTGCATATGGCTCATTTGGGGATTGTAGGAGCTCGAAAAGTAAATGGAGTAGCAGCCATGCATTCACGTTTACTAAAAGAATCGATGTTCAAAGACTTTGCGGAAATGTATCAGGATAAATTCACCAATAAAACCAATGGAATAACTCCACGGCGGTGGCTTAAGCAATGTAACCCCGAGTTTTCAGATTTAATATCAGATAAAATCGGAGATGACTGGATTACGAACCTGGATGAGTTGAAAAAAATCAACGAGTATGCTGATGATGAGAAATTCCGTGAGAAATTTGCGGAAATTAAACTCGAGAATAAAAAGCGGTTGGCGGAATATATTCAAGAGCATAACGACCTGGAAGTAGAGCCAACCTCCATGTTTGATATTCAGATTAAGCGAATCCATGAATATAAGCGTCAGCTGATGGCGGCCTTGCATGTGGTCACCTTATATAACCGGCTCAAAGAAAATCCCGACCTGGATATAACGCCAAGAACAGTGATATTTGCCGGGAAAGCAGCTCCGGGTTATACCATGGCCAAACTTCATATTAAGTTAATCAACAGTATTGCCGAAGTAGTAAATAATGACCCGGAAGTAAATCAAAAGTTAAAATGTGTGTTCCTGCAAAACTATAGCGTAACTCTTGCAGAGAAGCTGATACCTGCAGCTAACCTGTCGGAACAAATTTCCACGGCAGGGATGGAAGCTTCAGGAACCGGCAATATGAAGTTTGCCCTCAATGGAGCACTGACTATCGGTACTTTGGATGGCGCCAATGTAGAGATCAAGGAAGAAGTGGGCGATGAAAACATTTTCATCTTTGGTCTTGAGGAAGAAGAAATAGATCAGCTAAGGCTCGAAGGTTATAATCCCTGGGATTACTATAACGCCAATAAGGAATTAAAGCAGGCCGTAGATCAGATTCGTGACGGCTATTTCAGCGATGGAGATAAATCTTTGTTTGAGCCGATCATAAATGCCCTCCTCCATGAAGGTGACTATTTTATGGTGATGGCTGATTTTGAAGCGTATGTTAATAAGCAGGAAGAAGTTTCTGCCTTATTTAAAGATCAGGATGAGTGGAATCGTAAAGCAATTATCAATGCGGCCAATATCGGTAAATTTTCAAGTGACCGTACGATCAATGATTATAATGATGAAATTTGGCAGGCGGACAAGATAGAAGTGAAGGAATAATGAAAATATATTTTCGCGGTAAAATGGATAGAAGTTTAGGATTATCCATTATCTTAACCCTATGAAACAAACTCAACTTCCTACATCGCAGGTTGATTCCTTAGCCCCGGACAGCTCTATGATTTCCACGGATTCTTCCCTGGTGATGCCAAATCCTACAGGCTATTCCATCTCGGAGATATTTCAATATCTATGGGATTTATTGCAAGTTCAGCTTTTTACATTACAGGACTCTCCTGTTACTTTCTTAAAATTAGTTGTTTTCATACTGCTGATCGTGGGCTTTTCATTATTTGCGGCCTTCGTCAAAAGGCTTTTAAATAATCGAATTTTACCGGGATTTATCCATGACAGTGGCTTGTGTTACACCCTTGCCCGGATGACACAATACGTTATTGTGGTAATAGGAATTTTTATCTCTTTCCAGTTTCTCGGAATTAACCTGACCGGGTTGGCCGTTATTTTTGGTTTCCTCTCTGTTGGTATTGGTTTTGGCCTGCAGAATGTGACCTCTAACTTTATCTCGGGATTGATCGTGCTTTTTGAGCGCCCGATAAGTGTTGGAGATAGAGTGTCAGTAAATAATATTGAGGGAGATGTGGAGGAAATAAATATCCGCTCGACGAAAGTAAAAACCCTTGATAACATTTCGATCATTGTGCCGAATTCGGAATTTGTTTCTAAAGACGTAATCAACTTTTCACACGGAGATCCGACCTATCGTTTAAGTATTGATGTGGGGGTCTCCTATTCATCTGATCTTGATAAAGTACTAAAGGCATTAAGCGAAGTGGCTGAGGAAAGCGACAATGTCTTAAGAACCCCGAAGTATGAAGTTCAGCTTCGAAGTTTTGGTGATTCTTCCTGGAACATGAAACTGTTTGTTTGGGTACCCGATGTAAAGAAAAGATATGCAGTACAAAATGAACTGAATCAGGCTATCGTTCGCAAGTTTGCATCATACAATATCGAAATACCATTTCCCCAAAGAGACTTGCACGTACGTTCTTCAGTAGATCTTCCGGTTAAAGGGAAGCCTAAATCAGATTCAGACTAATTTGGTTTGTTATGAGGCTTAGGAAAAGTCATGGGCCTATCGGTAAATATATTTCCTCTTTTAAGTTCTACCGGATCAGGTAATTTTTCATAAGGAAGTTCGAATAGAAGTTTTGCGGGCGGCCCCTCTTCACCCGTAATAATTTCCAGGGCTTTTGCAAGTAACGGGTCAGAAGTATCTCCTATGGGTCGATAAGCTAAAAGGTCTTCAACAGCCTCATAATCAGGGCTCAACCCATTTCTAAAATCTGTCACACCATTGGCATTGGCATATTTTAGTGTAACCGGCACAATTGCATATTCATGAGAAGGGGTGGCATTGAGTCCGGTTAAAACAAATGAGCCATAAAATTTACCGAAGGTATTCTCACCTATAGAAACTACATCCATGTAGGGCTCTAATCCATTGATGAGCAATTCACTAGCTGAAGCAGAACTGGAGGTAGTAAGGAAAAAGGCTCGATCTAAATTGAGATTAAGCGGATCATCTGAAAACCGAGCCACTAAATTTTCTGAATCCATCCCGTCATTTTCAATATAGAATTCTTCTAACTCTTCATTGTACTCATAGCGCACAAAAACTTCTTCATTGGATGTAACGGAGGGTGGTGCAATGGAATTTGCAAGGTTCTCAGCTGCATTTATGGTGCCACCGGGGTTGTATCTAAGATCAATGATAAGTTCTGTAACCCCCTCATTTTGGAATTCATTTAGCACTTCGTCCACGCGCTGTATGAATTGATCATTTTCTCCTGCAAGAAAACGGGTGTAAAATAAATATCCGATTTTGCTGCCATCGCGCTCAATAATATCGGTGTATAATACAGGGTCGGTAGAGACTTCCTGCTTAGTTAGCTCGATATTTATTTCTTCATCTGACAGACCTTCTTCAGGGTCATAACTACGGAGGGTATAACTAACTTCCCCTTCTTCATAAAAAAGATCGATATAGTTGTCGAGGGTTAAAGTAAATCCGTTTATTTTTGTGATCATATCACCTCGATTCATACCAGCTTCGGCAGCTGGAGAATTTGGATATACAAATTCAATAATAATAAAAACCTCATCTGTATCCAAAAAGCGTCTAAAGGCAGGAGAAAACCCTGCAGTAACCGAGGAGCCACTCAACTCGTCAAGCAATGCTTCAGCATCATCGCGTATGTAAGAAAAGTTATCAGAGGGCTCTAACATATTACCAAAGTAAGTTTCCGGAACCTGGCTTTCATTTACTTCATCGGGCACAAACTCATTCCAGAAATAATAGAAACCCATGTTGGCCTGGATCCAACTATTGATATCGGCATAAATTCCCTCTTCATTATCATTGGTGGGATTATCCTTTTTACAGGAAGTCAGTGACAGGGCGATACCTGACATTATAACAATTAGTAATATTGCAGATCTTTTAATCATAAGAATACAATTTTAGTCAAAGACAAAACGGAATGTAATGGTTCCCCACTGGGCTTGTTGAGGAACTCCGCTTGGTAACCTGGAAAAACGCCAGGTTCTTAGTGTACTCATAACTTCTCTTTCCAACTCAGGGTTCATTTTTTTGAGCGGAATGATTCTTCCGACGGTACCATCAGGCCGTACTTCAAAACGAACGGTGATTACGGCCTCTGTATTTGCTGAATTTTCGGGAAGTAGCTGAACCATTGGAGATCGGTCGATATCGCCTTCCCAGCTTAATTCGTAGGGCGAGGTTTTATCTTCATCATTACCGATACCCTGATCAGAATTCATGTCGCCACGGGCCCCTTCTTCATCTCCGCTTTCTTGCGCTCCCTCTGTTACGGTTTCATTTTCTTGGGCAACAGGAGGGACTTCAACTTCTTCCTCTTGTGGGTCCGTTTCTTGCTGAGTGGGATCAATTTTGTCCGTTTCCGGAGTAGTTACTTCTTCTTCTTGAATTTCTTCAACTTGGTCCGGCAAATCAACAGGCTTGGTTTCTTCCTCAGTAGTAGTTTGTGGTGTTACTTCAGGCTCGGGAACTTCTTCTACGGGTTCTTCCGGTTCCGTTTCAGAATGATTGGGGCGTTGGGCAACTTCTTCATTTTGTACCTCAGAATATTCAGCAAGCTGCCCGGTTTTATATTCTCCAAACTCTACTTCAATATAAGACGGACGTACGTTCGCATTCATATCGAATGTATAAAGAAGAGAAAGTATTAGAAGAATGGTATTCACACTTAGAGTAACTTTAAGTGCAAAACGATCATTCTCTGTGAATTTATAACGTCCCATAATTGGTTAGGATCCTTGTTCCGTAGCCATTATTATTCTTAGGTTTAAAGCCCTGCTTACGTTCATAACACGTACGGCATCATCAACTTTGGCATCTTTATCGGCCCTAAGTACAACGGTACTCTGGGGTTTATTATTTCGGGCGTTTCTTATGGCAGAAGCTAAGGAACCCCGGGCAGTAAGTTCACCATCCACATAAAACTCTCCGGTTTTAGTTACAGCCACCGAAATAAATTGCGATTCTGTAGCTGCACTGCTTTCCGCTCTCGGTACTTCCACCCGGATACCAAAATTGGTAACAAAGGAAGAGGTAAGCAGGAAGAAAATAAGCAACAACAATACAATATCAGTCAGTGACGACTGTGAAAACAGCGAAAGAGGCGGTAAGCGTTTATCTCCTTTTCTGAAATCTCGTGCCATGATTATTTATTCTCTTTTTTGGCGGGTGATTGTAATAGGTCAAGAAAATCTGCCGTGGCATTTTCAAGCTCAAAGATAGAGCGGTTAATTTTACCGAGCAGAAAATTATAAAATCCATAAGCTATCAGGCCAACAATCAAACCGGCTGCGGTAGTAATTAAAGCCTCCCAAATACCACCGGCCAGCACGCTTGGATTTACATTTCCCTGTAAAGACTGAATATCCATAAATGCTTCAATCATACCGGTTACCGTTCCGGTAAAGCCCAAAAGGGGAGCCACACCTGCTATAGTAGCCAGCCAGTTCATTCGTTTTTCGAGAAAAAAGATTTCCTTTTTCCCGGCATTGTCGATGGCGTCTTCAATATCGCGTATGGGGCGTCCCAACCTTTTTATACCGGCTTTAATAATTCTTGAAATAGGTTTATCAAATTCATCGCAATAACGCATGGCTTCGCTTGCTCCGCCTTTGCCGGATTTTAGCATGCCCTCTATAGTCCCTAAAAACTTTTCCGGTTCAACATGAGAGCGATTCAGGGCACGCCATCGCTCAACGATAACGTACATTCCGATTATAAAAAGAGCGAAAATGGGAATCATTAAAACTCCGCCCTCAAGCATTAAATCAAAAAATGAGGTGGTTTCTTCCTGCATAGCCATCAGGGAATCAACGGCAGTGGTGTCCTGCAAAAATATCAGCAATGGGTACATGTAGATGATCTGTTTATTGAATTTTGGTTATGAAATAATTTTCTAAAAAGTCTTCGTCCATGTTTTCAACGGCAATAGCCGCATCGCGCATAGTTTCGAACTGTCCTAAGCTTACGCGCCAAAGTGTTCCATATTGTTGAGATGGAATTTCCGCAAGCAGTGCTCTGTAGCCTTGTTCACTAAGTTCATTGTGCGCTTCTTGGGCATTGGCTTGATTACTTAATGAGTAAAGAACAATAGTATATCCGTCATTTGCCGCAGAAACCGGATTTCCATTCAAACCATATGTAGGTTGATTTTCCGGAGCCTGAGTTTGTGCCTGATCAGCTTCTGTTTGTTGTTGTTCTTGTTGAGGTTCACTAATCGGTGGTTGTTCCTCAGATTGTTCAGGTTCTTCTTGTTGAGGATCCTGAGTATCAGCTTCGGTTCCAGTCTCTGTTGCGTCCTCTTCAACCTCGGGTTCCGCGTCCGTTTCCTGTGTAGCCGGCTGTTGTGGCGAATCAGCAGATGCGACTGTGGTGGTACTTTCCTCAGGGGTAATACCCGGAATATTTATAACTCCAAAATAGCCTAATCCATAGGTACCTCCCGCTAACACAACGATTATGAGAAGTACCCAAAGCATGACGGGCGGAGAAGATGTGTTAGCAGCAGGAGATGAGGTTGGCTGTTTAGTTGTAGACTCTGCTTTTTCTTTTTTCTTTTTTGCATCTTCAGAAGCCAAGTTAGTAATTACAGGAATGGGTTCGTCCTCATCAGCTTCTTCTTCAGGCTTCTCTTCAAGCTCTTCCATAATGGATTCTGGAACCGGCTCATCGTCCTCGTCTTCTCCCGCTAATGCTTCAAAGGGATCTTCATCTTCTTCGGAATCGATTTCCTCTTCAGAATCTATTTCATCCTCGTCAGTAACTTTTTCTTCAACCGGCTCAGGCTCTTCCTGTTCGTCAACTTCTTGCTCTACTTCAGGCTCAAGATCTTCAGTTTGCCCTTCCTCAACTGTTTCTGTTTCTTCCGTTTTTTCTTCTAAATCAGCTGACTCAATTTCATCCTGTTCTTCTTCGGGTTCTAAATCAGCGTCTTCATCAAAAATAGCCAGAAAGTCATCCTCTTTATCTGAAGACTCTTGCTCCGGGGAATCAGGTTCTGTTGCCACATCAGCTTCAAGTTCTTGTGCTTCAGCTCTGTCAACTTGTTCTTCTGAAGAAGATTCTTCGGTAGGCTCCGGTTCGTCAATATCATCTAAAAGCCCGGAGAAAAATGGCTTGTCTTTTTCCTCTTCCGGTTTTTCAGGATCATAGGGAACGTCATCAAAGCCGGGCTTTTCTTCCAGCGTTTCTTCCACTTCTTCAGGGATGGAGTCTTCATTTTCGGCATCAGCAAATTCTTCGACATCCTCAGAGGATTCTTCTTCAATAGAAGAATCTGCATCAGGCTCCTCAGTATCATCCAATATTCCTGAAAAGGGATCTTCGTCGTCTTCCTGAGCTTCTTGTTCAACCGATTCGTCTTTTTCCTCTTTAGGAGCATCATCAAGTTCTATGGGCTCCATTCCGGCGTATTTGTAATTAATTTCTGTGGCAAGGTCATCGGAAGGCATGAATACAATGTTATCTCCAATGCCACTAAAAACCCCAAGCCCATCAACTTCATAGGCATCCCCTTCACCGATAGCATCATGAATTTCATCAATTAATTCACTCAGCTGTGTTTTGACTTGTTCTTCATCAAGCCCCGAGGCTTCTGTTAAAAGTTCAACAAGTTTAGAATGATCGATATGCATGACTTACCCCTTTTTCTCAGCTGTAAATTCAAGAGTATCTTTTGGAGGGATCATCATATTAGTACCATCCGCTCTTTTTTCTTGCTTTTGATTGTGATGAACCGGTTTAAATGTACCGAGTCCTTTAATCTCCACAGAATTTTTCATAATGATTTGATCTCGAATCACTATTTCCAGTGCTTCTAAAAATTCGTCTGTCATAATCTTAGAATTTAACGGTTAACCCTCCAAATATTTGGAATGGACGTTCGGTGTAGCCATTCCAAATTTCATATTGCTGATCCATAATATTTAACAGTTTGGCATAAACACCAAATGTGTCATTAATTTGATATTCTGTGCCAAAATTCAGCAGTAAAAAAGCCCCTAAATCACTGTTAGTTTCAGGAGATTCTCTTTTTCCTATGTATTCTCCCCAGCCGCTGATTTTTAAATCCTGAATAGGTTTGAAGTGAACCGCAGCTTCAAGCCCCAGTTTTTCTTCATAGGGGATGGTTCCTCCACCCTTCAACTTAGGACTGCGAACGTAAACTTTCGCATCTGCCCAAAATTTTGAGGGAACTAATTGATGGCTTGCTCCGCCGTAAATCTCGAAGATATTGGCATCTTCGTAAACAATACGGTAGTAATCATAGGGATCATTAATCGGGTGAAAAGCTCTAACGCGTTGATAGTAACTATAGTTGTCAATGCTTTGGTACCCCATACCACCAAATATTCGGTTTCCTTCAATGAGTTGATAATTAACTTCAGCATTTACGTCTACATTATATGAGCGCAGAAGTTGATTAAATGATCTTATAAATGGGTTGTATTGCTGATGATCTTGAAAAGTTGTTCTTACCGGTTTTGCGTAGATATTACCTGAAACTGAAAGAGCTTCGTTCAAATTATGTTTTATCTCAATGTCAGGGGCAAAATAAAAGGTTTCAGAAATAGGGTCATTGGCGTAGGCTACTCCAACCTTTCCTTTAATTCGGGTTTGAAGATTGAGTAAAAGTTCATAAGTAACAGAAAGTTGACTATCAATCCAGTCACGCCCAGCACCTGAAGGACCGTTTCCGAAAGTATTCTTAAAAATATTGGTGTTGTAGTGAGCCCCTGAAATTTCAGCCGTTATATCGAAAGTCTCATACATGCGCTTACCGGGCCAATAGTAGGATATGCTGGAGTAGTACATGTTTTCAGCAACATTGCCGGCCCCTGCTCCGGGAGGGCTAATTTTTAGATCCGCATCAAAAAGGGATCCGCCAAGAGTAAATTCCATGCCATTGAAAGCATTATTGCTTTTTCTAATGATAACCTCAGCAGAAGCTCCTTGGTTTACTTTTTCCGGGACGCCGTTTGTTCCTGCAAGATCATACATATAAAGTTGATCACTGAAAGCACCGGCATTAAAAGAAAAAGACCATTTATCATTTGTTTGTTGATGGTATTGGGTGTTTAAATCGAGGAAATGAAAACCACTTTTTTGGTCAGGAAGGTGCCCGTCTGAACCACGGTAATTCAAATTAGCAGAAAAAATACTTTTTTCATTTGGTTCGAAGAAACCATATCCGTTTACTTCTGGCGTTAAATAACTTCCAAAGCCGGCCCGCAGGTATGCATTAGTTCGGGCCGGGATGGAAAGAAAGTATCGAGCGGGCGGTTCAGGACGTCCCAATTGCGTAATGGAAATATCAGCTACAGCCTCTTCTCGGGTTTCCAGGAAAGGCATGCGATTTGGATCAATTTGATATACGCGTGGCTTAGGATTGAAACCAAGAATAGGTTGTCGTCTTAATCCGGGAAAGCGAGCCTGAAACTCACTTCGAATCTCAATATCCTGCGGGTTAATTTCAGGCAAAAGAGAATTATCTGCAGCCTGACCATCTTGAGCGGTAGCAACCATGGGGGCTGCCAACAAAAAAAGAAGAAATACTAAAAGTCTTTGATTCATCATGGAGTTGCGTTTCCTGAAGGTACTAAAAAATGACTGAAGGTTTAAGGGTGCCTAACGAAAAATATGTACCGGAAAGTATAGGACTATGTTCCTGCTACACAAGGATTTGATGTGCATTTTTTACAGATACCGAACTGTAAAAAAATTAAGAACGATCCAGCATTCGGTTCAGGGCCAAAACGGCATGTTCAGCAACCTCTTCAGGTACGGTGATTTGATTTACTACTTCACCCTGTTCCAGTTTTTCGAGAGACCACAATAAATGAGATAAATCAATTCGATTCATCGTCAGGCATGGGCACATAAAAGGATTTAAAGAAACGATTTTCTTATCCGGGTTTTCCTGTGCTAAGCGGTTAACGAGATTCATTTCTGTTCCAATAGCCCATTTGGTTCCGGGGTCGGCACTTTCAATGGTATTGATGATGAAACTGGTAGAGCCATCGTAATCGGAAGCTTGTACGACATCAAAAGTACATTCGGGGTGAACCAAAATATTCATATCCGGTTCTTGCTTGCGAAGGTTCTCGATATGCTTCACGTTAAACTTCTCATGAACCGAACAATGTCCTTTCCAGAGAATAACTTTTACATCGTCAAAATCACCTTCGTATTCAAACTCTTCTTCAATCGGGGCCCAAACGGCCATTTGTTCCAAAGGGATTCCAAGGTCGTAAGCGGTATTTCGGCCAAGGTGTTGATCCGGTAAAAACAAAATACGCTCTTTTTGGGTGAAGGCCCATTCCAGCATTTTCTTGGCGTTGGAGGATGTAACGGTAGCACCCCCATGTTTTCCAACAAAGCCTTTGATAGATGCCGTTGAGTTCACATAGGTGAGGGGCAGAATGGTATCCCCAAAAACTTCCTGCATGACTTCCCAGCCGGATTCCGTTTGATCAATATCCGCCATATCCGCCATAGAACAACCGGCACGCATATCCGGTAAAATCACCTTTTGGTCAGGACGAGTTAACATATCTGCTGTTTCTGCCATAAAATGCACGCCGCAAAACGGGATGAAGTCCGCCTCCGGTTTAGCGGTACAGATTTGGGCAAGTTTTAGAGAATCGCCACGGACATCTGCAAATTGGATGACTTCATCCTTTTGATAATGATGTCCCGGGATAAATAACCGCTCACCAAATTTTGCTTTTATCTCCCTGATACGATCTTCCATCTCTTGAGTGGAGAGCTGATTGTAGCGGTCAGGCAATGTTACTTCTGAGTCAATTTCCAGAATGTCTAAAACTTCCATAATGCAAATATTGCGTAGTCAAAAATTGTATGGTTTCAGCCCAGTAAAGGTAAGAATTATATTGAAGAAATCGTTTCCCAAGGCGCAAGAATTATTTTAGGTTAAAACTGATATCAAGAGCCTTAACGGAGTGTGTGAGCCATCCCAGTGAAATGACATCAGCTCCGCAGTCTTTATATCCGTTTATAGTATCCGGAGTGATGCCCCCAGAAACCTCAACAATAATATTATCCGGGATTATGGCGGTAAGTTCTTTCACCTCATCAGGAGTACGATTATCCAGCATAATAACGTCAACGCCTGCTTTTATTGCTTCCTGTACTTGATGTTTAGATTCGGTCTCCACTTCTATTTTTACCATATGTCCGATTTCAGCTCGCACTCTTTCAACGGCTTTAGTGATACTCCCGGCCGCTTTTATATGATTGTCTTTGATCATTACCCCATCATCCAAACGAAATCGATGGTTTGATCCCCCTCCAGAACGAACCGCATATTTTTGGAGTGAACGCAGTCCCGGCAATGTTTTTCGGGTATCGGTGACAGAAATGGAATCGTCATTCAGCAGGATAATGACTTCTTGGGTAGCCGTAGCAATTCCACCCAAGTGCTGAATCAAATTTAAAATTACACGTTCGCCCGTTAAGAGTGCCCGTACCGAGGCTTTAACTTCGGCAATGGTATCTCCTCTTTTTACCGTATCTCCATCCTGCTTATGAAATGTTACCTTAGCGTCCGGGTCTAATAGTGTGTAGCCGGTTCTGATGATTTGAAGTCCGGCCACAATTCCATCGGCTTTAGCGGTATAAGTACCTTTTCCGAGCTTTGAATCAGGAAAAATAGCATTGGTAGTAAGGTCGCCCATGCCAATATCTTCGGCAAAAGCTTTTTTCAGAAGTTCCGTTAGCTCAAGTTGATTCATAAGGTGATTAGCGGGAATTATTTGTCTATTTTTCGGGTGAAGAGTGATTAACTATGAAGATTGTCATCCAGAACGCTCTGTCAGAAATATTTAATAAATTGTATTTCACTAAGGACTTCAAAGATTTAACAATCTATGATGCATCAATTATTGAGACTCTTCGCGTTAAGCATGAGAGGTCAATCAAAACCTTTGGGCGCTCAGAGTGACAACTATCACACAGAAAACAAGATACCGTTTTTAACCCTTTTTTTAGAGTTTTTCAATGATATATCTGGACCATGCCGCAACTACCTCTATCAGTGATGAAGCACTTGAAGTGTATCAAAAAGTGGCTAAAAATTATTTTGGTAACGCCAGCAGTATGCATGACAAAGGTTCGGGTGCAGAACAAATTCTCGAGGCTTCCAAAAAAACGATAGCTTCTACGCTAAATGCACGGCCAAAAGATATATTTTTTACCTCAGGAGCCTCAGAATCCAGTTTTCTCGCAATCTATTCTTTACTGAAAGCTTGTGAGGGCAAGCATATAATCACCACGCCTATTGAACACTCCTCAGTTCGGAATATTTTTATTAAGCTTGAGCAAGAAGGATATGAAGTGTCTGTAGTTTCGGTAGATAAATATGGACGGGTTGATGTTGATGAATTAAAGTCGCTTGTTCGGGATGATACTGCCTTGGCTTCCATTCAGCACGTGAATTCGGAAATAGGGACTATTCAGGATTTAGAAACCATTGGGGAATTCCTTCATTCCAAGAAGATTCTTTTACATAGCGATTGTGTGCAAAGTTATGGGCGTATTCCGCTGAATGTTCAATTGCTGAATGTGGATTCGATTTCTATTTCAGGACATAAAATTTATGGCCCCAAAGGAATCGGGGCTGTTTGGATGAATCCCAAAGTAAACTGGAAACCGGTATTTCCCGACTCCGACAATCAAAAGAAATTCAAGCCCGGCACGGCGGATGTACCATCAATAGCGGCATTTGCTACGGCGGCAAAAAAGATAAACCAAAACGCTTCCAGTGAGCAAGAACGAATTGCATCATTCCGGAAAAAACTGATAGCAGAATTAGAAAGACTTCCTTTTGACCATGAAATAATTGAACATCCAAAACGATCCGTCCCCAATATTTTAGGGCTGCGGTTTCCGGGAATGGAAGGGCAGTTTTTGATGCTGGAAAGCAATCATGCCGGATTGGCGATTTCAACCGGAAGTGCTTGTCAGGTAGGTTCCGACAAACCAAATAAAACAATGACAGCAATCGGAAAAGATGGACAAGAAGCGAGGGAGTTTATACGTTTATCCTTTGGAAAAGAAAACTCCGAAGAACAAATTCCACAGATAATTCAGAAAATGAATGGTATCTTGGAAAGACATTTTGATAAAGTAAATCAATACAGAGAATAGGATATAAGATGAAACGAGGATTATTTTTACTCACTTTTTTAGTTGCGCTATTTAGCATGCCACTGATGGCACAAGAGACAGAGGAAACTGAGCCTGAGGTCACAATTATTAAGTACAGTGACTTTCAATGCCCGGCCTGTAAGTATTATGTGAGCATAGAAGAACAGATTAAGGAAGCGTATGGTGATGATGTCGCAATAATATACAAACACTTTCCGCTGAATATACATCCACACGCACAAGTTGCAGCAAGAGCAGCTGAGGCCGCCCGGGCTCAGGGTAAATTCCAGGAAATGCACGATCTCATTTTTGAAGGGCAAGAACAGTGGGCTCGTGGAAACGCTGAGGCGATGTTTATAGGATATGCCCGTGAACTTGATTTAGATGTTGAACAATTTCAAAACGATATGAACTCAGCGGATATGCAGCGGATTGTAATGGCTGATAAGCGTGAGGGCTTGGATTTAAATGTAAATTCCACCCCAACATTTTATATCAATGGAACAAAGCTGGAACAAAATCCACGCACATTTGAGCAGTTTAAGTCTATCATCGATGGCATGATGGAGCAAGAGTAACGGACCACTTTTTTATATTTGTAAGCCATTTAATCTGGAAAGGTTTAGTGGCTTTTTTGTACCCTGATTTGCTCAACCCTCAATCCAGATTCTGTTTCCACAGTCAATTTGCCATCAAGGTACGAAATCACAAAGAATCACTTTGGATTTTTTGAAATTTAGTGACTTTGTGCTTTGATAGCCCTCCCTCAAAAAATCCTTATTCCATATTCAATATTCGAGATTCTTTTCCCTTATCTTTGGGGTGAATTTGAAAACCTATTATTTCCATGAAACAATATTTAGTTGAAATCATTGGTGAATCGCTCAAGCAGTTTGATTTAGATGAGCGGCCCGATATTCAAATTGAAGATCCCAAACAACCGGAACACGGAGACGCCTCCTCCAACATAGCGATGACGCTGGCACGTCCGTTGAAAAATAATCCCCGAGCTATTGCTCAAAAAATTGTGGGTGGTTTAGATTATGATGAAAAGAAAATTTCTTCCGTTGAGATAGCCGGACCGGGATTCATTAATTTCCGTTTTACTGAGGAGTATCTGTTCGATGAACTCGGTAAAATATTGAGTTTGGGAGCTGATTTTGGGAAGTCTTCTTCCTATGAAGGAAAACGGGTGCTTGTAGAATTTGTAAGTGCGAATCCCACCGGGCCTTTAACTGTGGGTCACGGCCGAAATGCTGTTTTAGGAGATACCGTAGCCCGACTTTTTGAATGGACCGGTGCTGAAGTGGAACGCGAATATTACTTCAACGATGCCGGCCGACAAATGCGCGTTTTGGGTGAAAGTGTGCGCGCCCGATATCTTGAGCTGTTGGGCAAAGAGGGAGAATTTCCCGAAGGTGGATATGAAGGTGGATATATAAGCGATATAGCACAGTCTTTGGTTGATGAAATAGGCGACGAACTTGTTGAAGCAGAAGATGAAACACCTTTCAAAGAAAAAGCTGAAGAAGAGATTTTTGCAGATATAAGCAGTACGCTGGAGCGGATGAAGATCGAAATGGATTCTTATTTCAACGAGCAGAGCTTGTATGACGACGGTAAAATTGAAGAGACCATCCAAAAGCTGAGAGATAAAGATCTGGTATATGACAAAGACGGCGCCGTGTGGTTTAAGACCACCGAATTCGACAAAGACAAAGACAAAGATACGGTTCTGGTAAAAAGTACCGGTGAGCCTACCTATCGTCTACCTGATATTGCCTACCACGCCAACAAACTGGATCGCGGTTTCGATCTATGTGTGGATGTATTTGGAGCCGACCATATTGCCACATATCCTGATGTGCTGAATGGCATTAAATCACTTGGTTACAATCCGGAAAAAGTAGATGTAGTGGTGTACCAGTTTGTGACTTTAGTGAAAGATGGAAAGCCGTTCAAAATGAGTACACGAAAAGCGAATTTTGTAACATTAGATGATTTGATGGATGAAGTAGGTGCTGACGTCACCCGTTTCTTCTTCCTGATGCGCTCCCCCAACACACACTTGGAATTTGATATTGCACAAGCCAAAGAAGCCGGCGAAAAAAACCCGGTGTTTTACCTGCAATATGCCCACGCACGTATCTCCAGTATTTTGCGAAAGGTAGAAGATGAATACGATTTCTCGAAAGATATTGATCTGAGCTTGCTTACCCATCCAAGTGAAATCACACTGATCAAAACCATGCTGAAATTCCCTGAAACCATCGCAAGTGCAGCCCGACTTCGGGAACCCCATCACGTGATTACTTTCTTGAATGACTTGGCCTCTGCATTCACTGCTTTCTATCATGATTGCAGAATCTTAGGGGAAGATGAAAAACTGGTTCAGGCCCGAACGACGTTGGCTAAAGCGGTAGCACAAGTTCTCAGAAATGGATTGGGTATTTTAGGGATTACAGCCCCGGAGCAAATGTAGATAATTTTAAATGTGTAAGTGCTAAATGTTAAATGGGGTGGCCTCCGCATTTAACATTCAACATTTAAAATTTATCATTCCGGCTACGCCGGTGTTAATTTCGTGAAGCAAACAATGCCTTTAACCAACTGATCTTCCACTTCAAACCCGGCTTGATTGAAAAGCTTATTGCTTTCATCTACCGTCCAAAAGTTGATACCCCCAAAAGTTGCAGACTCCTGAAGCAAGCGACCGTACCAGGCATCGGATTTGATGAGGTGCATCATAAAAAAGACCCCGTCCTCTTTTAGCACACGTTTGGCTTCGTAAAGTACTTTAAGCTCTTCGGTGAGTTCATTCAGTGTCCCTCCCATTACGACGCCATCAAAGGTTTTGGAGAAGAACGGAAGTTCGCGACCATCGGCCCGGAGGAAGTACATATTGGTTTCATCGGCTTCCGCTTTGAGGCGGGCTTCTTCCAGCATTTGAGAAGAAAAATCGAGTGCTACAATATTAGCTTTTTTCTGTGCAGCTTTGAGTGCGCGACCATAGAGTGCTGTGGAGCATCCCAGGTCCAGATACCAGCCATCTGCTTTTGGAGCGGTCCAGTCGATAAGTAATTCGTGTTCTTTTTCGATGGGGAACTCTTCACCGGAAAGTAAGGATAGCGATCGTTTTCGCCATAGATCTTCATAAATGGCTGCGGTAATTTTCCAATGATTGGTGCTTTGAGCTATGGAGGTAAATTCAGGTTCTTTGCCCAACAAGTCGATGATGTTGTTCTTAACCTGGTACTCATCGCCCTCTTTGGAGCCAACCGTTCCGTTAAAAGGCATCTCAAGGTTTGCCACTTCATCCGGAACGTGGATTCCAGCGCGCTCGTCAATAGGAGAACGTAATTCTAATTTCATAGTGAACCATTTTTTAAAGGGGTACGCTTAGATTTGTATTGTGTTACAGGGCTAATTCTTTGGAAAGTTTAAGCAAATGAACTGCTTTAGAGCAGAGTTACTCGACAAAAATTACTTTTGCAAAACAATAGAGATTTGTGCTCCCTTATCAACACTTAACATCCGTCCGGCATTTCCTTTATTAATGCCAATTTCCAGCATGCCTGAACTGCCGATGAATGCGGCAGGTTCTCCTTCCTCCACATCCCCAAAAGTTGAGACAATTTTGTTCAACATAGTATTGCCGACATAGATTTTGACGTTCTTTTTTTCCAGCTGTTTTTCGATGAGTTCTTCGGAAATATTGGTGATAAGATTACCAAAGCGGTCGATATGAACCACCCAGCCCTGCAACCCATCTTTATCGGCAATAGGCACTGCCCAATGGTAGGTAACCAGTTCATCAATAGGTTCGCCAATTTCCGTTAAAGAAACTCCATTACTGAGGTGGGCTGAAACCGGCGCAAAAATATCACGCCCGTGAAAGGTATTGGAGACTCCTTTCCGCCAAAATTCAGGATTACTCAACTTACAGGCTTCGTACTCAAATTCATTGAAGAACAAAGAGAAGATTCCGTTATCCGGCCCCACAAAATATTGGTCTTTGATCTTCAGAGCCACGGGATTTCGTGAAGTCCCAACACCGGGATCAACAACCACTAAATGGACCGTTCCGGGGGGATAAAGAAAAGCGGTGTTTCGGATTACCCAAGCCCCGGCCATGATGTCCTGAGGGGGGATTTCGTGAGAAATATCAACGAAGCGGACATCGGGCGATATACCCAACATCACCGCTTTCATGGCACTTACATAATAGTCTTGTAAACCAAAATCAGTTGTAAGAGTAATTATTTGACTCATCAAGCATAGCTGTTGAGCATAACCGGCATCACAAGCATCAAGATGTCTTCATGTTCGCCTTCTTCAGATGGCTTGACTATACCGGCACGATTTGGAGATGAAAATTCAAACGTTACTTCATCATCGTCAATATTACTTAACACATCACCGAGATATTTAGCGTTAAAGCCGATTTCCATTTCCTCATCAGAATATTCACAGCCAATGGTTTCTTTAGCTTCGCTGCTCATATCAAGATCTTCAGCGCGAATGGTGAGTTTATCGGATCCAAGCTGGAGACGGATTTGTCGCGTAGTAGAACTTGAGAAAATAGCTACCCGCTTAACCGTGGAAAGCATTTGGTCTTTACTGATGGTTAGGAACTTGTCGTTGTCTCGCGGAATAACCGAATCATAATTTGGATACTGCTCGTTAATAAGTCGGGTTATTACAATAGTGCTCTCACTCTTGAAGCGGGCATGATCTTCCGTAACGGTGAGATCGCAAGTTTCCCCATCAATCGTTTTTTGGATGAGATTTAAAGCTTTATCGGGAACGATGAAATTTACATCTGTATCGGCTTTAATTTCCCGGTTGGTATATTTAACCAGGCGGTGACCATCCGTTGCCACAAACTTACTTTCATCGGTGCCAAGCTGAAAGTAAACCCCCATCATAGCAGGCCGTAAATCATCACTCGAAACAGCGAATAGTGTTTTATGGATAGCGTTATTCATCAATTCCGTGGTAGTACTGATAGTTGTTCCTTCATCCAGGTTAGGAACCTCAGGGAATTCATCCGCATCATCTCCTACCAGCTTATATGAACCTTTATCGGTGCGGAAATTGATGTTCTTTCGTTCATCCACATCAAAAAATACGGGAATGTTGGGAAGTTGTCTGAGCGTCTCCAGCAAGCGGCGGGCAGGTATCGCTACTGCTCCGTCTTCTTCAATATCTGCGTTGATATATTCAATGATAGATATTTCAAGGTCGGTGGCAGTGAGTTTTAATTTCCCATCTTCACTCTCAAAAAGGATGGTTTCCAGAATGGGAAGAGTTGCTTTGGAGGGGACGGCTCCAATAACGGCCGAAAGTCCTTTGTTCAATTCATTACTCGATACAGAAAATTTCATAAACGTTTTATTTAAAATGGTTAAAGGGCTTAATTTTTCCCAAAGTTGCCCTTTCATTGGAGTGTGCTTATACTAAGAAATACTGGGTCTCTCTGCAACCGCAGAAAGTGCAATTTTCAACCTCAATAAGTCTCCTTATATATCGTTTAAGCGCTACAGTAACTTGTAATATTTATTTTAGCAATTTTTGATGAACCGCCTTCTA
This sequence comes from Gracilimonas sp., assembly GCF_031581265.1. Classification (GTDB taxonomy): domain Bacteria; phylum Bacteroidota; class Rhodothermia; order Balneolales; family Balneolaceae; genus Gracilimonas. The sequence continues at coordinate 163,785 of NZ_JAVLBQ010000002.1, forward strand.
TTAGCGCTTTTATTCTTTTCCTCATTTCCGCTTTTAAGCAATGCACAATCGGCTCAGGCTAAGTATGGGAATGATTTTCTAAGAACCGGAAGCGGAGCTCGAGCCCTGGGAATGGGAAGTGCCCATGTTGCCCTCGCCAATGATGTAACCGCTGCCTATTGGAATGTGGCCGGTCTTGCTGAAGTTCAAACGCCACAAATCATGTATATGCATTCTGAGCGTTTCAGTGGCATTGTTGGGTATGATTATGGAGCAGCTGCCTTGCCGCTAAAAACACAGGATGGAGTTGTGTCGATTAGCTTTTTTCGACAGGGAGTTGATAATATTGCCAACACCTTAAATGCCTGGGATCGGGAGAGAGATGCTCCTAAAGGAAATGTAGAAGATTATATAACCCGATTTAGCGCAGCCGACATGGCGGTATTCTTTTCTTATGCGAGGCAGCAAAATGAGCGAATTTCGTATGGCGCTTCAGCTAAAATCATTCACCATAAATTAGGGCCTTTTGCCCAGGCTTGGGGCTACAGTCTTGATGTTGGAGTGAAGGTTAAAACCGAGTTTGCTGATGTTGGATTGACCATTCACGATATTACCACCATGCAAAAAATGTGGGATGTGAATGAGTCTGCTTTTGGAGATTATGAAGCACAGTTCGACAGCTTGGGAGCCACATTGCCTACGGGACAAAATGAATATGTACTTCCCTCGGTAAAACTTGGAGCATCTAAGCTATTTAAGGTGAATACAGATTTTGTGGTAAGCGCAGCGGCGGATGTAGATCTTTTATTTGAAAACCGTCGGGCGTATTACATAAATGTAGGAGAAATGAGTATTGAACCCCATTTGGGAGCAGAGGCAAATTACAAAGACGTGGTTGCATTGAGAGCCGGTGTTACGGACTTTATAACAGATCCTATTTCAGGCTTTTCAGTTTCACCAACCTTAGGTATGGGATTACAACTCTCTTCATTCGTGCTTGATTACGGGTTCACCAGTTTTGCTGGTGCTTCCAGTGATTTAGGTTTTACCCACCGTATTTCTCTTCGGTTTGATTTTTAGATAGTTTTTTAGCCGTCCCCCATACTCAAGGCAAATTTTAAATAGAAAAGATTAATTTCTGAATTCATAAGCAATAATAGATTGGCTTTTCCTCTCTTGCATATACAGTATATTGTTATGGTAACCTAAGATAATGGTTCCTTTTTCGGGTAATTCTAATTGTTGCTTTAAATTACCTTTTAAATCAACAATTACAGCTTGTTTATCACCACCTGTTTGTACACCAAATTGAACCAAAAAATTTTCTTCGTCAAGTTTTGTAAATGAAGTAAAGAATGTGCCAAAAGGGAAAAAAGATCCTTTAGTAAACACTTTAGCTTGATAGCTATTTGCCTCTTTGGGGATCACCGGATAATCAGAATATTTCCCATCTGCCTTCTCTGGTATATTAGGAAGTTTAAATGAGTTAACTTTAGAAAAGGTAGAATCATAGAGCTCAAATCGGTTTTGAAACTCCCAAGCAAAGAGCCATTTCTTTTCAAATTTAAATACATCATACTTTGATAAAAGCCCAGGAGCTATTTCAAAGTCAAGAAAGATGCTATCTATTTCTTCACTTTTAGTATTATAGGTAAATATATTTTCTTCGTAAAATTGAGTCGGTACAATTATTAGATTATCAGAATCAGTATGTAATCCATAAATATTTGAAGCAAATTCTATAATCCTTTTATTTTCAATGTAGTTTAAATCAAAATCATAGATCTGAAAAAAAGGCATCATTGTTGATACATAAAGAAAACCATTATTTGAGGAAAGATGTCTTGGCCCATATTCAAATTCCCCAGGGCCTCTTCCTTGAGACCCACTACTGTTAAGTAGCTGACCATCAAGAGAGAACTTGTAAATTTTAGATCCTTTAAAATCTGAAATAAAAATATTTTCTTTTAAAATTTTAAAGTCAATGATTTGATTAAATTTTGTTCGGTTTAAGTCATTGAGAGGATATTCATTATAGAATTTGTATTCCTGATTTGGACTAATATCTTGAACTAGTAAACCAAAAATGATCAGTATTAATAATCGCATTACAGAAGAATTAAAAAGTAAGCAACAAATCGTTGCTTACTTTATTGTTTTAAGGGATTACATTGTATCAAAGATGCATTCTAATCCTGCATTTGGACAAATACTATCATAGAACATTATATATACTGCGTATGTATAATCCCCGCTGATATATGCCTCTGTTGCGGTATTTCTACAATTATCCACAAGCTCGACACAAGGATCTACCATACATGTTGTGTTCTCTACTGTTATTTTTGAATCGACAGACCCCATAAACAGAAACCCTAAACTTAAAATTAAAAATTTCATACTGTACCTCATTAGTTAATTATTGTTAACAAAAACAATATATATATATAGTTAAAAGCAAATAATTATTAATTTAATAGTAAATTTTCTGTCTTATACTAATATAAATTTAAAATCACAGTATTTTGCGCATCATCATTTTAGGCCCTACCGCATCCGGAAAAACCGAGCTTGCCATTCAGCTTGCTGAACAGCTGAATACCGCAATCATTTCCGCAGATTCCCGCCAATGTTACAAGCATATTGATATAGGGACGGCAAAGCCTTCTCAAGAAGACTTAACCCGAGTTGCGCACTACAACATTTCTTTGCTTGAATTAGAGGAAGAAGATAATGCAATGGCCTTTCAAAGGCGGGCGGCGAAGTGGGAAAAGGACATTCTCCAAGAATCTGAGCATGTGATTTATGCCGGCGGAAGTACCCTTCATATTCAAAGCTTGATACAACCATTTAACGAAATGCCGGAAGCGGATGAGCAAAACATCGTACAACTTGAGATACAGATTAAGGAAGAAGGATTAAAATCCCTGTACCAAAAGCTGGAAGAAGTTGATCCGGAATATGCTGACAATATGGATGGAATGAACCGACAACGAATTATTCGGGCCCTGGATGTGTGGATGCAAACCGGGAAGCCTTTTAGCAGCTTCCATCAGCAAGGTGAAATTCAACCGGATGAGAACACCATGGTCTTTGGGCTAAAGTGGCCAAGGCCAATACTATATGATCGTATCAATCGCCGGGTGGACAACATGATTGAATCCGGTTTGGTGGAGGAACTGAAAGCTATTTTAGAAGCCGGGCATTCAAAGGAACTTCAATCATTGAATACGGTTGGGTACAAAGAGATTATCAAATACCTGGATGGGGAATGGACACTGGAAAAGGCGGTTGAAAAAATCAAAACAAGTACCCGGCGTTATGCAAAACGGCAAATTACTTGGTATAAGCGTTGGGAGTTTATTAACTGGCTGGAGGCGGATAAGATGAGTGCTGAGGAAATGAAGGAAAAAGTATTAAATAGATTGAACTGAAGAATTAGAAACCAAAAAGGAGTCAGGACTCAGGATTTAGTACTCAGAAAAAATCTGAATCCTGAGTCCTGACTCCTGTATTCTTAAAGAGAAGTTAGCAGCTAAGTCGCAGAAAGCTTAACTTTGGCACTCACTTTAAACAAGCCTGAATATGTACAAAGCGAAAGTAAATGTAACGCTCCGTCCATCAATTTTGGACCCTAAAGGAAAAGCGGCTCATCATGCCTTGCAAAACCTTGGACTAAATGAAGTTCAGCAGGTTCGCATCGGTAAATTTATTGAACTTGATGTGGATGCCAAAGATGAAAATGCCGCCAAAGAAATTGTAGAGTCAGCCTGTGCGCAACTGCTGGCGAATGAAGTTATGGAAGATTTCGAAATAACAATCGAATCTTGATCCATGGTTTCCAATACTCAACATATCGACGTGCTCGTGATGTCTGAGTCGGAAACAGAAGAACTCACAGAAACAAAGACTGAAGAAGAAGTTGAGGAATCGGTAAATACGCCGTGGCGACTTATTCTTTATGACGACGACATCCATACTTTTGATGAGGTGATTTCACAGCTCATGAAAGCTACCGGATGCAGCCTTTCGGAAGCGGAAGACAAAACCTGGAAGGTGCATAACGAAGGCAAAGCACTTGTTCATGAGGGCGAGTTCGAAGAGTGCCTGAAAATCGACAGTGTGCTAAAAGAAATTCAACTGGTTACTGAAATAAAAGGATAAAAAAATGGCCACATTTGGCGTAGTAGTATTCCCCGGCTCCAATTGCGATCACGACGCATACCATGCCATGAAACACGTAATGAATTCCGAAGTCAAGTTTTTATGGCATAAGGATACCGACCTTTCCGGAATCGACTTTTTAATTGTACCGGGGGGCTTTTCTTATGGTGATTATCTCAGGTCAGGTGCTATAGCTCGCTTTTCTCCCATAATGCAGGAAGTCATAAAGTTTGCCGAAAATGGAGGCCCTGTGATGGGGATTTGCAACGGATTTCAAATATTGCTTGAGGCAGGACTCATTCCCGGGGCTATGATGCACAACGAGAAGCTAAAGTTTGTGTGCAAAAATGTATATATCCGAACGGAATCAACGGATAGTCTTTTTACCTCAGGATTAGAAAAAGGACAGGTGCTCGATATACCGGTCTCTCACGGAGAAGGAAATTATTTTATTGAAGAAGACGGGCTGAAATCACTTCAGGATAACGATCAAATCTTATTTCGTTATTGTGATGCAGATGGTCAGTTCACAGAAGAAGCCAACTTCAACGGATCGGTAGATCATATTGCTGGCATTTGCAATAAAGGACGAAATGTCCTGGGCATGATGCCGCACCCCGAGCGAGCCATGGAAAAAATTCTTGGATCTGAAGATGGAAAGCCTATTTTTAAATCTATCCTGAATTCACTTTCCATAGCCTGATTATTTTATGAGCACAGAATCACAACCGGATCTTAAGCTGCACAGCGAAGGCTTGGTAAAGCGTTATCGCAAAAGAACGGTTGTAGATGATGTTTCTATCAATGTGAAACAAGGAGAAGTGGTGGGGCTTCTTGGTCCTAATGGGGCAGGTAAAACAACGACTTTTTATATGATGGTTGGATTGGTTAAGCCCAATGCCGGGAAAATCTTTCTTAATGAAAGAAATCTTACTCGCGAGCCCATGTATAAAAGAGCACGTATGGGAATTGGTTATTTGGCGCAGGAGGCGAGTGTTTTCAGAAACCTGACGGTACGTGAAAACCTGGAATCGGTACTGCAATTTCTTACCGTGCCTCAAAAAGAAATTAATCGTCGGGTTGATAAGCTTGTAGAAGAATTTGGGCTTCATAAGGTAGTTGATAGCAAAGGGTATAGCCTTTCCGGGGGGGAAAGACGGCGAACCGAGATCGCCCGCGCCCTTGTTACCGATCCAAAATTTATCTTATTGGATGAACCATTTGCCGGAGTAGATCCTATAGCGGTTGAAGATATACAGGAAATAGTATCCGGCCTACGCCATCAGAATATTGGGATCCTTATTACAGATCACAATGTACATGAAACACTGGCAATTACCGACCGGGCGTATCTTATGTTTGAAGGAAGAATTTTGATGGAAGGCTCAGCCGATCGCTTAGCTGAAGATGAAAAAGCGAAGAGTTTATATCTTGGAAAACAATTTAAATTAGATCGATATACTTCAGAAGAATAAAATAATCCTATGGAATTGATAACAGTTCATGAGCTAAAAGAAAAAAGGGAAAACCAAGAATCATTTCTTTTACTTGATGTCCGGGAACATCATGAGTATTTGGTATCTAATATTGACGGTTTACACATTCCTTACGAAAATCTTGAAAGTCGCTTAGATGAAATTGAAGAGCATAAAGAGTCTGAAGTGGTTGTGATGTGTCGTTCAGGGAATACAAGCCAAGATGCAACTGAAATTCTTGAAAACTCGGGCTTTAAGCATGTATATAGTTTAAAAGGCGGAATGAAACGCTGGGCAAAAGAGATAGATCCTACTTTGCCTGTGATTTAAAATCAAAAACATGAAACCATGGCGTCCTTCTCACCAAAAATAAATGCGAAAATCCTTTTTCTGTTAACCTTATTTATTGCTTGGGGAGGATTGGTTTTGGCACAGAGTAATTCTTACGATGTAATACTGAAAAACGGCCGCATTTTTGACGGCACAGGGAACCCATGGTTTAAAGCTGATATCGCAATAAAAGATGGAAAAATAGACCGTATAGGTGATCTTGAAAGTGCTTCAGCTTCAGAAGTTATTGACCTTAAAGGATTATACGTTTCTCCGGGATTTATTGATATTCATTCCCATGCCTACGGTCCTATTGCATTAGAGGGTGGTATTGCTTCTGATGATGTGAGAAGGCGACAAGCTCCTAATCTTATTTCGCAAGGTATTACTACTATAATTGGCAATCACGATGGACGGTCGGTTGATGAACCTTTTGATCAGCAGCTGGAAAACCTTGAATCAATGGGAATTGGGGTGAATACCGGGTTGTTGGTGGGCCATAATACCATTCGCAGAAAAGCATTAGGTGAAAATTATCGACGATTGGCTACTGAAAGCGAAATTATGGATATGAGGAATCAAGTTAGGGAAGCGATGCAAGAAGGTGCTTTTGGAATGTCTGCCGGACTTGAATACGTTCCCGGCCGATGGAGTAATACTGAGGAAGTTGTGGCTTTAGTTAAAGAAATAGTACCTTACAATGGCGTTTATATTTCTCATCAACGAAGTGAAGCAAAAACACCAATGCTTTGGCTGCCAAGTGATGAAAATCCCAACCCACCCACGCTTTTAGATGCGGTTGAAGAAACCATAGAAATAGGTGAGAAAACCGGAGCTACGGTGGTAGCTTCTCACCTAAAGTCCCGAGGATCAAATTATTGGGGAGGAAGTGGGGCAGCAATATCATTGGTTGAGCAGGCAAGGAAAAGAGGGGTTCCGATTTACGCAGATCAATATCCTTACAACACCAGTGGCAGTGATGGTAGTACCGTTTTAATTCCCCGATGGGCCTTTGATTTTGATGAATTTGGAATAGAAAGAGAAGAGGAACCCGACTTCAGTCTGCCGGTAAAAGAAGCCCTACAAGATGAAGAATTGAGAGAGACCTTATACAAAGATATTACTCACTCCATGAAATACAGGGGTGGGGCTGAACGAATCGTGGTTTTCGAATATCCCGATTCTTCTTATATCGGTAAAAATATTGCTGAGTTGTCCCAAATGCATAAGATCTCAAATGTAGAGATGGTTTTAAAACTTCAACAAGATGGCTTTAAAAACAGACCCGGTGGCGTAAGGCTTCGAAGCTTCTCTATGCACCAAGACGACCTTGATGCTATTGCAAAAACAGACTGGACGGCTACCACTACCGATGGCATGATTACTTTACCTGAAGATGGCCCGGATATTCATGCACGATATTACGGCACGTTCACACGTAAAATTCATAAATTTGCTTTGACAGATGGAACAATCAGTGTTCCTGATGCCATAAGGTCCTCCACATCACTTCCCGCTCAAATAATGGGGATACAAAACAGAGGATTAATCGAGGAAGGATATTATGCTGATATCGTGGTTTTTGATATGAATACCATTCAAGATAGATCAACATTTTTTGACCCACATCAGTATTCAACAGGTATTAGGCATGTTTTCATTAATGGAGAACAAGCTTATGCTGGTGGAAAATTTACCAATGCCTTATTAGGCAAGGCTCTGACTCCTCAAAATTCATCCTTAGAAAAGTAAAATAAGGTATCAGTGACGTAGGGAAATCATTAAGCCAGGGCAGCAATTTGGTTTAGAAGCTCTTGGTTGCTGTCCGTATTCTTTAGGACCTTAAGAAGCCCAAGCATAGATTCTTTGGGTGATTTTTTCAGAAGATACCTTCTCACCATATTTCGCTCCTCTAAAGAATCAGTAATGAATTTGTGCTCATTTCGGGTACCTGAAGCTTGAATATTTATAGCAGGATATATTCGGTCGTTAGCCAACTCACGGTCCAAAACCAACTCCATATTTCCGGTTCCTTTGAACTCTTCAAAAATGAGATCATCCATTCTGGAGTTTGTTTCAACCAGGCAAGTTGCAATAATGGTAAGTGAGCCGCCGCCTTCAATTTTCCGTGCTGAACCAAAAATTTTCTTAGGAATTTCAAGTGCCCTTATATCTAATCCACCTGATAGCGTGCGCCCGCTATTGGATTGAATGGCATTGTAAGCTCTTCCTAACCGCGTAAGTGAGTCAATGAGTAGTACGGAGTCTTCACCCATCTCGGCTTTCCGTTTGGCATAACCAAGAGCCATTTCAGTAATTCTGATATGGCTTTGTGTTTGCTTGTCGTTTGAAGAGGCAAATACTTCTGCCTGCGTAGATCTGATAAAATCGGTGACCTCTTCAGGACGCTCATCAACAAGTAATACGCTTACATGAATGTCATCATAATTATCTTTAAGAGTTCGGGCAATTTTTTTCAATAATACAGTTTTTCCGGTTCGGGGAGGTGCAACGATAAGCGAGCGTTGCCCCTTTCCAATGGGAGCCACCAAATCCATAACCCGCATCTCTACATCATCGGCATTAAACCCAAGTTTTATCCAGTCAACAGGCATGATGGGTGTTTGTCTTTCAAAACGGCTTGATTTGGTCCAGGCTTCAACAGGCCGGCCATTTACAATTTCAACAGAAGAAACATGTTTATGCCCCTGATTATCCTCCTCAAACTCTCCTTCCAATACAAGACCAGGTCTGAGTTCTAAATCTTTAACTTCTTCAGGTTTTAGAAAGGGATCTTTTGGGTTGTAGGAAAACTCATAATCCAATTTCCGGATAAAGCCCCACCCCTTTTCATTTATCTCAAGAACTCCGGCATACCGTCCGGCAACACCTTGATTATTCTTCCAATGAAACTTTGGAATAAAGACATTCCCTTTACTGCGGCTATTACGATTCTTGTTTTTTTTATAATTTTTTTTGCGTGCCATGTACTTGATGCGTGTTGTTAAATCCTTCTCCCGATTGAATATCGAAGTGTTAAAACAGAAATGTTTGTGAATTAAAAGAGAGAGGAGAGAAAAAAGATGCGGATTAATTATCCGCATCTAAAATAATTAGTGGATAAGAAAAGATACAAATGTTTTTATTGATAGCAAATTAGCGAACGGTTGTTGTTTCGTTGATCCAGCTGTAACAAGCTTTAAGAGAGCCATCAATTTGAATTTCTTGTCCATCTTCTAAATTTAGTGTTAAAAACTTATCCTCTGTAGATGGAGTCACCGCCTCATAAGATGAGAGCTGACTGTTCACGGTATTTGTTACAGAAGAGTCAACTTGTTTGGCTTTATTCAAGTAGTCAATTATTAGCCAGTATACCACTCTGTCTTTGGGCTCTAAACTGGATTCTTCTGTACAATTAGTAATAGCTTCGCTGTAGATGGTACCCATTTTTATATAAGAAGTACCATTGTTTGGATCTATCTCTATTGCTCTTCGAACATACTCTCTGGCTGTTTCTAATCTGTCAGAACTGATATACATATCTGCCATGCTTAGATATAGAGTTTCTCGTTGAGAGTCATCTGAAGCACGATCCAATGCTTGTTGGTAATATTTTATAGCCTCATTATAGTTGGCGTTACTCTTGGCTAAATCACCTAAATCCAAAGCACTTTCGTAGGTTGGTTCAAGCTCATTGAGCTTAACTTTTACCTCCTTCAGCTTTTCACGGTCACCGGTGCCCTCATAAGCTTGTTCGAGTGCTTTCCATGCATCAATATCATTTGGGTCTTCTTCGACCATTGGAGAGAAGTATGCAATTTGCTCTTCCGGAGAACCGAGAATCTCCTGTTGTTTCTCCTCGATGAAATTTAAAATATCTCCACTGGCATGTGGTTTAGTTAAGTCAATAAGCTCTTGTGCATCTTCAACTCTATCCTGCCTTACAGCGTTATTAAGAGCTTGACGTAAATAATACCCATCGCCCATAGTTGTAGCTCTTTCAGGGTTGAGATGAATAAGCGTTTCATAATCTGAGTAGGCTTTTTGAAGGCCATCTTCAATTTCGTTGTAATTTTGCTGGAAGAAACGGCCTCGTTTAAAGATAAGATCAAATTCTTCTTCCTGGTCATCTCCAAAAAGGTCTAAAGCCCGGTTTATCAAAATTCGGGCAGTATCTATATAAGCGGCTTTTTCGGTAGGGTCTTCTTTGGAGCGTCCCATTTCAGAATAGATGTTAATCATTCTGTTGTACTGAGTATTCAGTTTAAATGCTGAATATCCTTCAATAGTCTCAGGGTTAGAACAAATGATCCACCTACCATATTTAAGCGCTAAGTCATAATCCCCGTTTTTATAATTTTCTTGAAAAATAGAATAGGCAGGTAATTGACCTAACCCACTGGGCGGCTCTTCCTGGCAATCATCAAATTGAGCAAAAGCAAGGGGGACGCTAACAAAAAATATCCACAAAAGCGTTATTATTTTTTTCATCGGTCTTGATATTATTAATCCTGTTGGTCTATAAAACTCAGCAGAATATTGATTTATTATGTTTTAATAGTTTTTGTTAATTCAATTTGGGTCTGAAAAACATGAGTTCAGTCAAGTTAACAGATAAGTTAAGGGCCCAAATTTTTTCTCTAACAAGGTTATTAGAGGTAGTGCCACGTAATCCGTATTGGGCACTGATGTCAATAGTTGAATTAGAAAAGGGGGAAATTATTCCTAAACCGGCAGAAAACCAAAGGGTATTAATATCATCTCCCTGAAAACTCAGATGACCCGAGTCAAATGAAACCCCACCACTATATCTGAAATTAGATAAAAAACTCGTTGAGTTCGTTTTGTAGGGGTGATACTCAGCACCAAGGCCTAATTTGGTACGATCTGATAGTTCAAGAGATTGAGTATTAGAGTTTATGGAAGATTCAGCTTCGCTCCACGTTTGTAACTTACCTTCTAACGATATATTGAAAAGGTTTGAAGGATAATATGTAACTCCACCGGTCCATTCAGCAGGTAATTTAGCCCCTAATCCGGATTGTTCGTTGAGTGTCACTTCGCGGTCTCGGCCATTAACTTGTTTAGTACTTACAATCTTTTCATCAACAGAAATTTCTACCGGTAAAATAAAAGAAGACCCAATAGTAATTCTGTCGTCAGAGCTAATGATATTTTGAAATGAAAGCAAAGCTCCAAAACGATGGCTAAAAGATGAACCGGTTATTTTATTACTGATGGTGGTGTTACCGTAGTCAATTCGGTCGAAAAAAGCATTATTTATTGTTTTTTGAGAAACAAATGCTAATGACGGAGCATAACCAAAGGCAAAGTTTTTATTAATAGTCCAGCCAAAACCAATTTCTAACTTGTTTACCCCACCAGATCCGGTTGTTTCAGTTCTGTAGTTTATAGTGTCGTCTTCCGGAGTTACGATAGTGTTGGTGGTATTTGTGAACTGATAATTGGAGCGTGTTACAGGGTATAAAGAGGCTGATATACCAAATTTTTCTCTATAAATAGGCAACGTTAATTGTAGGTAGTTTGCTTGAAGAGAAGAGTTTTCGTTAGCAGTATTATTGTCCGAAGAATTAAACTTCGAAAACAAAAAACCTGATGATGTTGTAGTCAGCACATTTTTCCCCCACAGAGCCGGATTGTATAAGCTATTTGATTGAGAGTTATCTAATGAAACACCTGGAATACCTAAACCCAACTCTCTGGCTGTATTGTTATCAGTTGGGAAACCAAGGCCAAAGAGTGAGTAAAAGGACCCCCCTTTACTTTTACTGCTGGAGTCGTCTTGTGCAAATACTGATGATGCAGCAAAGATTGAGATTACAATTGCTAAACTTAAAAAGCTATGAATGTTAATTTTCTTCATTCACTATATAGGTAATTATTAATTTTGGTTTTTTATGTGAAGGTGCTTCAGAATTGAATATTAAAGTTGAACGGAGAATGCCTGAACTTGAACCTATCCCAACAATCATTTCGTTCTGTTCTTCTTCGCCATACAAAGCATTGTTTACGAAAGTATTGACAGGTGCTTTAAAGTAAGCACTGTCTTCAATAATGGGGGCAATAAAGTCGGGGTCGGTAAGCTGATATTCAAAGACATCATCGTCGACGGTTCGCTGGTTTAAACCCAATAAGTTTATATTAGGCCTGTAATGATTAACCGGCAAAGAGTTTTGAAGATTTTCTTCAGCTGAATAAAAAATCAATTCTGATTTTATAATATTAGAGGAAGAATGTTTCTGTTTTAACTCTTCTGTAGGAAAAACAATTCTCATGGCACTTTCCATAGTGGTATGTAAAGGGAAAGCACCCTCGGTTTGAGGTACATTAGAACGATTTATGCTATAAGCCCAATTATTAAGAGGCACAGAAGCAGTATCAGTTTGATCCTCATTCAAAATTAGAAAACGAGTTTCTGAAGCGTTGGGGAAATCAATTTTGCCTGAGCTACCCGTCGGCACAATGGCTAAACCATGAAATTCATATTGGTATAAAGAATCCGCATTGTCTTCTTCGTTATTTAAATATGAGGCATACTTATCTTTCCATGAATCAGCAAGATCAATAAGGATGTTTTTTTCACTGCCAACCTGGAACTGACCTATTAAATTTGCTTCATTGTAATCTAATTCATCATTTACCCGATGTGAAGTTCCTCTCCAAAGAGAGGTAATCTCATACACTGAAAATGAGGCAGTACCGAGTGTGTCTCCGTAAGTTTGAGCGCTGTCAAGTCCAACTTCAAGCTTCATAGAAAAGTTGTTTCCCTCTATTTCTAAACTATCAGGAATATTGGGGTTTCTAATAGGTCTAACGAAAGTTGTGGCATCAATATCACCAAATATTTGATCATTATATTTTCCCATTGCCATAAAAGGAAAATTTCCTGAGTACCCATCCTCAAAATTTAATACAGAGGTGTTTTTAACCTCTAAGGTATCGAAGGTAACAACAGGAGAGTTTGTGAAATCATCACCAACGCTCCCCGGGTTTTCACAGCCGTTAAAAATTAAAATTAGTGCAAATAGCGCCGTGTATAAGGAAGTGAGGCCCTTATTTCTTCTGGTCATTAAAATATATTTAAAATGTTCTCTATCTATCTATTATTCAGCGTCGGATATCGTCCGATAATATTCGGCAAATTTATCGGAGACATCTTCCGGGGAGCCTTGAATTTTCTCAGGCTTAATTCCCAGTTCATCAAAGATATCATCGAATTCATCTTTTAGATAATTACCCGTAACCACATGATCACTGTATTTGAGCCCGAGTTTGAGCAAATCAACTTTGCCCTCCTCAGTCAAATTGTCGATATCAGTATCAGCGGGTAATCCGAGAAGTTCTAATACCCGTGCAGAGTCTGAATCTCCCTCGTTAATAGGGTGATGCAGATTGTACACAATCTTAGTATTCTGAAAAATCTTCTCATCTTTATATAAAGTTTTCACTAAAAGCGGAGTCAATCCGGCCGGCCAGTCGTGACAATGAATAATGTCCGGTTCCCAGCCGAGCTTAATAACTGTTTCGAGCACTCCTTTATTGTAGAATGCCAACCGCTCATCGTTATCTTCATAAAATTCTTCTGAATCTGGTTTTCTGAATAGTCCTTTTCTCTTGAAATAAGTGTCGTTGTCTAAGAAATAAACCTGCAGTTTAGCATTGGGGATACTTGCCACTTTAATTTTCATCGTCTCGATTGTATCCCCCACTTTAACCTCTATACCGGAAAGTCGAATTACTTCATGTAATCGATTTCTGCGGTCATTAATGGATCCATACTTGGGAAGTAAGATGCGGATCTCAAACCCTTTGTCTTGAAGTGAAGCAGGCAAAAACCGAAGTAAATCGGCTGTATAAGTCATGCGTGCAAATGGGGAAATTTCTGCGGCAACGTAAAGAATTTTCATAGATATGTGCTCTCAGTGATTACTCTGGTTTAATTTGGTGCTGTATTATTTTTCATAACACTATTTAGATCCTCATCGTCATCCAATGAGTAAAAGTCTAAAAGGGTGTCTCCTCTAAGGCCCAGCCGGAGTGTTTCAACGGCAATTACATCTGCTGGTACAATATTTCCAAGATTGACATTACTGCCAAACTTCCGAATGAACCAAACCTGCTGCTCTTTTTGAGGGGCTTCAAAAATAAGTTTGTCTTGTGATATTTGATCGGTGATTTCTTCTATCAATCCGGAGCGAACTTCGCCATTGGGTCTAAATACTCCAACAGTTCCACTTTCGCGGGCTTCACAAATAACTTTTTGTGCTCCGGCTTTAAGTTCTTCTTCTATAATTCGAACCCATTTGTAGGGAGGAATGATATCGTTAGGGTTTTTACTGCCAACTTCGGAGTACACGTAAAACTCTTGGCTCAGTTCTTTAATGATCGCCTGTTTCCTTTCATCGGATAACCATATGGTGCCGTTGGAAACTTCCACATGCTGTATGTTGTAGTTTTTCATCAACTGAACATAGGCGTCAAGCTGATCGCGGAGTACATAGGCTTCAAATAAAGTGCCTCCAAAATAAACCGGAATATCGGCACTTTGATAGACTTCAATTTTTTCTTCAAGGTTTTGGGTAACATATGCTGTTCCCCAACCCAATTTTACAACGTCTATATAGTTGGAACTGGATTCAACGAAATCCTGAGCTTGCCGCACGCTATATCCTTTATCTAAGGCAAGGGTTAACCCCCTTTTGCGTGGTTTATCAGTTCGCTTAGGTAAGTGATTTAGTGTAAATGCCATATATTTCAGTTAAAAATTCTAAGCTTGGAATATACAAAAACACAGTCTGTATATGAAATCAAGCATTTATTGAGTTATGTATTTCTATGAATTTGACGATTACTTATTTCAACAAGGTGCTGAATGTGTTGTTCATCTACATTTTTGAACATTTCGTAAGTGTATCTCCACAGCCAATTACCCGACGATGTGCCGGGGATATTCATTCTGTGTGACTCATCCAAACCCATGTAGTCCTGTAATGGGAAGATAGCCTGATCTGCTACTGAAAGCATGCCCAGCCGGATGAATTCCCAGTGAATATTTTCGCCACTTGAGCGGGTATATGTGCGCGCTTTGTGTTGTTCGGTTTCGTTGGTTGAGTTATACCACCCTATAGCGGTGTCATTATCGTGGGTGCCTGAGTAGACAACGCTATTTGGTGTATAATTATGGGGTAAGAAATCGTTGGCAGAGTCTGAGTCGAAGGCAAATTGAATGATTTTCATGCCCGGAAAATTGTATTTATCTCTCAGTTTTTCAACACCTTCCGTCATAAATCCTAGATCTTCCGCGATAATGGGCAGTTCTCCGCATTGTTCAAGTATAGTATCAAAAAGTTTTTTACCGGGACCTTTAACCCAGCGTCCATTTTCAGCTGTTTTTTCTGAGGCTTTAATTTCCCAGTAAGCATTAAAACCACGGAAGTGGTCTACACGAATAGCATCAAAGGCGTAAAACATTTGTTTGAAGCGATCTACCCACCAAGAGAAACCATCCTCTTCAAGCTTATCCCATTTATAGAGAGGGTTTCCCCAAAGTTGGCCGGTTTTACTAAAATAATCAGGTGGTACCCCGGCTACTAACATTCGGTTTCCCTTTTCGTCCACTTCAAAATATTCGGGATTAGCCCAAACATCAGCACTGTTATGGTCAACAAAAATAGGAATATCGCCAATTACACGAATACCTTTTTGGTTGGCATAATTTTTTAGGGCAATCCACTGGTTGTTAAATTCAAACTGAAGCCAGTATTGATATTCAATCTGTTCTTTAAATTTCTCCCGATATTTTTTAAGTGCTTCCGGTTTACGCTGAGCTATGTCTTCATCCCAGGTATTCCAGGGTTGCCTGTTGTAATAGAGAGAACAGGCCATAAAAAGCACAAAATCATCGAGCCAGTGTTTATTTTGCTTTTTGAACGCATTGAAGGCTTCTTTTTCTTCTTTTTTTATGGAATCGAAAAAACGCTTAAAGGCCAATTGGTACACACGATCTTTATTTTTAAAAGATGCTTCATAGTCAGCTTCAGTAGAATAGGGTAATTGAATGTCATCAATCTCATCCTGAGTCAGTAACCCTTTTTTGTGAAGGATGTCTGGGCTGATTAGATATACATTCCCCGCAAAAGCAGAATAACTGGCATAGGGAGAGTTTCCATATCCGGTTGGGGTAAGGGGTAAAACCTGCCAGATGGATTGATTTGTTCGATCTAAAAAATCAATAAATTTTCGGGCCTCAAACCCAAAATCTCCCATTCCATATTTACCGGGAAAGGATGTTGGGTGAACTAAACAGCCGCAAGAACGTGGAAAGCGCATGTAGTATCTATTCCTTTGGTTTTAAAATTAGCCCTGCCAGCGGAGGTATGGTAACAGAGATATTGGCTTTTTGATTATGCCACTCTCCCCATTCAGCATGAATTTTACTATCTCCGGCATTACTTCCACCATAGTATTCCGAATCGCTGTTCAATAAAATTTCATATTCACCTGCATGGGGTACGCCTACCTTATAGCCGTAGTGAACATTAGGTGTAAAATTCAGAATTACAACTACAAAATCTTCCGGGTCCCTGGCTCTGCGGATATAAGAAATAATACTGTTATCAGCATCACTGGCATCAATCCATTCAAAGCCGCGCCAGTCAAAATCAATTTCGTGCAGTGGTTTTTCCCGGTTGTTTATCGAGTTTAAATCTTTAACAAGTTGTTGTACTCCTTGATGAGTTTCCCATTCCAATAGATGCCAGTCAAGAGAATGTGATTCATCCCATTCTGACCACTGTCCAAATTCGCATCCCATAAAAAGTAAATTTTTTCCGGGATGGGTGTACATGTATAAATAAATGAGCCGTAGATTCGCAAACTTTTGCCAATCATCGCCGGGCATTTTTGAAAGCATAGATTCCTTCATATGTACCACTTCATCATGAGAAAACGGAAGCATAAAATGCTCTGAAAAAGCATATATCAGAGAAAAGGTAAGCTGATCCTGATGATATTTTCTATAAATAGGATCTTTTTGAATATAGGTTAACGTGTCATTCATCCACCCCATATTCCATTTAAAATCAAATCCTAAGCCCCCGGTTTCTGTAGGACGGGATACCCCTCCCCAGGAAGTTGATTCTTCAGCAAAAGTGATAACTCCAGGAAAGTGATGATGTACCGAATCGTTGAATTTCCTTAAAAAGTCGATGGCTTCGATGTTTTCACGACCACCATACTTGTTTGGAATCCATTCACCTTCATCGCGGGAATAATCCAGGTATAGCATCGAGGCTACGGCATCAACCCTAAGCCCATCTATATGAAATTTATCACACCAATAAATTGCGTTTGAGACGAGAAAATTTTGAACTTCAGTACGCCCAAAATTAAAAATACAAGTTCCCCAATCTTTGTGTTCGCCCTTTCGGGGGTCGTCATGCTCAAAAAGTCCGGTTCCGTCAAAACGCCGTAGTCCATGTTCGTCTTTTGCAAAGTGAGCAGGTACCCAATCCACAATCACCCCAATACCGGCTTGATGACATTGATCTACGAAGTACATAAAATCTTCCGGGGTACCAAAGCGACTGGTGGGCGCATAATATCCGGTAATCTGATATCCCCATGAGGGATCATACGGATGTTCGGCTATGGGCATTAGTTCTACGTGAGTATATCCCAAATTTTTTAAGTAAGGCACCAGCTGGTCGGCCGTTTCACGATAACTTAAAAAACCGGGCTCTTCGCCAACTTTACGTCTCCAGGAACCCAGATGCATTTCATAAATTGAAATGGGTTGATCGTATCCTTGTTTTTCCTGTCTGTTTTTAATCCAGTCAGCATCTTCCCATGCATAGTTATCAATACCCTTTACAATGGAAGCTGTGCCCGGACGCAATTCAGAATAAAAGGCAAAAGGGTCAGCTTTTTTTAGAGGAGAATCCTGAACCGGGGTAATAATTTCATATTTATAATAATCCCCTTCCTGAACATGTGGAATAAAAATTTCCCAAATACCCTGATCGTGAAATTTTCGCATACGGTGAACACGTCCATCCCAGCTGTTAAACTCACCAACCACGCTGGCTCGTGTTGCGCTGGGTGCCGTAACTACAAAATGGGTTCCTTTTACGCCTTCAATCTCGCGTGGATGAGCTCCCATGAACTCATAAGCCTGGTTATGATTGCCTTCACCCCAAAGCTGTAAATCAAAATCGCTGATAAGAGAATTAAATTGATAAGCATCTTTTATAGTAAATGGCTCGCCTTTATGGGGCGTAATTTGTAGCTCGTAGTTAAAACGGTTCTTTCGGCGGGCAAATACTTTTTCAAATAATCCTTCTTTGGAAACCAGATCAAGTTCATACTTCTTACTACCAATTATGGCTGTTACGGATTTTGCTTCCGGTCTAAATGTTCGCAGGACTAATTTCTTTTTGTCATCTATGTCTGTTTCATGTAACCCTAAAACTGAAAAAGGGTCCCCATGTGACCCGTCAGATATGGAAGCAATTGTTTCTTTTGATAGTGTAAAACTCATCACCATTTTTGGATTTGAAAGGACGATAAAGATACTAAAATTTCACAAAATTTTGTGTATCCATTTAAAGTGCTTTCGATTCAACGATTCTATATTTTAGGTACATGAAGAATTCCGGCTTTATTGCAAAGAGATACTTGTTTTCGCGCAAGCATATCTCCCTTATTTCTACCCTAACTTTTATCAGTATTACCGGCATTACCATTGGTACGGCCCTGCTGATTGTGGTTCTTTCCGTGTTTAATGGTTTTTTTGATGTGATTAAAAGCTTTTTGTTGTCGTACGACCCTGATTTGCGGATCGAGGCTTCCGGGGCTCAAACATTCGCACAAAACGAAGAAATAATGTCGCAGATTCGTTCATTACCGGAAGTACAAATTATCTCTCCCTATGTAGAAGGAAAAGCATTATTGGCGATTGAAGGATCACAAAATGAGGTAGTTGATGTTAAGGGGGTTGAGCGAGATTCCTTTTTTCAGCTTGTTGATATTGAAGAAAGTGTGACTACAGGGGTTTTCGACCTCTCAGTCCGCAACAGAACACCAGGCATCATAGTGCATGAAGATCTTAAAAACCGACTACGCCTTAATGTTGAAGATGATTTAGCCCTGCTAAGTGCGGCCGGCATGAAAAATGCACTCACCCAAATTACCGTCCCTCAATCTTTCCGTTTTGATTTACGGGGGGCCTATTATTTACAACAGATAACAGGTTCGCCAAAAGTTTTTGTAGACATTGAAGCGGCTAAACGATTATTTAGGGTTCGGGGTGAAATCACCGGAATGGATATAAAGTTATCCAACAATGAGCAGGCAGAGGAAGTGAAAGAAAAGCTTTCGGTCATTCTGGGAACGGATTTCAAAATTTCGACTTGGTACGATTTACAGAAGCCGCTGTATGATGTGATGTACCTGGAAAAGTGGGGATCATTTTTAGTATTAATCCTGATTGTGATAGTAGCTGTTCTGAATATTATTGGGTCATTAACAATGATTGTCATTCAAAAACAAAGAGACATTGGCATTTTAATGTCGATGGGATATAGCCGAAAAGGTATTAAATCCATTTTCAGGAAACAGGGACTGTACATTGGCTTAATAGGATGTGGAATTGGAGGTACTCTTGGCCTTGCCCTAAGCTGGGCTCAAATGAAATTCGGCTTTGTAAAACTATCATCAGCATTTATTATTGATGCTTATCCCGTACTGATAAGTCCATTAGATGTATCCATTATTTTAGTAGCCAGTTTGGGTCTTTGTATACTGGCAAGTTGGTATCCTGCCCACCGGGCCGGACAGGTTCAACCCGCCGATGCCGTACGATATGAATAGGTATTAATGTTGAGTTTTAAATGTTAAATGAAGGGTTCATTTAACATTACTTATTCATTATATACATCCGGAAGGTCGTTTTCATAAAGTACGATATCTCCTTCCCGGGCGTGCTTTTGCACCAACTCGTTGGCCTCAAACAGAGAGTTTACAACACGAACATTAAGTGCTGCCGAGTCTTTTGATTTTATGCCTTCCAGAATAGGTTTTGCTCTTTCCTCTCCTACCAGTACCACTAAATCAAGATTCGCTTTGGCAATAGTTTTTCCAAATTTAAAGTTTTCTTCCTCCTCAATATCTCCCAACTCAATCATCCCCGGAGTGATGATCATACGTTGCCCCGAATTAAATTGAGCCAAGATTTCAACAGCATTCTTGGCCCCGACTGGATTTGAGTTAAAAGCATCATCTATAATGGTGAGCTCCCCTCTTTTTTTAAGCTCTAACCGGTGTTCAATAGGTTCAATATTTGCAGCTGCAAGGGCCATGGTTTTGAGACGAATATCGAAATGATTAGCAACACCTACCGCCAGTAATAGGTTTTGAGCATTATGAGCACCGAGCAATTTTGTTTCAAAGGTTTCCGATACATCCCCAATAGAAACATTAAATGACATGCCGGACGTGCTGTAAGAAACATTAGAACCGCGAATACTCCCATTGTTTAAGCCAACCAAGATTCGCTGAATATCATCCCGGTGTTCGCCCATTTTCGAGACCCGTATATCGTCGGCATTCAACACGGCTACACCGCCTTCTTCGAGCCTCCGAACCAGGGTGCCTTTTTCATAGGCAATCACTTCCCGGGAGCCAAAAGTTTCCAGGTGCGCAACCCCTACATTCGTGACTACAGAAACATCCGGGTTGGCGATATCACAAAGTTCCTCAATGTTGCCTTCATAACGCGCTCCCATTTCAAGTATAAGTATTTGGTGATGGGATTGAAGGTCATTATTGATCACTTTACAAATGCCCATTGGGGTGTTATAGCTGCCGGGGGTTGAGCAGACATTAAACCGCTCTTTTAGCAAGTCACGAATCATAAACTTGGTACTGGTTTTTCCATAGCTGCCAGTGATAGCAATCACCTTTAAGTCGGGCATGGAGGCCAGCTTTTTTCGGGCTTGTTTTTTAAATCCATTTTGAATGTACTTTTCAACCGGTTTAGTTATGAGCCCTGCCAGCAAAATAAAAAACGGGAGTAAGGCGATTCCAAAAGCCCATCCTGTAATCAGTAAGATCAAATCAAAAGAGAGTAACCCGCTGAAGTAGTTAGGTAGGGGCAGTTCAATAAAAGGCAGAAATCCTGTAAAACTGGTATAGGTGAAATAGAGCGGTAAAAAAACATTAAGGATAGTGTAGGGTACCATCAGCCGAAGAACTCGCGGAGTAAAAACAAGAGGTTTTTTTACTTTTTCTGGGCGGTACTTTGATACGCCCCTAAACCACCATATGCAAGAAAGCAAAACGATTAAGCTAACGGAGGTGTAGGTGAGGGTATCAAAAATCCAGTTGCTGAACAGCATCAAAATGAAAATGAAAACCATCAGCAATGAGATATTGCCGGTAATCACTTTTTCATCCCAGTGAGCCTTAAGCCATTGCCAAAACAAGTTATTTTTGTAGCCGACCTGTTGATAGATATGAACGAAAAAGCGCATTCGATACCATGTGTATCGAATCATTATTAGGCAAAATAAAATTGCAGCTCCGTCGAGAAGCAAATAATACCAGTTCAATTTATGTGGGATTTAAAAATTATAAGCGATCTGTGTAAAGTATAAGTTATGAAATTAACTGCTATTCGAAATCGGTAAAGAACCTTGCTATATTCACCAGACAATCAATAAAATTGTTTCAAAAAAACGAAAAGAAATATATGAAATTAGTTATCCCAATGGCCGGGCGGGGTACTCGTGTTCGTCCGCACTCGCACACAGTTCCTAAGCCTCTACTGCCTGTAGCAGGTACTATGATTGTAGAAAGAATTATTGAGACTTTTAACCGAACACTGGATCGAGATATCACGGATGTAGTGTATATTTTGGGTCCGGATTTTGGAGAAGACATCAAACAGCCACTGCGCGATATGAGTGAGCGTCATAATGCAAAGGCGTTATTTGAGGTGCAAGCAGAAGCTCTGGGCACAGCTCATGCTGTAGCTATGGCCAAAGAGCACTTAGATGGCGAAGTTATAATCGCTTTTGCAGATACGATTTTTGACAGTCAGGAACCTTTTGAGTTGGGCGATGCAGATAGCGTAATTTGGTTAAAAAAGGTGGAAGACCCATCACGATTTGGAGTGGCTGTACATGAAGGCGATACCATCACCGGATTCGTTGAGAAGCCAAAGGAATTTATATCTGACCTGGCCATCATTGGTGTGTACTACTTCAAGGATGGAAATTATTTTAAAAAGCAGATTGAGTGGGTGCTTGAAAATGATATGAAAGGTCCGGGTGGAGAGTATTTCCTAACAGATGCCCTCGATAAAATGATCAAAGACGGCAAAATATTTAAAACAGCAACCGTTGATGAGTGGTTGGATTGCGGAACTCTGCCTGCGTGGCTGGAAACAACCGGCATCATCACCGAAAAAGAATTTGATGGAGCCGATGAAAGCAAATATCCCAATGCTACCATTATTTCGCCTGTTTATATAGGAGAAGGTGTTCAGATTGAAAACAGTACAGTAGGCCCCAAAGTTAGTATTGAAAACGATTCGGTAATCAAAAATTCCAAAGTTGAAAATACCATCATTCGGGATAATGCTGAGATTTTAGATTCTGAAATTTCCGGTTCAACGGTTGGAGCTTTTACTTCCCTGAAAAATGTGAAAGGGAAGGTTGATGTTGGTGACCATAGTAAACTGGACATAAAATAATTTTAAGTCCACATTTTACATTTAGTCCAAAGGCTTCGGTT
This sequence comes from Gracilimonas sp., assembly GCF_031581265.1. GTDB lineage: Bacteria > Bacteroidota > Rhodothermia > Balneolales > Balneolaceae > Gracilimonas. The sequence continues at coordinate 186,548 of NZ_JAVLBQ010000002.1, forward strand.
TTCCGAAGCCTTTTTTTGTTGTGAAATTCTTTGAATACATTAGAAGTGAATGTTATAAACCATGTAGGTCTAATTATGAGATATCAGTTCAGAGCACCTTGGGATTGGTTGTTAAGAGGTATTACCGGTGGTGTAATATTACTTTTTGCAGTGCTGAATTATGCCACACCAAATCTTTTTGTGGCAATACTCCTATGGAGCATTGTTCTTGGTTGTGCGGCATTTGGAGTGTATGGGTACAGCATTCAGGATGGAAAACTTAAAATTCTGCGGCTTGGCTGGTCTACAGACATAAGCTTGTCTGAGATATCAAACATCGAAAATAAGCCCAATGCCATGATGGGCTCACTGAGAAGGTTTGGCATAGGAGGGCTTTTCGGTTATATCGGGAATTTCAGCAATAGTATTTTGGGGCGGTATAAAGCATATGCAACTCATACAAAAAGAACGGTAGTCTTAGATGTTGGAACAGAGCAAATTGTAATTTCCCCGGACGATCCTGCAGCCTTTATTGAAGCAGTAGTAGAAACTCAAAAATAAAGATAGCTAATCATCCTATAGCTTAGCTTTTAGTAAAATGTAATAAGAATTGCCCTATAACTTTTTGGAACCTCATCTTAAGTCGCTCACTTTTTACAATGGCAACTGAATCTTAAAACCGGGAAAAGTGCTATTTATTTAAACTCGCCAGGGCCTTTTTGATAACTATGGAAGCATCATCACTGCCGGTATCTTTGAGGGCTTTCATAACCGCTTGCTCCGATTCTTTTTTCTTGAAGCCAAGCGATTCCAGCGCAGAGATAGCTTCACCGGTCACACTTGAGTCAGCGGAACTGGTTGGAGTAACACCGGCAGATGCGGCATATTCAGCCAGTTTATCTTTTAGCTCTACGATAATACGCTGTGAAGTTTTCTTCCCGATACCCGGCACTTTCGATAATGTAGCATGTTCTTCATTGGTAATTGCCCCAATAAGTTGATCTGCGGGAAGCCCCGATAGAATAGTAAGTCCAAGTTTGGGGCCTACTCCCTTCACGGTGATAAGTTTTTCAAATAGTGCCTTTTCATCCGAAGAGAAGAATCCAAACAGTCGCTGATCGCTGTCAGTGATATGGTGGTAGATAAGCAGTTTTACTTCCGAACCGGCGCTCTCCAGTTGTTCTTGGGTGATGGATGAGATTTCGACCTCATAGCCCACCCCCTGTACATCAAGGATTACAGCACCTTCTTTTTTCTCTTCAATAAAACCCTTTAAAAATGCGATCATAGTTCCAGCAATTAATTCTTATTTCAATAATTAATTTGAGATAAAGAAAAGCTCTCTGAAGTTGTCATCCTGAGCGCTTTAAAAAACTATCTAAGCAAACTTGTTAAACGCGAAGGATCTCAACCTTTAATACTAATCAGCCAACTCAAATTTTGGGACCCTTCGCGGGATACAAATGAAACATTATTAAAAATGCTAATCGCTCAGGGTGACAACAAATTACTATTTTATTCCGAACTCAAGCTAATTAGATTTCCAATCCCGTGAGGATGTCACTCCAAATTGAATTTTTTTTCGGTGCACTGCCTCAAATTACGTCCCCTTTACCCTATCGGGATTATCGGCAACAAAACTGGCCCAATCACTTTTCTTATTATTTTGATGCGTTTTCTTCTTGGCTGAACCGGGGATTCCTTTGCCTTTCATTAAATGGCACCATGCTACCGCCAGGGCATCTGTTGCATCATTTGATAACTTTTCATCGGGCAGTTTCACCATTTTATTCAGCATAAAAGCCACCTGCTTTTTGCTTGCATTACCATTTCCGGTAATAGATTTCTTTACCGACTTTGGATAGTATTCTGCTACAGATAAACCATTATTGGTGATAGCCAACATAGCAGCTGCTTGCGCTCTTCCCAATTTTAGCATAGCCATGGGATCTACGCCGTAAATAGGTGTTTCAACAGCGCAAGATGTGGGGTTATTGGAGCGTATTATACTTGATACTTTATCAAAAATAACCTGCAATCGTTCGGAATGATCATCGATATCGGCCATGCGAATCACATCACATCTTAAAGCGATCAGTTGTCCGTTTTCTTCCGTCAACAGGGCGTAACCGGTATTTCGGGAGCCGGGATCAATACCGAGTATGACTTCAGGCATAATATTTAGGTTTATTTTATTCTAATCTTGAAAAAAGACCGGCTAAGTCTGAAATAAATTAATCTTCGTCTTCTGAATACAATTTAGCAAGATCATCAATCATCTCTTCAGAAATACCGGAGTTTACAAATCCGCCATCGTGAAACAGATTTTGCATAGTTACTTTACGGGTAAGGTCTGAAAATAAAGTCACGCAGTAATCAGCGCATTCATCGGCTGAAGGATTACCCATTGGAGCAATCATATCGGCAAAAGTATACATGCCATCAAAGCCTTTAATGCCAGTTCCGGCTGAAGTTTTGGTGGGAGCCTGAGAAACAGTATTCACCCGAATTCCCCGGTCAGCCAATCGACTTCCATAGTTTCTGGCGATGCTTTCCAGTAAAGCTTTGGCGTCGTTCATGTCAGAGTACTTGGAAAATATGCGTTGTGCGCCAATGTAAGACAGGGCAACCACACTTCCGCCGTCATTCAGCATATTCATGTTGTCTGCGTGGTGAAGAACACGGTGTAAAGAAATAGCTGAAATATCCAGTGTTTGTTGCAGCCAGTTGTAGTTGAGGTTGGTGTATTCCTTTTTCTTTCGCACATTGGGCGACATCCCGACTGCATGTAAAATAAAATCAACGCCACCGCCCAAATGTTCTTTGGTTTGATTCATCAAGTCTTCGATCTCATCATCTTTGGTGACATCGCAAGGGATGATGGGAGCGCCTGTTTCTTCGCCTAAAGCATCAAGGGCACCAAGACGTAAAGCTACCGGAGCATTGGTGAGCACAAAATCAGCTCCTTCCCTTTTGCAGGCCAGGGCAATTCTCCAAGCAATACTGCGCTCGTCTAAAGCGCCAAAAATAATTCCTTTTTTTCCTTTTAATAATCCGTAACCGTCACTCATAGTTGTCAATTTCTTATAGTTAAATAGTATGTGGGAAATTCACGATTATCTTGGTAAAATGATAGTTGTGTGTGGATAAAGTGATAGTTGAAAGTTGATAGGGTGATTTTTGTAAGGAATTGGTTTGAAACCCCTCTTACTTATGAAAAACAAATAAACTTAAGGGATATGAAATATGAAAAATGGTTAGAGATTGTACCAAAGGAAATGAAAGAAGATATATCTTGGAGATTGGAGGCCTATCGACTAGGATTGTTTTTATCAGATGCTTGTTGGAAAGACACTGAAAAAATAATTCAACTAAAGAGGTTTGCATTGGCAGACCAATTGTATCGTTCAGTAGGATCAATAAGTGCGAATATAATTGAAGGATATTCAAGAATATCAAAAAAGGAGAAAGCACGGTTTTATGAAATTTCACTTGGATCAGCCAGGGAGGCAAGAGATTGGTATTTTAAAAGTAGACATGCAATAAATTATGAACGTGCTTATTCGAGAATAAAATTACTGACTTCAATCATAAAATTATTACAAAGAATGATATCCGATCAGCGCTTAAAGAGTAAAAACAGCTAAAGTCGCCCTATCAACTTTCAACTTTCATTCATCACTAAAATGCCAATTCAAGTTGTTCATACACCTTCTCTTCATTAAGGTTTAGATTAGATAACGTAATTCCCAACAAACGCACCGGTCGTTTTCCGACCTCCGTCTCTTCCAGTAATTTCCGAACTACGTCCGTGATATCCCGATAGCGGTTGGTATAATGAGGAAGGGAATAACTTCGGGTGATGGTGTCAAAATCATCGTAGCGTACTTTTAGGGTGATGGTTTTACCGGCCGCATTGATCTTTTTCATCCCCTCGGCAATGGTTTGAGCGAGCTCATCCAGGAAATTATGAATCCATTCCAGGCTCTCGATATCCTCAGAAAATGTCCGCTCTTTCCCATAGGATTTCCGAACCCGATGCGGCTTCACTTCCCGGTGGTCAATTCCCCTAACGATTCTATAATAGAACCTGCCCGATTTCCCGAAGGCTTTCACCAAATCAATTTCAGTCCATTCCTTTAAATCTGCACCTGATTTTATCCCAACCGCGTGCATCTTTTTTTGAGTGGCCTTCCCCACACCATAAAAATCTTCTATAGGCAGTTCTTCCAAGAAAGCCTCTGCTTTTTCAGGGGTGATTAGGGTGAGACCGTTTGGTTTGTTGAGATCCGAAGCCACCTTCGCCAAGAACTTGTTATGAGCAACACCGGCTGAGGCCGTCAGTTTTGTTTCTTCATAAATTTTTTCCCGAATTTCCTTAGCTATAAGGGTGGCAGATGGAATATTTTTGTGATTTTCGGTGACATCGAGAAAGGCTTCGTCCAGTGATAGTGGTTCAACCAGGTCGGTATATTCGAAAAAGATTTCGCGGATTTGTTGAGATGCTTTTTTATAGGCATCAAAGCGGGCTTTTACAAAAATACCATGAGGACAAAGTCGCACGGCTTTAGAGGCAGGCATTGCCGAGTGCACTCCAAATTTACGTGCTTCATAACTGGCAGTAGCTACAACACCACGGCCACTGGGCGATCCTCCCACAATCACCGGTTTCCCCCGCAAATCCGGATTATCCCGTTGCTCAACAGCGGCATAAAAGGCATCCATATCAACATGGATAATTTTGCGTATGGGGAAATTTGATTTCATAACATAAATTACACATATAACACCATATTAAAAACCCGGAAAACGAAATCCTTTTTGGAACATTTGAAATTGGAAACACATTGAAATAATGTGATAAACAGCTATTGAAATTAATTACCAATCAATGAATTTATACTTTGCTTATGGTTCAAACCTTCATCAAATTCGATTAGAAAGCAGGTTGGGGGAAGCTGATTTTTTGGGGAAGGGAAAGCTTCATTCCTCAGAAATTCATTTCCATAAACTCGGTGGCGATGGCTCCGGAAAAGCTACCGTCCAAAGTTCTTCTGATCCTCAGAACGTTGTTTGGGGAGCTGTTTATGATCTTTCAAAATCACAAGAAAATTTACTTGACAAATATGAGTCGTTGGGAGCCGGGTATCACAAAACTCAAATCGAAATAGAAATGAAGAATGGGGGTAAAGTGCCTTGCTTCAACTATGAAGGAATGAGGGAGTATGTTGATTACACTTCTCTGCCCTTTCACTGGTATAAAAAGTTGGTGGTTTTGGGTAGTCTTCATTTGAAGTTCCCTGATAAATACGTTGAATTCCTCAAGAGCATACAATCCGAAAAAGACTCTAATCCCAAAAGAGTTGCTACCAATCAGCGACTCATAAAGCTTATGGAAGAAAAAAATGTAGACAGTCATATAAAATAAGCCTGTCAGCCGGACTTCATTTAGATTTTATCTAAGGCAAGTTTGTAGGTTGGGTCTTCCATTACATTCACATTGATGAATGGCTTTCTTTAGGGAGATTAGCCTTGCTTAAACTTGAATAGGTTTTCGGCTCCTACTTTATCTTCGCCCTGACTTAATGCATACTGTGAATCAAAGAGCACGATGGGGTTTTCTTCCATGTCTTTAGTAACGTGGGTTGAATAACTTGAGTCCAGCTTTTCAATCACATCATCGCGATCGTTGGGCAGCCAGCGGGCACAGTGATAAGAAACCGGTGTTTTGATAAGTTCTACCCCATATTCTGTTAACATACGATGCTCCACTACTTCAAACTGAAGCACTCCTACGGTTCCAAGCAGTAATTCATTTCCCACTCCTTGTGGAACTTCAAAAACATGAACCACTCCTTCCTCAGAAAGCTGCCTCAATCCTTCCCGTAATTGCTTTCGCTTGAACGGATCTTTGGTCGCCACCTTTTGAAAATGTTCAGGTGTAAAAAGTGGGATCACATCGAACTTTATCTCATTCGATTCATAGATAGTGCTTCCAATGCGGAATGAACCGGGATTGAAGATCGAAACGATGTCACCGGGATAGGCTTCTTCCATAAGCTGTCGGTCATCTCCCATGAGGGTATGGGGAGTAGACATTTTCACTTTTTTGTCGATGCCGGCTATCGTGACCTGTTGCCCCCGTTCAAACTTCCCGGATGCTACACGAATAAATGCCGCACAATCACGGTGATCGGGATTCATGTTGGCCTGCATCTTGAAAATAAAGCCAGAGAAACTGTCATTTAAATCGCGAGCCACACCATCAGGAGTGCTATACTGCTGCGGATGTGGAGCCAACTGGTGGAAATAGTTTAAAAATACATCCAGGCCAAAGTTGTGTAAGGCTGAACCAAAGAAAACCGGGGTCACTTTTCCGGTAGCATAAGCTTCGCGGTCCATATTCTCATACATGTCATCGATAAGCATCACTTCTTCTTCAAAAGCTTCTTTTTCCTGATCAGACATGGATGATTTTGCAAGCGCATCTTCCAGATCCAGCACTTCTGTTACCGCCTTCTTAGCCCCGTGCTCTGTCTTTTGATACATGTGAACCTTCTTGGCAATGGCATCATAAATGCCCTGAAATTTTTGTCCATAGCCCATCGGCCAACTTGCAGGGACGGCCTCGATACCCAATTTACTTTCAACATTACTAAGGATTTCCAGCGGCTCCATACCGGGGCGGTCACACTTATTCACAAAGGTGATAACCGGAACTTCACGGAGCTTACAAACTTCAAATAATTTCTCGGTTTGTTCCTCCACGCCCTTGGCCACGTCGATAACCATGAGTCCGCTATCAGCAGCTACGAGCGTGCGGAGTGTATCTTCAGAAAAATCTTTGTGACCAGGAGTGTCCAGTAAATTATATTTGATGCCGTCTTTTTCGAATCGGAGCACAGAGGAGGTTACGGAGATCCCACGTTCCTGTTCAATCGACATCCAGTCGGAGGCGGCGTGACGAGTAGCTTTACGGGCACGAATAGACCCCGCCTCGTGAAGCGCTCCACCATACAGCAATAGTTTCTCAGTGAGGGTGGTCTTACCCGCATCGGGGTGAGATATAATAGCGAAAGTGCGTCGTTTTTTCGCCTCTTTAATAATTTCAGTTTCGGCAGTGGCCGTGCTCATATAATGTCTCGTTCAGCTTGATTGAAGCCTTAAAGATACAGCCTTTTTCGTGAAGTTTGTAGTGGAGAGTAAGGGGTGAAAAAGTGAACGTAGAACGACTCGCTGAGTCGTTTATCTTTGAACTGAGATCAAAGTTGAAGTTAAGCCTTGTGCAAACGCTCTGTGTCGGCATGAATGATATTCGGGGCTCGAAGTCGAAGTACGCTCCGACGCGGAGCGTCAGGAGCGAGTTTCCGTGGATGAGGTTTTCGACTTTTCACACAGGTCGGTGTGGTTAGTAACCAGGATTGATGATTATTCCAACTCCCAAACACCAGCCGTTTTCCCGGGTACCTTAAAATCATTTTGAACATTAATTTCCCCTCCGGAAAGCACATCAACCCCAACTTCAAAATTATCCAGAATTTCCGCAAAGCGATCTCGATCTAACGTTACGGTTTCTTCATTCGCATTCATGGCTATCATGATGGTTTGGTCTTCATGGAGGCGGAAATATACGTAGGTGTTATTTTCAGGGATGAAGTGCACCAGCTCACCTTCATGTGTTGCTACGGCATCTTTGCGCCATTGGGTTAGTTTGGTGACATATTCAATAATCTCATTTTCTTTGTCCGTGCGACCTTCTTCGGTAAACACGCTTCGCTCGTCTTCGGGCCAGCCGCCGGGCATGGTTTGTCGCCAGGCTTCATCATCGCCGCCTCGGTATTCGTGTTCCATCATCAATTCGGTTCCGTAATACACCTGTGGGATTCCGCGTGTGGTCATCAGGAAGGCGTAGGCCATTTTGAAGTAGTCCTCATCCTTGCCAATGTGCTCGAAATAGCGGCTCATATCGTGATTATCCAAAAAGATGACATTGCCCATTGGGTCGGAGTAAAGAAAGTCTTGAGATAACACATAATAAAGCTGACTCAATCCGGTGGTCCAGCCAAAGTCTTCGGTGAAGGCATCCCGTATGGCAAAGGCAAATTGGAAGTCGGTCAGGCTAGGCAAGTGAGATTGGTAACCGTCATCTACTCCGGGTTTATCATATTGCCAAAAAGCTTCAGCGGGTACATTTTCAACCCACGATTCCCCCACGATATTGAAATCAGGATATGCTGCGAGGACTTCTTTTGCCCAGCGTGCCATATAATGGCGATCGGGATAGACATAGGTATCCATGCGAATCCCGTCGATTCCGGAATACTCAATCCACCAAAGCGTGTTCTGAATGAGATAATCGGCCAGCAGTTCATTGTCTTGATTCAGGTCCGGCATTTCGGGTACAAACCACCCATCGGTGAGCTTGGTAGAATCATAGTCGGAAGCATAAGGATCGGATTGAACGACCCCTCGGAAATTCGTTTGGCCAACTTCTTCAAAATCAAAAACCCAGTCGTTGGTGGGTAAGTCATCCATCCACCAGTGGTTATCCCCAATGTGGTTGTGGATCATATCCATGATTACTTTCATTCCGCGATCCTGAACTTTGGAAACCAGTTCTTTGTACAATTCATTAGAGCCAAAACGGCGATCCACTTTATAGAGATCGGTTGCGGCATATCCGTGATAAGCACCGTATTCTATGCTCATATCATTTTCAAACATAGGGGTGAACCAAATGGCGGTCATGCCGAGATCTTCAATGTAATCCAGGTTATCAATCACTCCCTGAATATCTCCACCTTGCCGGCGTTGGGGATCGGATCGGTCAGCCGATTCCAGCATTCCCTCGATGGTGTCGTTGGAGGGATCGCCGTTGTCAAAGCGGTCGGGCATAATCAGGTATATAACATCAGAGGGATCAAAACCTTGATTGCGACCTTCCATGGATTCCCGGGTTTTCAACTCGTAGTTGAATACAATTTCTTTATTGTGATGGGTAAGGGTGATCTCCATTTCCCCGGCCTCAGCTTCATCCGATATATCAAAATAGAGAAATAAATAGTTGGGAGAATCGACGGCATATTGTTTGGTGATTTTGACGCCGGGGTAATCTGTAGTGGCACGATACAATCCCAGCTCATCTCCGTAAAGTTGAAGCTGAAGTTCATTAACCGGCATTTCAACCCACCAAAATGGGGGATCAATAACCTGAACTTCATCCGGCAGCTGAGCTTGTAGAGCCGGTGACAAAAGTAAAAGTACAAGAACGAGTGAGAAGAGTCTTTTCATGGGGATCTTAAATTTAATTCCAACGAGATGGATAATAAAGATCAGCCAAGACTTTTTCTTATGTAAATGCTTACAGCGTCCTTTGTTTTTCACTGGGACCGGGAGGTCCCGCCTGGCATTCCCAACGGGGTCAGCCTGTGTAAAAACCTTATCAAAGAGATTTTATGGTAATGGAGGCATTAGGGTCAGGTCCCGTATATTTTTGTTGCCATAGGTGGCAAAAATAGCTCATAAAAAACAACACAGATTTTTCCATAGCCTTTACCACCTCCATTAGCTTCTCGATGCCCATAATGTTGAGTACTCGCTTCATATTGTAGGCTAGTACGCTCAGGCTCATTTCAGCGGAAACCTTCTCCAGCCCTTTGGTTAAAAAATAACCGCTTCCCATCGCTCGTTTGAGGGTCCCAAAGGGGTGCTCGGCCAGTTGTCCACGCAGTTTTATCTTCTCCGGGTTCTGCCTCACCCGTTCTTTCTGTGCCTCTATGATCCCTTCATGCAGCCACC
>NZ_JAVLBQ010000030.1:0-39131 GCF_031581265.1 Gracilimonas sp.
TGCCACTGCACTGGGTCAGATTTTCTGGTATACGCTGGAAAGCCGGGATGAAAATGGGAATCCCGCAGGTGGATGGGATCCCCAAGAGTTGCGTTCCCTCCAGGATTTTTATGTGAAATACGGACTTTCCGGGGCACAGGGTGTCGCTGAGGTCGCTTCCATCGGGGGATATGTGAAGGAGTACCAAGTCGATATTGACCCCAATAAACTAAAAACCTATGAGGTCACTCTTTCACAGGTAATAGACGCAGTGCGAAAAGCCAATGCCGAAACAGGCGCACGAACCATCGAAATGAACAACGCGGAATACCTTGTGCGTGGTCTTGGTTACATTGAAAGCCTGGAAGATCTGGAATCAGCTGTGGTGAAAGTGGTGGATAATACGCCCATTCGCATTCAGGATGTGGGTTTTGTGAGTATGGGCCCGGCCCCACGAAGAGGAGCGCTGGATAAAGCCGGAGCAGAAGCTGTGGGTGGTGTGGTTGTTGCTAGGCAGGGAGCAAATCCTCAGCAGGTCATCGATAATGTAAAAGCTCAGATCGAAGAGATTTCAACCGGACTTCCTTCAAAAATACTGGATGACGGAACCGAATCTAAAGTTACCATAATACCCTTTTACGACCGCTCCACATTAATTTCCGAAACGCTGGGGACACTGGAAGAAGCACTATCCCTCCAAATCCTGATTACCATTATAGTCATCATCATTATGGTGATGAACCTTCGAACCTCAGTTTTGATCTCCACCATGCTGCCCATTGCTGTACTAATGACCTTCATTGCCATGAAATACTTTGGGGTGGATGCCAACATCGTAGCGCTTTCGGGGATCGCCATTGCTATTGGGACCATAGTGGATATGGGGGTGATCCTTTCCGAAAACATGCTTCGGCATATGGAGGAAATGGACGAAAATGAATCCTTACTGGAAGTCATTTACAACGCTACGGTGGAAGTAGCCGGAGCCGTATTGACCGCCATCACTACCACGATTGTTAGCTTTCTCCCTGTCTTTACGATGATTGCTGCTGAAGGAAAACTCTTTAAGCCACTGGCCTACACGAAGACCTTCGCACTGATTGCCTCCATTATCATGACTATCACGCTGATTCCTCCCTTTGCTCATTGGTTCTTCGGACTGAAGATCAACAATAGAAAATTAAAACTGAGCTGGAACGGATTATTGGTGATCTGTGGATTGATTACCATATTCACCATCTCCAGCTGGGGTGGGTTTCTGATTTTAGGGTTTGGACTGATTAATGGTGCAGGATTCTTTTTAGATGAAGGGTATCGAAATCGAATTCCGTTTTTGAATAATGCGCTTTCCATCATAATTGTAACCTGGCTCTTGACGGTATACTGGCTGCCATTCGGCCCATCGGTCTCTTTTGCCGGAAACCTGTTTTTTATTTTAATGTTGATTGCCCTAATTTTGACAGCCTTTTGGCTCATTATCAAATATTACCAACCCATCATTGGCTGGTGTCTTGATCATAAGAAAACCTTTCTCACTATCCCTTCTGCATTTGTTGTTTTTGGAATCATGATTTGGCTGGGATTTGCCACTACTTTTGGTTTTTTCGCTAACAGTTTTGATTTGATAGGAGTAGATGTCCGTGAAACTTCTGCATGGTCTTCTGCCTCCGAAACATTCCCCGGACTGGGCAAAGAATTCATGCCTGCACTCGATGAAGGTGCCTTCCTACTGATGCCAACCACTATGCCGCATGCCGGGGTGGAAGAGGCCGAGGATGTGATGCGTAAAATTGATATTGCCGTAAATGCCATTCCCGAAGTGGAGATGGTAGTTGGTAAAATGGGACGAACTGAATCAGCGTTAGATCCTGCCCCGGTTTCCATGTTCGAGAATGTGATCCTTTACAAAACCGAATACAAAACCGATGAAAACGGTCGGCGAATTCGATATCATGTAGATGAATCTGGTAATTTTGTAGAAGATGAAACCGGTGAGCTGATCCCGGATGAGGATGGCGAATATTACCGTCAATGGCGCGATCATATTCACTCGCCGGATGATATTTGGGATGAAATTGTTTCTGTTTCCCGAATCCCCGGAACCACCTCGGCTCCTAAACTTCAGCCCATTGAAACGCGTCTGGTGATGTTGCAATCCGGGATGCGAGCTCCCATGGGCGTGAAAATAAAAGGAAATGACTTACGGGAAATTGAGAACTTTGGACTGGAGCTTGAAGAGGTGTTGCGTGAAGCAGAGGGCGTTAAAAGTTCCTCGGTTTTTGCCGAGCGTATTGTCGGAAAACCATACCTGGAAGTGGACTGGAACCGACAGCACCTTGCTCGTTACGGACTTTCCGTTCAGGATGCGCAACGGTTTATGTCGGTGGGGGTGGGTGGAATGGCCGTATCTACCTCGGTTGAGGGTCGCGAGCGTTATCCCATTCGGGTTCGATTTGCACGCGAGTTGAGAGGTAATCCCGAGGCTTTGGGTGAACTTTTAGTGCCAACCAAAGATGGAACTGAGGTTCCCTTAGAACAACTTGCCGAAATCAAATACCGACAGGGACCACAGGCTATCAAAAGTGAAGATACCTTCTTGGTGGGCTACGTGATTTTTGATAAGGTGGATGGCTATGCCGAAGTGGAAGTGGTAGAAAATGCCCGGCGCGAAATTCAGGATAATGTGGATTCAGGTAATCTCACCATTCCTGCCGGTATCAATTTTGAATTTGCCGGTAATTATGAGAATCAGGTCCGGGCGGAAAAACGACTGAGTGTCATTTTGCCCATTGCGCTGGTCATCATTTTCCTGATTATGTATTTCCAATTCCGCTCGGTGAGTACCACCACCATGATTTTCAGCAGTATTTTTGTAGCCTGGGCGGGTGGATTTCTGCTAGTGTGGCTGTACGGTCAGGGCTGGTTCCTGAACTTTGATGTATTTGGCCAAAACATGCGCGACCTCTTCCAAATGGGAACCGTGAATTTGAGTGTGGCCGTGTGGGTGGGTTTCATCGCTTTATTTGGAATTGCTGCAGATGGAGGTGTAGTCATGGCCACCTATCTTGATCAGCTTTTCGAACGAATCAAACCGACAACATCTAAAGAATTGAGAGAAGTTGTAATTGAAGCAAGTACCCGAAGAATCCGTCCGACGCTGATGACAACGGCAACTACCATCCTGGCGTTGTTACCTGTTCTAACCTCTACCGGTCGCGGTGCAGATATCATGGTACCCATGGCTATCCCCAGTGTGGGCGGGATGTTTTTGCAGGTCATTACCCTGTTAGTGATCCCAGTGCTTTATTACATGTGGAAAGAATTTAAAATGAAACGAGAAATGTCATGAAAAATCTAACTAATAAAATGAAGACGGGCATTCTGACGAACCTCCCTGAAAAATCAAACCAACTAATTTTTCTGTCCCTCCCCGGGAGACACAGGTTCTGGCCAAATTCAAAAAGTTTAATTCGAATTAAAAAGGTTGGTCTTGGCAAGTACCCTATCTCTCTTTGGAGAGAGACCGGATTTAGCTCCGCTATAATCCAGAGAGAGGACCCTAAGGGCAACCAAGTTCGCATCACCCCAACTGGAACCAGAGGTTCCGGCAGGTATTCCTCCCGAGCATTCGGGAAGGTTGAGAACGAGCAGGAAGAAAATCCAACATTGAACGTGGAGAAGAAGTCCTCAGCGAACTTTGCGAAACCTCTGCGGTTAATAGCGATGGTGATACTACTCCTGTTGTCTTACACAACATCCGCCCAAACGATCACCCAATACCAACAGGAGGCCGCCGAAAATAACCCCGGGCTTAAAGCAAAATACCAGCAGTATTTATCGGCTCTGGAAGAAAGTCCCATTGTGGGAACCTTGCCCGATCCCGAAGTTTCATTCTCTTATTTCATCAAACCCATTGAAACAAGAGTAGGTCCTCAGCAAGGAAGGATCTCTGTTTCACAAATGCTGCCTTGGTTTGGCTCTTTGCAGGATCAACGTTCCGTTTCTGATCTTCGGGCAAAAGCGAAGTTTGAATCTTTTCAGGAAAGCCGAAATCGCATATTTCTGCAAGTAGAACAAACTCTATTGCAACTCTACGAACTACATGAAAGCATTCGCATAGCTGAAGAAAACCGAGCCATCCTAAATTCGTTAGTTGAGCTGAGTCTGGCACGATACGAAACCGATCGCGCCACGCAAGTAGATGTACTTCGAGCCCAAATTGAAGAGGAGGGTCTCAACATTCAGATCGAGTTGCTAAAGGATAATCGGAACGTCTTACTTCAGAAGATGAATGAGTTGCTGAACCGAAATGAAGGAACCAAAATCACATTACCGGATTCTTTGGGAGAAACTGACATCAAATCCCGAGAGGATCTAATGGCTCAAATTGAACATCAAAACCCAAATTTAAACCGCCTTCGATATCAAGAGGCTTCATCTGAGGTAATGAAATCACTGGCTCAAAAACAGAATAGACCGGGCATCAAACTAGGAGTGGATTACATTTTCACCGGTGAGACTGATATGCCAAACATAACTAACAGCGGTGAGGATGCACTTATGGTGATGGCCGGTTTAAGAGTACCCATCTTCGGGAAAAAGAATAATGCAAAAGTGCAGCAGGCTGAACGAAACATTCAAGATGTTCAATATCAAATCTCATCCCGTGAAAATTCTCTGCAAACCGAGTTAGATACCTCCCTTAGGGATTATAAAGACGCACAACGCAGATTCAAACTCTACAACGAAAAGCAAATTCAGCGGATCACACAAGCTATCAATATTATGATGGATGCCTATTCTTCCGACAGTTCTGAATTCGAGGAGATCCTGCGAATGCAGCGAAAACAACTGGAATACCAACTCAAACGCATTCAAGCAAAAACTGAGCAGCATAAAGCAAAAGCGTATATCCGATATTTATCCGGTGAGCATAATGTTAGTCAGGAGCTGTAATGGAATACCAAATATTGAATATTCACCAAAGAATTTTGAATGGGCTTGTAAGAAAGTCCTCCCTTGAGGGAGGTGGATTGCGTAGCGAATGCGGAGCAAGACGAAGGGTGTTGGCTTTGGAGGCATGTGAGTTTGAGAATGAACAGAATTGCCTTTTGCACCAACACCTATCATCCCGAATTCTCGGGAGAACAGCCACATTGGTTGATCTCTCCTCAACGAAAGACTTTAAAAAAATTCACCACTAATCATCAGACATCATGAAAACTAAAAACATACTTATTTACTCCGGAATCCTTTTGGGCGGACTCTTTCTCGGCTATCTGTTCTTTGGAGGAACGTCCGAGACTCAATCGCTTGAAGAACATATTGCAGAAACGCATACCGATGAAGAAGGTAATGTGGTTTACACCTGCAGCATGCACCCCCAAGTCAGAGAAAGCGAACCGGGAAATTGTCCCATTTGTGGGATGGAGCTCATTCCTGCTGACAATCTCAATGACAATGATTCTGAATCGATAAGTCCTAATGCTGTGCAGTTTTCTCAAGCAGCATTAGCATTGGCTGAAATCGAAACTACACCGGTCAGGACCGGCATTCCGGTAACAGAAACCCGTTTACCCGGCAAAGTAGCTGTGAATCAGAACCTTGTGTCGAATGTAACCGCCCATTTCCCGGGCCGGGTTCGAGAGCTATATGTTGATTACACCGGCGATTATGTGAGGAAAGGACAAAAATTAGCATCTATTTATTCACCGGAGCTTATTACTGCTCAGCGTGAGCTTTTGGAAACGGCCAGGTTCAAAGAGCAAAATCCTCGTTTATATGAGTCGGCACGACGTAAACTTTTACTTTGGGAGTTCCCGGAAGAAACCATTGATCAGATTGAAAGATCCAAAGAAGTGATGCAAGAGCTCGATTTCTTTTCCCCTGTTTCCGGCTATGTTTCACAGATTAATATTTCGAGGGAAGATCATGTACAAGAAGGATCCATGCTTTATCGCATCGCTGACCTTTCTAAGGTTTGGGTTGAATTTGACGCTTATGAATCTACAGTCAGTAACTTGAGTAATGGGGATAAAGTCGAATTTACGGTGAGTTCTGTTCCCGGGCAGATATTCACCGGGGATGTCAGCTTTATTCAGCCTTTTTTAGATGAAAATTCCCGAACGGTGGAGGTTCGCATAACTGCAGATAACCCCAATAACAGCATGAAGCCCGGCATGTTTGCGGAAGGTGTAATCTCATCCGGTTCATCCCAAACAGAAAAACTGTTGCTACCGCGATCAGCTGTAATGTGGACGGGAATACGCTCTATTGTTTTTGTGGATGTTTCGCAAAGTGAAAAGCCGGCTTTTGAGGCAAGGGTAGTAACATTGGGCAAAAGAGCCGGGAACGAGTATGTTATTGAATCAGGGTTAAAAGCCGGAGAACACGTAGTAACAAACGGAACTTTTAAAGTTGATGCAGCAGCACAGCTCAGCGATAAACTCAGCATGATGAACCCCGAACCCGGTTCAGGAGCCAACCGCGGAGCACATGACCACGGTGAAATGGAAAAGGATGAAGATGAAATAAACAATTCCGATATGGAGCCAATGGAAGATCACTCCGAACATCAAATGGAGGAAGACCTTGAAGTATTGGTTCCCAAATACTTGCAACTTCGGGAAGCCTTGTCTAACGATAATTTTGATTCCGCAAAAGAACACATCACCATGTTTACAGCAGACAACTTCAGTGACATTGAGGAGTTGAGAGCTGAATTTAAATCAATTTCTGAAATACTGATCAGTCGGGTTGAGGAGGAAGGATATGAAGGAACACTGTTCAAACAATACTGCCCTATGTATGATGGTGGAAGTGCCTGGATAAGTGACAAAGAAAATATTGAAAACCCATTTTATGGATCTCAGATGCATAACTGTGGAGAAACAGTAGAGCAGATGAATTAATGTATAAATCAATAACGGAGGTATCATGAAATTAGTAAAAGCATACATACGCCCCATGCTGCTTGAAGAAGTGTATAAAGCGCTACGTTCTGAAGGCCATTGTTGCATAACGGTTTTCAGAGGAGAAGGAGCTGGTCAATATACCGATCCTGACCATGCCCATGGCTCTTTGCAATTCCCGGCGATGCACTCCAAAGTCGTGAAAATCGAAATAGCAGCGGTAGAGGAAGACTTCAATTCTATTATTGAGATCATTCAACAAACTGCTTCAACAGGTTCCCGCGGAGATGGAATTATATTTGTCATACCTATTGAGAATATGATTAGAATCAGGGATGGTGAAGAGGGAGCTAAAGTAATAGAATAATAGGCTTACACTAAATAATAGGTAAGTATTAATCATCATTGTATAAGTTAACCCATTAGATAAATGATATTTTAAGTAGAGCAATCATTAACAAAACCATAAGATCATGAAAAAAATAAAATCAATTGTACTGTTACTGACAATAAGTTTAGGTCTGACCGTAACTGCTGTGGCTCAGCAACAAAATATGGAGCAGAAAAGGCAGCAAATGATGACCATGATGCAGGACTCATCTATGCAATCCATGATGATGGATCATATGATGGAGAACCCGGAAATGCGTGCCAAAATAATGCAGAGAATGATGAAATCACAAAAGATGGATCATTCTAAAATGATGGAAAACATGAACTCCATGATGAACAATCCTCAAATGAAAGAACGGATGAAAAAGCACATGGAAATGATGCAATCCATGATGGATGGGAATATGGATCATTCTAAGATGATGAATATGATGGGCAACTCATCGATGATGAACATGCATATGATGTGTATGCAAATGATGCAGGGAGGAATGATGGATTCGGGAATGAAGATGAAATCAGATTCAACCGATAATAAAGGAATGAACCATCATTAGTAAAAATAAAAAGGGGATGCAGTACATATTCATCCCCGAATTTTAAAACTTTAATTGATAGCGCTATGCATGAATTTCAATTTTTTGGAGGAGGCTGGATGATGTTTCTCTGGTTGTTTCTACTAATAGCTATAACCGCGATCATCGTGAAGTTTCTCTTCTTTTCAAAACCTCCTCAACCAAAATCTTCCCCACTTGAAATCCTTAAGCGAAAATATGCAAAAGGCGAAATTGACAAGGAAGAGTTCGAGGACCGAAAAAAGGACCTGAAATAAGTAGTAGGCTTTCACTATTTACCTACACCCAATTACTGTAAACTTAAATAAACAAACATGGACCTATTTATTACGCCCGATTGGGCCCCAAACATCCACCCTCTACTGGTGCACTTTCCCATTGCACTTTTAGTTACCGCCGTACTGGCAAATTTTGCTTCTCTTTTTATTCCAGATGAATGGTGGGATGAATCCAAAAACACGATCCTATATGTAACAGGAGCAATATTTAGCGGCATCACCTACTATAGCGGAACCGTAGCTGCAGATAGCGTTTTTCTTCCTACAGAGGCCCAATCAGTTCTCAGTGAGCATGCCGACTGGGCACAGTATCTTCTCTGGTTCTTTATTCTCTATTCAATACTACGGATTGCCTTTCACCGGTTTGATCTTTTTGATAAGAAAGCCTTTAAGATCATTGCTTTCATAACGGTTTTACCAGGATTATTTATGGTTTTTGAAACCGCTGAATATGGTGGAAAAATGGTATTTGGATATGGGGCGGGAACCGGTCAACTTTTGCAACAAGAAGAATCAGCTGCATCTGAAATAACAGATAGTACTACAACTGTTCCATCCTCCTTTGTCACTAAAGATAATGGAAACTGGACCTGGGAGATGAACTCAAATTCAGTCAGTGATCTAATCACTAATTTTCATTGGGTGGAAGGATCTTTACAAGCATTGAAGCCTACCATAGCTTCTGGCGATGCCCCTCTACTTCAACTTCAAGCTTCCGAGCAAGCGAACCTATTTGTCACCCATCAATCACACCAAAATGTACAAGTTGATTACTACCTCAATCTGGATGATTTAGATGGAGAAATAGAACTTATACATCACTTGCAGGATGCTAATAATTACGATTTTGTATCTCTGAATTCGGATGGGATTATTCGTCAGGGCAGAATACAAAACGGAGAAACAACCATTTTCGAAGAAGGCACTTATGAAGCCGATGGACAACTGTTTGTACGTGTAGTGGCAGACGAGACTCACTTCCGGGGATACATCAACAGAGAGATGAAAGTACATGGCCATAGCGATGCTCCCGAGAGCGGAAATGTGGGACTAAAGCTGCAGGGAAGTGGCTCAGTACTAATATCAAAAATTGAAATGATTCAACTCTAACTCAAAAATCATATCTATGAAATCACTTCTAAAAACAACCGTTTTATTCCTTTTGTTATCGGGAACAGTAATGGCTCAAACTGATCAGGCAGAGTCAAATGTATTGAAGGCGTTGGGAGATTTTAAAACAGCAATCGTTGAAAATGATTCTGATGCCGCCACTAATTTATTGGCTGATGACGCCCTGATACTGGAAAGCAGCGGCATGGAAACGAAAGAAGAATATCTTTCCCACCATTTTCATTCTGATGGAAAGTTTCTGACGGCTATGAACCGTGAAATCCTTACTCAAAAAGTTACAACTGAGGGCTCAACCGCATGGGTTAGCACTGTAAGTACTATGAAGGGAACGTATTCTGAAAGAGAAATGGACCTGACTTCACTTGAGCTTGCTGTATTGAGAAAAGAAGGGGATAATTGGAAGATTACCGCTATTCATTGGTCATCCCGTTAGGCAAAATCCAATCTAATTAAATGGAGGGTAAAATGGACCACCAGCATCACAACGAAGAGGAGCATAATCATAAAAAGGAAAACAACCATGATCATGATGGACATGAAAGTAACTCCCACCACGAACACCACAAGCAGATGGTGAGAGATTTCAAATGGCGCTTTTGGTGGGTACTTGCCTTAACTATTCCCATCATGGCACTATCACCGATGATACAAGATTTTCTGGGGGTAGATTGGCGGTTCATGGCGGATAAATGGATTCTTGCTGCACTTTCCACCGTTGTTTATTTCTTTGGGGGATGGCCTTTTCTAACTGGTTTAGTGGATGAACTCAAGAAGAAACAACCGGGAATGATGACCTTGATCGGTCTGGCAATTTCCATCGCCTTCCTCTACAGTACAGCCGTGGTTTTTGGATTCGAAGGGGATCTGCTGTATTGGGAGCTTTCAACGCTGGTTGGCATTATGCTTCTGGGTCACTGGATAGAAATGCGATCGGTGATGAGTGCTTCTTCCGCCCTGGAAGAGTTAGCTGCTTTAATCCCGGGCGAGGCGCATCGTGTAAAAGAGGATGGCTCCACTGAAGATGTTTCTGTGGAAGAATTGCAAAAGGGCGATAAAGTCCTCATCAAACCGGGAGAAAAAATTCCGGCAGATGGTGTGGTAGTGAAGGGGGAATCGAGCGTTAACGAAGCCATGCTTACCGGAGAATCCAAGCCGGTAAGTAAACAAAAAGACGATGAGGTAATTGGTGGATCAGTAAATGAAAAAGGCTCTCTTACTATACAAATTTCTAAAACAGGGGACGATTCATTCTTATCTCAGGTTATTAACCTGGTAAGAGAAGCGCAGGAAAGTAAGTCTCGAACCCAGGATTTAGCTAATCGGGCTGCTTTTTGGCTGACCATCGTTTCCATCACCGCTGGACTCATCACCTTTGGCGCATGGGTATTCTTCACCGGGCAAAGCTTTGATTTTGCAATGAACCGAACCGTGGCTGTCATGGTAATTACCTGTCCACACGCTTTGGGGCTGGCTATTCCCTTGGTGGTATCGCGGTCGACCAGTATTGCTGCTACCAATGGCTTTCTTATTCGCAACCGGTCTGCTTTTGAGCAAGCTAGAAACCTCGATGCAATTATATTCGACAAAACCGGTACCCTGACGGAAGGCACCTTCACAGTAACTGATATTTTGAATTTTGGTGGTGAATTCTCCGATGAAGACCTCCTGAAATACGCGGCATCATTAGAGAAAAATTCTGAACACCCACTCGCTAAGGGTATTTTAGAGAAAGCAGGTGAAACTTGGGAGCCGAAAGAATTTGACTCCATCACCGGAAAAGGAATTGAAGGGAAAGTGAATGGGAAGTCAGTGAAAGTGGTCAGCCCAGGATACATTCGTGAAAAAGAGTTGGATTATCCTGAAGATGAAGTGGAAGAGATCTCATCACAGGGAAAAACAGTCGTGTTTGTGATTTTAGAAGATGAATTGATTGGAGCGATTGCCTTGGGAGATGAAATCCGAGAATCCTCAAAAAATGCCATCAATGCACTACACGATATGGGCATTGAGTGCATTATGCTGACTGGCGACAATCAACAAACGGCCGATTATGTGGCTGGTGAATTAGGCATTGATCAGGTGTTTGCCGAAGTACTACCGGATGAAAAGGCTGATAAAGTGAAGGAAGTTCAGGGACAAGGCAAACTCGTTGCCATGACCGGTGATGGCGTGAATGATGCTCCGGCTTTGGCCCAGGCGGATGTAGGTATTGCCATCGGCGCCGGCTCGGATGTAGCCGTGGAAACCGGAGATATCGTGCTCGTTAAAAACAATCCCGAAGATGTAACTGCACTTATCAAACTTTCTAAATCTACCTACCGAAAAATGGTACAGAACCTCTGGTGGGCTTCCGGGTATAATATCGGAGCCATTCCACTTGCAGCCGGTGTTCTCTTTGCTTGGGGGATTATTTTAAGTCCTGCTGTAGGAGCTATTTTGATGTCTTTGAGTACGGTTATTGTTGCTGTTAATGCACGATTCTTGGAACTGGAATAATCTATTCACCCAAGAATATGTTTTTTACTCTAAATTATGTACACAGATATCTAGATGTTAAAGGTAGAAGCTTTTCCGAGTTCACTATCTACTTCAACTTGAAATAGATAGTGGCTAGTTGATCACAAAGGAGCAAGCCAAAAAATCAGTGTCTTACTTGGTTTGATGCAATCCCTTCATTATAATCTATAGACTTTCAATTCAACTCATTCATCATGCAGGAAAAAGCTTATAGCTATACTACTGAAGAAGTAAAAGTAACCTGGGACCAAAAACGATGCATCCATGCTGAGGAATGTGTCCATGGGTTGCCCAATGTTTTTGATCCCGATAAAAAACCCTGGATTCAACCGGAAAATGCCTCCGTCGAGGAATTAACAAACACGATAAAACGATGTCCCACAGGTGCTTTACATTATGAAATAAAGAACAAGGATGAGCAGGAAGAAGCTCCCGATCAGAATGTTATTACCATTGAAAAAGACGGTCCCATTTACATTAATGGTGAAGTTGTAATACGCGATATGGATGAAAACATTATCCTCAAAGATACCCGTGTTGCCATGTGCCGGTGCGGAAAATCCAAGAACAAACCACTCTGTGATAACTCTCACATTGATGCCGACTTCAAAGCAGACACTACTTACAACGTTGAGCGGTTGCGCACTGAACCCGTTGAAGGAAAGGGGGGGGAACTTTCAATCAAGCTATTCGATAATGCTCCCTTTTTAGTTCAGGGAAATTATGATCTGGTTGGTGAAGAAACCGGAACTGAGACCTGCAGTAAGAAGATGAGCTTTTGCAGATGCGGCGGTTCTCAAACCAAACCGTTTTGTGATGGAAGCCATAAGAAAATTGGATTTGTAAGTACTTAATGGTTTTTCATTAATCGTTAATCGGGTATTTATTAACTTTTGAATACAGTTTATCACATTTTCCCAATAACGAATAACCATTAACGAATTTACGAATCACCAAATGCCCAATCCAAAGATCATAATAGCCATCGCTGCCATACTGTTAGCCCTTGCCGTTGCTGCCGGTGCTTTTGGAGCGCATGCTCTCAAGAATATACTTTCAGCAGAACGACTTGAAACCTGGCAAACAGCGGTCCAATATCACGCCTGGCACGCATTGGGATTGCTACTCATCGCACTGATCGGTTCACAATTTGATATTGCCATTGCCTGGCCGTCATCGTTACTCTTGGCGGGAATTATTATTTTCTCAGGTAGCTTATATGCTCTTTGCCTTAGCGGAATTGGATGGCTGGGAGCTATTACTCCTATTGGTGGTGTTGCCTTTATAGCCGGCTGGATTGTTCTGGCAGTTCAGGCGTTCCGTAACCTCAATTAATACCATTATGAAACTATTTAAAATTACACTGGTCATTTTATTTTTATCTGTTTTCACAGGGGAAGTTTTTGCCCAAAATGAAGTCCTCCGAGAACGAAATTCGTTGTACGGCATATCCGAGTTTGGGGTGGTAGTTAACATTGAAAAACCCAAGAGTCTGGAAGATGTAACTCTAAGCGTGGATAGTGTGAGAGCATTACTTGTAGAATAGTTGAATGAACTACCCGTTACCATTTTGGAAGACGAAACCCTGCGCGATTCCGATCAATTTCCCATTCTGCATTTACATGTCAATATTATGAACGCCAGTCTTGGGGCTTATCCTTTTACTGCTGTATTAAAGTTCTATCAGCCGGTCAAACTTCCATTGAATAATGATGTCCAAACCATGGGTTCAACTTGGCATGATAGTTTTATCGGAGTAGTTACCCCGGACCTTATCGATTACATTGCCGCTAAGTCAGCTGGTTTAGCCGGTAACTTTAAGATCGACTATCAAAGTGTAAACTCAAGATAAATCGTAATTCCGGACGATGAATATTGAAGATTTTTATCACTATTGCCTCTCCTTTCCGGGCACTGAAGAAGATTTTCCCTTCGACGAAAATACCCTCGTATTTAAAGTCATGGGAAAGATGTTCGCCCTCACCAATGTTGATACTTTTGAAAGTATAAATTTGAAATGTGACCCGGTGGAAGCCTTGGAATTAAGAGCGGCTTATCACGAAATCAAACCCGGTTACCACATGAATAAAAAACACTGGAACACCGTAAGTACGAAAGGAAGTTTACAGGATGACTTTATAAAAGACTTAGTTCAGCATTCTTATGAATTAGTGGTACAAAACTTGCCAAAAAAGTTTAAAAAGAAGCTGAAGTCATTGAATAACGAGTAGCGTCTTTATTTTCCGGGTGCTAATCCCTTTATCCTGCTGAATGTTTTTTTGAGGTGGGTCCAGAAAAATTCAAACTGACCAAAAATAGCGGCATAAATCAACAGGAAAATATTGTACATCGGGAAGATTGTAAGCAACCAAATAAAGGTCTTAAACCAAAAGGGATCAGTGGCTTCTACTCCAAGAATAGGGAACAAAAACCGCCGGGCATAAAGTGCACTAAAACCGGTCAAAGAGAATACAAGCATTATGATCAAAACTTGCCAATTACTCTCAATGCCCCATTTTGATTTTAGTTTGTTGAAAAATTGCATGAATTAATTTTTAATTAGCCAATAAAATATCCTTTTTCTAAGCTTATATGAAGTCAAATAGTTAGAATTATATATTCTTCTGATTTTACAAATTATGAACTTGCTTTCTTGCTATTGCTACTTCCTGCAAGTAGTTTCAGCCGGAAGGAAGGATTATTGAGAAAATATTAAGACTATTATACGTGGTATGCGAGCTTACTTAACTGAAACGTTTGGCGCGTTTTTTCTTGTTTTGGCTTTTGGCTTTACAGGAGATCCACTTGCAATTGGATTAACTTTAATAGCTTTGATCTATATTGGTTATCCCATTTCGGGCGGACATTATAATCCGGCCGTTTCTTTTGCCTTTTTCCTAAAACAAGAGCTAAGCCTGCCTCAATTTTTAGGATACGTTCTTAGCCAAACCATTGGAAGTATTTTAGCTGCTGTTACTATTTTGTTCTTATCTTCTTCGGTATTTTATGTTGAACCGCCTACCGATACTAACTTATACCAACAAGCTTTTGCGGAACTTCTCTTCACCGGGATATTTGTGATCATTATGATGATTTTTTCTTTATCACGCTCCCAGGGGAAAAGAAATCTTTTGGGCCTGGTGGCCGGACTTACGTTTGCGGGAATGTTGATGATAACTATCCCGATTTCCGGAGGAATTTTAAATCCCGTTACCTCTATAGGAACCGCTCTTATAGACTTCATTAACGGGGGTAATTCCTATGTCCACGTTTTACTATATACGCTGGCACCACTTTGCGGGTGTGCTTTAGCGGCTTTTAAATATGTTTATTTCAATCCACCAAGGGAAGCGTAAAGTAAAACCGGCTTCCTTGCCCAACTTCACTTTCCACCTTAATTTCACTTTGATGGGCGTTTAGAATGCCTTTCACTACAGAAAGTCCTAATCCGGTACCTCCTTTATCACGAGAGCGGGCTTTATCGGTACGGTAGAATCTATCAAACAGTCGGTCCAGATGTTCTTTACCAATACCCGGCCCGGTATCCTGAACATAGACTTCTACAACCTCCTCCTTCTTCTCTAAGCCTACCTCAATTCTCCCTTCCGGAGTGTACTTAATCGCGTTGGAGATCAGGTTATCTAACACCTGTTCAATTTTGTCGGGATCGGCATTAACTATACAAGAGCTGACATTATTGGTCTCCAACTCCAGTCCTTTCTTTTCAGCAATAGGTTGAAATACATTTTGGGCTTCATCAACCAGGCTTTTTAAATCAATATTTTGTCTGTTTAAGAAACTTTCATCAAAATCATATCGCTGTAGCGTTTTTATATCCTCGAACAACCTTGCAACTCGCTTGATTTGTTTTTGAGCCGTATTCATATACTGTTTCTTCTTTTCGGGCTGAAGTTTTTCAATTTCCAGCATCTCCAAAGCCCCGGCAATAGTATGCAGCGGATTCCTCACTTCGTGTGTTATATCTGCAAAAAACTGGCTCTGTTTTTCATTCAGTTTCTTTAGTTCTTCATTATCAGCCCGAAGTGTTTCGGCCATATGGTTGAGAGAATCTGCCAGGGTACCAAATTCATCATTCCGTTTAAGATCTATTTTTCGGTCAAAATTTCCCCTTGCAATATCAAGTGCCGCAGCGTTTAGCTGGAGTATAGGGGATGCCATATATCGGGCAAATAAAAAGCTCACTATAATAACTGCTCCGATAGAAAAGAACATCCCTGCATAAATAATATGCCGGATGCTGGCTACAGCTGCATAATATTCGCTTTTATCCTGGCTGATTCTCAAATATTGTGCTGCATTTTCAGATTGTCCTAAATCGACATAAGCTATTAACTTTTGCGTGCTGTCACTATTTATCACAATAGGTTCCCCATCCTGACGCTCCAGTTCAGCCATCAGTGAAGCTTCCACATAGGGAGCTTCCCCCTCAAATTCCTCCTCCGGAAATTGCAGAAAACGAATTCCATCTTTGTCATAAACGGCAATTTCATATTGGGAAAGCTCGGCTTGCCGCTGAATCTTTTGATCGAATTGAGCGTCTTCATTAAAACTGCTTGCGGCTAACGCTAAAGAAAGAGCATCCCGCTCAAATTGTTCTGCACCCTCATCCAGCAGAAAACTACGAATAGTTAAAATTGAGTAAGTACTTATGGTAATAATTCCAATTACCAATAGTATTATGTAGGTCCACGCAAGTTTGGAGCGAATTTTCATGAATGCAAGTATTCTTTATTGAACCCATACCCAACTCCGCGATAGGTTTTAATGAGCTTGCCTTCTTCTCCCATTTTTAAACGAAGGTTTTTCACATGGACATCCACAGTGCGGTCAAAAACGTATTTTTCTTCATCTGATATTTTTTCCAAAATCTGCTGACGACTGTACACTAATTTTGGATTCTGGAATATCATTTCAGCAATGGTGTACTCGGTATGGGTCAAATCAATTAACTCTTCGTTGATGTACATTTCTTTTGAATCTACATCCAGATACACTTTGCCGTATTGAATCCAATTACTTTTATCGGGAGAGCGACGGCGTAATTGTGTTTCCACATGCGCTTTTACCAAGTTCAGGCTTGCGGGTTTTTTGATGTAATCATCAGCCCCCAACTCAAGTCCTTCTATTTCATCTTTTTCTTCATCACGTGCAGTTAAAAACAGCACCGGGATATCATAAATAACAGGGTGCTTTCGGATGTTGCGACAGATTTCTTTTCCGTCATGATGAGGAACCATGATATCTAAAATAGCCAGGTGAATTTCATTGGCGTTATTTTCAATATACTCAAGAGCCTTTTTTCCGTCTTTAGCCCAAAGGACATCATAGTCATTCAGTTCGAGGAAATTAGCCAGCATCTCTCCTGACTCTTCTTCATCTTCCATTAAAAGGATGGTGTGTTTGGTGCTCATTTGGTTATTGAGTTTGAGTTATTTTTTTAGGTAAATGTAAGCAGAAAGCAGCACTCAGTAAGTAGTTATTGTATCAGAAATTTTTCCGGTGAACGAATCATTGAACCAAGCATTTTCCTACTTCTTCATATTTAGTGTTAAAATAAGCATGTTGCCTCTTGTTGATATAGCCACAGTTAAATGCAAAATCAATCCAAACTATGGTCTCGGAACACTCAGAATCTGTAAGCTTGCTTACAAAATGCTTAGGATACCTTCTTTTTCTATATGCTTCAGCAATATTTGTTGGAACTGACCTCGATGATCTTCGAATCTGATCAGTAAGTGAATATTTTTCTTCCTTAGGAAAGTTTTTGGATATATTAAAAATTTCCATAGCTAATTTGTAAGATAACTTATATACAGTTAAATCTTTAAATCCTTGATACATATTTTCTCCCAAATTATTTAACTGCTTTTTGCTTACTGCCTCCTGCATTCTTGGAATAAAGGAAATGAAGAACAGCAAAAAGTAAACACTTATATTTGAACAAAAATAATACTTCACCATGAATTACCAAGGAAAAACCATATGGATAACCGGGGCTTCATCTGGCATTGGAGAAGCTTTTGCGAAAGCGTTCTATAAAGAAGGTGCAAACCTGATTCTGTCATCCCGCAGAAAAGAGGCGCTTTTGGAAGTAAAGAAAAGTCTTGGAAATGATACCTCAAATGTAAAAATCATCACCCTTGACCTTACTGAAACGGATTCTTTCCCCAAAAAAACCAAAGATGCCTTAGCTACTTTTGGGCAAATTGATGTGCTTATTAATAATGGTGGAATTAGTCAGCGCTCAACGGTTTTAGAATCAGAAATGAGTACCTACCGGCGACTTATGGAAGTGAATTACTTTGGGGCCATAGGTCTCACTAAAGAAGTCCTTCCTCATATGGTAGAGCGACAATCCGGGCATATTATAGTTACAAGCAGTGTAGCAGGTAAAATTGGTACCAAATTTCGTTCCGGATATGCTGCCAGTAAACATGCAGTACAGGGCTTTTTCAACTCACTTCGTCAAGAAATGTATGAACACAATGTTGCGGTGACTTTGCTGTGTCCCGGTTTTATTAAAACTGATATTAGCAAAAATGCACTTACGGGCGACGGATCCAAATTCGGCAGGATGGGAGATGCCCATAAAAAAGCAATGACCGCCGATGAAATGGTGGACAAGGTGATGCCAAAAATTAAGTCCAAAAAAGAAGAGATTTATGTCGCCGGTTTTAAAGAGGGTTTGGCTATTTGGGTACAGCGTATTTCACCGACATTGTTAAATAAGATCTTGAAAAATCAGAAAGTTACTTAGATTCGTTTTTGGTATAATCGTTAATGGTTTTTGTTTACCACCCGTATACCGAGTAACCATTACACCAATAACGAAAACAGGTCACCCCAGCCGTCTCCTTTTGGTCAAATAAGCCAGCAGAGATTGATCAAATGGGGCCTGCGTATCCATTTCTTCAAAATCGATTTCAAATTCACTGCAGGCCATGCGGAATTTCTTGGTATATTCTGCTACTTTTTCCTGGTAATCTTTGCGAACTTGCGCCGGCAGCACTTCCACTTCATCCCCTAATTCCATGTCTTCAAAGACAAACCTGCGATCCGGAAAATCAAGATCGCGTTCACTTTTCTTTTCAAGTACATTAAAAAGGAGTACTTCATGTTTGCGATGCCGAAGGTGCTTCAGGGCTGAAATAATCTCCTCATGCTCACCGACATTTTCAAATAAGTCGGTGATGATTACTACCAAACTGCGGTGATTAAGTCGCTCTGCCACCTCATGGATAGCTTGGGCTGAGGCTGTCTTACGTCGTTCCTCCTCCCCTTTTTCTTCGCGAATTAATTCCCGCTCCAGCTCCGTATAAATTTGGCGTAAATGTGAATACGTCGACTTTGCCGGGATAAACTTATCAATCTTAGAGTTGAATGGAATCAAGCCGCAAGCATCTCGCTGCCGGTGCATCATATACATTAATGAAGCAGCATAATGGATGCCGTACCGAAGTTTCGTCCATTCCCCAAAATGTTTAAACAACATAGAAGAACTGTTATCGAGCATTATATAGGCCCGAAGATTGGTTTCCTCTTGATACTGCTTTACATAAAATCGTTCCTTTTTGGCATATACTTTCCAGTCGATGTGCTTGAAATCATCCCCTTGGTTATAGGGGCGGTGCTCAGCAAACTCCACACTGAATCCGTGAAAGGGACTTTTATGCAGGCCGGAAATAAAGCCCTCCACAATTTTTTTAGCCCGCAGCTCAAGGGATGAAATTTTCGATAATATGCTTGGTTCTAAAATCATACTCTATGGTAACAGTATAAATCAATTATTGAAAGTCATTATGTGTATTGGGCATTACCTTCCAAAAATTTTTGCAACTAAAGAGCAACTGACAAGTTTAAGTCCAAAAACTGAGCGGAGTTTATCATATCCTATTCCAATCGGGATGATTGTTAGGAAATAAAAGAGATTTTATCCCTTTTCTGCTGCCTCATTCGCCATAAAGTAAAGCTGGATGATGCGTATCTGATCGTAGCCGATTTTCTTATTCATTCGGTCATAAACTACCTTTAACATGTGCGAGCCTTTTTCATCGAATATTTTTATGATCTCATCCTGTTGGCGTAGTGAAAGCGAAGTAGCTTCGCTGATTCCATCCAGTCGCAGGTCGTTACCTTCTTTCAGATAATCTTTCAGGTGATTCAAGATGGTCACTTCCTTCACCCCGTGTTCCTCTGCCAAGTGAGCAATTGATTGTCCGTTATTGAAAGCTTTCCCAATACGTTGGTGCAGCTCTTCATTTTCAAGCTCCTCTGCTTTTTCTTGGAGCGTTTCTTCTTTCGATTCTATTCCATGTTCGGCCGTGTATTTCTTAATTACCCCGATAAAAGCCGACCCATATTTTTTGGCTTTCACATCGCCCACTCCATAAAGTGGCAGCAGATGTTCTTTATCTTTGGGATAATAGTAGGCCATCTCCATCAATGTGGTATCGGGGAAAATGGTGTAAGGGGGGATGCCTTTATCGTCTGCCAAACTTTTCCGTTCTTTGCGCAGAATTTCGAAGAGTTCTTCATCATATCGGGCCTCCACTTCATTGGCAACGCGGGACGCTTCTTCGGTAGACATCGCCGTTGCGGTTCGATCAAGTGTGCCAAATACGTTTTCATCTCCGCTTATAACAGACCGCCCCTTATCTTTAAGGATCAGCTCTTTATGTTCGCCTTTTGCCAGGTAATCCTGACGAATCAGCATTCGCGACAATTGATCCCATTGATCTTTAGACCATTCTTTGCCCAATCCATAGGAGTCGAGTTTATCATGTTCCAGCTCAAGCACTTTCTGAGCTTTTGAACCTCGAAGTACGTTGATAACCTGTGTTTTTCCGAAACCCTCTTCCAACTCAAAGATACATTTCAGCATTTTCTGAGCTTGCAAAGTAAAGTCTTCCACATCCTCATCTTTGGACAAGCAATTATCGCACATTCCGCATTCTTCTTTGGGATATTCTTCCCCAAAATATTTCATTAATGGAATACGCCGGCACTTCTTCGTTTCAATAAACTTAACAAGATCATCAAGGTGCTTTTCGGCAATTTCTTTTTCCTGCCCTTCTTTTTTATTGATGAAGTATTTAATCTTATGCCTGTCGTTGTAGCTGAAAAGCATCACACAATCTGAACGCAAGCCATCACGTCCGGCCCGGCCAATTTGCTGATAATATTGCTCGATATTTTGCGGCATATCATAGTGCATTACAAAGCGCACATTGGGCTTATTGATCCCCATTCCGAAAGCGATGGTAGCCACAATAATCTGTACATCATCCCTAATAAACTGCCGCTGATTAATGGCTCGATTCCGATCCGATAATCCTGCATGGTATGGTTTTACCGAATAGCCTTCATCATCCAATGCCTGGTAGAGTTCATCTACCTGCCGTCGCGAAATGCAGTAAATAATACCCGACTGATTTTTTCGGGTGTACAAGAAATCCAACACCTGATTGGTGGCATCATCTTTATCTGCAATTTTCAAAAATAGGTTTGGTCGATCAAAACTTGCAATGAATTCCTCGGACTCCCCAAATTCCAGCGTATTCATAATATCTTTCCGGACCCGAGGTGTAGCAGTTGCCGTCAACCCCATACAAGTCGCATTCGGGAATAACTCTTTCCGAACCTTAGCTAATTCTCGGTAATCAGGACGGAAATCGTGTCCCCACTCTGAAATGCAATGTGCTTCATCAACTGCAAACAAGTCTACTTCAATATTTTTTAGCAGTTCCTTGGTTTTATCCATCAACAGCGTTTCCGGGGCGATATATAATAACCTGGCTTTTCCCTGTAATACCTGGCGGCGATTGTAACCATAGGCTTCAGGCGAAAGCGAACTGTTCAAGTGTACAGCATTGATATCGTATTCCCGAAGCTGCTCCACCTGATCTTTCATAAGTGAAATCAGCGGCGAGACCACTATAGTCAGGCCATCAAATAACAGTGCCGGAATTTGATAGCAAAGTGATTTTCCCCCGCCGGTGGGCATTATTACAAGTGCATCTTTTCTCTCGAGTACCTGGCTTATAACATCTTCTTGAAGGGGGCGAAAGGTATCATAGCCAAATGTTTCTTTTAGGGTTGTCTTAGCTTCTTTAATCACAGATTAGTGGATTTTAGGATTTCACAGATACTTATAGATTTGGACATCTGAGAAACCATTTAATTCTTATAATTTTTTAATTGTGCTATACGCTTAAAGGTAAGGCTGTTTTCGCCAAAATTTAAAAGTAATGCTACTTCCAGCTTATATGCTTTTAAATAGTTTAAAACCTGAGAGATATGTTGATTGTTTATCTCGCCTACCGCTTTTAATTCGACCAATATTTTTTCCTCTACGAGTAGATCTACCCTCCTGCTTCCGACTTTAGCATTCCGATAAAAAAGAGGCATAGATATTTCACTTTCAAAGTTTAACCCCTGAATTGTTAATTCATGGATCATTGAACGGTGGTAAACAATTTCACGAAATCCATTTCCCAATTCGGAATGTACATTCATTGCACCTCCAATTATTTTTCCAGTTAATTGCTTGTATTTGAAGTCTGGTGTTTTTGCTTGATTCATCCTCTAACATTTTATTCTCATTCAATAGTTAGAGCAATTTCAAACCAATTCCTTACACTTTGATCACAGATTTGTGGGAGGGAGGGATTATAGCATTAGACATTAAGTGATATCGAATTAATCTGTTGAAACAAAAATCCAGGCCTTAATTAGCACGTAAATAAATCTGTGAAATCCCACCATCCCACAAATCTGTGATCCCTATTTTGACAAGTACAAGCTCTTAAACTCATACGGCTTTTTAAAGTGCTCATCGTTAAAATCCTTAGCAAAGTAGATACTTTCGCCCGTTGACTTCATCTCCGGACCCAGCTCTTTTTTCACTTCCGGGAATTTATCGAACGGGAATACAGGCTCTTTGATAGCCCAATTTACAAGCTTTGATTCTAAATCAAATTCCTTCAATTTAGCACCCAACATCACCTTCACGCCAATGGCTGCTTCCGGTCTTTGTGTTGCTTTGGCCAGGAAAGGAATAGTTCGGGTAGTACGGGGATTAGCTTCCAGCACATACACCGTTTCATCTTTTACCGCATACTGCACATTCAAGAACCCAAGAATCTCCATGTTTTCAGCAATTTTCAGCTGATGATCTTCGATGGTTTTTATGACTTCATCACTCAGTGAATAGGGAGGGAGCACCGCCGTAGAATCTCCGGAGTGAACACCGGCCGGTTCGATATGCTGCATGATGCCTGCAATGTGCAGCTGATCTCCATCATACACCGAATCCACATCTACCTCAATGGCCTGCTCCAAGTATTTATCGATTAAGAAAGCATTTTCGGGATGGGTTTTCAGGATGTTGGCTACATATTTTCGCAACTCTTCTTCCTTTACGGCAATCCGCATTCCCTGTCCGCCAAGCACATAACTTGGCCTGATCAGTACCGGATATCCAATTCGGTTTGCGATCTTAACGGCTTCTTCAACTTCATGTGCTGTTCCATATTCTGGAAACGGAATGTCCAATCTCTTAAGGAACTTTGAGAATTCTCCACGGTCTTCCGCAAAGTCGATCATTCCAAAATCAGTGCCAAAAATCTTGATGCCTTCTTCCACAAATCGTTTTCCAAGCTTCAGGGCTGTTTGTCCGCCAACTTGCAGAATTACACCTACCGGTTTTTCGTGGTCAATGATATCCAGTACCCTTTCCCAATATACCGGCTCAAAATAGAGCTTATCGGCAAAGTCGAAGTCGGTGGAAACGGTCTCGGGATTACAATTCACCATGATGGCTTCATAACCCATCTCTTTGGTGGCCAGTACCGCATGTGTACAAGAGTAATCAAATTCGATACCCTGCCCAATTCGGTTTGGCCCACTTCCAAGGATCAATACTTTTTCCTTGTCCGTTACTTCACTTTCATTTTCTCCTTCATAAGCGGAGTAGTAGTAGGGCGTTTGCGCCGGGAACTCAGCCGCACAGGTATCTACCATTTTGAATGATGGTGTAATGCCGAGTTCTTTTCGGCGGTCTCGAACTTTTTTATCATCCACTTTTTCACCGCTTTTACTGAGGAGATAGGCTATCTGTGAGTCGGAAAAACCCGCCTGTTTCAGCTCAAAGAAATCGTCTTTGGAAATTTCTTTCAACGTTTGTCCTTCAGTACGATTTTCCAACGAAACCATATATCGAATCTGCTGCAAGAACCACGGATCCACTTTGGTGATATCCGCTATTTCCTCAACCGAAGCGCCCATCTTAAAGGCATTTCGGATCTGCATGGAACGATCCCAGTAAGGTTTCAACAAGCGCTCTCGGACGGTTTTTCGGTCGAATTCTTCGTAGCCGTCGGCACCCAGTCCATCGCGACCTACTTCCAATGACTGCCATGCCTTGTTCAGCGCTTCCGGAAAGTTTCGGCCGATGGACATCACCTCACCCACCGCTTTCATTTGGGTTGAAAGTTCTTCATCTACACCAGGAAATTTATCGAAGTTGAAGCGTGGAATTTTACAAACTACATAGTCAATGCTTGGCTCAAAACAAGCTGAGGTTGTTCCGGTAATCTGATTTTTGAGTTCATCTAATGTGTAGCCGACTGCCAGTTTAGTCGCTACTTTCGCGATCGGATATCCTGTAGCTTTGGATGCAAGCGCTGACGAACGGCTTACCCGCGGGTTGATCTCGATCGCCACCAACCGGTCACTTCCCGGCTCCATGGCAAACTGCACGTTACAACCGCCTGCAAAAGTCCCGATACTGCGCATCATTTTGATAGCCGAGTCGCGCATGTGCTGTAGTTGTTTGTCGCTCAGCGTTTGTGTTGGGGCCACGGTTACAGAATCACCTGTATGAACGCCCATCGGGTCCATGTTCTCAATGGAGCAGATGATGATCACATTGTCGTTAGCATCTCGCAAGAGCTCCAGTTCATATTCCTTCCATCCAAAAATGGATTCCTCGATAAGTACCTGATGTACCGGACTCATTTCCAGTCCGCGCAGCACTTTTCGCTCAAATTCATCTTCATTCCAAACAATGCCGCCTCCGGCGCCACCCATCGTGAAGGAAGGCCGAATTACGATTGGCAAACCCCCCAATTCCTCTTTGATCTCTTTGGCATCTAAAAGCGATTGAGCCGTTCTGCTTTTACACTGCTCAATCCCTATTTCTTCCATTTTATCACGAAACAGCTGCCGATCCTCGGTTAGCTCCACTGCATCAATATCCACCCCAATAATCTTGACGTTATTTTCTTTCCAATAATTCTCTTTTTCAAGATCCCGACAAAGGTTCAACCCGGTTTGGCCACCCATAGTAGGTAGTACAGCATCTGGTTTTTCTTTGGCTACAATTTCTTTGATGGAATCGGTGGTCATCGGCAACATATACACTGCATCGGCCATAATGGGATCCGTCATAATGGTAGCCGGATTCGAGTTGATGAGTACAATCTCATAACCTTCTTCCTGAAGAGAGCGGCAGGCCTGTGAACCGGAATAGTCAAATTCGCAAGCCTGACCAATTACAATGGGTCCTGAACCAATGATCAAAATTTTATGGATGTCGTCGCGTCTGGGCATGGTTTTTTTGAGTGGTTATTTGTTAGTGGTGTATTAGTTAATTGGTTTTTGTCTCACACCTCGCGCAAGCGTCTCGCTTGTGCAAATAGTGTTGGTCCAAGCGAGACGCTTGTACCAGATTATGTGTTTTTAATTCACTTCCGCATCATGTCAATAAACTGATCAAAAAGGTACGCCGAATCATGTGGACCAGGAGAAGCTTCGGGATGATACTGTACCGAGAATCCCGGGAAGTTTTTGAACTTCAGCCCTTCAATGGTGTTGTCATTCAGGTTAATGTGGGTAACCTCGGCGATCTTGTCATCCAGAGAATCCTCATCTACTGCAAATCCATGGTTTTGGGTTGATATTTCCACCAATCCTGTGGATAGATTTTTTACTGGTTGATTGGCTCCGCGGTGACCAACAAACATCTTGGTGGTTTTAAGTCCCTCACTAAGAGCCATCAACTGGTGACCGAGACAAATACCAAACAGGGGCTTACCTGTTGACTTAGCATAATTTACGGCTTCAAGTGCATATTCAGCCGTCGCTGTTGGGTCACCGGGACCATTGCTAAAAAAGTATCCATCTGCTTCCCACTCTTTGATCTCTTCAACTGAAGTTTTTGCGGGGAAGATCCTCAGTGTACAACCGCGCTTGTTTAAATTATTGATGATGTTCTGCTTAATGCCGTAATCAAAAGCGGCTACTCGAAATTCATCTTCGCCGTTTACAGTCTGGGCTTCCGAGCGGGTAACTTTGGTGGCCAGTTCCAGGCCTTCCATATCGTCCCAATCTTTGGCCATTTGAACCAGTTTGTCTTCATCCATCTCCGTACTTGAAATCACAGCATTCATTACCCCTTTTTCACGAACATGGCGAACGAGCTTCCGTGTATCAACTCCGGAAATACCGGTAATTTCGTTGTCTTCGAGATATTCCTGTAGGCTGCGGTCGGCCATGGTATTACTGTATTCATGAGAGAAGGCTCGACAAATAATACCGGCTACCATTACTTTTCTTGCTTCATCATCGCGGGGCTGCGTGCCATAATTCCCAATATGCGGATAGGTCATCATCATCAACTGACCGTAGTAACTGGGGTCGGTAAATATTTCCTGGTAACCGGTCATGCTGGTGTTAAAGCAAAGCTCACCGCCAGTGATACCGTCATGGCCGATAGCTTCTCCATGAACCACGGTTCCGTCGCTGAGTGCAAGCATGGCTTTTTTTCTTTCTTTTATTGACATGGTTTAGGTGTAGTTCTGGTTTATGAAGTTGAATTTGTTTGGTGGGTTGCCACAAGCGGAATGCTTGAAATAGGTTGAGAGCTAAATTGGTTACGACGCAGAGCGTCATAACCAGTCATGTAAGAAAAACGGGATAGAATATTCAGCACCTCGCTCCGCACGCTCTGTGTCGGAGCGAATAAATTAATAGGCAGAGCATAGTAATTAGATAGAAACGAAATTTTTAGCTCAAAAAAAATCCGACTACGGAAACCGTGTCGGATTTTTA
Organism: Gracilimonas sp.; assembly: GCF_031581265.1. Lineage (GTDB taxonomy): Bacteria > Bacteroidota > Rhodothermia > Balneolales > Balneolaceae > Gracilimonas. The sequence goes on from NZ_JAVLBQ010000030.1 coordinate 26,917, forward strand.
AAACGATATTGACAAATATTAATGCCATCAATTGCGCGACCTCCATTTCTGGGTGTGCGCCGGCATTGCTTCAAAGCTATGGATTGCTAAATCTATAATTTGGGTATGAGCTTTTTTGAAGTTTGCCTAAGATAAGGAGTGAAGATATTGGATTCAATTTTTGATTTTAAAATTTGTGGGCACTCCTAAATTTTCATTTTTAGCATTGGGGTTTGAATCGCTGATTAATCGGATTGAAGGATGTACGCTAATTTTCTTTGTCATCAGTGAAATCCCGTAATCCGCTTAATCAGCGATTCAACCCTTTTTATTATATTAATTCACAATTTTTATTAATCGGGGAATCAAATGAAATCAAATCTAAAATATCAGGATATAACTGAGAAAATTATTGGAGCATCTTTTGAAGTTCACAAATTTCTGGGAAATGGATTTCAGGAAGTCATTTATCAGAGAGCTTTAGCTTATGAATTTGAAAAAGCTGAGCTAACATTTGAAAGAGAAATAGATCAGCAAATTTATTATCGGGATCTTGAGTATCCAATAGGTACGAGAAGGGCTGACTTTGTAGTAGACCAAAAAGTCTTAGTAGAAATAAAAGCCGTTACTGAGTTGAAGAATGTACATATGGCACAGGCTTTGAATTACCTGAAAGCCTATAAGTTGGAAGTAGGATTACTTATAAACTTCGGTTCAAAAAGTTTGGAGTTTAAACGGTTAGTTCTTTCTAAGAAGTAGAATCGCGGATTTATCGGATTTATGGATGAACGCGGATTTTTAGGTAATCCGTGAAATCCCGTAATCCGCCTAATCCGCGATTCAAAACCTGTTATTCAAACTTCCTTGGTGTTTCCCTTACTAAAGAGCCCGTCAATGTTGCCAAGCCGCTTACCAATCCTCCAATTACTCCGGTTATTAACACTACTAATAATGGAGAGCCAATAGATAACATCTCAGCAATGCGAGTCGAAAGAATAGCCTCGTTGGCTATGTGAATGTAGAGTGACTGCCCGCCCCAAAGCAGGAAAAGGGCTAAAAATCCCCAAGCAAAAGAAGGAAGTGCTTGTTCATTGAAATAATAACCTAATATCAATCCGGGAATAGCAATACTCCACCACGGCAAAAACAGGTTCAGCAAAAAAGCAGTAATAAGTATCAGTGCAGAAAGAAGCATTTTGGTTTATTAAGGCATTTAAAATTAAAATGAGTTCTATATGAAAAAACTTTTATTGTCACTCTGAGCGCCTATTAAGTATTTTTTAGCTTTTAGTTGAACGCGATCCCGAGCTCGGGACAAATTAAGTATTACCTCTTATCCATTATAGACTTGAGATCCTTCGCGTTCAACAGAGGATCCCTTTCTTACTAATTTAAGCGCTCAGGATGACATTTTTTAGAAACGACTTTCAATAATGTTAAACAAATATTTCTACCAATCTTCATCAATCGGTGGAACGCCTTCGAAGTGTATGACATATTCGCCATAAATGGGATCATAATAATGGCCATTTTCCTCATAATCCGGATTCCAGTCTTTGGTTCCTTTTTCGTCCATCAGGTATAGAAATGGCGATAACTGCAAACGCTCTACGTGCCAGCGACCTTCTTCGCCCGGTAAAATTTCTTCGCCCTGACCATATACCATCAACCCACCTTCGGCATATACTTCGTGCTGGGGACTGATGTCTTTATACTCGTGACTTACATTGATAGCTTTATGCCCAATTTCGTGTGCTATGGTTCTTCTGAACCGATCCGGCCGATCCAGGTTGGTGATTGTGATAACCCCTCGGTGTTCTTTGGGGATGGTGCCGGGATAGGAGTAGGTGGGAAATGAAAGTCCGCCGGTTCGTACTGTTTTCATCATCCAGTTTCTTCCTTCCGAAACCGTTAGAAATGGATAGAAGACATCTTGCAGTGCCACCAGGTAAATGGTTCGGTCATTATTGGGCGCCGGCTCTATGATGCTTTCAAATGCTTCTTTAGTTTCTTCGGTGAGTTTGGCCGGATTTCGATAGCTGTGCTCATATAAATTCGTGTAGCCGGTATTGGGAATGCCCGGCACTTCATTGGCTTGAATGGAAAAGTACTTGGGATCAAGCTCTCCTGTTTTCACCCATAATAGATTTATCTGAACACCGGTGGGCTCATAGATTTCTTTTGCAGCTTCTAAACTCTCCATCATTCGGTTTAAGGTTACCTTCTCAAAAGAATCGTCAAAGTTGGATGGAAAATAGACCCCAACATCCATGGTTAACTTGCCCGGTTCCAAATCACTGTTGAATGCCTCTACATCAATGCTATCCACTTCGGTCCATTCAACCCGATCAACCGTAGCTTCATTATTCGTTTTTGTGTTTTTTTCTAAACAAGCACTAAAAAGTACTAGGACTACTACAGACAGGCGTATCAAATTTTTCATTATTCTTTACTGGTCTCTAATTTCAAAAATTATGGTTAAGGAAGTGTAGTAATAATTCCTGAAAACTGTAACTCATCTCCGACCTTTCCCGGTATTAGTTTTTCTATTTATCATTCGGCAACCAATTTATACCGGACCACATACTCTACTCGATCTTCATCTGTAAATACCGCCCAAACTTTATCATCTTTTGCTTCAAGAAATACTGCGTCCATCGGCAAAGTAACATTTCCGTAAAAAGAACCATCCGGGTTGAATACATCAAATACAGGAGGTTCCCATACCTGAATTCTATCTCCATCCACCGGTTGCGATTTCGTATATCTCCAAACCCATATTCTTCCCTGCGAATCCGTCAATAAATCTTTAAATGGCGGCTTTTCATCCGGAATGGAAGATTCAATAGAATGCCCGGCGGAGCCAAACCCTTTTTTAAAACCTTCCCATTGTTCTTCTTCTTCAGAAGTCACTTCTAAAGGAGTGTATTCTCGCTGAATTAGTACCGGTCCCTCTTCTTTATGCAAAACAATTTCATACCGGTTATTGACCGCTGTAATGACATAACCACTTGAACTAAAATTTTCTAACATGCGTGTATTGAAAGGGTAACCGGCTCCAGCATCCGTAAAAATCACAAAAGATTGAGGAAAATCCCCTTCTTCCTGAGGTACATGTAAAGTATCAACCAGCTCTCCACTTGGCGAAATTTTATACCAGGCTTTCGGAGAGTTTGTATTGTTTTGTGGATTTTCACGATCAAAAAACATGGCCTTTAAATAAAAATTCCCCTCGTGATCTACTTCAAAAGTTTTGTAGGATGAATGTAGTCCTGAACTAGCCAGAAAGCTTTCAATAAAATCCCCATTTGGTTCATATACGTTAATTCGTTGATTGCCAATATCCCAAATAGCCAATCTTCCATCAGGAAAAGTTCCAATACCCTCAATATTATCATACTCTCCCGGGCCCCTGCCTTCTCTGCCTATATATTTTATAAAAGATCCTTCACTATCAAACATTCTAACCACAGGGTCTCCTGCCGGGGAATCATACACAAATATATTCCCATCGGTACCTACTGCAAGATCAGAAATTCCTGCAAATATATATTCAAGTTCTCCATCATAAGTACGAATACGGAGTTCTTCTTGGGCTTTATATGTGTTTTGGCCTTCGGATTGGAGCGGAATCATCCCAACAAGAACGCTTATGAGAAAAGAGCATACTATATACTGTTTTGTACTTACCATGATCAAATGATTAAATATTAAAACCCAATATTTATATAACGTTGAATAACTGATTGTAATAATAATTTTTGAAACCTGCTTAGAAACGTTATCTCTTTGAATTACCCTTCGTTTTTACTTCATTTCAACATGTTTAAATACCTGCTCATACTATTTCTTCTTTTTACGGGATGCTCCGAGAAATCCACTCCACCACAAGATAATACACCTGAAAAATTCATCACGGTATTGGGTATTGCACAAGATGCCGGTTTTCCGCAGGCAGATTGTACCAAGGAACATTGTCAACAATTTTGGAATGGAGAAGTTGAAAAACGACATGTAGTCAGCTTGGGGTTAACAGACAAAACCACCGGACAAAATTGGATGTTTGAAGCCACTCCTGATTTCACAACTCAGCTTCATCAACTTAAAACCACTTCTGCCATCGATGATCTTTCCGGAATATTTTTAACCCACGCTCATATCGGTCACTATACCGGGTTGATGTACCTGGGACATGAAGTGATGGGAGCCTCAGACATTCCCGTCTATGCCATGCCGCGAATGAAATCATATTTGGAAAGCAACGGTCCGTGGAGTCAATTGGTCAACATGAATAACATTGATCTTCAAGAGCAGAAAGCGGACTCAGCCATACAGCTCAGCCCCAATATTTCAGTAACGCCATTTCGTGTCCCACACCGGGACGAATATTCTGAAACCGTAGGCTATCGCATTGATTCCGATAACACCTCCGTACTTTTCATCCCTGATATCAACAAGTGGCATGTTTGGGAAAGAGATATCACCGAAGAAATTGCAAAAGTTGATGTAGCCCTGCTGGACGGTACGTTCTATGATGCCGGTGAACTGCCCGGCCGTGATATGAGCGAGATTCCGCATCCGTACGTGGAAGATAGCATCGAACTTTTTAACGAACTTCCTCCTACAGAAAAGTCAAAAATTGTGTTTATTCATTTTAACCATACGAATCCACTTATTTTAGACAGCCCCGAACGAAGGGAGATTGAGGAACTTGGTTTCAGGGTTGCCTTCGAAGGACAAATAATTCCATTTAATTAAATGCGCGCGTCCTCAGTCTTTGTGTTTTCTTTTTTTCAGTACTTTGACTGCGATATAACTAATCAAAAATATTGACATCAATGAAATTGATACAATTACAATTTCTATATTTCCCAGTGATCCCATAAGTTAAAAGCTCCTTTATATTATTAGTTGAACCAATCACTATTAGTTTCGTTAAAGAACATCCCATCTCTGCCAATTCTCGAGTACAAATAATCATCGGAAATAGAAAAATCTATTACGGCCGATTCTGAAACCTCTAAATTTTTGAGTAGCCTAATTCTTGATTTCACTTCTAAAGAAGGATATTTAATAATCCATATAACATTGTCCATTAAAACCAATAAGTGATCATTATAAAATTCCATTTTTGTAATATATGGTTTTGCTCCTGGTGTTTCTTGTGGGTTTGAAACTTTATAAGGCTGAGGAATTTCATCACTTTTTCCGATAATAATTTCTTTTTTTATTTTACCCATAGAGTCTAGAATGTATATTTTTCTATCCCCTAAAAATGATATTGCAAACCCATCAGGTACAGGAGTTTCACCAAGTATTTCATTCCTTACAGAAGGCTGATAACCATATGGAACTCTTGGTGTAAATGAGTCATAAACTTCATCATTCCTTACATCGTAGATTTTGAACAAATATTCTTTCTGTATCGGACTAAAAGAAGGAATCAATAATTTCCCATTACTATATGAAAAAGAAAAACCAAAGTTGGTTATTCTTTTTGTATCAACATCCCATTCTGATAGAAGTCCTTTTTGATCAATTGTCAGCATTTTGTCACTTGGAGTGGTGAACATCAAGGTATCACCATCTATTGTTTTTGAACTCATAAAGATTGATTCTATTTCATTTGGCCCTCTTCCAGACCTGACAAAGCTGTCAACTTTTACAGTATGATCCTTGGTATTTAATATATATTTGAATAAGACATACCCGTTATTAATTTTGGGAGTCGTAATATATAATCCACTATTATTCGCTTGGATAAAACTGTAGTTCGAATAGGCAAATTCCCCCTCCTCAAATTTCATTTTATTAGCGACAAGAGTAGTCTCACTTATCTCATTTCCTTTTAAATTAGATTCTGAAATATTTGAACGATTGTTTATTTCACATCCAAAAATAAAAATTAAAAAAAGCGAAAAGAATATTTTCATAGTAAAAAAAGGCGCATAAATGGCCTTTATATAAGTTATTCTTGACAATAAGTGCCCGGATTTATCCCATCATAATCCCAATAATTCCAACTGCCGAAATTACCAGCTGTATCTTGACATCTTATTGCTATTGAGTATTTATTATATACCCCAGTATATTGTCTAGTTATAATCTCACAATCTCCTGTTGAACATGAAGAAACATCTACATTTAACAGAATATCTATAGCAGGTCCTGCAATTTGAGCATCAGCATTATTCATGTATGATAACATACTAATTAGTAATGTTAATACTGCTATATATTTGAACTTTTTCATATGTATCCCTATTAAATTATATTTTTAAGTGAAGGTCAAATATATATATATATAAAACTTACAAATCATTCCATTAAATTAATTCATTATGTATCGAATACATCGCATATTTACCACCGCTTTTCTACTTGTCATTTTCAGCTCAACGGCATGGGCTCAAACCTACTATCCCGGAGAATGGGGGAATTGGGAGAAACGATCGGCCGAAGAACTTGGACTGAATGCAGAAAAAATTCAGGAAGCCATTCAATTTGCTCAGGATAATGAATCGGGTAATCCCCGCAGCATGGAAGAAAATCACTATGGTACGTTTGGGAGGGAGCCCTTTGGCGATGGCATCGGGCCTTTTAAAGATCGGGGCGAACAAACCGGTATCATTATCAAGGATGGATACATCGTAGCCGAATGGGGTGAGCCTTTTCGGGTAGATATGACCCACAGCGTGACCAAAAGTTTTTTGACCACCACAGTAGGTGTTGCCTACGATCGTGGCTTGATTCGTGATGTAAATGACAAAGCTGATCAGTATATGGCTCCATTCTATTTTATGGAATGGGATAACAACCAAAACAAAGCCGATGAATTCAAGGAACCCAAAGTGTTTGAGCCTTTTAAAGGAGAGCATAATTCCAAGATCACCTGGAATCATCTGTTACGGCAAACATCCGACTGGGAAGGCACTCTATGGGGAAAACCGGACTGGGCCGACCGACCTTCAGGAGATCGCTCTGAGTGGATGACCCGCGAGCGACATGAGCCTGGAACGGAGTGGGAGTACAACGATGTACGCGTAAATCTATTAGCCTTAGCTGCAATGAGTGTGTTGCAGAAACCGCTGCCTAAAGTACTCCGAGAAGAAGTCATGGATAAAATCGGGGCTTCCCCCACTTGGCGCTGGATGGGCTACGAAAACTCATGGGTGATTATAGACGGACAGCAAATGCAGGCCGTAAGCGGTGGCGGTCACTGGGGTGGAGGTATGTTTATCAGTGCCCGTGATCAAGCACGGTTTGGATTACTGACTTTACGTAATGGAAAATGGAGGGATGAGCAAATTGTCTCCGAAGAATGGAATAAAATGGCCCAAACCCCAACCGAGGCCAATCCCAATTATGGTTTTATGAACTGGTTTCTCAACATCAATAAAGACCGGTTGCCAAGCGCACCTACTACCGCATTCTTTCATCTTGGCGCAGGGACAAATATGGTGTATGTAGATCAGGAAAATGACTTGGTAATTGTGGCCCGCTGGATCAGTGGCAATGCGATGGACGGGGTGGTAAGTCGGGTTTTGGAAGCGATAGAGTGATGAGTGATAAAGTGATTAAGTATTTTTTAGCGTACATGGGAATTGTAATTTTAATCTCTGAATACTAACTGACCCGTAGATTTAATTTGAATTACTTTATCACTCATCACTTCATCACTCAAAATTATGAATAAGACTGCCATTGTAATTGGAGCCACCGGACTTGTGGGATCACAAGTTTTAAACCTGCTATTAAAAGATGAGCGGTATTCACTGGTAAAGGTTTTTCACAGGCGTTCTACCGGCATCAATCATCCCAAGCTGGAAGAGCATATCATCAATTTTGATGAAATTGAGCAGTGGAAAGAGTTGATAACCGGCGATGAATTGTATTCAGCCTTGGGAACTACCATCAAAAAAGCCGGAAGTCAGGAGCGACAATATACCGTCGATTATACCTACCAATATGAAGTGGCAAAAGCAGCTGCAGAAAATGGAGTACCAAAATACTCATTGGTTTCTTCAGCCGGGGCCGATTATCAATCCCGTATATTCTATTCCCGATTGAAAGGCGAACTGGATGATGATGTTAAAGACCTGCCGTTTGATGTGACTACCATTTTGCGTCCTTCCATTTTAGCAGGAGAACGAAATGAAAACAGGTTGGGAGAATCTGTTGGAATGTTCTTCATGAAGTTTTTGACCAACATACCGGGTCTCAAAAAATATCGGCCCATATCCGGAGAGACTGTAGCAAAAGGGATGATCAATTCACTCCATAAATGTCCTGCCGGCTACCACATTTTTGAATTAGATGAGATTTTTCATTTGTGATACCGTTTAGTTAATATCTGATTCAAACTCCAAAACAGATATTAGATATGAAAAAACCGTTACTGCTTTTCCTTATCTCCCTTATCACATTTACAACGTATGCCCAAGATCTAAAACAGATCATCGATCAGCGTGCCGATGAAATCGAAGAACAAGTGATTGAATGGCGCCGGCACTTTCATGAAAACCCGGAGCTATCGAACCGGGAATTTGAAACCGCGGCCTATATTGCCGATTACCTGAACGAACTGGGGCTTGAAGTTGAAACCGAAGTTGCCCACACCGGTGTAGTTGCTATTCTGGAAGGCGGTCAACCGGGACCCATGGTTGGTTTACGCGCCGATATTGATGCCCTTCCCGTCACTGAACGCAATGATTTACCCTTCAAGTCTGTGGCCACCGGAATGTATCAAGGTAAAGAAGTTGGGGTGATGCACGCATGCGGACACGACACCCATATTGCCATACTGATGGGCGTCGCTAAAATACTTACGGAAAATAAAGATGCTTTAAAGGGCAGTGTTAAATTTATCTTTCAGCCTGCTGAAGAGGGAGCTCCCCAAGGAGAAGAAGGCGGAGCCGAACTGATGGTAAAAGAAGGAGTACTTGAGAATCCTGATGTAGATGCCATATTCGGTCTCCATATTTGGGACAGCACTCCTGTTGGAACCATTGGGTATCGGGCAGAAGGAATCATGGCGAGCGTAAATAGCTTCAGTCTTAAAATAAATGGAAAACAAGCGCACGGTTCTGCTCCCTGGGCCGGTATTGATCCCATTGTAACCTCCGCACAGATCATCAATAATGTGCAAACGATTGTAAGCCGAAGCATGCCATTAACCAAGCAAGCTGCTGTAGTCACCTTTGGCAAAATTGAGGGTGGTGTTCGTCACAACATCATCCCTGAGACCGTGGAAATGGAAGGAACCATTAGGGCTTTGGATGAGGACATGCGTCAGCTCATTTTCCAGCGACTCGAAACTATTGTCCAAAATACAGCTGAAAGTAACGGAGCAACGGCCGAACTCACCATCCACAAGGGATATCCAATCACTTATAACGATCCCGAATTGACGGCGATGATGGCTCCAACCCTGGACCGAATAACCGAGGGAAATGCCCATGTCATGGATGCGGTCACCGGAGCAGAAGACTTTTCTTTCTTTCAGGAAAAAATACCGGGATTTTACTTTTTCTTAGGCGGACAATCTCCGGATGTTGAATCCGGCGGTCACCACACTCCCGATTTTTATGTGGATGAAAGTGCTATGAAGCTGGGGGTTCGTACCATGAGTAATTTAGTGGTGGATTACATGAATAACGCCGGAAATTAGATTTTAATGCATTTAGTTCTACTATGAAAAAGCTTTTATATCTCGTTTTACTATTATCGATCAACACTGCGATTTCAGCACAGCAACTCACCGAAACCGAACAACAAATCCTTGACCGTATTGATGCCAATCACGCCGAAGCCCTGCAATTTTTGGAGACCAACGTAAACATCAACAGCGGTACGCTTAACTTTGATGGAGTCCGTAAAGTTGGCGAGCGATACATGGATACATTTCAGGATATTGGCTTTGAAACGAGCTGGATTCCCCAAGATAAAGTCAACCGCGCCGGACATTTCTTTGCCGAACAAGAAGGCTCCTCAGGTAAAAAACTCCTCCTCATCGGCCACCTCGATACCGTTTTTGAACCGGATAGCCCGTTTCAGGAATTTGAGATTCTCAATGATTCCACAGCTACCGGACCCGGCGTAAATGATATGAAGGCCGGAAACGTGATGATCTTATACGCACTTAAAGCATTAAAAGAAGCCGGTGCTATCCCGGATGCACAAATTATCGTAGCCTTTACCGGGGATGAAGAAAAAGCCGGTAGTCCAACTTCTCTCAGCAGAAAAGACTTGGTAGAAGCTGCTAAAAGAAGCGATGTGGCTCTCGGTTTTGAAACCGCCTCCGGATTCAGTTATGCCACGGTAGCCCGCCGTGCATCTTTCGCCTGGAAACTGGAAGTGGAAGGAAGGCAAGCACACTCCTCAGGAATTTTCAGTGATTATACCGGCGCCGGATCTGTTTACGAAGCTTCAAGAATTCTGAATCAATTTTATGAAGAATTAAGGGAAGACAATCTCACCTATAATGTAGGCGTGATCTTAGGAGGAAACGAAGTCGATTATGATGAAGAGCAGATCAAAGGTAGTGTAAGTGGGAAAAAAAATATTGTCCCCAAGAAAACTATCGCTCATGGCGGTATCCGGTTTCTTTCTATGGAACAGGGAGAACGGGCTTTTCAAAAAATGCAGGATATTGTAGATCAAAATCTCCCCCGAACCTCTGCAGAACTTACCATCTATGAGGGCTATCCGCCCATGGAGCCCACCGAAGGAAACATGGGGCTACTGAATGTTTTGGATGACCTCAGTCAGGATCTCGGTTTAGGAGAAGTGGAAGCCTATGATCCGGGTCGCCGAGGAGCCGCAGATATTTCATTTGTGGCTCAATACGTGGACGGACTCGATGGACTCGGCGCCATGGGAAGCGGGGCACACGGACCGAATGAAACCATCAACCTGAAAACTTATAAAGAGCTTACTAAACGAGCAGCACTTTTGATTTATCGACTCACCCAATCTGAATAACTTAGTTTTAAAACCAATTACCCTATGAAAAAAATCACGCTCTTTCTTCTTCCAATACTTTTACTATGGATCTCAGGATGCAATACGCCCGATCCCGGAACCCAACAAGACATCAATGCGGCAGATGAGGTTCTGCAAACTTATGTTGAGGAGCATAACATCCCGGGCATGAGTGTCTCCGTCTACAGAGATGGCGATATCATTTGGTCGAAAGGATACGGATACATGGATGTTGAAAACCAAGTACCCATTGATCCAGCTTCAACTTTATTTCGAATAGGAAGTGTTTCCAAAACCTACACTGCAGCCGGAGCCGGATTGCTCATTCAGGAAGGTGCATTAAATACCCAAGAACCGGTTCAAACCTATGTGCCTGATTTCCCCGAGAAAAAATATGAAATCACTGTTGAGCAGGTGGCCGGACATATTGCCGGAATCCGACATTACCGGGGCGATGAATTTTTGAGTGACAAAAAGTACACTTCCATTTCGGAGGGTCTCGAGATCTTTAAAGATGACACCTTGCTATTTGAGCCGGGCACCGATTACTCCTACTCCAGTTATGGCTGGAACCTCATTAGCGCCGTGATGGAGAGTGCCTCGGGACAAGAGTTTTTACCTTTCATGCAAAATGAGGTTTTCGGAGCACTCAACATGACCAATTCCATGCCCGATCATGCCGATCAGGACATCCCAAACCGGACGCATTTTTATGTGTATAACGACAGTTTAGAAACCAACGAAGAGGCGCCCTATGTAGATAACAGTTATAAGTGGGCCGGCGGGGGATTTCTCTCTACAACTGAAGACATGATCAAGTTTGGGGAAGCGCATTTGTCCGGTGATTTTTTGAATATGCAAACACTGGATCAGCTCATGCAGCCCCTTCAAACTTCCAATGGAGAATCAACGGGATATGGATTCGGATGGAGTACGTTCATTGATTCTGAAGGTACCGAATGGAAAGGTCACAGCGGAGGGTCGGTGGGCGGAAGCACTATGTTTTTCCTCCATCGCGAAAATGGGGTTGTTGTTGCATTTGCCATCAACCGATCCGGTGCTCCGATGGGAGATTTAAGAGACGATCTTGCCAGTATTTTTATTGACTAGGCTGTTACCTCATTTCTTTAGGTGTTATAAATTCATTCACAAAGTGAGTTAACCTCATTCCCAACGTCCCCAGCCTGTGTGAAAAGTCGAAAAAAAATGTAATGCTATTGCTATATATAGCATTAATAATTATTGTTATGTGT
>NZ_JAVLBQ010000031.1:0-38162 GCF_031581265.1 Gracilimonas sp.
CGGGCCGTCTGATCGATGAGGAAGGCTTGGAGTTCGAATTGATATCGATTGGAAAGGCTGGAGTGTATGAATTCACCAAAACGGTCAGACGGACGGCAAGCCGTCAGACCGAGAATCATTTATCACAATTACTCTATAAAATAACTTATGTTCACGTTGGCACGCACTTCTACGGTTTGGGAAAAATCCATCATAGAAGCATCTCTAGACATGGACATAACTTCTGCTGAAGTTGATTTATTCGGAATGCCTACGTAATGATCAGAATGGTTGATGGATAAAACCGGTCCAAGGGAGATGCCCGAAGTTTCAGCAATTAACTCGGCCCGTTCTCTAGCTGCCTGGAGAGCTGAAATTAGGGCTTTTTCTTTCCCCTCGGCTATTTTGGTGGATGAAAAGCTACCGCTGAAAGAGTCAAAACCATTTTCAATTAAGGTAAGTTGTATTTCTTCATACAAAGAAAAGTCACTGAAAGTAATACTCACCGATTGGTTTGTTGAGGTGACATATTCAGGCTCTTCGTTGCCATATCTATTGCTACTGACTTGTCTTCGGTTCATGCGGATTGGCTCATAATCAATACTATCCTCACTAATATTTAAATCTTGTAGCAAGCCGGCAAGTAAAGATTCGTGTTCCTTATGAAGTTCAAAAGCCTGTTGAGGTGTTTCTGCCTCAGCATTTATGTTGACGTTAAAGATGATTAGATCAGCCGGTAACATCTCCGACGCGCTCATATTAATGGTGATGGTGCGTTCATTGGCAGGCTGTTGAGCTAAGGTGGTGCAGCTCATCCCAAACAGGAGGAGGCCGAAAGTAAGAACCATTCGGCTTAGTTTACTGCCATTCAATACCATATTCTTTTTTAATCCTTTGTACATCTGCATAATTTGTTCCTTCGTTAAGTTTGAAAATCCGGCTACCCAATTGATCAAATTCATGAACATCGTAACCGGCTCTGTACCAACCTTCTAACAGTTCAAAATATTGTTCATGTTTCTCTTTGTTTTTGAGAAGCATCCCAAAATTTGATTCATCCCCATCGTTGGCAACCTGCATATGCAAGAGCGTGCGGTGGTACCCAAATTTGATTGACTTCATCAGGTAGATCCTGATTTCCGAATTTTCATCAATATAAATGGGAGAGTCGGGGTATTTTTCAGGATTTTTTTTAGGCTGAATTGAAATCCGTTGGTGAGATATATTCACTTTTCCGGCATGTCGGCTAAGGAAAAGTGAGGTAAAGGCGAATCCATAGCCAAATACCATTCCTGCTGCCATAAGAAAATCACCCCACTCTGGAATATTGAGGTTTAGGTGGTCAAGAGTGTAATAGCTAAAAAACATGGCAAGTACTAAAGCTATACCAATTCTATATTCGGGAGTCTCAGTAGTGTATATCTTTGATTCATCGTTATCTTTTGCAAGACTCGATTTTAACAGAGCAAATTTTTTCATGGCTGTATAATTTGAGTAACCGTTGGCAACATTTTTTCTACCCACATTGCATACATTTTGGCGGATGGATGAAGCTCATCTGAAGCTAAAAGTGTACTATCTTTGGCAGCAAGTTCAGAAATAGAGGTTATATTCACAATAGGGATATTGTATTCAGCTGCAATTTTTTCAGCGATATCATTATACGTTTCAATTTCCTGCAGTATTTCATCTGGATTTCGGGATTCTGCAAAAGGGGTAACCCCGTAATTAGGAATTGAAATCACAAAAATACGATCCGCATCAGAATTAGCAAAAGTAATTGCTTGTTCCAGTAATTCCCTGAACTCTTTTCGATAGAAGTCAATATCCATTCCTTGGTACTGATTGTTCACACCAATTAACAGGGATACAAGATCATAAGCTGAATCAGGTTTAGCTTCGTTAATACCATTTTGGAGATCCGCGGTTGTCCAGCCGTTGACAGCAATTATATCTGTTTTCTGAAGTGGAATATCAAGAGTTTGTAACGAATCTCTGAGTTGGTAAGGCCAGCTCTGTTCCGGATTTATTCCGGTTCCGATAGTATAGGAATCACCCAGGGCAAGATAGGATATAGACTCAATTTCAGGGGATGAATTTGGATTTTCAGCTTTTTTAACATCGTTATTACACCCCGAGAGTAGCAGTAAAGAAATATTTATTAGTATGAATATATTTGAAAAAAAGGCTTTAAAGTTCATTGAAGGCTTATTTTAATATTAAATGATAGGATTGAAGAATAATACATGATGGGGTTTTATGCAGGAATAAAAATAATGGAAGCGCTTGCATTTATCCTAAAAACAGACTTTTATTTGTTATGATTAAAAATGGCCAAATAGTTATCCTATAATGTTGGGAATACAAATTTACAGATGGAGTAGAATTGGCCAAAAAAAAACAATAATTAAAGGATCAATATTATGAGCAACATGATTCAACGAATTTTAGCATTATGTATGGTATTTACGCTGTTTGTAGGTACTGTCAGTACATATGCTTCCAATAAAAAAGATGATACAGTAATATCAGGTATAGTTACTGATGATGAAGGGATACCGTTGGCCGGAGTCAATATTCGGGTTGAAGGTAAGGTGGTAGGTACTTCTACCGGAACAGACGGACGCTTCGAATTAACGGTACAGCAAGACCCTCCCTTAACTTTAGTGGTTTCTATAGTTGGTTTTCAGTCCCAACAGGTTGAAATAACTCAACCCGTGGTTGAAGATCTTGAAATCGTGCTGACAGAAGAAACGGTATCCGGAGGTGACTTAGTAATTTCAGCTTCAAGGGTTGAAGAAAGCATCCTAAAATCACCGGTTTCCATTGAAAAAATGGATGTATTGGATATCCAAACGGCTGCTTCCCCGTCTTTTTATGATGCAATCTCAAATTTACAAGGCGTTGATTTCAGTTCTCAAAGTATGACCTTTAAGTCCATCAATACCCGTGGATTTGGCGCCAATGGTAATACCCGGTTTGTTCAGCTTATCGATGGTATCGATAATCAGGCACCGGGTCTTAACTTTTCTGTTGGTAACATTGTAGGTATTTCAGAGCTTGATCTTGAAAGTGCTGAATTAATTCCCGGTTCGGCTTCAGCACTTTACGGGCCAAATGCCTTAAATGGAATTCTATTAATGAACAGTAAAAGTCCATTCGATTATCAGGGACTTTCATTCAGCGTAAAGCAAGGAGTTAATCACATTGACAGCCAGGTTGAAGAAAACCCGGCCCTATATCAAAGCTATGATTTTAGATATGGAAATGTGGTCAATAATAAATTCGCCTACAAAGTAACTGCTTCTTATCTCAGAGCTCAGGATTTTGTTGCCCAGGATTACAGAGATCAAAGTGGCATTGTAGAACGCGGTGACTACCCGAGAGGTGATCGCAGAGTGTTTAATGGAGTAAATATTTATGGTGACGATATATTTAACCTTGGTTCCATTGCTGATGGTGTGATTGCCGGTGGAGGTGAATTAGGAGAATCAATCGCGGCTATTCGTACACTCATTCCTGATGGACCGGCCGGAAATTTTTCAGCTCCGGGTTTTAGAGAATCAGAATTTGTAGATAACACAACAGAAAGTTTAAAGTTTGGAACAGCCCTCCATTATCGTATTAATGATAATTATGAAATTTTAGGTCAATACAACATTGGTTTTGGTAGTACAGTATATACTGCAAATGACCGATTTGTACTGGATGACTTTAATATATGGACGGCTAAGTTTGAGCTTCGCAATCCAAATTTCTTTCTACGTGCTTATACCACACAGGAAGATGCCGGAGACTCCTATGCAGCCAATACCGTAGCAACACGGATAAATCAGGAGGCTTATCTTCTTCCGTATTTTGAAGAATTTGCTGATGCTAGAACACAAGGCGATACTGTTGATGAAGCTCACGCACAGGCTGCACAAGTTGCAACAGCAAGTCAGCAGAATTACTTGCCAGGCACCGATAACTTTGATGAGATGGTCAGCGACTTACGTTCACTATCCATTGCAGAAGGTGGGGCGTTATTCCTTGATAAATCAGATCTCTACCACGCTGAAGGAATGTACAATTTCTCAAGTGTGATCGACCCAGAAACTATTGAATTGATCGGTGGAGCAAACTACCGCATGTATGACTTGAACTCGGAAGGAACGCTGTTTGCATACGAAGATGTCCAGAATCAGGAAGAGTTTAACATCAACGAATGGGGAGCTTACATTCAGGGATCCAAGACGTTATTAGATGACCAAATTACCTTGCAAGGTTCTATCAGGTATGATAAAAACGAATATTTCGATGGACAATTCTCTCCCCGAATCTCTGCAACATTTACCGTTGCTGAGGACCACAACTTCCGTGCTTCTTACCAAACCGGATTCCGTATCCCAACCACACAAGATCAATTTATAAACCTTGATGTAGTAAGTCGCTTGCTTATAGGAAGTAATCAGGCATTAGTTGACCGTTACAGATTTGAAACCAACACGGTTTATACTGCTCAAAGTGTTGAGGAAGCTCAGGAAATTGTAAATAGTGGTGGTTCTTCCTCTGATGCACGAGGAGCTTTGGAATCAGTTGAATTTGAAGAATTCGACACGGAAAAAGTTGAAACTTACGAAGTAGGGTACAAAGCTATGCTGTGGGATAAACTCATGGTTGATGCTTATTACTACTACAGCTCGTACACGGATTTCATAGCTGAAATTCAATTTGTCCAGGGAGTTCCAAACGGGCTTACAAGTGACCCCGGTAGTTTTGATCCTAATAGTGAAGCAGGACAAGATGCTATTATTAATGGCGGTGTTCCCACACAGGAATACGGATTTGACGTAAATGCCGATGGTACTGTTGACTCACACGGTTGGGGCGTCAACTTAGAATATTCGTTGCCAAAAGGCTTTTTAGTTGGTGGTAACGTATCCTACAATGAACTGCTGGATCAGGAAGATCTGATCGATCAAGGATTCCGCGCCAGCTATAATACTCCGGAATGGAGATATAACCTGCGCCTGGAAAACCGAAGTCTATTTGATAATGTAGGCTTCAATACCACATACCGATGGCAGGATGCATTTTTCTGGGAATCCTCATTTGGAGCCGGTGTAGTGCCCGCTTATGGTACGCTTGATGCACAAGTCAGCTATAAACTTTCTGACTTCAATACCATTCTAAAATTAGGAGGAAGCAATATACTTAATGAGCGATACACAACTTCATTTGGTAATCCGAGAATGGGAGCCATTTACTATTTCTCCCTCACATTTGATCAATTCCTGAACTAATTAAAAAAGAGATTTATTATGAAACGTTTAAAACAACTATCAAAATTACTTTTAGTAACCGCATTCATTTTTGCGGGATGTGAAGGTCAGGAACAAGACCTAATTGACGATCGTCTCGAGAATAATCCACCTCCGGGAGGTTCAACTGAAAACTATACAGCCGGAGATGCTGATTTCAGCAACTATGTGGCTATTGGTAATTCGCTAACCGCCGGTTACATGGATGCTGCCCTTTATAATGAGGGACAGGAGAACTCTGTAGCAGCTATGATGAACTCCCAATTTGAAGTGGTAGGAGGAACTGAAAACTTCAACCAGCCTGATATTGATTCAGAGAATGGATTTAATACAGCAGTAGAAAACCCACAGAACGGAGCAATCTTGGGACGCTTCAAGTTAGATACCAGCATTCCGGGGCCTTCTCCTGTTATCGGAGGTGATCCTATTACCCCATATGTTGGCAATACGGCTGAATTGAACAACTTTGGTGTTCCCGGTATCCAGATAGGTCAGCTATTGACTCCCGCAACAGGAGGTCCTGATATTGCTCAAAATCCTGCATACAGTCCTTTTTATGCACGTTTTGCAAGCTCACCAAGCCAAGATGGGCAAACAGGTTCAACCATACTAGGTGATGCTATTAGTGCAAACCCATCATTTTTCTCTTTATGGATTGGAAATAATGATGTGTTGGGATATGCAGTTAGCGGAGGAACGAATAGTGCTATACTTACTTCACAAGGTGACTATCAACAGCGATTTAGTGCAGTCATAAATAATTTGATGCAGGTTCCTAACCTAAAAGGGGTAGTCATTGATATTCCGCCATTATTAGCTATTCCATATTTTAGAGCGGTGAGTTATGATCAAATTGAACTGGATCAGTCAACAGCAGATGCTCTTAATGCAGCCTTTGCAGGATTTAATGCTGCACTGGACGCAATTGTTGCTAACCTTGGTCATGATGCTGAAGATGCGGCAATGCGGAAGGTCAATTACCAAGCTGGAGCAAATCCAATTCTCATTAATGATGACAATTTGGAAGATTTAGGTCCCAAATTTGACATGTTATTGGCTGCTGGGGCTATTTCACCCGAACAAAGAGCAGCTTTAGCTCCATATGAGCAGGCAAGACCTATGCAGGGTAATATTCCTCAATTGGGTGACGAGTTGGTATTATTAACAGCAGGATCTGTTCTAGGAACTTTAGCTGACCCCAATAATCCTCAATCTCAAATTGGTGTTGTAGTACCTTTGGGAGATCAATACACGCTGACAAGTGATGAAATCATTCAGATTAAAACTTCTCGTCAGACTTTTAATGCCATCATGGCTCAGGTTGTACAGGGGGCGAATGCCAGCTCAACTCGTATTGCTTTCCACAGTACTAATGAAGCCAATGGTATATTTAAAGATTTATTTGGTTTGGATGGTAGCGGATTAGGTGTTCGGGTAGTTGGAACCCAGCTACAGCCAGACTTTAGTCCAAATGGAGTATTTTCTACAGATGGTATTCATCCCAACCAAAGAGGGAATGCATTGTTAGTAAACGATATTCTCGAAACGGTTGAAGAAACTTTTGGCTCAAACCTACCGGAAGTGGATGTACTGAACTTACCAAGTGTACAAGTTTGTGCAGGAAATTGTGTAAGTCAGATTGGTTCATAACAAATAAATTTTCTTTTAAACCCCGGCTTAACAGTTGTTAAGTTCGGGGTTTTTTTATGTCAAATTTCTGCACTGATGACAAAATGGGGTAAGTTTGACATTTCATTGGTTTACAAGAATAGATGGCATGTTATTTGCTCAAGTATTGTCAGATATTAAAAAATCAAGAATTTTACACAGATAGATTAAACATCAATGAGTAAAGAAAATATTTCAGAAGAAAAAATAACGAACGAAGAAGAGGCTGTTGAAAAGTCTCAGCATTCTGATGAGGAAATTTCACAAGAAAATGATGAAGCACCAGAAGCCGATGAAAAAGACTTGAAAATTGAAGAGCTTGAAGGTGAATTAGCATCAACAAAAGACAGTTTACTGAGAAAGGCAGCCGAACTCGAAAACGTGCGCAAGAGAGTACAGAGGGAACGAATTCAGCTATTTGAGGAAGCAAAAGCTGGTGCACTTGAAGATTTTATGCCTATTGCAGATGATCTTCTCAGAACACTCAAAGCCGCAGAAGAATCTGAGATTGAAGACAGTTTTCTGGAAGGTGTTCAGATGGTGGCTTCAAAATTTAAAAATGTTCTTGAAAAACACGGTGTTGAAAGAATTGACGATACCGGTGTCCCATTCGATGTAAACCTACATGACGCCATGATGAAACAACCCGCTCCCGATGAGGAAACCGGAAGTGATGTGGTTCTTCAAATCCTGGAAAGCGGCTATAAAATTGGTGACCGTACCATTCGTCATGCCAAAGTAATTGTAAGCGAATAACCTAATTTATGTCTACTAAAAGAGATTATTACGAAATACTTGGAGTTGATAAAGACGCTTCAGAATCTGAAATAAAAAAGGCTTATCGAAAAAAGGCTATGAAATTTCACCCCGATAGAAATAAAGGGGATGCTGAAGCGGAAAAGAAATTTAAGGAAGCTTCGGAAGCCTATGAGGTGCTGAAAGACCCTCAGAAAAAGGCTAAGTACGATCAGTTTGGCCATGCCGGAGTAAACGGTCAGGGAGGCTTTGGCGGTGGTGGTGCCGGAGTTGACTTCGATAATATGGGCTTTGAAGATATCTTTAGTCGATTTGGAGATATTTTTGGTTCCGGCTTTTTCGGAGAGGAAGCATTCGGTGGCGGTGGGAGACGTGGTCGTTCCCGTCGACGAAATGAACCGGGGCAGCCGGGGTCTGATATGAAAATCCGCATGCCGCTGACTTTGGAGGAGATTGCCTTTGGTGCCGAGAAGAAACTGAAGATTAAAAAGCAGATTAAATGTGATTCTTGTGGAGGAACCGGGGCCAAGACCAATTCAGATTTTGAGACCTGCTCTACCTGTAAAGGTATGGGGGAAGTTCGACAAGTTACTCGAACTATGCTTGGGCAAATGGTGAACGTACAAGCCTGTCCGGAGTGTAATGGAGATGGCCGGATTATTAAGGACAAATGTGACAAATGTTCCGGTGAAGGACGGATTAAAGGCGAAGAAATGATTAAGGTTAACATTCCGTCCGGAGTATCAAATGGAAATTATATTACGCTCAGAGGACAAGGAAATGCAGGCCGGAGAGGAGGATCAGCCGGTGATTTAATTGTTCTGATCGAAGAAAAAGAGCACGAACATTTTCAGCGTGATGGCAATAATATCTATTATAACCTAACCCTTAGTTTACCGGATGCCATTTTGGGCACTCAGGTTCAGGTCCCCACACTCAAAGGAAAAGCTAAGCTGAAAATAGACCCCGGAACACAACCCGGAAAAATGCTGCGGATGAGAGGTCGTGGCATCAAGGGATTAAACAACTCCGGGGAAGGTGATCAATACGTGCGTATTAATGTATATGTCCCTGAGAAACTATCTGATTCCGAGAAGCAAGCTATTGAGTCACTCAGAGGATCCGATAATTTCGATGCCTCAAACGCCGATGAAAACACGAAGAACTTCTTCTCAAGAATGAAAGATATGTTTGGGTGAATAGGTTTTAGTTGTTAGGGGCAAGGCTTTAGGTAAAGTTAAGTGAATTGAACAGTCACTTATATCTCTGAACATAGCAGCCATTAATTTTGATTGCGAGTTCTAACACCTAATGCCTTACTCCTAAAACCTATTCTGCTAAGACGGCAGTTCCACTTACTGAAACCATCAGCATGCTCCCGTTCGCTCCAATGGTCTCATAATCAATATCTATGGCTATGATGGCATTTGCACCCACGCTATCGGCTTTCATTTCCATTTCTTCGAAAGCCAGTTTTCGTGCAGACTGTAATTCTTTTTCATAAGCTCCGGATCGTCCACCAACGATATCCCGAATTCCAGCAAAGAAATCTTTAAAAATATTAGCTCCAAGTATAGCCTCACCTGTTACAATGCCAAGATATTTTTTTACTTCTTTGTGATCCAGGTTTTGGCTTGTCGTCATAATCATTTTATAGTCTCCATTTCTTTAAAAATTTACTTGATAACTTTACTGAAAAAAATAGAGAAAGTTGCTTTGCACTTTATTTTTTTCAAAAAAAAAGCCTTTCCGGTAGGAAAAGGCTTTTAAAAAAAATTAAAATCATATCTGATTTTAGTCGCGAGGCTTCGCTTCGTTAACTTTAACCGGGCGACCGTCAATTTCAGCACCGTCCAGTTGTTCAATAGCTGCTTCTGCTTCTGCTTTATTATCCATTTCAACGAAACCAAATCCTTTGGAACGTCCTGAATTACGATCGGTTATAACTTTTGCTGAGCTTACAGAACCGTAAGCCTCAAACACTTCTCTAAGTTGTTCACTGGTTACATCATAACTTAGATTGCCTATATAAATATTCATAGTCTATAAATCTGTTTTTAAAAATTGAAAGTTGGAAAAACTTATTGAGGACAACAAATTCATTCCATTTATGAAAGTAAGCTATTTTAAAGCATTCACAAAGGATTGAGAAAAGAAATATTTATTTCAAATTCTCCGTTTTTTTCATTGACTCATCCGCCATTTCTTTATGATAGGCTTCCAGTTTTTGAGCCAATCCTTCATCATTTACTCCCAGCATCCTAATCGCAAGTAAGCCTGCATTTTTTGCTTTTCCAATAGCCACAGTAGCAACCGGGATACCATTAGGCATCTGTACTATCGAATAGAGGCTATCTACCCCACCAAGAGCTGAAGTTTTAACCGGAACACCAATCACAGGTAAAGTAGTGTGGCTGGCTAACATACCGGGAAGATGCGCAGCACCGCCTGCACCTGCAATAATCACTTTGATTCCTCTGTCACGAGCTTCTTTACCATAATTCGCCATTACATCCGGAGTGCGATGTGCGGAAACAACACGCTTTTCATACGGAACCCCAAAGTGATCTAAAATTTCAGTAGCTTCTTTCATCGTGGACCAGTCGCTATCGCTGCCCATCACTACGCCGACAAGTGGATTGCTCATTATTCAGTAATTGGTTGATTTTAAATGTACTGTGGGAATATAGAATTCAGAATTCAGAATTCAGAATTTCAAATTTCGATTTTACGGGTCACATGCATTGCTTTCTTATACGTTTCTTCTAGGTTTTCACCCAGCAGCGTATAATGTGCCATCTTTCGTCCAACTTTGCTGTCTACTTTTCCGTACACATGAAGATGGCCATTTTCAGTGGAAAGAGGTTCTTCAACATGATCCGTTTCTGCCGGTCTTTGGTGAACTCCCAAGAGGTTGATCATAGCTGCGGCAGGTTTGTTTAGTTGGGTTGATCCCAGAGGAAGTCCTAAAACAGCTCTTACATGATTTTCGAACTGAGAAGTTACCGTTCCCTCAATAGTGTAATGACCGGAGTTATGTGGGCGTGGAGCAGACTCGTTTAAGAGTATGTCTCCATCTGAAGTAAGGAAAAACTCGTAAGCAAAAATTCCTTTACCGTCAATAGCCTCTGTGGCTTTAAGAGCAAGCTCTTGAGCTTTATTTTGGAATGTATCTTTAACAGGAGCGGGAGAGAGAACAGCCACACAAATATGATTTTTTTGCACGGTTTCGCAACATGGATAAACTACGGTTCCCGTTTCATTTCGGGCTACCTGCACGGCAAGTTCCTTAGTAAAATCAACAAAAGCTTCGGCAAGTATATCTTGTCCTTTATCACCACCGAGATTTATAAATGCTTTTTTTGCCTCTTCCAAGTTATGCACGGTCTCGTTTCCATATCCATCATACCCACCTTTGGAAGATTTCAGCATAAAGGGCCATCCGTAAAGCTCTCCAAATTCCTTTAGTGAAGATTCATCATCAACAATCTGATAAGGAGTTACAGGAATACCGGCTTTTTCAAACGTTTGCTTTTCGATCAACTTATTCTCGATCAGTGAAAAAGTGTCTGGAGATGGATAAATAGGTGTACCGCTTTTTTCTTGAACTTCCGCCAGGATATCTGAGCTGATGAATTCATTTTCGAGGGTGATGACATCACAGCCTTTAGCAAATTCAACCATATCATCCACAGAGTCAAAAGAACCGGAGGTTGAATAGGGGGTCATAAATTGAACCGGTTCATTTTCAGTTCGGTCTGAAAATACTGCTACCTGAATTCCAAATCGAAAGGCTTCCAGGGAACTCATTCGAGCCAGTTGACCGGCACCTAAAAAGCCAAGTTTGAGGTTTGAGGGGATGGATGTACGTGACATATTTTTTCTTTTGAAGGTAAGAAATTTGATATACGATGTTATAATTTTTAAAGAGTTAAAAAATATTGAGAGATTAGAAGATGTAACTAAATCGAAGAGCTACTCTGACTTTCTTTTTATTAATCCATCCGTGAATTGCTTAATTTCAGGACTGAAAATTAAGCCCCAAATATGGATATAGAAGAAAAGCTAAAGCAAATCAAATCAAGGTTCGAAGAAGTGAATGCAGCAATGAGTGACCCGGCTGTGTTTGACAACCCTGATAGATATACTGAGCTGACCAAAGAAAGAAGTGATCTCGAGGAATTAGTCCAAGACTATGACACTTGGAGAGATCTGAAAAACCGGCAGGAAGGCAATAAGGAGCTCATTGAGATGAATGAGGATGCCGAAATCACCGAAATGGCCCGGGAGGAGAATAAGGATATTAAGCAGGAATTAGCCGAGCTTGAGGAAGAGATCAAAATGAAGCTGATTCCAAAAGATCCCGAAGATTCCAAGAATGCCATAGTTGAGATTCGTGCAGGCACAGGGGGAGATGAGGCCGCTATTTTTGCTGGTGATTTGTTTGACATGTATCGCCGCTACTCAGATAAGCAAGGCTGGAAAATGAATTTGATGAATATCGCCGAATCTGAGAAAGGGGGATATAAGGAAATTGTGTTTAGCCTGGAAGGTGAGGAAGTTTTTGGGAAGATGAAGTACGAAAGTGGGGTTCACCGTGTACAGCGAGTTCCTGAAACTGAAAGCCAGGGTCGCGTCCATACTTCAGCTGCAACGGTTGCTGTTCTCCCCGAAGTTGAAGAGGTGGATATCGATGTAAATATGGGAGATGTACGGGTTGATACTTTTCGTGCCAGTGGAGCCGGGGGGCAGCACGTTAACAAAACCGATTCTGCTATTCGGCTGACCCACGAGCCCACAGGAATTGTAGTCGAATGCCAGGAAGAACGCTCACAGCATCAAAACAAAGAAAAAGCAATGACGATGCTGCGGGCAAAGATGTACGATATTGAACTCGAGCAAAAACAAAAAGAACGTGCAGCGGAGCGAAAGAGCCAGGTGTCAACTGGAGACCGATCTGCAAAAATAAGGACCTATAATTTCCCTCAGGGCAGATTTACGGATCACCGTATAAACCTCACCCTCTATGATTTGGATAACATTTTAAAAGGCGGTATTGATGAGGCTATTGAAGCACTTCGAGTTCAGGATAATCTTGAGAAACTAAACGCCCTGGCAGAGGAATAGGCCCAAGATTTAATACTAAGAACGGAAATAAAAAACCCGCTTTACAGTATAAAGCGGGTTTTTTGATAAATAATTTTTCCTGCTAATGCTTAATCTATTTTAGGAGCTGCATTTAGCAGTTCTTCACTTGCTTCATCGGCAAACTGCTTGAAGTTTTCAACAAACATAGATGCAAGTTCCTTGGCTTTGGCATCATAAGCATCTTTATCTACCCAAGTATCTCTTGGAACCAGAACATTTGAAGGGACACCATCTACAGCAGTTGGAACTTCCACACCAAATACGGGATCGGTAACAAAGTCACCATCATCGAGATTGCCGGCAATAGCTTCACTGAGCATTCGTCGGGTATGAGGTAGCTTCATTCGGTGACCGGTTCCATATTCACCGCCGGTCCATCCGGTGTTTACCAGCCATACTGTAGATCCATGTTTGCGAATTTTATCTGCCAGCAATTCGGCGTAAACCGTTGGATGGAGAGGCATAAAAGGAGCTCCAAAACAAGCTGAAAAAGTAGCCTGTGGTTCGGTGACTCCACGTTCGGTTCCTGCAACTTTAGCTGTGTATCCACTTATGAAGTGATACATAGCTTGTTCAGGAGTTAACCTTGAGATTGGAGGTAACACGCCAAATGCATCAGCGGTTAAGAAAATTATGTTTTCAGGATGTCCGCCTTTTCCGGTTTCACTCGCGTTCGGTATAAACTCAAGGGGATATGAGCAGCGGGTATTTTGAGTAAGACTTACATCATCAAAATCCGGCTCTCTGTTTTTATCCAATACTACGTTTTCGAGGATAGTACCCGGCATTTTTGTGGTTGCATAAATCAGCGGTTCATTCTCCTCAGAAAGGTTGATGGTCTTAGCATAGCATCCACCTTCAAAATTGAAAGTACCTTCATCGCTCCACCCGTGTTCATCATCACCAATTAATGTTTTGTCAGGATCAGCTGACAGCGTGGTTTTTCCGGTTCCTGAAAGGCCAAAGAACACGGCAGTCTTCCCATTTTCATCGTGATTTGCAGAGCAGTGCATGGCCATAACTCCTTTCTTGGGGAGCAGGTAATTCATTACTCCAAAAATGCCTTTTTTCACTTCACCTGAGTATAAAGTTCCTCCAATCAGAATAATTTTCTTTTCAAAATTACAAAGGATGTAGGTACTGGTTCGCGTACCGTCTATTTCTGGATCTGCTTTTAAGTGCGGAGCAGCAAGCACCGTAAATTCCGGCTCGTGAGTTTCTAACTCTTCATCTGTTGGGTTAATAAACATATTGTGAGAAAAAAGCCCATGATAAGCGGCTTCACTTACTACCCGAACATTTAGCCGGTTATTCTCGTCAGCTCCGCAATAAAGGTCTTTTACAAAAAGGTCTTTGTCTTGCAGGTAATTTTTTGTTTTCTCAAACAGGTTGTCAAAAACTTCTTCAGAAATGGGCTGATTAATTTCACCCCAGTCAATATCATCATGAATGGAAGGCTGATCTACAATAAATTTATCTTTGGGAGATCGTCCGGTATATTGCCCGGTCAAAACCCTGAGGGCATGATCTTTTGTTAGGATAGCCTCTCCACGGGTAATAGCCTGTTCATATAATTCGGCAGGAGAAAGGTTCCAAAATACATTTTCGTTGTTTTCCAGACCCAAATAATCGAGTCCCTTTTTACTTTTTGGGTGAGATTTGTAATCTACGCTCATGCTGTGTTTTTGGTTGTTTTTTTAAGAGTTCGAAAGGTAAGCATTTGAAGGGTGAATTTTAACCTAAATAGCTTAATTTCATTAATAATGAAAGCTTTAATGGTTTTTTATGGAAGCGCTTTTCATACTTATGTTCTTTCATAAAATCACTTAAATATGAACGATAAATTTGAAGATTTAATGAAAAAATAAGGAAATTAAATAATTATGCTTCCCGGATGCGAATTCTTTTCGGAGTAAACATTATTATTTACTCAAATAACCTATTATGAAATACAGGTGAATCTGAATCAAAAGAAGCAGGGTTTGACGAAAACATATACAGTACCGGCCGAATGGTCTCGCCATAGTGCTACCCAATTGCATTGGCCATCGAATAATGAAAAATGGACTATCGAAAGCTTGGAGAAAGTGGAGGAGATATATTGCAATATTATAGAAGAGTTTCACTTTTATGAGCCTGTGCACCTGTTTGTTGATAATTTGGAGATTCGAAACAGGGTAATGCAAAAACTTTCGACCAAAGCGGTAGATTTGGATCGAGTTATTATTCATCAGGAGAAGGTTAATGATATATGGGCTCGGGATAGTGGGCCTTTTTTTGTCAAATCAAAAGAGGGATTTTTGGTTTTCGGGATAGCAAATTCTAACGTTCCTCACTATGTGGCTCAAAAATTTGGTTTGTCTATGATAAATCCGGAAATGGAATTGGAAGGCGGAAAAATAGACTCAAATGGAGTGGGGTGCTTATTGACAACGAAGTCGACCTTCCCTGATTTAGTAAAAAATCATAAGCAAGACCAGCTGAAGAAACACACCGGCGCAGATCAGATTATATGGCTAAAATCAGGCTTGCTTGGCGGTGAAACGAAACAGTATGTGGATAATGTGGCGAGATGGATTAACAGGACCACTGTTTTGGCTTTAGTTACGAGTGATAAAAGTGATGAGAATTATGAACTGCTTCAACAAAACCTTGAGATACTCAGAGAGGTAACATTGAGTGATGGTACACCTTTGCGGATAGAAACTTTACCACTCACTAAATTCAAATTAAATGAAACAGAGAACGATTCGACTAATTATATTTTGGCCAGTTATTGCAATTTTTATATTGCCAATGGAGTAGTGCTGGTTCCTTTGTACCGCAAAGAGAATGATGAAAAAGCTTTGGAGTTATTTAAAAAATATTTTCCGGGACGGAAGATCATAGGAATTGACTGTAGAGGTTTACTTAGGAGAAGAGGATCTATTCATGCTATAACACAACCGTGGTACGGATTATAGTGTTATTTTCAGTTATCCTCTGATTCCAAAGAAATACGAGTTGGGGTCTCTTTCCCTGAAATAATTACTTTAGAGGCATTCGCGATGGCACGGATGGTATTTGTGGTGTGAGATATGTTGAGAGTCTTAAATTCATCCGAGACTTTATGATAATCCTGATCAACATCAATAGGAGTGGTGCTAATGCTATGAGCAGGAACACCTAAGCGAGCTAACGTTGCGTTATCAGATCTGTAAAATAGATTTTGTTGTGGATAAGGGTCGGGGTAAAACTCAAAATCACCTTCTGTATATTCTTGAAATATTTCACCAAGGTTAGAACGATTAAAGCCGGTTATCCAAGCTGTGTTAGGTCCTTCAATAGCAGGTTTGCCAATCATTTCCATATTAATCATAGCCACTATCTCATCAGGATTTATTTGCTCTGAGAAATGCCTTGCCCCATATCCGCCTACTTCTTCACCGGCAAAAGCAACGAAATATAAAGTTCGCTTCGGTTTAGGACGACTTTCAAAATACCGGGCCAGTTCAACAACACCCGACACACCGGAAGCATTGTCATTTGCCCCGTTTGCAATAGAATCCTGATTTGTGGACGATATAACGCCTATATGGTCGTAATGAGCGGAAAATAGCACTATTTCATCCGTACGATGTCCTTCGACCATCCCCGCAATATTATGCAAGTCGATAGTTTCAACATTATTTTGCCAGCTCATATTCAATGACTCGACGGAACTATCAAAAAGAACAAATATATCGCTTGGTTTGTCATCCAAATTCATAGTACGGTTGAATCTGGAGAAAAAGGATCGGTATCGGTGGAACCACTTTGAATGTTCTTCAGCAACTACAATCAGGGACGAGGAGCTGTCAGATGAGAATTCCCTGAAAAGGTTTCTGAAATTATCCTCAGAAGAGATGTAAACTATATCTGCATTTTCGGTATTCCAGTCCAGTTCTTCGGTGTTCAATAGCCCAAAATATTGATCATCATTATTAAGATTAGTCTCATTAATGCGTATTGATACTTCAGCCGGGCTTATAGAATAGACTACAAAGTTCTGGCGATACCCATTACTACCTGGAAGCGGTTGAAGTCCTATTTCAGAAAATTCATTTTCAATGAATTGAACCGTCTTTTCAATTTCTTTACTGAATGCATGTCTGCCCATCATCTCATCAGCACTTATAGTTCTGATGATGCGGGATACATTATCCTCTGTAATATCTTTTGGGTTATTACAGGAAATAAATAGTAAGCCAATTGTTATAAGTACTAACAATTTGGAAATTTTCATGCCCTTGCTTGATCAATTATTAAAATTACTGAACCAATTTTAAGCAACCTTACCATTCATATTTGAAAAAAAATGATACAGCCTCGTAAAGCTCTGTAAAATTGAATCAGTTCAATCTACTAAAAGAAAGATTCAGGTACTTATTAGGAGAAGAATTAAGTGATACGTTCTAAATTTAATCCTCTGCTTTGTAAATGATCAACTAAATGGTTTCCGAAAGCTGCTACTGGGGTAAGAAAACCTGATCCCGAGGAAAATTTATCAGGATTTAAGGCTAACAGCAAAGCAGATTCACACAGAAAGAATACCGTAGATTTATTACCGGGGTCACCGGGATAGTAAACTTTAAGACTTTTTTCTGTCCCTTCTGAATCTATTGCAAATGTATGCATTTTAAAAAATCCATGTTCAATTTCTTGTTCTGAAGGACCTTCACCGGGAGCCGGCATGATCTTTCTTAAGATACTTCGAAACCACCCGTAGGGACCAAGTAAATTT
Source organism: Gracilimonas sp. (assembly GCF_031581265.1). Taxonomy (GTDB): domain Bacteria; phylum Bacteroidota; class Rhodothermia; order Balneolales; family Balneolaceae; genus Gracilimonas. The sequence goes on from NZ_JAVLBQ010000031.1 coordinate 17,617, forward strand.
ATAGAAAGCAAAATCAGAGAAACAACAAAGAAGGGTAATGGGTTATACCATTTTCCGAGAGACATCTGCTCATTATATGAAATACTTTTTGCATAAGGAGATGAGTTTTTCTGTATAAGTGAGGCACTTTTATAAACCACTTTAGAGTTTATAGCACTCATTATAAAGGGGGCAGTCCATCGGTGAATTTTCCTGTTATATCCAAAGAAATTCTGATATTCCGGTTTGTGAATTTGCAAACTTGAATCGTCCAAAAGAAGAGCCGGATTGGACATTTCTTTATATTCCCCGGATTCAAATTTGTGAAGCATGGTAGCTATGGTACCTCCATTAAAACCCCCACTGATACTATAATAAGATGTAAGAGTAAGCTTGTCAGGGTTATTGAACTCCTGACTCAGCAAATAAGCTGATATATCAGCGGGCACGCTGTCGAAGCCGGAAAAGGGGATGATTTTAGCACCGTTTTGCTGAGCAGTTTCACCATATTTTTCTTTCATTTTTTTTATGAATCCTACTTCTCCGGTGATATCTAAATAATGAGTTCCGAATTTGGCACATGCGGCTATAACATTTTCACCGTACAAGGAAAAAGGCCCAACAGTGGTCATAATAATTTTGGATTGACTAACCACATCTTCAACCTGACTTTTTTCAGTGGTATCAACAATAAAACATCGATCAGCAGTGATATCTAACAAACCGGCTACTTTTTGCAATTTATGCTCATTTCGAGCTGCAATCCCCCATTTTAAATCTTTTGGTGCATGGTTGCTTAAGTAACGGGCAGCTCTTTTCCCTGTAAAACCTGTAGCGCCTATAAGGATAAGATCAAATTTTTTGTCTTCCATAACATCAACTCCTAATTATTGGATATAAAAAAACCCCGCACTTAAGATAAGGCGGGGTTTAAAAGCTAAAGACTAAATTAGCCTACTCGAGAAACTTCTACAGCACTAAGGCCTTTAGGAGTTTCTTCAACATCATATTCTACTTCCTCACCATCGGCGAGCCCCTCTTCAAATCCAAGGTTTTGAATATTGTTGCGGTGAACAAAGATATCTTTTCCACCATTGTCGGGTTCGATGAAACCAAAACCTTTTTGTGCATCAAACCATTTAATTTTACCGTATTCCATAATAATGTTGTGTTGTATTAAGTGCAGTTTATCAAAAAAGGGTAAACCTTAATTTCCGATACTGCGATTTATTGTTAGTTGTACAAACTATAGAGGGGAAACAAATACTATACTGAAAAAACTAATACTGATTCTTACCATACATTTTGCATCACTGTTAATATCTGCTTTTATACAATTAATACCAAAAAAGTGAGGTTTAAATTAAAAGAATTTTAAAATGAATTTAATTTTAGGTTTAGTAAAACACGAAGGCTTAAAGATTCGTTAAAAGAAGGAGAATTTTGAAAGTACAATTAGATACTTAACTAATGAAAGGCCTCAAGGCAGTAGGTTTATTAATAGGTATAATTCTGACTGCGGAATTATATGAAGTTCAAGCTCAGCACTTAGAATCAAAGTTCAGAATTCCAGAAAATCCTGATAAGCGGGTTACTGTTCCCTTTGAACTTATTAATAATCTTATAGTTATTGAGATTAGAATTAATGGATCTGAACCGCTAAAGTTTATATTGGATTCAGGAGCGGGTCGTAACATTATCACAACACTATACGATGAAACGATAGAACTTAAAAATCTCATGACCGTCAGGCTTGCCGGTTTGGGGACGGGTAATAGCCTGGAGGCCTTTCATTCTTACGATAATGAAATGAAGATTGGAGATCGAATTATCGGAGAGGAGATTGAAATTTTGATCCTTAAAGAGGATTTATTGCACCTGTCTTCTTATATGGGTACAGAAATTCATGGTATTTTTGGGTACACTTTTTTTGAAAGTTTTGCTGTAGAAATAAATTACAGCCGAGAATTACTTCGTATATATGATACCAAGGAGTTTGAAAATAAGTTTAAAAAACTACCCAAAAACTGGAGATGGCATAAGCTTCCAATTTCAGTAGAAGACAAAAAACCACATTTAAATATCCACTATAAACATAGCCAAAGCAGTGATTACAAATCTCTGAAATTTTTAGTGGATAGTGGAGCAAGTAATTCCTTTTCGTTGTATGAAATGACGGACGAGAATATTAAGGTGCCTTCAAAAACAGTCAACTCAATAATTGGAACCGGACTGAGTGGACTACTGATTGGAGAAATAGGCAAAGTACAAAAGATGAAAATGGGAGAATTTGAATCTAATGAGCCTATTGTTTCATTTCCTGATAGCCAGTCTGTTAGGAGAGCGTTACAAATAAATGACCGTAAAGGAAGTGTAGGTGGCGACATACTCAGAAGGTTTAAAGTGATTTTCCATTATGAAAACGAAATGCTTTATTTAAGGAAGAACTGGAATTTTGGAGATGACTTTTACTTCAATGCCAGTGGATTGGAGGTGAGTGCGCCGATACCGGATATACCCTATTATGTGGTCAGTTACGTTCGTGAAGACTCTCCGGCTGCAAATAATGGAATTAAAGAAGGAGATGTTATTTTAAAGGTGAATGGCCAGAATTCTGCCAGGCTTACGATGAATGATATGTTAGATTACTTTCAAAAAAAGCGGGGGGATCAGTTATTTATTGAGGTACAAAGAGATTCACTAAAAAAATCTTTTCGAATTGATATGGATATCAACTTAGTCCCAGACCGCTGATGAAGGGTCTTTTGTTAATTTTTACTGATTTTGACTATAAATTGTCGGCAATAATTACTAACTACAGAGCTGTAAAACTATAATTAATCAGTGAAAATTATGTTATCAAAAGTACGACAGGTAATGTTTGTCGCGGTGTTTTTATTTAGCTCTGTGGCTTTAATAGCACAAGACAACGGCGATCATAACCGCACCTCAAAAGTAGACTGGAGTAAAACTACCGAACATGAAGTGACGGTAAAAGGTGAAGATGTTCCTTATACAACAACTGTAGGTAATCAACCGGTTTGGGATGAGGATGGAAATGCTGTTGCGTCATTATTCTACACTTATTACGAAAGATCAGATGTTGATGATAAATCCCGAAGACCATTGGTGTTTTCATTTAACGGAGGACCGGGTTCTGCCTCTGTCTGGATGCATATCGGATATACGGGCCCAAAGCTTTTAAAAATTGATGATGAAGGTTTTCCTATCCAGCCATATGGGGTAAAAGACAATCCGCATTCAATTATCGATGTTGCTGATATTGTTTTTGTGAATCCGGTAAATGTAGCTTTTTCCAGAATGGTACACGAAGATGCTGAGAGAAGTGATTTTTTTGGGGTTAATGCCGATATCAATTATCTGGCAGAATGGATTGATACTTTTGTATCACGCCAAAACAGATGGCCTTCCCCAAAATATTTGATTGGTGAAAGTTATGGAACAACGCGGGTTTCTGGTCTTGCGAACAGATTACAATCTTCTCACTGGATGTATTTAAACGGAGTAATTTTAGTTTCACCGACTGGCTTGGGAGTTGACCGTGACGGGCCTGTAGGGGATGCACTGCCACTTCCATATTTTGCTGCAACAGCCTGGTACCATGATGCTCTCGATAATAGTTTGCAACAAATGGACTTGGATGAAATTCTGCCTGAAGTAGAAGAATTTACCATCAACGAATATATTCCTGCACTTTCAAAAGGAGGGTTCATAAGTGAAGCCGAAAAACAAGAGATAGCAGAGAAAGTTTCTCTATACTCAGGCATTTCAGAGAAAGCAATTTTAGATCGAAATCTTAGTATCTCAACCGGATTTTTCTGGAAAGAACTACTTCGAGATCAGGAGCTTACCGTTGGGCGCCTCGATTCACGATATCGTGGAATTGATCGGGAGAATGCAGGAGAGCGCTATGACTTTGACCCGGCTTTAACAGCCTGGAATCACGCTTTTACACCGGCCATTAATCATTACCTTAGAGATGAGTTGGGATATGAAACAGATCTCCAGTACTGGACATTTGGCCCTGTACACCCATGGAATAGAGGCGGGGATAACACCGGAGAAAACCTCCGATCTGCGATGGCAGAAAATCCCTTTCTGCATGTGATGATCCAATCGGGATATTATGATGGAGGTACCAATTATTTTGACGCTAAGTATACCATGTGGAATATGGACCCAAGTGGAAAACTCAAAGACCGTATGAGTTTTATAGGATATAGAAGTGGTCATATGATGTATTTGAGAGCAGAAGATTTGGCTAAATCGAATGATGATATCAGGAAATTTATACAAAATTCCATTCCTGAAGAAGGAATGCCGGCTAAATATTAGAAAGCACATTTTGCATTCTACAAAAGAAGGCTTCGAAAGGAGCCTTCTTTTTTTGTATATAGTATTTTTAAGAATATCAGATGAAAGAATAAAATCATTTCTTATCTGAAATTTAGCATCTATATTTAACGGAACTTTATATTTATCATTTATGACATTAGAAGGATGGATTGTTATTGGCGTGATTTTTTTATGCCTGGTGTTTCTGGTAGGAACCACTATATCAATTGATCTTGTGTTATTTGCAGGACTTGCGGTTGTTTTTATCCTGGGAATTATACCGGCTGAACAGGCATTATCGGGCTTTTCGAATGAGGGTATGCTTACTGTGGCAGCCCTGTATATAGTTGCCGCCGGTCTGAAAGAAACAGGGGCTATACATTATATTGTAAAACGTGTAATGGGGAATGCACGTACGGTTAAGAAAGCACAACTAAGAATTATGAGTCCTGTTATGGTGATGAGTGCCTTTCTAAATAATACACCTATTGTAGCCTCCTTTATCCCGGCATTGGAAAGATGGAGTCGTATATCGAATATTCCGGTATCAAAGATATTGATTCCATTAAGTTATGCTGCCATTTTAGGTGGAACTTGTACACTGATAGGAACCAGTACAAACCTGATTATAAATGGATTGATGATAGAAGAGGCAAGCATAAGAAGTTTGGGGATTTTTGAGCCTGCTCTTGTCGGTATTCCTTGTGCGATAGCCGGGTTTATCTATTTATTTATATTTGGAGACAAACTACTACCTGTCCGAGGTTCCAGTATGGATACTTTCCAGGATCCGCGGGAATATACCATTGAAATGATTGTAGCTGAAGGAAATACACTTTCCGGTAAAACTATTGAAGATGCAGGCCTCCGTAATTTACCGGGTTTATTTCTTATTGAAATTCAACGAAATGAACGTGCAATACCTGCTCCGGGTCCATATGAAAAACTCAGAGAAGATGACCGTCTTATTTTTACGGGAATAGTTGATTCAATAATTGACCTTCAGCAAATTTCGGGATTAAAACCGGCCACAAATCAAGTATTTAAGCTAAATGCGCCCCGGAATGAACGTATGATGATAGAGGCGGTAGTTTCAAGATCAAATCCTCTGACAGGACGAACCATTAAAGAGGGTAATTTTAGAGATCGGTATGATGCTGTTGTTTTGGCTGTATCGCGCAGTGGTGAACGGATAGACCAAAAAATCGGTGATATTACCTTAAAAAGTGGGGATGTTTTATTGCTCGAGGCACACCCCAATTTTGTTCAAAAATATCGAAACTCCAGTGATTTCTTTTTAGTGAGCTCCATTGAAGATTCATCCCCGGTCACTTATGATAAAGCATGGATAGCTGGTCTTTCTTTAATTGCCATGGTTGTACTTGCCGCAACGGGAATTTTAAGTATGCTGCAGGCCGCTATTGTGGCAGGTTTTTTACTATTAGTTACTAAAAGTTTTCAGTACAGCTCTGCCTTGGAGAGTGTAGATTGGCGGGTTCTTATTGCTATAGCATCGGCGTTGGGATTAGGAAGTGCATTACAATATACCGGAGCCGCAGAATATCTGGCTGTCAATTTGTTGGAGTTTGCCGGAGATAATCCGACTATGGCCTTAGCCTCAACCTATTTAGCTACATGGTTACTCACTGAGATGATTACAAATAATGCAGCTGCTGTATTAGTCTTTCCTATAGCTTTATCTCTTTCACAATCTTTGGGGTTGAACTTTATTCCCTTTGCCATGATCATGATAGTGGCTGCATCATCAAGTTTTTCAACCCCTATCGGTTATCAAACAAATTTAATGGTGTACGGTCCCGGGGGATACAGATTCACGGACTTTATTAAAATTGGACTCCCCTTAAATTTGATAGTAGCTACAATCGCCGTATCTTTAGTTCCCTATTTTTGGAACTTTTAATTAAGCGTGGGTAATGCTAAATAAAGTCATCAAGACGGCAGAAGAAGCGGGAAAAAAAATATTAGAATTTTATGACACGGAAGTAGAGGTTATTACAAAAGAGGATGACTCTCCACTTACCAAGGCAGATCTTGCCGCTCATCATATTATAGTTGATGCTTTAAATGAAATTGATCCCGATACTCCCGTTATTTCTGAGGAGTCGGGCATTCCTTCCTATGAGGAAAGAAAAGACTGGGAAAAATTTTGGCTGGTTGATCCACTTGACGGAACCAAAGAATTTATAAAAAAGAATGGGGAGTTCACTGTTAACATCGCTTTGATTGAAGGAGATAAACCAACTTTAGGAGTTGTATATGTGCCCGCTTTTGATGTAATGTATTACGGCGAGAAAAGCATTGGTTCCTATAAAAAAAAGGGAGAACAGAAAGCTCAAAAACTGGAAACAAAAGAATTTCAGGCTCCCGGTAAAGCGAGTATTGTTGTAAGCAGGTCTCATGGTGATGATACTACCGCTAAGAAATTAAAGTCTGTAGGAATTGAAGTTTCCGAGGAAGTTCCATCCGGTAGCTCTATAAAATTCTGTTTGGTAGCTGAAGGAAAGGCAGATTTATATCCACGATTAGGTCCAACCATGGAGTGGGATACTGCCGCTGCCGATGCCGTGTACAGATTTTCAACTAAAGAAGGTGAAAAATTTTCACCCTTAACCTACAATAAAGAATCGTTTAAAAATCCTTATTTTTTATTGGGAATCAACGAATTTATAGATGTCGATAAATTAGGTAAATGAGGTAACCAGACATCTTTTTAACTTTAGATAATACATTTTAGCACATACTGATTAATAATGAGCGAACGTAAAAAACAAACGCATCTAAAAGAATTAGAAGACGAAGGAATATATGTAATGAGAGAGGTGGCTGCTCAATTTGAGCGACCGGTGCTTTTATTTTCCGGCGGTAAAGATTCTATAGTTATGTTCCACCTGGCGTTGAAAGCCTTTCATCCCGGAAAAGTGCCGTTTCCTTTGATGCATATTGATACCGGACACAACTTTCCCGAGACCATTGAGTTCAGAGATAAACTGGTCGAAAAATATGGAGTAGAGCTCATTGTTGGCAGTGTTCAGGAATCAATTGATGCCGGTGATGTGGAAGAAGAAACCGGACCCGATGCCAGCCGAAACGCACTTCAAACCACTACTTTATTGGACACACTAAAGGAACACCAGGTTGATGCAGCCTTGGGAGGCGGCCGTCGTGATGAGGAAAAAGCACGGGCCAAAGAACGTTTTTTCTCCCATCGTGATGTATTTGGGCAATGGGACCCTAAAAACCAGCGGCCCGAATTGTGGCATTTATTTAATGGCCGTAAAAACCCCGGGGAAAATTTTAGGGTGTTTCCCCTCAGTAACTGGACAGAAATGGACGTGTGGCAATATATTGCGCAAGAGGATATTGATATTCCTGAGCTTTACTTTGCTCACGAACGCGAAGTATTTAACCGACGCGGGGTATGGTTGGCAGATACGGAGTTTGTCAATCGAATGGACGATGAAGAATTAGAAACCAAAACCGTTCGCTTTCGCACCATCGGGGATGCAACATGTACGGGTGCAGTAGTATCTGATGCCTCAAATTTAGAAGAGATTATTCAAGAAGTAGCTTCTGCACGTGAAACGGAACGAGGCAATCGCCACGACGATAAACGAAGTGAAACTGCGATGGAAGACCGTAAACGTCAAGGGTACTTTTAGACAACATATCCGGAACACCGAAAATTGAATAACGAACTTTTTTATACCAAAGCATGAGCGACAATAACGAACAAGCAAACAACCCAAATAACGACAATAAATACTTAGATATGGATTTGCTCCGGTTTACAACAGCCGGAAGTGTGGATGATGGAAAAAGTACGTTAATCGGCCGGCTTTTCTATGATTCAAAATCTATTTTTGAAGATCAGATGGAAGCCATTGAAAAGTCCAGTAAAGGGAGTGGTGAAGAGGATGTAAATCTTGCTCTGTTAACCGACGGCTTGAAAGCCGAGAGAGAACAGAAAATTACTATCGATGTAGCTTATCGTTATTTTGCGACTCCAAAACGAAAGTTCATTATTGCAGATACTCCGGGGCATACCCAATACACCCGAAATATGGTTACGGGAGCATCTACTGCTGATTTGGCAGTGATTTTAGTGGATGCCTCCAAAGGGTTACTGACACAGTCTCGCCGACACGCATTTATATCTTCCTTGCTCCGAATTCCACATTTGGTGGTAGCGGTGAATAAGATGGATTTAGTAGATTATGATGAGAAGGTTTTCAATGAAATTGTATCAGAGTTCAGAGGTTTTGCTAAGAAATTAAATGTAAGTGATGTAACCTATATCCCAATTTCTGCTCTGAAGGGGGATAATGTAGTTGATAAAAGTGAGAATACGGACTGGTACAACGGTTCAACGCTGCTTCATCATTTGGAGACGGTAAAAGTAGATGCGGATGAAAATATCATCGACTTTAGGCTTCCGGTACAATATGTAATTCGCCCCAATCAAAATTTCCGTGGTTTTTCAGGAAGGGTAGCTTCCGGTCATATTCGTCCGGGCGATGAAATTACGGTATTGCCTTCCGGGTTGTCCTCTAAAGTCGAAAAAATTGTAACCCGTGGAGAAGATCTTGATATAGCATATCCCGGTGATTCTGTAACGCTGACGATTGAAGACGAGATTGATATCAGTCGCGGTGATATGATTGTAAGGAAAAATAACGTTCCCACTGTAAGAAATGATTTTGAAGCCTATGTATGCTGGATGAATGAAAAACCTATGGAATTAGGTAAGAAATATATCCTTCAGCATACCACACGGACTACCCAGGTTTTTGCAGAAGAATTAGTGTATAGAATGAACGTTGATTCCTTAAACCAGGAAGATGCTGATCAGTTAAAGCTGAATGAAATTGGGCGGGTAAGGTTGAAATCTAGCCAGCCTATATTTTTTGATGCTTATCAAATAAATAAGAAAACGGGAAGCTTTATTATCATCGATGCTGCCACTAATGTTACTGTGGGCGCAGGTATGATGAGAGCCGGCTCTACAGTATCTAAAAAGCCAAAATCTTCATCCAATAAAAGGAAATCCCCAAATGTTGTTTGGGAACCCTGGAATATACCCCGGGAAGAAAGGGAAAAGAGAAATGGCCACAAAGCCAGTTTGTTATGGTTTACTGGAATATCCGGGGCAGGCAAGAGTACGATAGCAAAACAGGTGGAACGCAGACTTTGGGAAGATGGCAAACAAACTATGCTGCTTGATGGCGACCAAGTGAGACATGGCTTGAATGGTGATCTTGGGTTTAGTCCCGGTGACCGGGCAGAGAACATTCGAAGAGTAGGAGAGACCGCCCGCTTGTTTTTTGAACATGGAAATATTGTGTTATGTACTTTTGTATCTCCCTATGCTAAAGACAGAGAGACTGCGAAGTCACTATTCCCTGAAGGTGATTTTAAGGAGATTTATATTACATGTAATCCTGAAACAGCGCATGAAAGAGATCCCAAAGGACTTTATAAAAAAGCGGAAGAAGGTGAAATCACAGGTCTTACCGGCTATGATGCTAATCACGAAGCACCCGAAAACCCTGCAATCACCATCAACACCGATGAAATGACGGTTGATGAATCCGTTGAAGCGATTTTAGAACTCTTAGATTAATTTTGGATTGAATAGTTCACAGAGAACTGTGAGTAATAGTTTAGTCCATGGTGTCAATACACTAAATCTTAAAAGAGCAATGAAAACTCTTTTAAATCAGTCTTTCAGGTCTTTAATCTCGAAAGAAGGATTTTTGTTCTGCTTCAATCTCTCTTGGTCAATCTTATTTTTATAAAGTTGCTCTACATCCTTCAAAGTATCTGCATCATCGGGAGAAAGGCCCCATCTTATGGCTTTAAAACGAGGGAACCGCAGGGTGTAATTTGCTTTGGTACGTTTATTGATCTGGATGTCATCGAACTCCAATTCAATCACGATATCTGGAAGTAAGCCAAGAGTAGGTCCATATTTTTCGACGGTAATTTCTTTTATGCGAGCATTTAATTTCTTTAGTTCTTCATTCGTATAACCGCCATAGGCTTTACCGATAGGGATAAACTCCTCTTCATAGCGCTCATCATCTCGTACCGAAATTCCAAGGGTGAAATCAGAATACGTTCCGCCCCTTTTACCGCTTCCGGCATGGGCATACATCATCACAGTATCTAAAGAGCCCCCGGGCTTTTTAACCTTCAGCCATGACTTTTTACGCTGACCATATTCATAGGTAGACTTTTTATGCTTAAGCATTAGTCCCTCATTTCCGTGAGCCAAGGCAGTCTCAAAATACTCATCGATCTGATCTTTATCCTCAACGGCTTTCTGAGTAGTAATAGGAAAATTGAATTCAGATGAAAGTTGTGAAAGTAATTTCCTGCGCTCAGTTAAGGTAAGTTCAAAAACCGGTTTTCCATCAAAAAAGAGAATATCATATGAAATGAGAAGTGTTGGATATTTTTGAAGGATCTTTTTTGATGGTTTTTTCAAACCCATCCTTTTTTGAAGCAGCTGAAATGGGAGAATGGTTTCATCTTTGTACACACATATTTCCCCATCCAAAACTATCTTCGGTAGTTCCTTTTCACTAAAATAAGAAACAACCTCAGGAAAGGAATGGGTGATATCATTCAAATCACGGGAAAAAATCATCACTTTTTCATTCTGTATGTGAATTTGACATCGCATGCCATCAAATTTTTCTTCGGCAACGTATTCTTCATAATTGTCCACAGAGCGACTTTCAATAGGACTTGCAAGCATAAATGAGATAGGCTGAAACAGCTGAAAGGTAGCTTCTTGGAGGGAATCTTTTTTTGCCAGAATAGCTGTTTCCCCAATACTTCCGGTTAACATATGAACATGACGCACGTCTCCGGTTTTATGATTAAAAGCCTTAGCTATTGCAGAAACTATACTTTTAGATTCGAAACCAATTCGTAGTGAACCGCGACCAAGAATTCGAAGGAAAAACTTTACCTCAAGGGGCGACATCTTTAACCAAGCCTTTTTTAAAATCTCCTGTTTGTCTGCTCTTGATGAAACATCATAAAGTTGGTCAAAAATTGTTTCAATTTCTTTTAGGGTAAGATTTTTGGGACTCCATTTTTTGCGCGCAGCAGGAATATTGGTGAGCAGTTTCTCGATGGTTTCCGAAGAACTGCCAACAGCTGTTTTGCAGGGTTTAAATACCTTTTCATAATCGATTTCACAAATTTCAGCTGCCAAAATAGAATAGGTCCGGCTGCCAACCGAGGCCCGTTTGCCAGATAAATCTGAAAAAGCTCCTTCCCCCAAAAATTGAGCGGCAAGTTTTAAGTCATCACTATTCTCCAGAGAACGTAAATATGTTGAGCAAATTTTGATTTTGGCATTACTGCCACGCGTTTCCCGTATTTTCCGGGCTGTTTGGGCAAGCAGTAAAAAAGAATTTGGGGCTACTGAATTCATCTTATGTACTCTTCGAATCTAAGTATTCAGATAAAAGGCCGGCTTCATCCAGGTAGTGCTTTACTACCTCCGGATTTGGGGTATGGGTGATATACGTTTTCTTGGGCTGAATTTTTTTACAAAGTTCAATGAGCTCAAAAAAATCGAGGTGATCAGATAAGGGGATTAACTTATCCACGGTAAGTTGAGTGCGGCGTGACTCCATAGTAGCCCATCCACTGCAGTACGCTATTCGCTTCTTCTTTACGTTGGAAGCAAACCCATTATTAAGTGCTGAACTTGGGCAAATCAAAATTTTACCGGCACAAGTATTTCGGTCATATGTTTCATAGCTGCCAAGGTTAAAGCCTTCTTCTTCATATACACTGCAAAGCTTAAAACCGGCACCGTGTATCTGCACCGGGTGACCTAAGTCCTTTAGCAAGTGCATGATTTCTTGAGCCTTCCCCAAATTATATGCAAGAAAAATCGGAGTATAATCATCCTCTAATGCCGATCGGGCAAATTCTGTAATATCTGCTTTCAGTTTTCCATAATCTGCCCACCGATAGACAGGCAAACTGAAAGTCGCCTCTGTTATAAAGCTGTCGATGCGTGCATCAGGAAGTTTGAACCCTTCGGTTGCAGGGGAAGGCGGGGTACGATAATCCCCGGAGTAGAGCACATTCCCTAAATCACTTTCCACAAAAGTCATTGCAGAACCCAGAATGTGGCCTGCCGGGAAAAAAGTGATTTGGGCGTTATTAGTTTTTACAGTTTTACCAAAAGGAAGATCATTTACCTCATATTTAACGCCCCGGAAGGCCATAAATTTAGAGGTAGGAGGAGTTGCATATACTGCTCCCTTCGCTTTCCAGGGGATATGATCGGCGTGGCCGTGAGAAACAAAAATATGGTCGGCTTTGGGGCCGCTGTAATCTAATCCAATTTTAAGTTGGGGAAGTAAAATCCCATGATTTCCTGCTTTTTTGACTTTGAGCATCTGATCTGGTTAATAAGGATTGGTCATCCTGAGGCTACTGCCGAAGGGTCTTCAAGTGTCTGGCCTGTGAAGATTCTTCGCTTTCGCTCAGAATGACTTTTCAATTCCTTCACACAAAACTAAGAAGAGAGGGTGACAGTTCGTGACAGGCGAAGAGATTTTAGATGGGATTTTGTTAGCTATTTATAAAATCCAATTTAGCAAAAAATAAACCCCATTCGGCCTTAGAAAAAAAAGGATGGAGAAGTTTATGTAATGAAGCCCAAAAAACCTTAATAACAATCAACAAATAAACAATAACGAACCCCTACTCAATCACCATTTTCTCTTCCTGTGATTCCAGTTCTTTGGGAATTGAATCAACAATGACTTCAGCAAAAGCATCGATCAGGTTTTTCTTTAGGAACTCACGACTGTAAACTAAGCGAATTTTTCGGGAAGGAACCGGGTCTTCAAATTCCTTGACCACTCCGTTGGCACACCGGGTATCGTGATCATCCATGGCAAGATAGGGCATTAGGGTGACCCCAAAATCTTGTTCCACCAAGCGCTTTAAAGTTTCCAGGTTTCCGCTTTCAAAGATGATGGGCGCCTTATTTCTTTTCTCATTATTCTGCTTACAAATCTTCATGGTTTGATCCCGGAAACAATGTCCTTCGTTCAACAACCAAAGATCTTCATTATAGAGATCATCCACGCATACCTTGTCTTTTTTAGCCAGTTTGTGTTCCGGATGAACATAGGCGAGAAAAGGTTCGAGGAACAGATCTTTCTCAAAGATATGCTGATCGGTAGGGGTGGCGATAATTCCCACATCATAATAATCTTCATTCAGTCCTTTTAGAACTTCAGCCGTAAGAGCTTCTTCAAATACAAGTTCAACTTCCGGATACGCATCTACAAAAGGCTTTAGAAATAACGGAACCAAGTAAGGGGCAATCGTTGGAATGATACCAACCCGGAATGATCCTCTTAAATTCTCACCCTGTACAGCCACCATATCTTCAATATGTTTGGCACCGCTTAATATTTCTTTGGCTTGTTTGATAATTTCTTCACCCATTGCCGTGGGTACAACGGGAGACTTAGAGCGGTCAAAAATGAGCACGCCAAGTTCATCTTCCAGCTTCTGTATTTGCATACTTAGAGTGGGCTGGGTGATATAGATTTTTTTGGCAGCGGTTGCAAAATGGCGATGTTTATCAACGGCAACGATGTATGAAAGCTGAGTCAGAGTCATTTTTTAGAAATAATTGAACGATAAAATGTGTTTTGATTTTTTATAATCAGAGTACTTGCTAAAATAGAGCTTTAAATATAAAAAGGAAGAATTTTGAAGAAGCATATTTTTATATCAGGACGGGTTCAGGGAGTAGGCTTTCGTCATTTTACTAAAACAAATGCCCGGGAGCTTGGTGTTAATGGTTGGGTAAAGAATTTGTCAGATGGACGTGTGGAGGCTTATCTGGATGGAGAGGAAAAAGCAGTTAAGGAATTAATAGAACGATGCAAAAATGGTCCCGCTGCCTCCTATGTCAAAAATATAGAGGAAAATAAGGTCTCAGATAAGCAGGCTGAGGAGGTAAACGGGTTTGAAGTAAAATTTTCTTGAGATCAGAAAGTTGAATCGAAATATCCTAAGAGTTTTATCAAATCTTCAGTAGAACGATTATTTAAGTCATTATCATCAACATAATTTTCCAATAACTCACGTTGATCTTCATTAAAAGTATCAATCACTCTGCTAATTCTAATTCTATTAATTTCCTCAGTAGTGCCATCCGGTTTCTGAATGTAGGTATTAGATTTAGAGATATATCGGTCTACCATCTTTCCTGTTAGAGGATCAGGCCGGGTAGCTTGCGAAAAACTTGTTTTGTGAACAGTGAAAAGTTTTAAACCACTGTTTTCTCCTTGAAAAAGGATTTCAACCGGCGTTAATTCTTCAAGACCAAGTTCCGGCATTCTGACACTGTAGTTAAAACGCTTATCAACACCTGCTCGGTTTGATGTAAGAAAAACAAACTCTTTGATATTTCGATGATCGAGAATCAAAACGTCAGTATCGTTATTCTTGATGAGTAATTGATTTCTGTGAGAGTCATAGTTCAGCATCACAATTTCGCTCATTTTTCCATCGCGTAATATGACTCTTCCAGGGACAAAAGAGTCCATCAAAAGTGGAGAACCCTCCACTTCTTTTGTACCCGTAGTATAAATTCGAGTGGTAGCATTTTCTACAAATTCAGAAACGTTTACAATTCGATCTTGTGCCTGAATGTGATTTGAAGTAGAAATTATAAATGCTGTGATGAGCAGTGGTAACAAATAATAATTTTTCATACAAAAGTCTTAGAACTTTAGATTTATGTTTAAAAATAGCACATAATTACGATAGACTAACAATAAACTTTGGTAAAAATTGTGGAAAACTCGTGTGCAACTATCTTAGAATAGAAGATAGAGGAATGGTATATTTAACTTTTTGAAGTTCTATTCCAAAAAGGATTGCATGTACCTAATTTTTGATACCGAAACAACCGGTTTACCACAAGATTTTTCAGCTCCAATTTCTGATTTAGATAACTGGCCAAGACTGGTTCAGCTTGCCTGGCAGCTTCATGACCACACCGGAAAGCTTATCAACAGTGGTAATCATATTGTTAAGCCGGAAGGATTTACCATTCCTTTTAATTCCGAAAAAATTCATGGTATCTCAACGGAGCGTGCACACGAAGAAGGGGTTGAGCTTGAATTTGTGCTCAAAGAATTTTTCAAAGATATTGATAAGGCCTATTTCCTGATTGGACATAATGTGAACTTTGATGAAAAGATTATGGGAGCTGAATATCTCCGTAAAAAGATTTCATCAGCTATTCTCGACAAACCCAAGATCGATACTAAGCTCGAAGGTATGGATGTGGCAAAATTGGAAGGCGGACGCGGAGGTAATTATAAATGGCCATCTTTAGGTGAATTACATCATGCGTTATTTGACCAAGGATTTGAAGATGCCCACGACGCTGCTGCCGATGTGGAGGCTACTGCAAGATGTTTTCTCGAGATGGTGCGAATTGGCGCCTGTAAAATTAACTTTCCGATGGATGCCCGGTTGTATGAGCCGGCGCAGGGTTATATCAAAAAAGAAGAATATATAGATCTTGTTTCTCCATCGCGGTTCAAAACCAAACAAACGGAAGAACAATTAGAGGCTCAAAAAAAAAGTGGAAACAGCGAAGAGACAACTGGTAGCGCCGAAATAGAGCAGGTTACCTTCACGCACCTGCATAATCACTCTAAATTTTCTGTTCTTCAAGCTACCGCAGGTATTAAAGAATTGGTATCTAAAGCCAAAGAAGCAGGCATGGAAGCGGTGGGACTGGCTGATCTCGGCAATATGTACGGAGCCTTCGCATTTGCCGCAGCCGCCCATAATGAAGGAATTAAACCCATTATAGGGTGTGAATTTTATGTGGTTGAAGACCGAACCCAGAAGAAATTCACAAGAGACAATAAAGACCGCCGGTACCAAATACCGATGTTTGCCAAAAATAAAAACGGGTACAAAAACCTATCTAAATTAAGTTCAATAGGGTTTACGGAGGGGTATTATTACAAATATCCACGGATTGACAAGGAAGTTATTGCTGAATATGCGGAAGACTTGATTTGCCTGAGCGGTGGTGTGAGAGGCTGGCTGGCAGATCTTATTCTCAATAAAGGACAAGAATTTGCGGAGGAAGAATTACAGTGGTGGATGGAAACTTTTGGGGATGATTTCTATCTCGAGGTGTTGAACCATGGTTTGGAAGAAGAGAAAAGAGTAAACGAAGTATTTGCAGCATTCTCCAAGAAATATGGGGTGAAATTGGTGGCATCTAACAATGTCTTTTACCTTGATGAAGAAGATGCTAAAGCACATGATGCCCTCATCTGCATTGATGATGGGGAACTCATGAGTACTCCTAAAGGCAGGGGGCGCGGGTACCGGTATGGTTTCCCTAATGATGAGTTTTACTTCAAGTCGCAAGACCGGATGAAGGAACTGTTTTCAGATCTCCCGCAGGCTATCATGAGTACCCAAGAGATTTTAGACAAAATAGAACCCATTGAGCTGGAACAGAAAATTCAGCTTCCGGTATTTGGATTGCCGGAGGGATTTGAAACGGAAGATGAGTATCTGAAGCATCTGACGTATGAAGGTGCAAAGCCTCGATATAATGACATTGATGAAGAGGTAACCGAACGAATAGAGCTTGAACTTGGCATCATTAAAGAGATGGGTTTTGCCGGGTACTTCCTGATTGTTCAGGACTTTATTGCAGCTGCCAGAGACATGGGCGTATATGTGGGTCCCGGAAGGGGGTCGGCGGCAGGTTCGGTGGTAGCCTACTGCACAGGCATCACAAATATAGATCCCCTGAAATATGATCTGCTATTTGAGCGATTCCTGAACCCCGAGCGTGTATCCATGCCCGATATTGATATTGATTTCGATGATGACGGACGACAGCGGGTGATTGAATATGTAGTAGATAAGTACGGTATTGATCAGGTAGCTCACATTATCACATTTGGTTCTATGGCCGCACGATCATCGGTTCGTGATGTTGCAAGAGTGCTCGATCTGCCTTTATCTGATGCCGATCGTCTTGCCAAACTTGTCCCGGAACGTCCCGGAACTACACTTGAAGAGGCATTTTCGGAAGTCAAAGAATTGCGGGATATCAGGGATGGCGAAGGACTTGAGGCCGAAACACTCCGAATGGCACAGGTTTTGGAAGGTTCGGTTCGAAATACCGGAATCCATGCAGCTGGAGTAATTATTGCTCCCGATAAGCTGACTGAATACATTCCGGTTAGTACCGCCAAAGATGCAGACCTATATGTGACCCAGTTTGATGGAAATGTGATTGAAGATGCCGGAATGTTAAAGATGGACTTCCTGGGTTTGAAGACCTTATCCATTTTGAAAACTGCCATTGCATATGTAGATGAAAACCACGATAAAAAATATAATTTAGATGATATTCCACTTGATGATGAAACGACTTATAAGCTTTATCAGCAAGGGGGGACATTAGGTACTTTTCAGTTTGAGAGTGAGGGGATGCGGAAGCATCTCAAGAATCTGAAGCCGACCGACATCAATGACTTGATTGCGATGAATGCGCTATACCGACCGGGACCAATGCAGTTTATCCCGGATTATATTGAGCGCAAACATGGTCGAGAGAAAGTGGAATATGACCATGAAGACCTGATTGATATACTTGAGCCCACCTATGGTATCATGATTTATCAGGAGCAGATTATGAAGGTGGCGCAGCGAATGGGTGGCTACTCACTTGGTGAAGCGGATGTTCTGCGGCGAATAATGGGTAAGAAAAAGCCGGAATTATTGCCACCGGAGGAAGAGAAGTTTGTAAGTCAGGCAGTTGAAAAAGGCTACGATGAAAAGACGGCAAAACAGGTGTTCGATAAAATGGCCATGTTTGCCGGCTATGGATTTAATAAGTCGCACTCTGCGGCGTATTCGGTAGTAGCCTACCACACCATGTATTTCAAGGCCAATTATCCTGCGGAGTACATGGCTGCGGTGATGAGCCACAACATGAGTGATATCAAAAAAGTGGCTTCGTTTATTGAAGAATGTCAGCGCATGGGCATTCCCGTTGATCCGCCAAATATCAACACCGCACGAGGTAAATTCCGTGCAAAAGAAGGGCGTGTACAATATGGAATGTCGGCTATTAAAGGTGTGGGTTCATCAGCCATTCAGCATATCGTAGAAGAGCGAGAAGAGAATGGAGATTTTGCGTCTATCTTTGATTTTGCCACTCGGGTTGATTTACGTACATGCAATCGCAAAACATTTGAAAGTTTAATCCAAGCCGGGGCTTTCGATACGCTCAATGAGAACAGAGCTCAATTATTTGAGTCTATTGAAGACATTTTATCATACGCAGTACGTAAGCAGGAAGAGATTCGTCTAAACCAGGGAAATTTATTTGGAGGAGAGGGCGGAGGTCCCGGTTCACAAGAACCTAAATTGCAGGAAACTCGCAAATGGACTCAGATTGAACGACTCAACAAAGAAAGAGAGCTTATTGGGTTTTATTTAAGTGGTCATCCGCTCAACCGCTTTAAAGAAGAAATCAGGTTATTTGGTAAGCAAGATCTGAGTGATGATGTATTCGGGCAGATGTCGGATCGGACTAATATCAAATTCATTGCCATAATCACCGCTGTAAAAAGAGTAACAGATAAGAAAGGTCGTCCTTTTGCCTTCCTTCAAGTAGAAGATTTAAATAATTCTACAGAGGTAATCGCCTTCAGTAAAACCTATGATCAATATATGGGACTTCTGGAAACAGATAATGTATTATTCATTGATGGGGTGGTAGATACCCGGAGCGGTTCCCCTAAAGTGATTGCAAACTCCTTTGAGCGGGTTGAAAATCTCAGGGAAAAATTTCAGGAGAATTTAAATCTGAGGATAGATCTGAAAACATCGAATCTTCAAAAAGACGATCTCAAGCAGGTTGAAACTTTATTTTCACTGAACCAGGGGAGTACACAGGTTAAGTTTTCTGTACACAGTAAAGCCGCTAATGCCCCGATAAGAATGAACGTAAGAAATTTTGTGGTAGAACCGAATGATGAACTGCTGCGCGGGTTGCGTGATGTACTGGGAGAGGAAGCAGTACAGTTAGTTCATGGGAGTTAGTTAAATGGCTCGCTTTGTAAATTGTTGGGAACATATCTCAAATAGTGTATTTTTATTATAAACCAGCCCTAATATTATGAATTACAAAGAAATTATAACGATTGAACCCGGCAAAAGAGGGGGAAAGCCCTGCATACGCGGTATGAGGATTACAGTATACGATGTACTTGGCTACCTGGCTTCTGGAATGACTGTAGAAGAAATTATTGATGATTTTCCGGAACTGACCTCAGAAGATATAAAAGCTTGTCTTGATTACGCCTCAGATTCAGAAAAACACACGCGTTTACTACGGACAGCATGAAGTTTCTGATTGATAACAACCTCTCTTTTAAATTGATGAAAACCTGGATTCTAAAAATGTTGATGCTATCTACGTAAAAGATGCCCTTTCGGTACATGCATATGATAATGATATTTGGGAATTTGCTAAAAAGAAAGGAATGACCATTCTCACAAAAGACAATGATTTCGATGAGTTAAGTCAGTTATATGGATGCCCACCGAAAGTAATTCATCTGCTTTGCGGGAATAAAAGCATAAGATTTATTTCAGCATTAATTACCAGAAGTAAAAACGAGATTGTTCAGTTTGTTGAAAAAGACCCGAACAATTGTCTGCTAAAAATTGGATAGGATATTTTTGAAATCTTAATGAACTGCTAATTCATATCACTCAACCCTATCAAGCCAATAATTCAAAAGAATGTGTAAACTTGAATGAATTATACCGATATTTGTTTAAGATTGAAGAAAATCTAATAATCTAAATCCAATACAATATTATGGCAAAACCAATTGAATTCACCGACAGTAACTTTGACGAAGAAGTTCTGAAATCTGACAAGCCTGTGTTAGTTGACTTTTGGGCTGAATGGTGTGGCCCTTGCCGAATGATAGGACCTATCGTAGAAGAGTTAGCAGGAGAATACGAAGGCAAAGCTAAAATCGGTAAAGTTGATGTTGACAGTAACCCCGAAATTTCTGTGAAATACGGAATCAGAAGTATTCCTTCCCTGCTTATTTTTAAAG
>NZ_JAVLBQ010000032.1:0-34480 GCF_031581265.1 Gracilimonas sp.
TGCTCAGGCTTCTATTATTGAACAGGGATTTGATCAGCTATTTTCGCTGGGGCTTCTCATTGTGGCGGTTATTGTGATTTGGAAAGCATTTACCAAAAAAGATGAAAGTGAGACACAGCTATTGAGAGATCAAATAGATATTCAGAAAAACCATATTGAGCAATTAAAAAAGATTATTGAAAATAAAGATGAAGAGTCTTAAACGAGCATTTACAAAAGATGGTGGATCACTGATAAAAGTGCGAAATGAGGAAGGAAACATTGACTTTCACGCTGTTATAGCTTCGATTTTAAGGGCGATTATCCTTATATTATTGTTGTACTTAGCGAACATTTTAGGTGTTGAAATTCCGGTAATTTAATAACGTGTTATGAGTAACTTAAAAATAAATATAAGGTTTATGTACTGGCACTTTAAGGTTGACTGGGGATGGGTTCCATCAATCTCATACAATAAATATCATAGAGGTAAGATAAAAGAAAACGGGCTATTCAAAATACACCAATTTGACTTGATGGCAGGATCAAATGAATAAATCCCACAGAGACATAAAAGGCGAATCTATTGTGAACCTAAAACAGCGTATTGAAGAAATAGGTGAAGAGAAGCGAGAGGTGTATGTCCATAAACCTATTGAGAAGAAAGGTAGTTGGGTTGAACGGTTCTTTTTAGATCGAGTATGGGATTTTATAACCAGATCCTTTGAATTTAAAGCTGATGCTGATTTTAAAGACGGACATATTCACGTTGAGGTATTTGTAGCGATAGCAGGGCGTACTATATTTTCAGATACGATTAAGGTTATATGAAGCTACCTAAACTCCATTACTTTGACCGAAGTGAATTTGTCCGAGATGAAGATTGGTTTACAAAGATGAGTCCTCGCTTGTTGATACTGTTAGACACATTCCGGCACTTAACGGGACCATGTATTATTTCACCAAACGATGACGCGATAGGACGGAGAACAGAGCCTATTGACGGGTATTACGATGCTCATAACTATGTGAAATGGGGTGAAGTGAAAGGTATAGATGTGTTCCCTACGTTAGAGCCTAAAGGGCTTACAGATCAATTCCCGTTAGAAGGAGATGATGATTATTATTTTATGGATGCTGTAGTAGAGGAATGGGTATATCAAGCAGAAAAGATCAATTTTGGAGCCATTGGAATTTATCCGGATTGGACATTAAACGGAAAGAAACGACCAGGCGCTCACTTAGATGTTCGCGATGGATGGACGACATGGGGCAGAATAGGCAATGATTACGTATCTTTAGACAAGGCAATGGAGGTATTAGCATAATGGAACCAACCAGAGTTGGTAGCTTCGATAATCAGATGTACATGAAACTCGATGCAGGATTGTACTATGTATCTGTTGAAAAAAGATTACTTACAAATGAAATATGGGAAATGGAACTTGAAAAGGCAGAAAAGCAGATAACCGACAGCCATGATATAACGAAATCCTCATTCGGTTTTAACCCCTAAGCCACATACTCTATAGGTCTATCACTTTGACCGGTGGTTGACTCATATGGCATACTCAGTCAACATAGATGGTAAGAAGATAGGCAAAATTAGTGAATATGAACCGGAAGTTCAGGAATCCATTGCTTATTTAGAAGGGCCTATGGACCCGATAGAAGTTGATGTAATAGAATTCAATGGGGTTCGGTACGTTAAGGAGACTGAAAAACAGCCTTTAGTAAAGGATTGACCGACATTATAAGATTATGGCAGCACCAAAAGGAAACAAATTCGCAATAGGCAATTCAGGTAAGCCAAAGAAATGGCAGACCGTAGAAGAGTTACAATCTGATATTGCAGATTACTTCCAAGAATGTGATGAGAATAAACGATTAACATTCGTCAAATCAATTGGTGAAGAGATAGAAGTATCCATGCCCTTGCCTTATACGATAGAGGGGCTTGCAGAGGCTTTAGATTGTGATAGAGATACATTACTCAACTATCAGAAGCAAGAGGGTTACGAAGAGTATTTCGGCACTATAAAGAGAGCAAAGATGAAAATACAGCGTAACAAGGTTGAGAGAGGGTTAATGGGTGTAGCTCCATCTTCAACCACGATCTTTGACTTGAAGAATAATCATGGGTATGTAGATAAGACAATTCAAGACCTTCAAAGCTCAGACGGTTCTATGTCACCTCCAAAAACATTAGCCGAACTATACGATGAAGAACGGCAAAGCTCCAACTCCTAATCCGTATCTGAAAGACTTCTGGCTCAAAGAAGCACGATTCAGAATCCTATACGGCGGCAGGGATAGTTCTAAGAGTTGGGACGCTGCAACACGGGCTGCATGGATAGCTCAAAAAATAAAGGTTCGCTTTCTTTGCACTCGAATGTATCAGAACAAAATTGAAGAGTCTGTCTACACGCTTATTAAGAAACAGATCCGCCGGTTTGGGTTTACAGGATACAAGATCATGCATAATAAGATTATTCATGAGGGAACCGGAAGCGAATTTCTATTCTACGGGCTTGCAAGAAACATAGATGAGATCAAGTCTTTAGAGGGAGTGGATATAGCCTGGTTAGAGGAAGCTCACGCGCTTACAGAGGAAATGTGGGAACTGTTAGAACCAACCGTGCGAAAAGAACATTCTGAGTTTTGGATTGTGATGAACCCGATGCTTAGAACAGACTTTGCCTATCAGAGATTTATTGAAAACCCACCGAAAGGGGCTGTAGTTAGGAAAATTAACTATGATGAAAACCCCTTCCTTACTGAAACGTCAAAAACCACAATAGAGCGGATTAAAGAAGAGGACTTTGAATCATTTGAACATATTTATTTAGGATTCCCTAAAAAGGACGATGACGATGCTATTATCAAACGATCATGGGTTGAAGCTTGTATTGATGCTCACTTAAAGTTAGATGTTGAGATTTCAGGTGAGAAGGTTATTGGATACGACCCGGCCGATGCAGGAGAGGACACGAACGCTATCTCATACAAGTACGGGAACTTAGTTACAGACACGCTTCAATGGTATGGCAAAGAGGATGAACTGTTTAAATCCTCTCAAAAGGTCTACAATGAAGCGAAAGCGGGTTATCATGTTACTTACGATTCTATTGGTGTTGGGGCGGGTGTTGGCTCTAACTTCATCCAATTAGGCGACAAGATCGACTATTCAGCATTTAATGCTGGTGCTTCTGTAAAGAACCCCGACAGAGAGTATAAACCCGGGATCATAAACAAAGATCATTTTTCCAACCTAAAAGCTCAAACATGGTTCAATGTGGCAGACAGAATGATGGCAACCTATAACGCTATACAAAAAGGTCAACACATAGACAAGTCTGAAATTTTGTCAATAAGTTCTGAATGTAGTAACTTAGAAGCACTAATAACCGAATTAAGCACACCAAAAAAAGATTACGATGGGAAAGGCCGTGTTAAAGTTGAATCAAAGAAAGACCTTGCCAAACGAGGTATTAAAAGCCCGAACCTTGCCGACTCTTTTGTAATGTGTTTCGCACCTAAAAACCCACAGCCCGGATTCGCATGAGCATCTTTGACAAACTCAACCCTGTACGCACCATGGAAAAAATCGAATCAAAGCAGATTGAAAAAGGCCAATCTGTGGCAATGTGGGAGAGTGGTAAGAAAACAGCTAATTTATTTGATCTAAACGATCATTCGGTGGTTCTCAATGGGTACAACTCCAATCCTTTTGTGTATTCAGCTGTCAATAGAATAGCTACACTAATGGCTTCTATACCAATTAAGGCTCAGAAGTTGGTAAAAGAGAAGTCTTTTCATAAGTACAAGTCACTATCATGGGCTGAAAAATCCACACGTGAAGGGTATAAGCTGAAAGAAGAATCGTTTGAGGACATTCCAAATAGTGCGATTCAAGACCTACTCGATAATCCAAACAAAGAAGAAGGTGCAAGGGAGTTTCGGTTTAATCAGTATGTCAACAAATTAGTAACGGGGAATATGTTTGTTGAGGGCTTACAGCCTACCGATAGCAGACCTCCAATAGAACTGTGGAACCTCCCCCCGTTAGCAGTGTCGATCAATAAGAGCCAGGATTTCTACGATAAGATACTTGAGATTTATTTTAATTGGGGTCAAACGCAAAAAACGATACCAAAAGAAAAAATACTACATTCAAGGCTCTATAATCCCGATGGCAGTGTTTGGGGGCTTTCTCCGCTAAGCGCAGCACGTAGGAGTGTTCAGATGCTCAATGACGGGGACGAATGGAACGCGGCACTCTTACAGAACGGTGCGAAGCCTGAATATGTATTGATTGTAGCTCCCGGCACTCCACAATCTGAAAAAGAGAAGCTGAAAAAACGATTCCGAGACAATTATACCGGCCCAAAGAACGCCTCAAAAGACCCGTTGGTGATTGACGAGGACTTTATGAAGTTTGAAGCCCTTGGATATACGGTTAAGGATATGGACTGGCAGAACTCCCAACTTACATCTATGAGAAAGGTCTATGATGTGTATGGCGTAAGCAGTGAGATATTCAACGATCCCGAAAACAAGACCATGGCGAACAAGAAAGAAGCTGTCCGGTCTATGTATACGGATAGAATATTACCGGAAGTGGAAACAGTTGTGGACGAGTACCAACGGTGGTTAGTGCCTAAGTTTGGTGACGAGAACATATTTTTAACACTTGATCTTACCGGGGTGGATGCTCTTAATGAAGAGAAAGACAAGGTAGCAGACCGAATGGCGAAAAGCTGGTGGTTAACACCGAATGAGAAGCGAGCTGAAATGGATTATGAGGCATTAGACAATGAATTATTCAATGAGCCGTGGATGCAACTCAACCAACTCCCATTATCAGAAATCATGATGGAACCCGAAGCGACAGAAGATGAGGTCAAAGAACTGATTAAAGAATATAGCCTGAATGGGAAAAGTAACTGATTTTCCGTATATTAAGCGTGTAATGATTGTGGCATTACATATCATTTTCATAACGTTAGAAAGCCCGAACTTGTGCCACAATCACAAGGGAGGGCTTTTTTATTGGAGGTAAATATGGAACTTTGGAAAGATATAGACGGTTACGATGGGTATTATCAAATATCAAACAAAGGCCGTGTAAGGACTTGGAAAAATGGTAGATGGGGGAGAAGAGATAAGCCCAACATAATGCGATTGCATGTAAATCGGTATGGTTATTTAGAGATAAGATTACAGAAAGAGAACGTTAAAAGCCTTCATAGAATACATAGGTTAGTGGCTAAGAATTTTGTAGAAAATCCTGACAATAAACCGCACGTGAATCATAAAGACTGTGATAAATTAAATAACTATCCTGAAAACTTGGAATGGGTAACTAATACGGAAAATGTTAAACATGCCGTAAAAAACGGACTTAATGTTAAAGGTGAAGCTTCTCATTTTGCAAGATTAACTAAAAACGATGTATTGCAGATTAGGTCAATATTAAGCCAAGGATTTGCCACAAATACAGAAATTGCAGAAGCCTATAATATAAGCATGCCAACTGTTAGCAACATAAAAAACAGAGATAGTTGGAGGCATTTATGAATGATCAACAGAAGGAATTGGTGTGGAAGGCTTTTGACCAACAAAGATGGCAATATTTCCGCGTTGGCCGCAGAATGGCGAAGAATGCACTTAAAAAACACATTGACCCTGTACTTAAACTACTTGAAGAGAGAGGCGCAGAGGTAGCGTATAACAACTACGATGCCTTTGTCGATCAAGAACCTCTTAGAAAGTTCTACGAAAGACTCTACACAACCGTTGGTGTACCGTTTTCAGAACGTTCATTTGAATCCTTACAAGGCAAGCAGAAGCAAGAGGATGAGTATTATCAACGTGTAATGCGTTATTTAGGCATTGCTATCAATGATCGGTTAGATGCTGTCACTCAAACCACAAAAGGACATATAGCAGAATGGCTTGGATATGGACTCAGAACAGGTCAAAGTATTCAGGATATGTCTGCACGTATAGCATCTGAGGCTGGCGGGGTTACAAGGGCAACAAGAATAGCACGTACAGAGATCATTTCAGCATCCAACCTCGGAAGCATTGAGGGTGCAAGGTCAACCGGGCTACCATTAGATAAGACTTGGTTGGCAACACCCGGAGGCAGAACACGGGAAACCCATGCAGAAGCGGACGGGCAAACCGTACCAATGGAAGAGTTATTCAGTGTTGGAGGCTCACAGCTTGATTTTCCTGGTGACTGGTCACATAATGCTGATGTATCGGAATTGGTGAACTGTAGATGCACTACGATTTATAAAGTACGAAGAACATGAAACTCATATCAGACGAATACAAAGAACAAAACCGCCTTTTACACGAATCTAAAACCAAATTTGGACAGAGAGGGCACAGGCATTTAAATCAAGTCAGGAAGCTGTACAAAGAGTATAAATGTAGTTCTATTATTGATTATGGATGCGGAAAAGCGGATCTAAGCAAAGCCTGTAGAGTGAAGGTTCAAAACTACGACCCCGGAATACCTGAATACGACATAGACCCCGACTCGGCTGATTTAGTGGTGTGTACGGACGTTTTAGAGCATATCGAACCTGAACTACTGGACAATGTGCTGTCTCACTTACAGGAATTGACACTAAAAGTTGGATGGTTTGTGATTGCGACTCGTTACGACAGATCCAAAACGCTTCCTGATGGTTCGAATCCTCATCGCGTTGTAAAACCCGGTAAATGGTGGAAAGCGAAATTGAGTAACTATTTTACAATTGAACAATTCTTAGACGGTGGAGGGGAGGCATATTGTACTCTATTGAAACGGTAATATTCGATGCAAACGGGCGTACAATGGTACGGGAGTACCCTAATCAGTGGATGATCCTACTGAATGGGTTCAAAAAGAGCGCAAAGCAGAATACCAATGCTAAAATCAACGTTCACCAACTACCTGAAATCACTTCCCGAAAGCGAAAAGAGTTAGTTGTCAACAGCTACAAGCTAAAAAAATGGGCTGAAATTGTACGAAATGCAGAGAATCCGTTGGTGTTGTGTGACTCTGACCTTTGTTTTTTAGATGATATTGAGGATGGATTCACTGATAAGCCTATCACACTCACAAAGCGCACTTTACGGTGGTGTAATGCTGGCGTGGTGTTTGTTCGGCCATGTAAAGAAGCTAATGAGTTCTTTGATCGATGGGTTGAGATGGATACGTGGCTACACGATGGAGACTTTGATTCGAGAGGGAATCCGTTACGGCTCAAAAAAGCATGGCGTAAAACCGGAATAAAAGGTCAAAACCAAACTGCCTTAGCAAAGATTAAGAATGAGTTTGAGTTTGGATGGGTTGACGGTCAAGTTTATAACGCCTCACAAAAACAAGAATGGCACGGTACGCCTAAAGTCGTTCATGTGAAAGACTCCCTTAGAAACGATCTATTCAGGAATACAGATAGGTATGAGTTGACTAATAAGATCAAGCCTTTCTACAAGTGATATAGTTGCATATATCAGTATCATAGCTTACTTTTAGTAAACCCTACAGGCTATGTTATACAAACACTCGACACATCAAATAAAAGATTTAGATTCAAAGCAGGGCGTTGTAGTAGCTTATGCCAACGTCTACAACAATAAAGATTCCGATGGAGACATATCCATGCCGGGATCATACCGAAAGACTGTTCAAGAGCAGAAAAAAAAGATTCGCGTGTTCAAAGACCATGACAGATACACGGTTTTGGGCGTTCCTTTGGAGTTAAATGCAGAGGACGACAGGGGGCTTTTAACCACTACGCAATTCAACCTTGAGAAGCAGGTAAGCCGGGATATGTTCACGGATATTAAACTAATGACTGAACACGGTCAAGATGCTGATTTATCCGTTGGTGTTATTCCAATGCGATATGAGGATAAAGATGATGTTCGAGAGGTTTATGAATGGAAGCTCAAAGAGTATTCGTTTCTATCGAGTTGGGGAGCGAATGAATTAGCAACGGTACAACAAATTAAGAATGGTAAATCTGTTGATGAAATTATAGCACTGATTACAAAGGCGTATGACATGGATTATTCTGATGAACGCTTAAAAGAAATTGAGAACATTTTAAAATCACTTGACGCCGGTTCCGACCACCTCAAGCCGAAAAAAGGAGAAGATGCCGCTAAGAAGCACATCGACCTACAAATAGAACAATTAACACAATTTGAACAACTATTATGAGTGATAAAGATATTGCTCCCGAAGTGGAGGAAAAACTGACGTCTATCGCTAAGAAGTACAGCGATAAGATTGATGCAAAAATTGAAGAAGCCCAAAAAGCCTGGGAATCGGCTGACAAAGAAGGGCGTGAAGAGCTTTCCGGCAAACAGGAAGAGCTAAAAGGCGAAATTAAAGAGCTTGTTGACAAGTACGATAAAGCTGTAAAAGAGATTGACGAGATGAAGGCTGAATTTGAGAAAGCCCGATCGTTCAATCCCAATCCTATTGATACGGTCAATAAGGCATTTAAAGACCATGAGGAAGAAATTTCCAAGCTGGTTAATAAATCCCGTAATGCTTCCGCTACCGTCAAGCTGAATCATGATGACCTGATGACAAAGGCCACGATGACAACCGGCCTTAGTTTGGAAGACCGAAGGGTAATCCCTTACGACAGAGTGATTCAATCCCCGGTCTATGATCCCGAAGAAACACCGTTAGAGCAGTATTTCCGAATTGGAAGTACCTCAAGTGATTCGGTAGAATGGCCGATTGAGCAGGTGCCCGGTAGTTCTCCACAAGAAAGCTGGGACTATGATAACAACGCAGCTGCTGTTGATTCAGACAACGCCGCTGAGAAGCCCGAATCTGAATTCCAATGGGACTTAGAGACGCGAACTGTACGGGATATTGCTCATACAGTGACGCTCCATAAGAACCTGATGGATGACCTCCCACTGTTGCAGTCTTACTTGCCACAGCGTTTGCGTGATGGACTCTTCCGAGAGACTTCACGACAGATTTTGAGAGGACAAGATGCCAGTCAGGAAATTATCGGGCTCAATCAAACCGGCTCCCATGCTGATTTTGATTCAGCAGGATTCCAGGCGGCTGTTGTGAATAACGGCAAAACCGTTGGAGAAGCGAACTTCATTGACATTCTTGGCTATGCTAAGACTCAATTGAGACTTGGAAACTATGTAGGAACCTTGATTCTGATGAATCCTGAGGACTTCTATAGCTTTATGTTCTCTGTGGATAATGATGGAGACTATCACATGAACAACCCTGTTTGGCTGTATGTTGCTGGTATTATTCAGCAGTCTAACTACGTCAATCAAGGCGAATTTTATGTGTTAGATCGCAACCGGTCTAATTTCTTGCTGAACCGGCAAAGTATTAATGTCGATTTCTCTTATGAGAACAAAGACAACTTCGTGAAAAACCTTGTAACGATTCGAGCCGAAAGGCGAATGGTTCAGGTGACTGAACGACCTAACGGTATTATACTTGGCGACTTCGATCAAGCCACATCCTAATCCCGAAACCCCCGTCTTAATGGCGGGGGATTTATTATGAAAATTACATTAACAACTAATATCGGTGTACTTGGAGAGTCAGGCGAACAAATAGAAGTAAGCGCCACACTTGGACAAGGATTGATTCGCAGAAGGCAAGCGAAAAAAGGATGGGAAAACTCTTTTGATGATAAAACTGTCAAAGAGCTACAGGATATAGCCAAAGAGAAAGGCGTATCGTACTCAGGGCTTAAAAAAGCAGACCTGATCAAAGAGCTTAAAGAAAGTATTGAAACGAAGCAGGACAAAGAACCTTACGAGACTAAGTAATGGGTGAACTAAAGACCGACCAACGTAATGTATCTGATTTACTCTCTGTAAGCGTAGCTGACACGGCGACAGACCCCGTATCGGTTGCAGAAGCGAAAGCATACGCACGGATTGACCAAGATACAGAGGATTCAATTGTGGAGATGCTGATTCATTCAGCTTCTGATGCTTTTGAGGACTATACAGGTAAATTACTGATACAGCGCGCGGTTACGGTTCAATTCCTAAGCTATGGTGATGATATACTGTACTTACCTTGGCTTCCGATTGTAAGCATTACAAGTGTTCAGAAAGAAGGTGAAGATGTTGAGTATGAGCAGTACGGAGATGTATTGACTGTAAATACATCGGGAAAGATTGATGTTGAGTACGAAGCTGGGTTGTTCGAAAGCAATACAGATGAAGCCGTTAAACTTGGGATCTTGAAATGGATTGTCTCTAACTACGAGGATCGACAGGATGTAGCCGCTATGAGTGTTCAGAAGCTCCCTAACGGCAGTATGCATCATTGGAACCGATATAAAACCCAAACGATTTGAATTATAAAGACTCACAAAGTGATGTCGGCAAGATGTCTCAACGCTTGGAGTTGTGGGAAATGAACACCACACCGGACGGCATGGGAGGCACGACAGAAAGCCCTAATAAGGTAGGTGATTTATGGGGAAACATAAACCCCGTTACCGGAAACGAACGATGGGATGTTGAGTCTTTGAAAGGTGTGATTTCACATACAGTGAGGATACGATATTACGAAGGAATTACAAGTGAAAATTGGTTTGAATACAAAGGTGATAAATACTATGTACGGTACCCCTTAGATGAAGGAATGGAACATACGTACATGAAAATTGCCGTAACGAGTGAGCAAAATGCTGAAAGCTGAATTTACAGATAATAGCGTTCGCAATCTTCTTCGAGACTTGGAGAAGTACGGGCAAGAGCAACATCAAAAAACCAAAGATAATCTACATGAAGCCGGAATCAATATTGAATCAGAAGCAAAGAAAACCATTACGCTTGACGGTCACGTAGATACTGGACGGCTTCGATCAAGTATTCACTATGAAAGTAACACGGTTAATAGGGCTTTCAGGTATTCAGATGACCAAGGTAGTACGTTCACAGGATCATTAGGTGTGCGCCCTGATGAATTAGAAGTCTATGCCGGTACCAATGTAGAATACGCCGAAAAGATCCGGCAGATTGATGATTATTTGTTTCCACCTGCTGAAAAGGAACGGGTTGCCCTTATAGGCAGGCTTAAAAAGCAATTAAAAGAAGTATGAATGATACAGGAATTCCATTACAAACATCATATTTTGATTTGCTTGACGGCAATATCACAGGTTCGTTGTATGATACGGTTCCGGCAAGTCCGTCCTATCCTTACACGCAAATTGATGATCGGACGATGACAGATTACACCGACAAATCGAATCTTGGTCAGGAAGTCACTCAAACGGTATGGGTTGTTGACCGGTTCGCGGAAAGCGTTGGGAGCCGTAGCGATTTATACACAATTACAGATGAGATTTTAGGAATTATCAGAGCAAGGCCGAATCCCTTTAACCTGACAGGTTTTAATGTGATTACATCGACCTTAGACCTTGCGAACTTTAGCAGAGAGCGTACAGAGACACATACATACTTTAGAATGGAAATTAGATTCAGACACTTAATCGAACAACTAAACCCATAATATTATGCCTAAATGGAATGGTACAGCGATCATCTTTGATTTGGACGGCAGCCCCGTTGCAAACATTGAGAGCGCTACACTCACAATCAATCACGAACTCAGCCCCGCAAACGATAAGGATACGGGAAGCTGGGAAGAATATCTTGAAGAGGGCGGGTACAAGTCCTATCAAGTAACCTTTAACGGAAATGCTGACTATACAGACTCGGCTAATTTTAAGGTTCTTTTTGAACTATTAAACGCACGGGCTTCTGTACCCTTTACCTGGGGACCGGCTTCGGGCGGTGTACAGCTTGGTGGTGATGTATTCACTAACGAAGTAAGCGCAGAGGCTCAGGATGAGACCACAGCGACTATTTCCGGTACAGCAACCGGTCAAGGTGAACTCACAGTCGTAGCAAGCTAATGAAAGGAACCAAAACGATTGAGTTTGACGGCGATAAAATCACCTTCCGGTTTACAGCCGGTGTCATTGAGGATTTACAGGAATACGCTGAACAGAACGATGTTGCACCAGAGGATCTTGACAACAAGATCAAACACCAACGGGTGATGCTGGCTCTGATGGAGCTTTACGGTGAGGATAGCGATAAGGCTGCCAGAGATCCAAAGATTATAGAAAAAGCTGTTGAAAAAGGCTTGAAATATAAGACAATGGATTTTGACACTATTCTTGGCGTTTTGGACTCGTTAGGAGTCGAAGCTGAGGGAAAGGTGAAAAAGGCGGCGGAGAAGAAAACCTAACCGCCTTCGCTGTACGCGAACTTAATATTTCCTATGTCGAAGCCCGTGCAATGTTAGTGTGGGAGCTTCAACGTAGAATTGAAGGTATTAATGAACGTGAACTATTAGAGTGGAAGAAACTTCGATGGCTGGCAACATGGATTGTGAAGCCATATAAAGACGTTCAACCTTCCGACCTCTTACCTCTACCGGACGATGTAAGACGCAAGAAAATTCCCGAAGGACATTTCGATAGAATGTTAGAACGATATAAAAAGCACATGAATGGCAACAGTTAGCTCACTTACCGTACGAATTGGAGCCGATACAAGACAATTGCAGTCGGCAATGAAACGGGTATCCTCAACCATTCGAGATACAGGCCAAAAGATTACTCGTATGGGTACTTCTTTAACGACCGCACTAACAGCCCCGTTAGGTGGGCTTGCTGCTATATCGCTAAAACAAGCCGCTAATTTTGAATCTCTTCGGGTTGCAATGGACAACCTGAATGGAAGCGTTGAAGAGGGGGGGCGGAATTTTGAGCGGTTAAAAGAGTTTAGTGCCATGACACCATTCCAGTTACAAGATTTGGCAAAGGCTCAAAACATGTTGCAGGGTTTTGGGTTGTCAGCAGATGATGCGTTCAATTCGCTTTCCATGATTGGTGACATTTCTGCTATTACAGGCGGTTCGATTGATGGGATTGGTATAGCGTTTGGTCAGGCAGCAGCCGAAGGGCGTTTAATGACAAGGGATATCAGACAGCTCATTAATCAAGGCGTTCCCATGATTAAGTTGTTAGCTGAAACAATGGGAGTTGCTCAATCAGAAGTCCTTTCATTAGCCGAACAGGGAGAAATTAGCTTTGACCTTTTGGTTAGGTCATTCCAAGAAGCTACAAGTGAAGGGGGAATGTTTGCCGATGGAATGGAGAAGCAATCTAAAACGATTGCCGGTCTTTTTTCTACACTGAAAGATAATGTTTCAATAGCACTTGGAGAAATAGGGGAGACCTTAACCGATACGTTCAACATTAGAGGATTAATTACTGATTTAACTGGATATATTCGAGATGGCATATCATTGTTTAGATCCTTGCCTTCAGAAACTCGGAAAATGGCCTTTACGATTGCTGGATTATTGGGGGCTTCGGGGCCTGTTTTGATAGCAATAGGGGCGCTTACAACTGCACTTGGATATATAAGCGTTCCTATCATGGCGGCGGTTGCTGTCGTTGGCTCTGGTGCGACGCTCCTTATATCAAAATGGGGGGGAGTTGAGAGGTATTTCACGGCTGGCGGCGGGGCTGAAATGTGGGATGATTTTAAGGGTATTGTAAGCGAATCTATAACTTTATTGAAAGATCTATGGGAAGCGTTTGGAGATGATTTCATTGCCATTACAGAGGCAGCTTTTGGAAGAGTTGAAAAGATTATTTCGTTCAGTCTTGACAAGATACATTCCTTAATGAAAGTTTTTAATGGGAACTTTGAAACAGAGCTAAATATTTGGGAAGATAATGTTCTAACCACAGCCGGTAAGATTGATAACATTCTTACCGGAACGATTATGAGATCATTGTTTCGAGTTGGTGAAGCGTTTTCAAATGTGTTTGGAGAAGGTGCTAAAGAAAGTGCTAAAACAACAATGGAGGAATGGCTGGCTGTTGAGAAGACAATTCAGGATTCTTTGTTTCTAATGCAAGATTGGGTATTTCCAAAGCCCGATACAGGTGGTGCAAAAGGCATTTTATCTGATTTAAAGCCAGATGTTGAGGCGGTTACAACTACAACCGAGCGGATGAATCAGATGTTTGAAGATACGATTGAGAAATTAGGGAAGATGACAAATATAGAGCTTAATCTTGGGCCTATGCTCACACACATTCCAGACCAGATGCAAGAAATTAAACATGCCGCTCAAGATATGGCGTATAAACTTGTAGATGTTTTCGATCAATTAGTGTGGCAAGGAAGGCGGTTTGAGGATGTATTAAAAGATATAACAAGGCGGCTAATTAATAGAGCTTTTACAAGAGGATTAACAAGTCTATTTACGGGTATGCTTACAGGCGGTGGGGGTGGGTTTTTAAGTTCTATCTTCTCTGTGAGTGATGCATTAATTACGTCAAGAGGCGATATTGTCAAACCACATAAAGATGATAATATCTTAATGGCGAAAGACTTCTCAGGTATTGGCGGTGGCAGTATGAATCCTACCGATATGCGGAATGCGTTTGCTTCGGCCTTGCAAGCACATACTTCGAGATTAGGACCGGATGAAGTTTGGGTATTAAATCAACGTGGAGCACAGTTGAGGGGGCGTCTTGGTTAGATGGATACTCGAAATAGATTCCGACTTTAACGTCCCTGTAAAGGTTGAGATTGAAGATAGCGAATATTCAGGAGATCCAATACCAGTTAAGGGAGGCGATTCGTCTGTCCGGTATCGAGTAGGAAGTCCGAACTCTGATCCACTCGAAAAGATTAAATCCGGTGATATTCAGCTTAAAATAGCCGGGCAAAAGGGAGACTATGAAGATCTATTCACAAGGGATTTAAGCCGGTTCAAAATCTCTCTGTACATTAATGACGCGTTAGAATCGGAGTTTGTATTCTTACCTGATACGTTTGAGGTTCCTGATGTACAGAATGAAGACTTTGGAGCGTTTGTTTACACGTTGAAGGGCGCTAATCTATCTGTATTCAAGCAGTTGCAGATTGATGATATGATCGACATGTGGCCGACCCCAATTGGTCCGGTCAGTCCAGCGGTTACGCGTATTAGTGCTATTGAGGATATTGTATCACAACTTTTTACTATTGATGTCATTGATGGGGTTGTTTTTAAGCCGGATCATGTAATATCTGGTAATGCCGGAATGATTCAGCAATACATTAACCCACAGCGATTAAAAGACCTATCTTTATATGAGGCGTTAGAGCTTCTAATTCCGAAAGGACACCAAATGCGGATGACGCGCGGCAAGGTGTTTATTTTTCCCGTTACAGAAGCAAGTTTTGTGGGGTATAATGGGCTTACAGGGACGACTTACGATGATAATTTTGAATCAATAAGATTCGGACGAGTACTTGAAACATCAAGAAATAAATTAGTAGCCTATGATGGCGTTCGGCGATTTTATGAACCATTAGAGGCTGATAATATCGTACCAAGTGGAGAATTTGAGCTGGAAGACTTTGGTCTTGATGAAGGGGATATTGGCAGTAGTGGTGAAACACAAGCGCTACCTTTGTTTTGGAGCGCTACGAGAGGAAATACAGGCACGAAGTGGCATACATTCGCAAAAATAGTGAGTGGTGGCACGGCATGGAAGATTCCTGAATCGAGAGGAACCTATGCCTCACAATCATCTATTGAAGCTGGTGGCACGACAACATGGGAGTCTTGGAAAGTTGATTCAGGTCAAGTTGTGGCAGGTCAAAGATTAAAAATAGATTTTTCGTTCAACTATGTATCGATCAATCAATTTGCTTATTTGCCGATTAAAATAAGGGTTGGAGGGTACGATCTTTCAGGGCCGCTGGTTAATGGGTTTACGACCGCTGGAGTCCCTGAGTGGATACAGAGACCGGCTGGCATACGGCCGGCGCAGAGTGGCGTGTCGATAGGTACTACTGCAAATACAGCAATGAGGGATTGGTCATTTGTAACCCCGCCCATCCCTGAGTCTGGTGATGTTACCGTTGAGATTGAAACTCCGACGGTTGACAGGGGCTATCAGATTGGTGACAATCACTTGCTTATATCTTCATTTGAGATCAATCCCGCAGATGATGAGGGCAAAATACTTGTTAAGTCCGACTTGTTAGCTGGTTCAAGCGGTGACGTTTACGAATATACCGAAGGCTTCGGGGATGGATTTACGCAATTCAACAAAGGCGCTCTGTATGACGGTGCGGATTACTCAACACGGAGCCTCACTTCTAAATGGTTTTACGATGGTAATGATGAAAATGTAGGAACCGATGAATTATCTCTGGCCGACCTTGAGGCTTCCTATTTGGCATCTCAGCTGACTGTTGACAGGGATCGGTTGCAGGGTACGCTTGATATATTTGATTTTATCGCTCTTATTGATGGTAAAAGAGTGAACTATATCAATACTGATTTCCGGTATGGCAGAAGTGAAGTAGAGCTAATTGAAATCCGGGATCATGACATTGAGGCAACCGTTGAAGAGAGGAAAGAAAAAAGAGATGATAGAGACGGCCCGACTATTGATATATGGACAAAAAACCCTTTTTGGAACTACAATCAACTGCGGGCAATAGGTGAGCTTACCGAAGAAGTTGTTAACTCTTCTGTTACGCAAATAGAAGTAGAATTAGACGTTGTCATTCGCAGTGGGTTTGATTACTGGATTATTAATGAAAACGAACTTTCGAGAGAAGATCGGTACGCTGGAATCTATGCGTTCTCTCCTGTTGAAGTAGGTGGCGAAGAGACTGAATACGGCCCCGGACGGCTGACCTTAGATATTGCCGAACAATTGATTAACGCCCCTTCTGGTAGCTTGATTGTGAAAGCACCTGGTCAAGAAGAAGTCAATCAGATCTTCAATGAAGAAGTTATTACCGGTGTTGTACGGGTTCAGAAAGAGGGAGGTATCGGTGTTCTGAATGAAGAAATTGGCTCAGGTGGAACTCCCCCGGGATCACCAAAAACAACGGTAGCTGTCAAAGAGATACCGACTACGATTGAGCTTGAAGATAATCAACTGTTACAGATCTACACGGAGAAAGGGTTGATTGAGGGCATGGTGGTAGATGGAGATCAAACGCTCACAGCCGGTACGGGTACGATTACGATTGATTCTAAGACCTTCGGGAATTATTACTCAAATGGTGGTGCGAAAATCAGAGAGCCTGGGTATAGTGTTGGTTCGAGGCTTACGAATAATATTTTTGCAACATCTACTAATGTTACTTCAATTGCAACACTTGAAACGCATACCAACCTAGCTGGTGGTAGTGCCTATTCGGCATTGACGCTGAAAAGCCGAACGGATACAAATGAAAATGGTATTGCTACAAATGTAAGTTCGATTGCAACTATTGAAACGCACGTTAATCTGGCGGGTGGGAGTGCTTATTCGGCGCTGAATATGCGTAGTGATATAAACTCAAATGAGTCCACAGGCACAACAAATGCAAGTGCAATATCTACCCTTGAAAGCTTTGTAAATCTTGGTGGAGGTAGTTCATATTCGGGGTTAGAGCTAAGGAATGATATTAATACAAACGAAAGTGGTGTAGCTTCAAATGCTTCGGCCATCCTAACGGCACAAACAAATATAACCGATCTTGAGACGAATGCGGGAACGATTATTCGCTCTACAACAGAGCCAGGTGCATCAGATGGCAGGCCATCAGGTGATCCTTTGCAAACCGGTGATCTTTGGCTTGATCCATCAACCTATGATCCGGCTGCTACTCCACCAACAGACAACACGGTGAAACAATGGGATGGAAATAGTTGGGAGCCTTTCAATGGCGTTATTCAGTCTACAACGTCTCAACTTGAACTTGATGTAAATGAGTATAGAGCAAGGGCAATGCTCTCAACCGATAAGAACGGGAACATCGGATACATTGATATTCAAAGTAATGATACCGCTTCTTCAATTAGTATATCAGCCGATCAGATTCAGATAAATAATATTAGTTTCGATAAATCAGCCGGAACGATAGGGAGTGATAATTATTCAGCAGGATCGGCAGGGTGGCAAATAGACGGAACAGGAGATGCAGAATTTAACTCTATTACAGCAAGAAACGGTTCAGTCATTGATTCTACATTTACCAACTTAAAATACAAAACAACATACGAAACACCTCCCGGACCGGCTTCTTTCAATAATTATGTAATATCGAATAAGGGCGTTCTTTTTATAGCGCCAACTGGTGGAACAGTTACATTAACAGGGATAAAAGCTCTTAATAGTGGTAGTTATATAGCGATTTGCAATAGAGGTGATTCGAGCCTTGTGCTGTCTCATCAAAGTGGGTCGTCCAGCGCAGCTAATAGAATTATATCACCTACAGAGTCTAATATTACCGTTCCCGTGGGTGGTGGTGTGACACTTATTTATGATGGAAGCTCAAGTAGATGGAGGTACGTGGGATTGGCTATTTAGTATGACAGCCGTTATTAAGAATATAAGTACCGCCGGTGAAACGTAGATCGCCTAATTCATAATTTTCAATACAGAATCCTAATGAACATTTTGAAAGCGTTACAACGTAAAATTCATATTCGATTGGTGGATCAAATGGTATTACTTGTGTTTTTGCTTCTTCAATTTCTGAATAGTAAAGATGGAGTCCATCGGGTTGATGTAATCCTTCAGCACAGTAAAATTTTTCCTTTTGACAACCGACAAATAATAACATGATAAATAAATATCTCATTGGTTCTCCTTTATTCAATTGTTTTCTTCTTCTGGATTAAAGCATATAGCTTTAGCGGTTGTATTAAATACATATTTAGATGAATCGTTCTTTTTTATGTGATCAATCAATGATTGTATGTCCTCAGCTTCAACGGCAAGGTTAAAAGCTAATTGGTGTTCGACGCGTTCGATAATTGTTTCTATGTTTTCCATGCTTTAATATATAAATTATGCAAACATGCAAATGATAAAAAATGTAAAATACCTCTCAATTCACTATATTCTACTATGGATATTTCAAATAAAGACAAGAAATCAGTTATTGAAAGTGAGCTTAAATCACTATACCGGCAGCAGTATCAACTCGAGCTGGCTGTGAAGGTTCTAAAAAAGACCGAACAGGAAAATCAATTAGAAGCCCGAACGAATATGCTAATTAAAACCGAGGCGATGATTGACGCTTACGAGGAAGAACTTGAACAAATAAACGAGGACTAACATGGCTGTTACCATTAGTGAATACAATCAAACTAAGAAAAAACTCATAAACAGTGAGTATGACTTAACTAATCTAAAAGTCATGCTTCGTAACGCAACTACGTTCACGGCATCCGATACGGTTGTTTCTGATTTGGACGGTAGCGAAGTATCGGGCAACGGATGGACGGCAGGAGGTGAGGCTATTGCGAACGCTGCTGTAACCATCGTTGATACAGATGATGCGATGCTGGACGGGGACGACATTGCCGTAACCGCTACCGGTGGGGATATTGGCCCGACGGACGGATATGTTATTGTTGATGATACGGATGCGGATGCCGAATTGGTGGCGTTTATTGATCCCGATGGGGCAAAAACGGCAGGCTCAGGTACGGAATTTCAGGTGAATTTCAACGCGGACGGAATCCTTAGAGTAACATGATCGGAGGCATTGTAGGCGGTATCGCAGGTGGTTCTCATGTGTTTGACTCGATTCAAACGGACGTACCTGCTTTACAGTTACAATCTACGCTCTACGCTCCGACGACACAGACCGGCGCTTCTACCTTCATTCCTACATTAGGATTCACCACAACCCTATACGCTCCTACAACGGCATTTACTATTTCGACTGAGGTTCCGACTCTATCGTTTCAAAGTGCATTATACGCACCTGACACAGAGTTAATTCTTTCGACAGAAATACCGACTCTTAGTTTTGCTTCTCAGTTTTTCGCTCCCGATACGGAATTAATCCTATCGGTTGACGTTCCGACACTTGAATTAGCATCTATTCTGAACGCTCCTACAACGGCAGGTGGGGCGAGTACGGGCGTTCCTACGGTTGACCTGTCTCTGTCTCTGTATTCACCAGAGACAAATATTGTCATTCGTGGTGTTCCACGATTCTATGTGAATGTCTCGGGAAGTACAGCAACGCTTACATTTACGAATCGTGAAGAAAAAGAAATTCAGATCTTCCGCGCGGCTGCTCATAATAAAGAGCCCGAAGCGCATGACTTTGTAAGTGCGGACACCTATAATGATAGTGTCGATACAAACGCAAACGATTACGGATACAGGGCGCGATTTGTCGGTCGTGTGGGTGGAACTATTATTGCGAGCGGTCAAAAATCAATTAAGAAAATCACAACATAATGTACATTGAAGATTTTGTTTATACCGAATTAACCGGAACTCCTTATACGGATTCTGCAACGTCTATCACTGTGAGCGATGCGTCTGTTTTTGCCGATCCCGACACAGTAGGGGATTATGAGATTGTCATTCAAAACAAAAGGAAACACCCGGGATTGGCTCAAAATCATGAGGAGTTAGAAGTAGTACTTCTCACGGCACGGGATACCGGCACAAACACGCTTACTATCACACGAAATTCAAACGGTAAAGAGGCGGTGGCGTTTGGTGATACGATAGACTGGATTGTTTATTTGGGCGCTACAAAACAGGTTTTTGATGACAAGCAGTATGTGCTAAGTGAAGGTGCTTTTGTTGATGGAGATAAAACCAAACTTGACGGTGTTGAAAGTAGCGCTGATGTAACCGATGCTGGTAACGTTGGTAGTTCTATTGAAGGGGTAGCAAGTGTAACACCTGCTGATACGGATAAGTTTGCTATTGTAGATGATACCGATACCTCTCTTAAATCTGTATTGTGGAGTTCTATAAAGACAGCACTGGATGCTATTTATGTAAAAGTATCTGATATCGTAGATAACCTTACCTCTACAGACACGAATAAACCTCTTTCAGCCAATCAAGGCAAGCAACTCAATGATTCAAAAGCCAACCTCTCCGGCGGGAATACATGGTCTGGCGTTCAGGATTTTGGAGATAGAATAGATTTAGTGTCTCTCTCCTTTGATGGGGGGGTGAATGTATTGAGTGATTATGAAAAAGGGACATTTACTGGAACTTTAACAACGAATGCGGGAGATGATGGAATAACATCTAACACAGACACCTGTTTTTATGAAAGGATAGGGGGTGTTTGTATCGTTTGGGGGGAAATAGGTGCAAATACTCCATCTAGTTTTAGCACTTACATAAATGATGATGATGGATATTCATTAAATATTGATGGACTGCCTTTTACGATTTACAACGATATACAGGGAAGAAGTGCGCCCGTTGTTGGAACAACAAAGGGTGTTGGATGTACAGGTGGTTATTTAGCAGGTATTGGGAGTCAAAATACGACAACTATTCTTTTTCAGGTAAATAAGGACGATGGTTCTGTAAGAACATCCCCTAACTTGACGACTAATGATTCTATCGCAGTACATTTTCAATTTACATATAAAATTGCATAAGTATGATTACAGAAAAAACAGAATATTATCCAGAACCAAGTAAAAACGGAAATATTAATTTAAAGCGGGTTGATGTTGTCTTAAAAGACGGGGAGGAACTTTCACGCAAAAATCACAGACAAGTTCTTACTCCAAATCAAGATGTTTCTAAATTTCCGCAGGATGTTCAAGACGTGTGCAATAGTTGGTGGAAACATCATTCAGGGAAAGATCCAACTGCCGAAGAGATTGAAGAACAGAAAAGAAATCGAATGGTATTGGAAGCTGGAGATTTTCATGCGTCAATCAACCTGCTTTCCTTCGATCGCGGAGAGATCAAAGAAGTGTATGATGAGCAGGGGAATGAGGCAGGACTTACTCCCATTTCTAATGCGATTGACAGCGCTATTTCGCAACTCCCAAAACGAAATCAGGTGAAGTACACAAAGCTACTTGAAAAAAGGACCCAGTTCCGAAGAACTAATAAAGAAGTCATTCAGATTGCAACGACTATCGGGATGAATGAGACTCAATTAGACGAATTTTTTGAACAGGCGAAGAAACTATCAGTATAACAAAAGAGCATATTAAGCAAGCGAAAGAAGATTCATTATCAGAGATTAGCAAAGCACAGGAAGTTGTTGCTCAAATATATGATGATCTGTTGGCGAATTTTGAACATCAAATTAATCTAACAGCGAAATTCGTAGACAACGGAATACTTGTAGAATGGAATCCTTTCAATGCCGAAGAGTCTGACTTGTATTTCTACGCCGAAGAGATTCATGATGAGTGGGAACATTCGGTTATGAAGTATATTGACCTTCATGAACAGCCTCTTGATACTCAATCAGGTGAACGGTTGTTAGGAACAGTTAACAAGGATAGAGAAAAATACACATG
Source organism: Gracilimonas sp. (assembly GCF_031581265.1). Classification (GTDB taxonomy): domain Bacteria; phylum Bacteroidota; class Rhodothermia; order Balneolales; family Balneolaceae; genus Gracilimonas. The sequence continues at coordinate 22,352 of NZ_JAVLBQ010000032.1, forward strand.
GCATTTCAAATTAGTTGCCGATGAAAGAGAAGAAGTCATTTCTATAAAAAAGGATGATAGTTCTGATGATGAGGGCGGTGATCAGGACGAAAATATAAAGCCCATTTCAACCGATCCTAATGATTGGGAAGTTCAAGGGAAAGTCTTGGACGGAAAAAAGATTGTAGCAGGTGTTGTGGATATAGGCGGTGTAGCTCACATGCTTGTTCAGTCTCAACGAAAAATTGATGGAGTGTGGACAAATTGTGGTGAATTGTATACATCTACTGACCTGAAAGAATGGACACCTCACGAAAATAACCCCGTACTGATTGACGCAATGCCGTGGGCAGGGCAAGATAATGGTATTCCTCACAGAATAGCCCCGAGAACGCTTATCAAATGGCAAGGTTCCTACTACACCTATACAAGAGACCGAAACGGACAGTATCCCGGCATTCGTGGAGTAGGTGTGTTCTCTTCTGACGATCTGATTGACTGGCAAGGCTACGATGATTGGTTTGTTGATGTAGAGCGAGTGAAGGCAAAAGTACCTGATAATCTACTTGCAGATAATGAATACGAACGATGCTATCTCAAATGCGCTACCATTGGAGCAGGGATCTATATTATTGTCAATATTGAGGACGTTGAGGGTAACGACAGTACATTTGTATTCAAAGGGACTGATCCGATTGATTTTAATTCTTTTGAATACATTGAAGCTCCATGGGTAGGGGGAGGTCGTATTGTAGGTAATCTTTATCGGATCAATGGAGAGTGGATTCAGATTGACAGAGGGACGCCAGGATATGATTCAATTCGCATTCAGAAAGGCTGGAAGCCGTTTGAGTTGGGAGATGGCATTCCGATAGATCATGACGGACCGCGTGAGACGGCATTTCCTTTTTTCTATCAAGGCCGGTGGCATCTTTTCTATGATGACAATAAGGATGGTAGGAATATTCACCTTGCTACTCAAAATACTCCATAGACCGTACAGTTTTCTTGTGCTTCCCTCCGTATAGGACTTGAACGGAATCAGTGATACAATATGTCACTGCGAAGGACTTAACCCCGTTAGCGTAATATATGCGCTCCTGGACGTGTTCATGTTTGGTTGCTTTGTGGTTGATAAGAAGCACTAAGATAATAGCCGTTCCGAAAAAGATTCCTATAAGTGAATTGCCTTTCATGTCAATTATTATTTACAGTTAAAAGAAATTTCCAATTGTTAATCGCGTAGCTAAATCCCTTCGAGAACGCTTTCCCTTTTGCCGTATGAGAGGCGTATCTATTCTTAACCAATATACGGCCATGACGCATATAAGGCAACGTGTTCTTAGCTGATTCTATGCCCTCTGTGTATGCTTTAGTCATCTTCTGTTTTTATATGGTTATAATGTTCGATTTGCCACCTTATTAAGGTTCCAGAAATGTATTGAAATTCATTAGTATTGATTATTTCTGAGATTTCAGGCGTAATATTTCTTAATGATTCAATAGCAACTTGAAGTCTTTCGCTATGTGTTAGGTCTATGTATTCCCTTTCAGTCATATCTAATTAAGTGTTTGGGTTAAACATAAAATCTTGATGCTTTAAACTTCTTGCCACAATCTAAGCACTCTGAATGCGCTGAAAATCCTTTACAACCGCCATCTAATGGGCAATCTTTGGGAATGAACCCTATCCTATGCCAACCGTTTTTAAACTTGCTTTTCGGGCATTTACCCTTCTTTGGTTGCTTATGAAGTGCTACCTTTTCTTGCCAAGTGTCGTTTGTTAGTTCCATATCTAACTAATTAAGTGTTTGGGTTAAAAACTTTCACTACTTCAAAACCTTCTTCTTTGTCTATTTCGATAGCTTCATCACAACTATGTTGTTCCCAGTGTCCATCATTCAATTTGGTATTGTTTGTTGATCCTTGAAAGATCCGGACTAATTCGCCTTGCCTGTTACACCTTCCTGATTCAACACTTTCACATGAATGACTTTCGCATCTATCAAATTGAGGTAATCCGTATTTTGATTTCATATCTATTGGTTATTTGGTGGTTAAAATTGTCTCTGTAGTTATCAAGTATGTTCATACGAAGTTCATTATTTCTTTCATGATATCATCTGATCCAACAGTTAACAACTCACATGCCGTATCAACTGCCTTACTGAAAAACTCTTCAAACTCTTCCGGTTTCATTTTACCGAATGCGATTGACTTTACTTCCCATCCAACATTCCCTTTATCGTTGATATATCGCTTTTCTACATATCCGTTTTTTAGCTTAATGTAAAAGTGAACATCTTCTTTTGTTTTGATTCGGAATTGATGATTCTGCATAAGATTATTCTCAACTGATTCAGGAAGATTCTGCAAAATCATATCAACCAAAGCCCAATACTTTTGAAGAAACCTATAATTGCGCTGGTCAATGCTTTTACACTCAAAGACTTCACCAACCCCAACTTTGCGGAATTTCTCTTCATCCTTTCCATCGGCTGGTATGGCATATCCTTTATCGGTTTTAGCAAGATTAAATTTCATACTCCCCCTCCCACCATTGTTCAAATGTATCGTAAGGTAACGGACACGAATCTATTACTTCCTTACCGTTATAAACCTTCATCCATTTATCATCTGCTCGCCTTGCCCTCCAGTCGATATAAGGCGCTTCATGCTCTGCTACAGGTGAATGCTTCCAGCCTAATTTTCGGGCTTCTCTGGCTGTTTCTGCAAAGGCTAACATCACCCATTCATCACCTTTTGGATATACCCAATATGGATTCACAGTTCCTCTTTGATTTGTAGGATTGACTGTTTGTCTATTACTCTGCCACCATGTAGTTCTACTCGTTTAGTTTTTGCTCTTTTTGCAGCTTCATCAAGTACCTGTATGCAGGCTTCACGCATACACGCTTTTGTGAATCCCTTCGTATATGGCGCTCCTGATTTATCCTCATAAAGGAGGTGTGCTATAATTTTATTAAAGTCTATCTTCATAATTACTCCTCCACATATTTACGTACAAAATCCGGTTTAATCTCTCCATGAATCTGCTTCAAAATATCCTGCCTCTTAATATCTAAGATAGCATACAGTTCAAGGGAGTTGAACCCTTCGTTTTTAGAATCAATCTCAAAACTTTCATCATCTTTTTCTGTAATTTTCAGTTTGTATTTCTTCATAATTTGTATGGTTAGAGTTGTTCTATTTTATCCCGAATGGGCAATACTAATTCATTCCAAAAGTCTATACACCTTTCTTCCAGTTCTTCAATCATTGCATCATCCCTTACTACTCTATTCACAGACAGTTGATACTTATCAGGGTAGCGAGGATCAAAGCTCACAAAATCACACCATTTTCGTTCTGTTAGCCACAGGTAGCCTTGAATCTGATAACGGTACTGAGTGATCTGTTCACCATTAAGCAGGTTCTTAAAATGGTTATTTGAGTTCGGGCATTTTACCTCAATAATTCCATCGGTCCCGATTAACCCATCCGGCTCACCGCTTATAAAATCATATTCAGGGTGTTCAATTCTGCTTTTTTCCTGAACCTCAACCATTTTGTATTTCTCATACGATTTAATAGCCAGGGGTTCATGGTCAATACCCCATTGCATTTCGTACGAAGTATAATCATCGGACGGAACGCCTATCATTAGCTGAACAATTTCCTCTGCGTAAGAAGTAGCAGTCTTACCGAATTTTGACTTCCCACGGGATCCAGTCATTACTTTAGCGAATCCTGAGGGTGTGATATTTGCTGGTCTATTCATGATAATGAGTTTGAAAATTCCATAGCCTCTGCGACTAATTTTTCTTTGTCTTTTTCAGAGAGTGTATAATGCTTTTGTATTGCTTCAATGTTTGATTCTCCTTTTGCTACCGAATGAACGGCTTTCTCCCATTTCTCAGATTCATCATTCAATACAGGTTTGCTTTTCTTCTTAGTTTTTTGCTTCTCATGCTCATCTGTATCTGCATCTTTCGTGTCGTCAATCAACCACATTCCATTGAGGGCATACTTGCGGGCATAGCTTGAAGCGGTGCCGGTAATTTGCGAATGATCCATTCCTTTCTTGTTTTCAGGCTCACGGGCAAATGCAGAGACTTGCATTTCATTTTTGCCGTCTAATACCGTAACTATTGCTTTAATGTAATATCTATCGCGTACCTGCACGATGTCATCAGAAATACGTTGTAAAAGCCCGTATTCAGAAAGTAATGGTTTCACTCCTTCAAGTATATCCTCACAGCTTCGATACTTGTATTTCCCAAAGTTATTGAATTGATTCTTTGGCGCTTTCAATTCGCTTTGAATAGCGATTATTTTTTGATTAAATGTTAGTTCTTCACTCATTGTTATCCTCTGTTGTTAATTGTTCAATATTCCGTTCAACATCTTCCAAAGCAGCCTCATAAGTTTCAAGTAATTCGGTTTGTCTCCTTATTTGAGCCTTGTAATAATCTTCAAGAAACTTGTAATCTTGTTTTGTTAATGGTTCATTCATTGTCTTTGAGTTTTGATGTTCTGCGAATCATATTTCCCGCACATTCATACGGCTTATGATTCATATAAATAATGTGGTGCCCTTTGTTTGCATACGATTTACAAAGATAGGTGCATTCATGCCATCGGTTATCAGCTCCATAAACTTCAACTTTTTTGCCATTACTTAAGCCTATCTCATCATCAGTTACCTTGCCTTTTTCGTACCCTCTTTCGAGTTCTTCGATACTCATATCTTTTAATCCTTTACTCATTGTTATCCTCTATTTCGTTTCCGTTATTGTCAATTAGTACATACTCATAATCCTCTGGTGTACCACATTCTAAACAACAGCCTGCGTCCAAAGTTTGATAGATTGTATCGTACCCTCCACATGTATTACACTTGCTTATTTCATTCATTTTTCATCCTCTATTTGTGTTAACTCTTCTATGTTTCGTTCAACATCTTCCAAAGCAGCCTCATAAGTTTCAAGTAATTCGGTTTGTCTCCTTATTTGAGCCTTGTAATAATCTTCAAGAAACTTGTAATCTTGTTTTGTTAATCGTTCATTCATTGTCTTTGAGTTTTTGATATTCGTGTTCTGCGAGTTTTTTCATGGCTTCGTGAGCAGATAGAGATGCAGACGCAAATGCTACGATCTCATTTTTCCTGCTATCTCGTTTTGAAAATTCCTTAACATCACTTTTGATAGCAAAATGAATCTGTTCAAGCAAATGCTGTTCGATTTCTTCATCTGTTACCTTGCCTTTTTCGTACCCTCTTTCGAGTTCTTCGATACTCATATCTTTTAATCCTTTACTCATTGTTCTCCTCTACGTTTAAATTAATCTGCTATAATTAGTATTCCTTTTATAATTTCTCATACCCATGCAAGGCCGTAAGCAGTCCATATAATTGCGGGAGCCGATACAATGTGAAGTAGGTAGCCTATTAGTAGTAAGCGTATCATTTCTTTTCCTCTAAGTTTACAGTGAGGTTTAGATAGTCCATTAATACTTTCGTATCCTCTCCGTTCAAGCCAGAGTTGCCAGACGTAAAAGCATATAGGCTATGCGGTTTAATTCCGCAATCGTTAGCTATTTCATGGAATTTCATTTTATTGGCTGACTTAAAAGAATGAAGTGCAAGCCGTAATTTTTCATCAAATTCTGTCATAATTATCTATTTGTTTGCGTTCACTGATTATAATATAAGGAAAAGAATTTTAAGTACAAAGGATAATTTTATAAATAATCTTAAAATAATCCTTGCATCTAATACACACCTTGCTTATATTAAAGTAGTGATTAAAACAAACCACATAACACAAACCTCCGATCAAATGAAAGACTTACTTAGAATTAAAATTTGGGTTTACGATTACGATGGCAGCAAATCAAACAGAACTGAGATTGGTTATTTCAAATCAATTGAAGATGCTAAAAAAGAAGGATGGAAAATAGAGGTTCAAAAATAACAACCACGAACCTAATTAAACTTGAACTATACAAAATGGATGAATTATGAAGCCGATAGTTAAAAGAGATAAAGCGATTTCTGAAACAATAGATAACGTTAGAAGTGGGAACCTATGGCCTGCCGAGGCTATGGTATGTTTAGAAGAAATAGCTCAGGAATACGCCATGCAGAAGTGTATAGAGCAAAGAAAGATATGTTATGAAGAATATTTAGATGTAAGCCAAAACGATACTGATTTTGGAGAATTTATTTTAAACGCACCATTATCTACTGACCAATGAACGAATCAAAAATACACTCACTAATAAGAACCGAACTTCAAACCCAATACGAACAGGCAAAGCAAGACTGGTTGTCTGATATGCCGTTTACCTATTTTGATTTTGATTGGGAGCCTGATTGGGATTGGTTGCGATGTGAAGTGTCTATTAATCTTGGCCGAAAATGCTTTTTTCTATACAAAATGTACGGATCTGATTGGGAGGATGTCTTAGACGGTCATGTATTCCAGGTATGGGAAACGATGATTGAGGACTTTAGAGCCGATTTAGAGAATACGAAAAAAGACTTACTTTACGACAAGAAAAACAGGGAATCAGAATCTAAATGTGTGTATCCAAGATGAAAAAACCGAAAATTACAGAAGGTGAATGGTATACAAATAGTTCTGTTTTTGATGATACAATAATTGTAACAACAAAAGAAAACGGATGGGTGGCTGATGTGCCAGGCTCGCCTGAACAACAAAGAGCTAACGCCAAAGTAATCTCGGCAGTTCCTGAAATGATAGATGCTTTGATTGTAGCTCAAGATGTATTTTCATATATAAATGATAATGATGCTTATGGAGATTTTGCTGAAGAATTAACAAAAGTTGAAAAAGCCCTTAAAAAAGCAGGATGTTATGACAGCTAAAAAAACAAGAAAAGAATTTCACGACCTTATTTGGAACGGTACAGAAGGCACCCCCGAACATATTAACAGACTTGAAGCATTGCTTGAACAATTCGCACTTCAAGTAGCTACGGATGCGGTGGAGGAGGAGCGTAAAAAACTTGCTACAATTGATGATATGAGTCATGGAATTTTAAATGGAGTTTTCAAAAATATCAAAAAACGATTAGATGAAAACAGTTAAAGTCTATATTTGCAACGTATGTGGAAAAGAATATGACACTGAATCAGAGGCTATACACTGCCATCCTGATATTGTGATTAAGGAAGTACCGGTATTGGAGTACAAAGCACGATTAGATGCTTAACACATTATTAATCATAGCGGGAGTTATTATTCTACCTATCATTGTGTTGGTAATTTTAACCGCAATTCGAGACTTAAAAGATTGGCATGAGAAGTAGCAAAACAAAAAAATTAGCAAAGCAAAAAGCGGATCGTTATTTCTCTAAATTTATCCGTATGCGAGACGCCAACGATCAAGGCTTAGTGAGGTGTTGCACTTCAGGTAAATGGATTCACTGGAAACAATCTGATGCTGGACACTACATTTCACGTAGATTTGAAGCAACCAGGTACGATGAACGTAATTGCCATGCACAATCTAAGCAGGAAAACAGATTCCATAACGGCAATCAGTTACAACACCAAAAATACATTGAAGAACGATATGGAGAAGGTACTGCTGAAAAGCTATTTGTGAAGTCTCGAATGAAGTGTTTTAGAAAGAAACATGATTATGAAGCGATAGCAGAAGAATACTATAATAAGGTTAAAAATATTGAGTCTAAACTGCCAAACCTGTAAATTACAATCAAAACATGTAATTATGGCAAAGTTAGAAATACCAAAAGGCAAGCGTTACGGAAAATTAACAGTAATTAAAGAGGTTGAAAAGTTTGTTCAGCCGTCCGGTCAAACTCAAAGAGGTTTCCTTTGCAGGTGTGATTGTGGCAATACTAAGAAAGTTCGGCTTTCACATTTAGAGCATGATAGAGTTAATTCATGTGGTTGTTTAGCAGGCGAATTCCATGATGATCACGGAACCTCACTACATAATACATGGCGGGGAATGAAGAACCGTTCAAAAGAATATCATTCGCAGTCATATCTATATAGCGATAGAGGTATTGATATATGTGATGAATGGGAAAATAGCTACTTAGAATTCAAAACGTGGGCTTTGGAAAATGGTTATGAGGAAGGGTTGACTATTGACCGAAAGAATAACGATAAAGGGTATCATCCCGGCAATTGCAGATTTGTTCCTCAATATGTGAATAACGCTAATAGAAGAAATACATACTTTGTAAAATATAAAGGTGAAGAAATAGCATTTACCTTGCTTCTTCGTAAAAAGGGGTTGACAGATCATTACGCGGCTATAAGAAGCAGAATAAAACGAGGATGGGATGTTGATGAAGCAATTGACACCCCTATACGTGAAGGGAATTACAGATAACAAAAAACGGAGAACCTATGAAAACGCTCTGCATGTTTATTGCCTTTATTTTATTCTCATTGGTGTACCCTGTAATTGTAATCTTAGAAAAAATCGAAGCCCTTTAATGATCTTTTCTGACTCGGAGGTTAGTAAGGTTGGTGGAGTGGAAAGCCCTGTGAGTACACTCCACTTTATTTTTAAATACTTTAATTATGGATAAGAAAAATTGGAATTGGCAATATGCAAGGTGGTTAGTGATGTTAAGAAAGGCTTTACTCGCTACAGGATGTTTTGAAAAAGGTGTTTATCCTGATCCGAAAGCATGGTGGGATTATTATAAATACACGAATCTAACGCCTTATCAGGCGGCTAAAAAAGATACAGGCGTTTCTCCATCATATTTTTATATGGAATGGAATGGGAGGTATCCAAAATGAAGCCATACAAAACCCCTAAACAATTTCACAAGTGGATCCGCAGAGAAATAGGAACAGTAATCTTAGCGAATACGCCTTATGCTACCGTCAACGAAGCTAATTAATCAGATCGCATCCAAAGGGTACAATATAGGATCTGTCTTCCGGGACTGGGTTAGTTTGATGTTATATGCCCTATCGAAAGAAGAAGAGCTGTACATGGAAGTGATGAGCCGTTACCGGAATGAAGGCGAACCACGTGAAGCGGATCTATTTGCAAAAGCCTTTGCAGAACTCCAAACGGAAATGAGAAAAGAAAATCATGATGTGCTTGGCGGAGTGTATATGGAAATCGTCTCAAATTGGAGCGCCAAAGGAATGGGCCAGTTTTTTACCCCTGTCGGGCTCTGTGATATGATGGCAGATATTAATATCAAAGATGATAAGAAGCCCGTAAGCGTTGCAGATCCGGCCTGTGGTAGTGGACGAACACTTGTATCGTCTGCTAAACGCGTTCATTCCGATAGCTGGTTTCATGGCATTGATGCAGATAACGTATGTGCTCAAATGTGTGCATTGAACTTCTGCTTTTTCAACATGAACGGCTATGTGATTCATGGAAACACGCTAAGCATGAAATTCTATGATGGATGGATCACAAACGGAAGTGCGATAGGTGGTGCAGTAAGGCAAATGAGTGAAGAAGAGGTGGTGCAATATAAGAAAAAGTACGGCAGTGCTATTCAGAACCGCCAGGAATCAAAGCAGCTCTCATTACTCTAAAAATTTCATCAACCCCCTTACACAATTTGTTGTATAAATCCCACATTTTGAGTACATTTAACTATTGATTTATTGAAGGCTGGTCAGGAGCCTGAACAAAGAATTTAAAGCGAGACATTTAGAGCCTGACCCTCTAAGTGTACTCGCTTTTTTTATTGGATTAAGTATGGATGAAATCGACAGAGTGATCCAAAAGCTACATAGGAAAAATAAAGGCACTAAAAAATTAATTGACCTAAATGAAGATAGACGTTTGCGGAAATTGGAGTTAGAGCAAAGACTCAGAATGAGGAATAAATTAATTAATGCTATTGAATTTGGTGCTGGACGAAGAGAAACAACAGAAGCCGAATACTTTTAATCCTATGGACAAAAACGAAATCATACAAATCTTAGAGGATGATTACGGTACTTCTAATCCGAATGATTTATCAGAGACAGATAGGGCTATTCTATTTGAGACATTACGTTCAAATATTCGTTTAGACAGCTCCAATCCTGATGAATATACCAAACAGTTAATAATCATTTCAGAAGCGCTTGAAATATGAACAAGGATGCATACTACTTCCCGCATTTCTCAAATGCGAGGCATGATAGAAAATTGCGAAGGGTAAGAAAAGAACTAGGGGTTGAGGGTTATGGAATATATTTCATGATATTAGAAGTTCTCAGGGAACAAGAGGACTTTGCCTATCCTGTACATGATATTGACCTGTTAGCAGATGACTTTGGGACTAGTGAACAAAAGGTTGAGGTAGTAATAATGAACTACAATCTATTTTTGATTGACGAGGACAAATTCTTCTACTCTCCAAAGCTAATTGAATACCTTCAACCCTATTTAGAGCGTTCAAAACGAGCAAGGAAAGCCGCTTTAAAGCGTTGGCATGGCGATTCTAATGCAAATGCAGATGCAAATGCATTGCCCGAGCATAGCGATAGCAATGCAAGTAAAGTAAAAGAGAGTAAAGTAAAGAAAAGTAAAGAAGAGGTATCAAAGATACCCACACTCCCTCAGGTAAAAGAATACTTCAAAGAAAATGGTTACGATCCAAAGGTAGCTGAAAAGGCATTCAGTATTTACAACGCTTCAATAGAGGATCATCCTAAAAGAAAATACTGGCGGGATAGCAGAGACAATCTGATTAAGAACTGGAAATTGAAGATGCAGAGTGTTTGGTTTAAAGAGGAAAATAAAATGAATGGGAAAGATGAATTCAATCCTGAAATCGCAAAGATGAGAAAGAACGCTTTTAAATGAAGTTACAAGAATACGTTATATCAAAAATGTGTCATTCCAAAGAGGCGGCTGTTTGGGGGCTTACAAAATTAAATCCGTCTCATTTCACAGGTCAGGGCAGGACATACTACTCAATCATCAAATCACTCTACAAGCTATACGGTTCTGTCGATTTACACACGTTCGTTTCTCAGTCTTCTGCACAACGGATAAAAGAGAGCAACGCTAATGAAATCTATCAATATGCACAAGGTCAAACCGATGAATGGAGGAACGTTTTTCAAGAGTTTAAACAGGACTCGATAAAACGGAATATCCGGAAAGACCTACAGGATTTATTAACGGTATCGAATAATGGATATGATGTCTCAGAGATAGCCTCAAAAACGACTTCTAAGGCGGTCAATTGGATAAGCGATACAGAGAAGCGATACTACACCGGTGAAGAGATTGACAACCTGAATGAGGAAGAGGGGGAGCCAATAACGACAGGGTTTCAATTGTACGATGATCATATTTATAAACACGGTGGAAATCTTAAAGGGCAAATGAAAGGTGTTATCTGTAGGGAGAAGCATGGTAAGACCCGATCAGAGTGCTGGGAGGTGGCCCAAAACATTCGTCAAGGGTATAAGGTCCTTTATATCACATTGGAAGGCAGGAAGCAGGATATAACCGGGAACCTTAAACAGATCCTCCAATCAGACTGGAACCAATATCGTAATAACTTTTTAGGAGTTGATGGAACCGTTGATATTGAAGAAATAGAATCTGTGATATTAGAGGCGGTGTTGGTTGAACATGTCGACAAGGTGGTTATCGACTATATCCAATTGGCAGTAGCTCCTGGAAATAGCGAGAATGAGAGAATAAACGCTGCAACCGAACGGCTCAGGCACTTGATGGTAAAGTATAATTTTCATCTTACACTACTAAGCCAAGCCCGAAAGGAATCAACCTATACAACCGTTCCAAAGGATTCACAAGGGAATAAGTTAGTACCCGATGGATGGAAGCACGTCCCCGGGGTTAATGATGCGTATGGAAGCAATGCACTAATTAAAGCTGCCACAATTATTATTGTAGGATTCCGGCCTAATTTGTATGAAGAAAACATTGAACATTCACCACTTGGAACCAAAGTTATAAACCCCGAAAAAGGGAAAGACTCCGTACATTCTTTCTACATGCAGATAGCACGTACAAGATACAAACCGGAATACCTTCACCAATGGTGGCGGTTTATTGATTCTGATTCAGGACTCCAAAACCCAAAATTTATTTGACTAATTGTTGTATAAACCATACATTGTGGTATGAATAAACAAACAG
>NZ_JAVLBQ010000033.1:0-33968 GCF_031581265.1 Gracilimonas sp.
GCTGTTTACCTGATTCCGAAACTTGGTATTTATCCCAGTTGGACACCTCCATAAGACTATATTTGGTGTACGAATTGATGTTCAGGTTTCCCCACTTCTCTAATTTTTGAAGCCACCTCCAAAGCGTAAGCTCTGATTTCATATCCCTAACTTTCTTTGGGTAGTATTCTCTATGAAGTGCATATCTGCCAGTAATAAACTGTCCGGGTTCTACTTTCACAGGTTCCGTTAATCCATCAATATCAACCCAGGCTGAATCATGATTGGCTTTTATTAAACATAGTAACCAAAGTTTTAACATCTCAGGCTTTGCAAAAACTCTGCTATCTACAATCTTCCGGTGTAATTTTATCCATCCGTTATATGCCATTAGCAACCTCCACTTTTGAAATGCTAATTGCTTCTTCTCTTCTCTGCTTTTCTTCAAAGAATCCAGCTTTAAACTTACACTGGCATTCCTCGCAGTACGTTTCCTCAAGCCCTTCTAAGGCTTGCAGAATAGCATCTCTAACGTAACCTGAGGCTGTAGCTATTGTAGTAGAAATGTTTTTACCATCACGCCTTGCATTTCCAATACAAGTACATACTTCATTACTCTCCTGTGGTATCTTATAGAATACATCCATGGCTCTTCTCCTTTTTGAAGTGCTTACGGAAAAGAGTATATTATAAAAGCTCTTTTCCTGCCTGACTGCTCTAACAGTCGGGCTTTTTTATGCCGCTACTTCTTCAGTTGATGATTCTGTTCTGGAGTCGAGCCAAGCTTCTACGGCATCTTCTCTAAAGCCCACACATTGCCCGGTAAGTCGGACCTTTGGCGGGAAGTTTGGATCTTTTTTGGAGAGCCTCCAAATTGTTTGTCGGCTGACTGAAAGGCGGTCAGCTAAGTCCTGGATGCGAATAATTTTTAAGTTGCTCATATCAATTACGTTTGGGTTGGTGTTGTAACTGACAGAAACCTAATACGATGGGTGATTTTTCAGAAGATTTTCACTGAAAAATCCTGAAAAGCTAATGCCTCCCTTTGTACTTGCCGAACCTTTTCATTGAAATAGCACTACCTTTTGAGGTTTTAAACTTATCCTTAAATTTTTTTAGTGTTTGAATTGCCCACTCAGAATCATTCTTAAAATTCTCTCTGTTATTTTCATATTCTTGTTCTATCCACTCCCATTTATCTTTAGGCTTTACCTCATTTGTTTTAGAATAGAGTGTCATCTCACCAATAATTTCTTTTCGATAAGCTTTGTCAAATAGAATAGCATGTCTATTTAATTCAACACCCAACCACCACAATCTTCGGCGCTCAAACTCAGTATCATCTTCTGGTTTATTGTTCCAAGGATCCGCTACAAATACTGACTCGCTTAAATGAATGAGAACTTCCTCAGAAAGTTGACTTAAACCTTTTTCATAGAAAGATTCCTTAATAGAACTCTCAAATAACCACTTTTCAACATGGAAATTCATTTCACCGCTGTTATTAAAAAGTATTTTTTTATCATTGGCTATTTCCATTATTGCTTTCTCAATTTTACTGTAGATTAAATTTTTTTGTTCTTCATCAAATGACTTTACAGTTGAAATTTCAACATTATAGATTTGTACATATCCTCTTAATTGTCCATTTGAAATACCTGAATATTTAGTTTTTTTAAAATCCTCAATTTCATTTTTATACCATTCCAGCAATTTTTCTTTTGTACCCTCATTAAATTCCATATCACCCACCTATCTTAAATATATTAGCTTTCTTCCCTGAAATAATACGATCCAGTTCATTACTCCATTTTTGAAGTGCATCCCGTTTCTCATCCAGATAATCGTAATCAATGTACCTGGAGGTTACGATATACTCTTTAGCCATACCCTTATGGTTTAGCACTTTCCCAATGTGCATGAAGTCGATCTTTAATCGCTGCATGTTGGTAGCTACAATATGCCGGAGGTCGTGAAGCCTGAAATCTTCCAGTTCTGCTCTTTTTTCAATCCGGTCCATTACTTGCCGAAAGTAAGAAAGTGGCTGGCCGTCTTTCTTTGGTGAGTTAAATACATAATCCTTTTCTCCTGTGAGTTCATGTAACCGTTCAAGTACTTCAATAGCTTTATCAGAAAGTGGAACTACATGTACCCGATCTCCTTTGGTTTCTTTTTTGGGAATAATCCACAAAGCATTTTCTGTATCAATATCAGCCCATTTCATACGGGATGTCTCCCCCAACCTCTGGCCGGTAATAAGCAACAATTTTATAAGACTTTGTGTTGGCTCCCTCTCCTCTTCCATAGCTTGCCAAAGGTTTCTAATATCCTCAGGATAATAATTAGTGTCCCGGGTCTCCTCTTCTCCAAATTTTGAAAGACGTTTGAGAGGGTGATTGTCTGTGTACTCTTCCTCAAATGCAAAAGAATACATTTTCGAGAAAATTGCCTGGACCCGATTGGCATTGTAAGGCTGTTTATCAGCAATCTTTTTCAGGAATCGTTTCACATCTCCCCTGGTGACTTCATCCACAGAGTACTTACTAAACTTCTTCCTTATTTTATTCAATCGAGATTTATACGATGATTGGGTACTCTCTTTGAGCTCTCGTTCTATGTATTCCTCTTCGAATAGATCGGCCAGTTCTCCGATAGTTTTAGGTGCCTCTTTGTTTTTAAGGCGCTGCTTTTCCCCTTGAGGGTCTTCCCCTGCATGTACCTGAACGCGCAATTCATCAGCACGGCGCCGGGCCTCAGCTAATGATACAGATGGGTAACCCCCAATAGTGAAGCGTTTGATCTTTCCACCAAAGCGATACCTGTAGAAGAACGATTTATACCCTGAAGGGTTAACCCTCAAAGCCAGTCCTGATTTAGAAGTATCAAATATCTCTATTCGTTTAGGTGATGCTACGGTTTTGACGTAAGCATCTGTTAAGTTCTTTTCCATAATGTGCTCATTTTCTGTTACCCCAGGAATCTCTGGGGTAACACTGGGGTAACAAAATAACGTTATACCCCGTTACAGCTCGAAACTGATAATAACCTTTTAAGCACTGATAGGCAAAGATTTACGTTACATTTACGGAGAAGTTGAAACAGGTAGATATTTGGACTTTTTGGACTTAAAATCCAATGGACATTACAATGTCCGTGCCGGTTCGAGTCCGGCCCGAGGTACTTAAAAGCCTTGCAGCTCAATTACTTAGAGAGTTGTAGGGCTTTTTTGTTTTTCAGAATATTCATAGCACAGTTACAATAGCGTTACAAGGGAGAAGATCGGAACAAGAAAATCTATTTACTGTACTCTTATTTAACCTCATACCAGGAAATAAAATCACACTCCAGATCGGAAAAGACGCCGTTTTCTTCTGAACCTCTCTGCGATCTTCCAATACCTGAATTACTTCCAGATTTTAAAACGGTACTTTAGCATCTATTGCTTTCCTTTTTCGGTTAAAGATTTTACGCCTCCCTTCGAATAGAACTGCATCCAGCAGCTTAAAAAAGTGTTTTTGTGTATTCAGGCCATCTTTAATGGCAACATCTATTTTGACCGATATTCTAAATACTGCCTTTATCATTTTAAAAATATGCAAATTACTGTGTGATATTCGTTCTCTATTCATTTTATAATCCTACTAAATTTTTATTCTCACTTAATTTTGTTTAACGTCAAATCGTGTTATTTTTATGGTTAATGGTATTTTTCAGTAACTGAACAAATAGGACATATGGATAAAAGTCAGAAAAAAACAGTAATGATCGTTGAAGACGATTTAATACTGAACCTTCTGTATGAAAGCTACTTAGAAAAATTGGGGTATGACGCAGAGGGTGAGCTGGTTTATGGAAAAACAGCTATAGAGGTAGCTAAAAAAATTAATCCCGACCTTATTTTGATGGATATTTCTCTTGAAGGGGAGATTGATGGTATTACGGCTATGAAAGAAATACGAAAGTTTTCCGATGTTCCCGTTATCTACATCAAAGGTAACTCTGACCCCCATCACGTACAAAGGGCCAAAGAAACTGATTATCTTGACTACTTAGTTAAACCTATTGAGTTTAACGATTTAAAAGAGTCTATAGAGAGAAACTTCAATAAAATTCACGATTAATTACATAGCTAATCATATTAAATAGATATACTTTTTTTACAGAATCAGTACATGGTTCCATTATAGAATTTGGCAATCTTTCTGCAGCCTCTCCGGTAAAATTTTTACCAAATTTGAGTTTAATAATATTCTCTGAATGCTATATTAAGTTATATAGATTAGAATGACCAAGAATATGAAAATACTCAGAAACCGTGGATTTCGTTGGATTTTGCTGATGTGTGGCTTGTTGGCCATCATAGCTTTGACCGGAATGAACGTCCTCTCTTTATATGACCTGCGTGACCGTATGGTTGAAAATGAACAAGACAGGCGTATAGACCAACTTGATGAAATCAACGATAATGTTATGTACCAGATTCTACAACCACTCAGGGGGTTACACCGGTTAGAGCTGGAACCTATTAATAGTACGTTGGAACAAACCGGAAATCTGCCTAATAACATCACTCAAGTTTTAGCCAGGTCCTCTCAAAGTCCCTTTTTTGATGGGATATATTATACCCCGGAAAGTACCGATCTTTGCGCCGATGGCCGGAATACTACTGTTTATAAATTTGATCCCACCGAAAATAAAATAAATTCTATTTCTGACTATCCAGAGCTAATATGCGACGGCATTGGACTGGTTCGTACAAAAACAAAAATTCAACTTAATGATCTAAATTACAGATGGAATAATGACTGGGAATTTGATACCCACCGTAGCCTCAATATTGGGTTAATTAATGTATCAGAAAGCAGAATGTTGGGATATATAACCCTATTGTTAGATAAAGACTATATTATCAACGAAGTATTCCCACCTATACTTACTAACTATTTCAAAGACAGTGATGAATCCGGTATCGCTGTATGGGTTCGAAGTTGGCCGGGCGGTGATATTCTCGCCACTAACGATCCCGATATTGAATACGACTCTGATATTGTAGATCACCGGATGGGATTTTCCGGCTCGGGCTTTTTTGATAATTGGTCAATACACATGGCTTTTTTAAAATCGCCGGTTACTACAACCTATAACGCTACCTTAGTCAAAAATTTAGTTGTTTTAGGGGTAGCCATGCTTTTCTTAACAGGAGCTTTGCTTTTTATGTTTTTCACTGCCCAAAGGGAACGGCAACTTGCACAACGTCAGGCCAGCTTTTTGGCAAATGTAACGCATGAATTAAAAACTCCGCTTGCCGTAATGCAGGCTGCCGGTGAAAACATCTCTGATGGACGAGTAACTGAAGGTAAACGGCTCAAACAGTATGGAGAACATATCCACAATGAATCTATTCGATTACGAAGTATGATCGAAAAACTATTGGATGTTGCACGTGTTGATTCCGGGCAGAATTCGATTAAATCAGCCCCCTATTGTGTGTACGATTTACTCAAAAACTATCTTGTTGAAAATAGAGAGTATATTGAAAATAAAGGATTTGAGGTTGAGTTTATAGCAAGTGATAAAAGCTCTTTAGCTATGTTAGACAGCGATAACTTTGAAACTATCGTTAGCAATCTCACTGAAAATGCAATCAAGTATAGTAGCGAAGATAAGTATTTCAAATTTCAGGTTTCCTCTGACAAAGGACATGTATTTGTAAGTATAACCGACCGCGGAATTGGTATTCGGAAACGGGATCAACGAAACATCTTTAAAAAATTCTATCGCGTAGAAGACTCTGATTCAATGAGCAACAAAGTTAAAGGGCATGGACTCGGACTGAGCATTGTAAAAAATATGGTAGATATGAATGGTGGTGATATAGAAGTAAGCAGTACTTTTGGGGAAGGCACCACTTTTATTCTAAGTTTTCCTAAATTAGAGAATGAAAATGTTGACCCTGCTCCGGTACAAAAAACCGAAGACACTGCTTCATTAAATCAAAAAATTGAAAAGCACACTGAACATGTCGGATAAACGAACTAAAATTCTTGTTGTTGAAGATGAACCAAGTTTGGTATTCACTCTTCGTGATACCCTTGAAACTGAAGGCTACGATGTACTCGTAAATGAAGATGGTTCCGGAGTATTGGAAATGGTGAAAGAACATAAGCCCAGCCTCATGATCCTGGATATCATGCTTCCTGATAAAAGTGGGTATGATATTTTAAAAGAAATACGGGATGAAAAATTTACCTTCCCGGTAATTTTACTTACTGCCAAAGATCAAGAACCTGACAAAGTGAAAGGCTTAGGGTTAGGAGCTGATGACTACCTCACCAAGCCTTTTGGCGTAAAGGAATTATTGGCTCGTATTGAGGCTCGACTGCGACGTGCCGGCACCTACTCTACCTCCGGAGAGGTTGATATTTTACAACTCGGAGATGTCAAAATTGATTTAAAGGAATCGGTAGTACATCGGCCGGATGGTGAAGAAATTGAATTGACTTCCCGCGAAGTTGAACTGATTCGGTATTTACTGAAAAGTGCTAATGAACCAGTTTCAAGAGATGAGCTTCTTGAAAAAGTTTGGCGCTATGAGTTCAGCACCAACACCAGAACCGTAGACGTCCATATTTCAAAATTGAGAGCAAAAATTGAAGTCCACCCGGATGATCCAAGATATTTGATTACGCTTCACGGAGTCGGTTACATGCTTCGAAATAACTAAATTTGCTCAAACAAGTTGGTCAATTTCTTTTTGTTGAACCGACTCTACAAATTTTATGAAATTCTCAACCTGAGAATTCAATAATTTTTCTTTAAAAGAATCGGACAACCCCTCCTCCTCGTCTAACTCTTTTTCTACACGAGAAATAAACACTCGTTCAGGAAATTGCAGAGCATTCCTGTAATTGGCTATCATTTGAAACTGTTCAACGGATCTCAATCCACCAAAGGCACCACTGGCCTCTCCTATAAAAGCCATCGGCATTTTCTCGAAAGCTTCGGGAAATGGCAGATAATCAACAAATACTTTTAATATACCGGGGAAGCTGCCATTGTATTCCGGTATCACAAAAATGAGTCCATCAGCATTTATAATCGGATCAATAAATTCCTCAACTTGGGGAATGTTCTTACCGTATTTACCTCCCACTACGTGTTGCAATGGAAAATCTTCTAAACTCAATACCTCAACTTCAACACCGTGCGCTGCATAAAGTCTTTGCACATAATTTGAAACCAATAGTGCATTGGAATTTGGGCGGTCGGTACTGCTTATTATTTTTAAATTCATCTGAATTATTTTGGACTTAACTTAATCTGCTCCTGAAAATACCAATTACAGCTTAAAATCATTCCATCTGCATGAAGAAGCATTTATTTTGAACAGGTCCCAGAACTGAAGATTTTTTAGATGCTAATCCGTTTTATATCATCCCAAAATGCAGGATATGAAACTGACGCGCTTTCTGCATCATTAATAGTACTTTCTTTGTTCCCTTTGAGAGCAAGAACCGCAGAAGCCATGGCTATTCGATGATCATGAAAAGATTCAAATTCAGCAGATTCAAAAGTAAAATCAGGATCTCCGTGGATTATTATCCCGTCTTCCTTTTCATCAAATTTAGCTTGGACAGCACTCAGCATTTCCGAAATTGCCATAATGCGGTCTGTTTCTTTATGCCGTAATTCTTCGGCGCCGGAAATTTCTGAAGTACCCTCAGCAAAAAGCATTGCCACTGCTAACACCGGTAGTTCATCAATACAATTGGGAATGAGTTTTGGATCCAGATTAATAGCTTTTAGATCTGATCCTTTTACAATGAGATCTCCTGCCGGTTCTGCTCCTTCCATGCGCTCATTTTCTATGTGAATTTGAGCATTCATCTCTTTTAATATTTCAATTAATGCATTTCTTGTTGGATTTAAACCAACGTTCTTAATAACCAATTCTGCATTATTCTGAATAATTCCTGCTACCAGCCAAAATGCTGCAGCAGAAAAATCACCTGGAATGGTATAGGTTTGGGCTGGAATCTCATCGGCTAAACTGGCAGATATAATTTTACGCTCATGTACTACTTTTTGATCTAAATTCAGTAAACGCTCAGTATGATCGCGACTGGGCAGTGTTTCGATGACCTGGGTAACTTCTTCCCCAAATAAACCTGCCAGCAACACACAAGACTTCAATTGAGCACTGGGAATGGGTAACTCGAATTTGAGTGGCTTGAGCGGTTCGTGTCGATTCACAAATAGTGGGGCATAAGCACCATTCCTTGCTAAAATATGTGCTCCCATCTCTTCCAGGGGATTAATGATACGAGTCATTGTACGTTCACTCAAAGAAGCATCCCCAACCAATTTTGCAGAAATCCCAGCTCCGGCCACTACCCCGGAAAGTAAACGCATGGCCGTTCCCGAATTTTCACAATCTAAATCACTTTCAGGCTTCTTGATGTTCTTTCTACCCAATCCCTTTATGATGAGTCGATCATCTTCTTTACTTACCGTAGCCCCAAGCTGCTGAACACAACGAAGTGTACTTTGTGGGTCTTGCGCCGGGGAATAATTCTGAACCTCAGAAACTCCTTCATGAAGTAAAGAAAATATAGCCGAACGCTGAGAAATTGATTTATCGGGAGGTAAGGTCAGTTCTCCTTTTAAAGAACTAACCGGCTTAACGGATTTAATCATGAATCTGTTTGATTGAGTAGGCGCTGCGCTTTGCTTTCTGCACTCGTACCGGGATAAGTATCCAAAATGGAATTTAAAATAGTCATAGCCTCACCACGGTTACCTAATCGGATGTGGCATACCGCGCTGTTGTACATAGCTTCAGAGACCCAAATATCGAAAGCTTCAAATAAAACTTTCACTCTTCCATATTCTTCAATTGCAGCACTGTAGTTTTCCTGCTTTTGCAAAATTTCACCCAAATAATACTGGGCTTCTGCACCAATTTCAGTACTGTTTTGATCAGCAATGGGGTCTAACAACTCTTGCGCTTTATCAAACTCTTCTTCTTGGATAGCAGCCTTACCGAGACCAACTTTAGCTGCTTCATTATCTTCATTTATTTGTAATGCTGATTCATATTCTTCTTTGGCTTGCTCAATATTTCCTTGTGCCAAACTCGCGTTCCCCATTCCCACAAAAGCTTCCTGTCGGAATCGTGGAGCTGTTTCTAACAATTGAGCATAGTTTGCATGTGATGCACCGTATGCCCCTTTACTGAAATTTAAACTCCCCAAAGAAGTTAACGCAGATGCCGCAAGATCATGGTTGGGAAATTCTTCAACAATACTTCTGTATGCTTCAATAGCGTTTTCAGTTTGATTTAGCTGCCGGTAAGATTCTCCAAGATTAGAATAGGCCTCGGGCATGAGTTCTTCAGAATTCGTTACTCTCAAATACTGACGAAATTCACGAATTGCATTTTCATAATCTCCGGTTTGAAAAGCATTCAATGCCTGCCGATAGCGAAGCTGATCGGCCGTTGAACTGGTAGGATTGTCACTTAAAAAATCTTCCAGAATCGCAGAACTACTATCGGTTTGACCTGCTGAAAGTTGAGCATATTCAATTCCGTTAATTGCTTC
This sequence comes from Gracilimonas sp., assembly GCF_031581265.1. Taxonomy (GTDB): domain Bacteria; phylum Bacteroidota; class Rhodothermia; order Balneolales; family Balneolaceae; genus Gracilimonas. The sequence goes on from NZ_JAVLBQ010000033.1 coordinate 9,582, forward strand.
TATGATATAATCGCTCTTGGGATATTGATCCAGCACTTTCTTGTACGCCTGAATGGCTTGTTCATACTCTCCCGCATTATAATAAGAATCACCAATGTTATATTGTGAACGAGCGGCCCACTCCGTGCCGGGGTATTTATTGATAACTGTCTGAAATTCTTCAATGGCCTGAGAGTAATTGTTGGTATTCAGGTAGATATAAGCAATGTTGTATTGTGCTTGCTCCCGAAGCCTGCTAAAGGGATAAATCCGCAACGTTCTCCTAAATGTAGAAACCGCATCAAAAGTGCGGCCGGCCCGGTAATAACTGTTTGCAACCTGGAACATGGCATAATCTCCGCCGGGTTCTGCTCCTATGGCTTTGTTGTAACTTTCTATGGCTTCCCTGTAGTTTCCAATTGCGTAGTAAGCATCTCCTATCCTGAGCTGGGTATCGGTGTCATATGGAAACAAAGCTGTTGAAGGGGGTTCATAGTTCTGAATAAAGTCTCGCAAAGGACCTACGGCTTGTTCATACTGTCCCATCTGGAAATGACTCCACCCCAAAGAATACAATGCAGCTCCAACCATATCGCTTTCAGGATAATTATCAGCATACATTTTAAAACGCTGAGCCGCACTGCTAAACTGATTCATTTTATAATAACTGTCAGCACTCCAAAATAAAGCTTCCCTTCCTATTTCTGAGTTTGGAGCTTCGGTATATACTGTTTCGAAAATAGGTTGAGCTTGCTCATAAGCCTGATTTCGATATAAAATCCATGCCTTTTGAAAACGGGCTTGTCGCTTGAGGGAGGGATCTAAATCACCAACCGCCTCAGCTTCTTCAAAAGCCTGAATAGCTCGTGTATATTCCGCATTTGCAAAAAAGGCTTCCCCCAGCATCGTATATACTTTTCCAGGCTCTTCCAGTTCGGTATCACTTCGTACTAAATCTAACAGGACTTCAATAGCTTCTCCATATCGGGAGGCTTCAAATGCTGAAATGGACCATTCATAATATGCTTTTTCAACCCATAAACCGGATTTAAATCGTTCTCCAAATTCGCGAAAAGAATTGATAGACTTCCCGTATTGCCCGCCTAATTTCTCATTTACCGCTTTGTAATACAACGCTTTACGAGCCACTTCATCTTCACCTACAGCTGCTTGACCAAATGACTCTGCTGCCCAGTGATAAATCTCCTGTTTATGATACACCCAACCTAACCCATAATGGGCTATACGTTCCTCAGGAGTGTCTTTAGTCATATTGATGTAGCGAAGGTATGTCTTTGATGCTTCGCTATATTCACCCAGGTAATTTTGACTTTCAGCAATCAAAAATAACGCCTTAATCAGCGACTCATCATCTAAGTAGGTTAACTCACTTTGTAAGGCTTCTATGGCTTGTTGGTACTTACCCTGCTGATAGTAGGACTCTCCAAGAGCAGTTCCTACACGCCTTGTAATCGGATTATTTGGATAACGGTTTCTTAGGACTTCAAATCCTTCAGAAGCTTCTGTATAAAGTTCATCGGTTAAGAATAGCCGCCCGCGAGCGTATAAAGCTTTGGGGGCCCAGTCTGATCTGGGATAAGCTTCAGCTAATTCCATAAAATAAGTACGGGCTGCAGCGTAATCTTCATTTTCAGCTGCTGCTTCAGCAATCCAGTATTGGGTTTCGGCTGCATTGGTAGTATTCATCCAAGAATCCACTGCTTGCTGATAATAGTTTATAGCTCCTTCATAATCTCCGGCTTCTACATATCGGTGACCTAAATCTTTTAGCAGCTTTTCTGAGTGTTCGCTTCCAGGGTATTGTAGTATGAAATTCTTGTAGTAGCTTTCAATTTTTACAGAATCAGTACCTGTATTTGCCCGTGCTAAGTAGTAATCGGAGGAAATTCGCAAATCATGATTAGGGTATTCTGAGCTGAAAGCTTGAAATTTTTGAGCCGCTTGTTCAAAAAATCCGTTTTCGTATAAATCAACTCCTTCGGAGAACAATTGACTTGAAGGTGACTGAATATCCTGAGCTGATATCAAGTTCACCATACATAAAGAAATAAGAATAGTAGCGGTACAGCTTTTTAGGACAGAGGGCATTAAACTCGATCAGATAAATTGGTTAATAGTTACTTCTTATATGTCAAGATAACGAATAAGTTCGTCGGCACGGTCAGAAAAATTTTCTTCTAATATTTCGCTATCGGCTTCTGATACCACGGTATAACCAAACCTGCGAAGGCTTGAACTGATTACGGAAGAATCTTCCAAATTCAGCTTAAATGAAATTCTGTAAAATGGGTTTTCTGCCCGTGGTTGCTGTACTGCAATACCTAAAATTTTAGCGCCTTCCATTTCTATAATTCTGACCAAGTCTGATAAAGTAAAATCATTTTGCCCTAATTCAACGGCTATTACAGATCCAAAACTTGATAAATTGAAGAGATCTCCCAAGGCAGTGAGTATATCACGCTTTTTAATCATTCCCTGGAAATTCCTCTCGCTATCTGCAATGGGCATAAGGTACAATTCTTTGGCCAACATCACTCGTGAAGCTTCAAACAGATGCTGATTTTCCGGTACAAATAGCGGATCATCCAACTCTACTTCTGATAAAGCAGAATTTTCATCTACAACCTCAATCAGTTTTTCGAGAGAAGCCATGCCTATAATTTTACCGGTTTCATCGACTACACAGAACTTAGTAGTATGCAAAAGCTCAATTTTCATTAAGGCAGTTGCTACCGTATCGCTCAGTTCAAGCGGTGATATATCGGTATTTAGGATTTCTTTTACTAACATAGTTATACAACTTCACCGTTGGTACCAATAGTATCCAACAAATGGGATAATTGTTTAAAATCTTTATTGGCTATACTGAATGTAAGCTCAACATCGGTGCCTTCATAGGCTTCTTCCTCTACATTGGCTTTCTCATGAATAAAAGCAACTGCTTTGTATTTTGAAACTGGAATTTGCATGGTATGTCGACCATAATCAAGTTCGATCATATCTTCAATACTATTTTCAAGTTCTTTCAACCCAATTCTTTGTTCAGCTGAAACAAATACAGCGTTTGGATATGATCGCTTCAAGTCTGATATCCGGTGAGAATCAATGTTATCTATCTTATTGAAAACCAGTATCGTTCTTTTATTCGTTGCGTTGATTTCTTCCAGGGTTTCTTCAACAACCTCAATATACTCTTGTGCCATCTTTGAGGAAGCATCAACTACATGCAATAAAATATCGGCTTCCCGAACTTCATCTAAAGTAGATTTGAAACTTTCAACAAGATTATGTGGCAATTTCCTGATAAAACCGACCGTATCTGATAATAAAATCGTATGATTTTCCAATTCATGACGGCGAACTGTTGAATCAAGGGTAGCAAATAATCGGTCTTCCGCAAACACCCCGGTTTCAGTCAATGCATTCATGAGGGTAGATTTACCGGCATTGGTATATCCAACCAGGGAAATACGATTCATCCCTTCTCGGCCTTTTCGCTGTGTTGTTCGCTGCTTGCTAAGCGTTTCAAGCTTATCTTTGAGTACTGCTATGCGCCGGCCAATTAATCTTCGGTCTGTTTCAATTTGTGTCTCACCGGGTCCCTTTGTTCCAATTCCCCCTTTTTGACGAGACAGGTGAGTCCAGTAGCGTGTCAATCGCGGTAACAGGTATTGTAGTTGAGCGAGCTCAACTTGTGTTTTAGCGGCTGCTGTTTTAGCCCGGGATGCAAAAATATCCAGGATGAGCGAGCTTCGATCTAATACTTTGGCATCGGTGCCTTTTTCAACATTTCGAAGTTGTGTGGGAGAGAGGTCATCATCAAAGATTACCGTATCAATATTTTTCTCTTCCATGATACGTTTCAACTCAGCCAGTTTTCCTTTACCGATGTAGGTTGATGGATCAGGATGCGTTTTATTTTGTAATATTTTTTCTGCGGTTATACCGCCGGCTGTATCAGCCAGTAATGAAAGTTCATCTAAATATTCTTCAGCTTGAAAACGGGTTGTTTCCGGTCCGTAGAGACCTACCAATGCAACTCGTTCTCGTTCAATGTCGGAATTTTTAACGTCGTCTAACAAATGTGTATTACTTAATTATTCTTCTTGAATTCTCTTGAGGTCAATGTTCGGGATATCATCTTCCTCGAACTTATTTTCTAACTTTAAAGATACAATTTTTTTTACTGCATTATATTTGTTCTCAGGTACAAACAGCTTTAACTGTTGGTATCCATCAATGAGGGTTTTATCCATTTCTGAATAGTTAAATAGGTATTCTACTCCTCCTTTTTTGGGGCGCTCTACATAATCTAAAATTTGAAACCAGGGAATTGTTTGGGAAGGCTCATTGATATTTTTAACGATTCCATAATCGGTGATATAGTATTTTGAAGCCAGGTAACTTGCTATAAACCACATTCCCCCAATCCATAGATAAGCTATAAAAATGGGGAATCGCGTTGTCTCTTGCTGAAACAATACAATAGTTGAAAGTCCCAAAATGATGCCTAAGAAAATGGTCGCAAATAAGGGATATCCTTGCAGTTTTCCGGCTCTCCAACTCAAGCGTACTTTTCTGAGCCGAAGTTTATTTTGTAATGAATACCCGGCCAATAACGTTGAAGCAACCGTAAATAATACGATTACTCCTCTAAAAAATATGGCTAATATCTCTTCCATTAACTCACCTGCTCTGCTTTATACCACATGCCTACCAATGATTCTGCTATTAAAAATAACAAGCCTGCTAACATAAACCAGTTCCAAATTTCCTTACCAAATCCTGAAGCCATGATTTCACTTTGTAATTCCTCTTCATTCAGCTCCCCCGTATTTACCCAATTCACTTCTACATCCTCCAACAATTGGCTCATTTGATCTTCGTTAGTTGTAGTAAAATTCGACTCTCCTGCTTTCAAGTTTGCTGATAAAATGTATTCATTTTCTCCATCTGTGACTGTAAGCCAACCCGGGGTCCACTCTTTGGCAGGATATTGAAGCCGAATACCGGAAGATACAATGTCAGCATTTGGTTTAATTTCTTCCTCTTCAATTTCGATAACGGCATTTTCACCATCAATATTTCCCTGCCAGCTGAAACTATTCCCCAGCTGATGATTTGCAAATCCACCTTGATCAGACGAAGCCGAATACAGTATCAAACGATAATAGAATGGAGCAAATAATGGATTCACCGGAAAATTTGACCATGCCGGGTTGTTACCAATAGAGGCTACCACTAATGACCCCTCTCCAAATCTCTTTTCATATACTAAGGGATCTCCGTTATTCAATGTCAGCAAATCGAAACCTGTTCCGGAATTTGGTTTTAATAATCTCAGGTAATAATAGATGTCCGGATTTGTAAACCGAAGTTGTTCACTTTCTTCCCGCTCAAATAAACCGGAGAACGCGGGATGATCTTCAAGCAGTTGACTGGCTGTTGCCACAGAATTAAAAGACGCATATTCACCTTGAATACCCCCAAAGCGTCCGGCGTTAAATTGGGATAGCAAGCTATTGTAATTGCTGATTTCACCATCTTCAGCCGGAAAAAATAAAACCCCATTTCCGCTTTGTACAAATTCCTGTAATGGTTGAAAACTATACTCAGGGATGGTTTCAACACCATCTAAAATTATGGCATCATAGTTACTCAAGTTTGCTGTTTCAAATACATCAGGTTCTGCTTCATCATATTCTAATTGGGCATCACTATCGCCGGCCACTCGCAGCATAGCTCCTGTGTAAGAAATAAATTCTCTGGAAAGTTCATTTTCACTCACCCAAAGCACCTTTCTCGTTTCCGGCACTTGGACTGTAAAGTAGTATTCATTATCGGGCTGAAATTCGTCCCCTTCAATAATAATTTTTCCTTTTGACGAACCGGTTTTTGAAGGCGTAATCTCAAAGGTAAACGTTTCTCTTTGATTGGGATCAAGGGCAACCGAGTATTGTCCTGCATTTTGGTCTTCAAACTCCAGGCTCACAAACTGATTTACGGCCGCTACATCGCTTCTATTTGCCAGCTCAACATTTAGCGTGAATGGTATGTTTGCCCCAATCATATTGGTAGAGGTGGTTAGATTTGTTACTGTGGTATTTTGCACATCCACATCTCCTACATCAATAATAGTGATCGTAAGATCTTCAACCTCCAAACTTTGTAATTCCTGGAGTTGGCTGTATTGTCCATCTGTTATGATAAATATATTTTTGTTTTGATAAGGTGCTTCACGAACCGACTCAATTAGCCCACTCATCCTGTTAGCAATGAAATTTCCGGCCTTTTCAATTTCAACCTCTTCTACAACACCTCTTAAGTTTGCATGGCTTAAAATGGTATTGTATTCCCCTTCACCATTTGTTACCTGAAAGATAAAACGGTCTTCATCTTTTGCCGATTCTTCAATTTCCAATATAATTTCTTTGCCATAATCAAAAAGTGGTCCATTTGTCCCAATCCTGCTCATACTGATACTATTATCCAATAAAATAGCGTTAAGAGCAGGAGCTTGAGATGAACCGCCTCCGGATAATCCCGGCGGTAAAAAAGGACGAGCCAAAACTAAAGCTAAACTTGCAATAGCTAAAAGACGAAGCAATAAAAGGATATATCGCTTTATGCGAATTCGACGAATGGTTGTATTTTTCAATTCCCTGAAAAAAGCGAGGGTTGAAAATGCTACTTTTTGGGGCCGTTTTATATTCAATAAATGAATTAATAGCGGTAAACCTATAGCAACCAGTGCAAATAAAAAAAATGGATTTAGAAAACTCATTTAGCGCTCAAAAAATGTTACCTTTACTTTTTATACTGGAACTTTTTCAGAAATTCGAAATTAGCTCTAACAACTGAACACCACAAACAGGCTATTTTTTCTAATTGATGCAACGATTTACTTACTTCTTAATTACTTTTTTCATTCTAACGCAACTAATCAGTTGTTCTTCCATTCCTAATAAAGATTGGGTTGCATTAATTCCTGAACAATCTACTTTTGTAGTAGTGCCTGAATCGGGCTTGAATGTACAAGATATTGTAGCCAAAGAATATGCCTCTTACCTGGATGATTTAACTCCTACCGGATTACAACAAATTTCAGGGCTTAATGAAGAAATTAGCTCCCTTTTCCAAGTCAAGGCCTTAGCTTTAACTCCGGCAACATCGGTTTATTCTAATATTTTATGGGTCGCTGAATCTACCGACAGCAGGATTAATTCTTGGGCTCCTCAGTTCTATCAGCCTTTTACTCAAAATAATTATGAGTTTAATGGTTTTAGAATTCACAAACTTTTCTTTAATCGGGGAGAAGTTTTTGCAGCTCAAATTAAAGATTACCTGGTACTTTCCGAATCAAGTTTGTTGGTTGAAAATTCTATAAGAAGTTATATCGGGCAAGATCCATCCATTGAACTTCAGCAAAATCCACCTACGGGCAGCTTAACCTTAAATACCCCTAAACTGGACCGCTGGTTAGAACAGTTTGCTTTAGTTGAAAACCGTCCTTCAATTCTAAATAAATTTACCGGTACCTCTCCGGTCACCTTAAACCTGAGTGCCAGTGCTGATTCTGTCAACAATTACGAGCTATCAGGACAAATACCGTTAAAAGGCAATCGGTCCTTATTAATTGATGCTCTTTCATTCGAAAACAGACCCATTATTTTAGACCGACATATTTCAGATAATGCAGCAGCATTTGCTCTCTTCAGGCTGCCGCCCCCCTCTGTCCCTTTAGAACCCAATGATAATTTAATTACTCCCCTCGACTCTCTTTTATTGAATGACCTGGATACGTATCAGCGGTTGTCACAAACACTGAATGCTGAATTTGCTTTTGTAGCCTTTTCACAATCTGGGGTGTTGGAATCAGGCGAGTATTTATGGATGCGAAAAACTAACAACAAAGAAGCTTTGGTTCGTGAACTTGAGGTCTTGGCTGACAGTGGCTTTGTCAATAAGCCGGACGATACTTATCAATTGAACAGTCGCATACTGGCCAATTTAATTATTTCGGAATTAAATACTTTACGGGATATCTACATCAGCTTCTCAGATAATATAGTGGTAATAGCAAACCGAAAAGGTCTCGCAGAAAGCGTAAATGCGGACAGAATCAGGCGACGTGTTATTTATTATGATGAAACCTATTCCTCTGTTTATAACAGTTTACCCAGTGAGATCAGTGGTTTTGCGTGGGCTGATAATGATGAATTCCTGCGATTCATCACCCCTGAACTTAAGCAACAGAGTCTTGCCTCAGGCATCTTAAATCGATTTGATATTACTTCCATAACCATGACCACCCAAGGCGATGCATTGGACTTAACCTTCAACAGTTACATGGATGAAGGTTCAGCCCTTCCGTATGAAGAGTTATGGGTGCTTCCTCTTTCAGATTTTGAATTAAGCGGCCGTCCCGTTTTTGGGGATATTGTAGGCAGCAGTTTGGAGGAAATTATTTTTGCCACTCAAAGTGGTGAGGTTTACAGCTTAGCCGTCGATGGAACCATAGCTATGCAAACTTCAACCAATGGACTAACTCCTGTAGGAGGACCTGTACTATACGACTGGTATGGCAACAACCAACAAATAGTGTTTTTAGCTGCCGGGTCTCAAATATTTGCCTGGAATGAAGCCGGCGACCTTTTGCCTCGTTTTCCGATGGAACTGGGTGAACAAATTTCAGCCCCTATTTTAGTCCAGGATGTACTTAGAAATGGAGTTCCAGAAATTGTAGTTGCAACAGAAGATCGTAAAGTTCATGTGCTTGACGGACGTGGAGAAAACGTTCGCGGCTGGCCTAAAAACACCAACGCCGTTGTTACCTCCACACCAGCTTTTGACTCATTAAATGGTACCTGGTCTTTATGGGCCTACTCCCAAAACACTTTACACAGCTGGCTCAGAAGCGGTGATACCCGCCCCGGTTATCCTCAGTTTGTAAATGCTAATTTCTCCGGAAGTCCTCTTATTGTAGAAAATCAAATAATAGGCAGTGCCGCTGATGGTTATATATATTCCATTGGTGAGAACCCTTCTTTTGCTGATTCACTCGCCACTGTAGTTTCTGAAGATTCTATCTCCGTACGCTCGCTATACGTCTCTAATTCCGAACTTACCTCCGTACATCTGCAAGAAAATGTGCTATTACAAGACTCAACCGGTTTTTACAGGGAGGATTTATTCGTGACCCAAGGCCTAAACGGGGCTGTTTTTTTATTGAATAAAAAAGGCGTACTTCGATTTGTTAAAAATTTAGGACAGCCTTCTTCTACCTCTTTCAGCCCTCAGATCGTGGATATTAACTCGGATCAAAATCAGGAATTATTAGCATTGGCAGAATTTGGGCGACTTTTTGGCTGGGATATACTTACCGATGAGCGATTATTTGATCTCCCAACTTCCGGGATGAAATACCCCGTTATCAAAGATTTAGATGGAGATGGTTTGGTTGAGCTAATAGCACAAACACGAGAGGGACTTAGATGCTGGACCATCAATCGAAAACAAGATAGTCAACAATAAAGTCTGCTTTATAAGATATCAGCTAAAGCCTCTTCGAGTTCTTCATATCTAAACTCAAACCCCGAAACTTGTAGTTTTTTGGGTTGCATTCGTGCACTGTCTAACACCGGTTGAGCTGCTTCTCCCAATACCATTTTGAGGGCAAATTTTGGTACTCTTAATATGGATGGTCGCTGCATAACTCCACCAAGAGTTTCAGCAAATTCATCCATAGTTGCGGGGTTTGGTGAACAAAGGTTATAGGCTCCCTTCATGTCCTCATTTTGTATGGGGTATATCAATGCTCTACATAAGTCTTCTCGGTGAATCCAGCTCATATACTGATTTCCTGAACCGATGGGACCTCCCACAAAAAACCGAAACGGAGGAATCATTTTTTCTAAAGCTCCACCTCCCTTTTCTAACACAATCCCAATTCTCGGATTTACCACCCGAACCCCAAACTCTTCCGCTTTTTGTGAAGCAGCCTCCCATTCTTTACAAACTTCAGCTAAAAAATCATTCGCAATTTCTGCTTCTTCATCCAGCACCTGATCGCCTTGGTCTCCATAAATTCCGGATGCCGAAGCAGACACAAATACTTCCGGCTTATTCTCTGCTGCTTTCATAGCATCCACAAGAGTATTTGTTGACTCTACCCGACTGCTTTTAATACGTCTTTTCACCTCATCAGTCCATCGCTGACCAAATAAATTTTCTCCGGCCAGGTTTATCACTGCATCCACTTCGTTCATTTCATTTGTAAGATCAGCCTCCCATGAAATAAATCGCTGGTTTTTGGCATTTTCATCTTCGTATTTCTTGGGACTCCTCGTCACGATGACCAGATTATGTCCTTCTTTAAGTAACATGGTTCGCAGTTCTTCACCAATAAAACCGGTTCCACCTGTTATAAGTACTTTCATGTAAGGTTGCGATAATTTATTGTTATGATTTATCTAATACCCTAACCAATATTCGTTTATTAAAAGTCCAACTTTGAAACTCCTAAACCCAAATTGTCACATAAAGCCACATTTCCTTTTGGGTAAACTGATAGGCCTTCAAAAGGATCATTATCAATCAGTAAATGACCGTCTAAATCAGCATAGTCTGCTTCCAAAGCGATAAGTGCTCCGGCTGCATTGGCTAAGGAGCTTTCGATCATACATCCTATCATCACTTTAAGCCCAATATCTTTTGCATTGGAAATTACATTACGAGCCTTTATCAAACTCCCGATCTTCATCAATTTTATATTGATGATATCAAAGGCTTCAGAAATTTCCAGGAGATTCTCAGAACCAACAAAACTTTCGTCAGCCGCTAACGGCAGTGGTGACCACATCTTCAGCTGTTTCATATCTTCCAAACAAGAAGCCGGCATGGGTTGTTCTATGAATTCAACATTTTGATCAGACAGAAACTCTATTTCTCTTTTTGCTTGCTTAAGTGATTTCCAGCCTTCGTTTGCATCTACCCGAAGTGGCTTGGTTGTCACTTCCCGAATGGCTTTTATAATTTCACGGTCACGATCTGTACCAAGTTTGATTTTATATACCGGGTAATGCGCTGCTTCTTCAATTTTCTTTTGCATTATTTCCGGTTTGTCTATCCCAATGGTAAATGAGGTGACGGGGCCTACCGGAGATTTTGCTTTCCATAACTTCCACAACGGCGCATTTTGTGATTTCCCCCACCAATCTAACCAAGCCATTTCGATAGCTACTTTTGCCGACTGTATAGAAGGAAGCTCTGAATTATCCAACTTTTGGGGGAGATTTTCCGGTGAACTTATTTCATCAAAAAGATGCGTTGGCAGTGCTCTGAAATACTCAATTACCTTTTCGGGTGTTTCTTCATAACGTGAATTTGGTGCTGCTTCTCCGTAGCCGGTAATTCCATTTTTACTAATTGATAAGAATACGTTTCTCGCCTCTGTCCTTGAACTTCTTGATATGGTAAACGCATGTTTGAGGCTTAGAGGGACTATTTTCCAGCTGACATCAAAATGTGACATAGCCAAAATCCTGGATCAGTTTTATATAAATGTACACCGCAGGTGCAGCCAGTAAAAGCGCATCAAACCGATCAAAAAATCCGCCATGACCGGGAAATAAATTTGCCGAATCTTTCACTCCTGCTTTCCTTTTTATTTTACTTTCTATGAGGTCTCCAACCGGACCAAACGTTCCCACAAGTAAAATTAATGGAAGTGCTAATTCCAGGGTTAAATCTGTCTCCAAAGGTATTGCATATAAAGCTAAAGCGAGTCCCGCAAAACATCCCAAATATCCCGAAAAGAATCCTTCCCATGTTTTATTTGGGCTGATATCTGGTGCTAATTTATTTTTACCGAAACTTTTCCCGCCAAAATAGGCGAAGATATCTCCTCCCCATATCATTAACATGGTGGCTACGGTTAATACAAAACCTGTTTCATTTGAGCCTATGTCGCGGATCAGCATCAGGCACAGTAAACCGACCGGAGCGTATATTCCTGTAAAAAAAGAGGTGCTTAATTTTGTAATACTTTCCTGCGTACGGTCAAAAGTCTGGATGGCGACAAATAAAAGCAGAATACCCAAACCTATTTCAAAAGCGTAGGGGATGAATGGATATAACATTATCCAAAGGCCGATGGTATAGGGAAAATATTGATCCGTAAATTGTCCTGAACTGGCCAGTATCCTCATCATTTCTTGTAAGATGAAGAACCCAATAAAAATAATGAATCCCTTGAAATACCAATCTCCCAGCCAAGTCAAATACAGAAACAGAGTAGCTGCCGGAACAGCAAAAAGCACTCTTTTAAGCAACTCACTCAAAGCTTCCCCCTATTCAGATTCTGAATTAAAATCAGGACCTTCATCTTCTAATTTTGTCAAGGCTTCCCGAGCTTCTTCCTCATAATCTTTAGGAACGTACAGATAAACCATTGCCATTTCACTCACATTCAAACTATAGGCGCTATCCTTTTTGGATAAAATATTGGAGGGGATATCTAAATTTGAGAGATAGTTTTTGGCCATCTCAATTTCAAGATCCGTACTGCCTTCAAGAATACAAACCCAATTGTCAACCTCACTTGGTTTTGGGGATTTGGAAAAGAAGCTCATGACTCAGCCATATTTTTTGAAGATTTTAAAGAGTACAGGTAATATAGCAATGCTGATGTAAACACCAAGCTCAAAACTATCAAAAATATGGGTAAGTCCATTTCGGGGGAAATCTTTTCATCCAACATTTCCGGATAATAACTGCTCGCTATTACTTGTCCGCCATTATTTACAAAATGAGCTACCATGGCAGGAATCAGGCTGTCGGAGATATAAGTCAAATAAGCCAGGAAAACGCCCAGTGTAGCAAGCGGTAAGAAGTTTGAGATTTGAAGATGGTAAGCCCCAAAAATAGCTCCGGAGATTAAAATTGCGGCAACTATGCCCCAACTTTTTTCAAAAGCTCGCTGCACATAACCGCGGTACATGATTTCCTCACAAACGGCAGGAACAATACCTATATGGAATACTCCTAACAGCAGTGCATTATCTGACTTGAGAAAACTGGCGATCATTTCGGCCATCGTCTCCTGCATCTGTGCCATAACATCCGGTACAGGCATAAAGGAGTTCAGCCATCCTAAAAACAAGATGGTCGGTTGGGCTATAACAAATAAAACAGCTCCAATTGCTGTTACCTGCCATACATTGCCACTGAGTTTGAGCCGCAGGAATTCTGTACGCTGCCCCTTTACAGCATGCATTTTTACAACAAGAATCGTTGCAAGGGCCATTACAAGTATTTGCCCGGATGAATTTGCAAGAAAAAGTAGGTCAAAGTTACTTGACAATCCCTCCATCATAGCCTGAGGATCGAGGCTATCTGCCGTCAGCACCATCCCAACAGCACCAACTATACCCCCGACAATGTTAAAGGCAATGAGAGCAACTATCACCCAACCAACAGCCATAGCCCAATGGGCAAAACCATTACGTTCTACCCAGGGCTCTGGAATGTTCTCTTGATAAATTTCATCGTATTCGCTTTTTGAAGGCGTCTTTTCCTGTTGATTCATTTAATCTTCTTTATTCCTCTGATGCAAATACTTTTGCGCCTATAAGTCCTGATATGACATTTAAAATACCCAGACCGGCAAACATAGTTAAAGCACCAATTGCAATATTGCTTAAAGAATAGGGATCTTCCATTCTTGCCATCATCTGTTCTTTCATTTCAGCCGTCATTTGCATGGCTTCAACGTTTTGCCTGCTCCACTCCATCAATGCCTCCTGATAACTCGGATCAATGACATTCCACAGTTGAGTAATGGCTACGGTAAAGATAGTGCCTATAAGTCCTACTAAAAGACCTAACAGTGCACCCTTGCCAATTTTATAGGTTATGTCATATCCTTTAGCATAGTGCCAGTTCACAAAAATACCACCAAATGCTCCAATCAAGCATCCAAGAGCCTGAAATAATTGTGAAGAGTTAAACATAGCTCCGTCCGGTTCATTACCCAGCATCATATATCCTCCAATAATTGAAAATAGGGAAACCACAATCCCCACCATTAATGAAGCAATGATCACTGAGTTCCAATAACTTGGTTGTACTTGTTCGTTTTCCATAGTCTATTTTTTTAGGTTAAAAAATTCGTTCGCCAAAATTAAAGGGATACTAAACCCAAATAAGCTTCCCAATATTAACCTTGACGTGTGGGTATTCGTCCAAATTTCAAAATAGTTGCCTATTAAGTCAGTCAAATTTAACAGAATAGCAATAATTAACCACACTAATTCTCGATTATTTGATGAGTTTTTAAAATAGGCATAAAGTGGCAGTCCCGTCCAGCTAATGGCTAAGAACCCATAAATACCTAAACAACGGCTGCAAACAGCCATTTGAACCCCCGAAAACGTAAATGAACGTTCCGGGTCCTGATGACATAATACATCAAATACCCTGTATTGCCAGCTGTTAACTCTTATTTCGCCCGATGAAAAAATCCCCGGCCCCAAAGCCGCTAAAAATAAGAAGAGTATCCCTGCTAATACTGCAAAGTATAACATGCGATTTTGTGCTTTAATCACCATCGCGAGGGATTATTTGTGAGATGATTGCATTCCTTCAATAAAGGAGGCCGGTGCTCTGCATGGCTTTCGGGTTTCCGCATCAACGAAACATAAACTTACTTCTCCAAAAACATGAACTTGATCAGATGCAGCCGTTCTGACTTCATAAAAAGTTTGGAGTTTTACCCGGTGTATTTCAAAAACCATTACTTTTATGAACATTTCTTCATCATATAAAATGGGCTTTTTGTACTCTAATTCTGAATGAACTACCGGCAGCATCACTCCAGATTCTTCCAATTCCCGATACGATAAACCATGAGACCGAATCATTTCGGTTCTTGCCACTTCAAAATATTCGAGATACCTCCCGTAATACACATATCCCATTCTGTCAGTTTCACCATAACGACTTCTTAAGGTATGTGTGTATTCTACAATCGGGGTTTTATCGGGAAATTCCACTTTATTATTTAACTACCTTCCACTGCCCCATAGATCCGTATTTCTCGATACGCTGATCAACCAGTTTTTGAGATTTTAACTTTTTAAGTCGTTTTAAACTGTCTAAGATTTGCTTTTTAACAGCTTGAGCTGCGGCATCATAATCCCGATGGGCTCCTCCTAAGGGTTCTTCTATAACTCCGTCTATTACCTCAAGTTCTTTTAAATCCGGTGCCGTTAATTTTAATACAGCGGCAGCTTGTTCTTTATAATCCCAGGTTTTCCATAAAATGGAAGAACAGGATTCAGGGGATATTACTGAATACCAAGTGTTTTCCATCATATATACTTCATTACCCATACCAATACCAATTGCACCTCCACTGGCTCCTTCGCCAATCACAATGGTAATTACGGGCACTTTCAACATGGCCATCATTTTCAGGTTTTTGGCAATGGCCTCCGCCTGTCCTCTTTCCTCGGCTTCAAGTCCGGGATAGGCTCCGGGAGTATCTAACAAAGTGATGATGGGGATATCAAATTTTTCTGCCAATTTCATTAAACGATGGGCTTTTCGATAACCCTCCGGGTTTGCCATACCAAATCTTCGATATTGACGCTGTTGGGTATCACGACCTTTTTGATGACCAATAATCATCACCGATGAGCCATCAATCCTGGCTAAACCACCCACTATTGCCTTATCATCAGAATGATAGCGGTCGCCATGCAGCTCTATAAAGTCATCAGTTATTTTATCAATATAATCAAGTGTGTATGGCCTGTCGGGGTGACGGGCCAGCTGTACGCGTTGCCAGCGTGTGAGATTGGAAAAAATGGAGGTTCGAAGTTTGTCGACCCTTTTTCTGAGGCTATCAATCTCCTTATCTAAAACCCCATCACTGACATTTGATAAATTTTTAAGCTCTTCGATTTTGCTTTCTAACTCGGCAATGGGTTGTTCAAAATCTAAATATTGCATCTGTCCTTTTTGTTTTTAATCTGATCTAATATAATCATTCTGTTAGAGATGTGAGAGTTTTGCACGAACTACAGGGTACCGAAAATACTTCTAATCTTTAGAGCCCAAACTCTCCATATGGCTTCCCTGACTATGGCCTTTGACATTTTTGATACACCTTCCTCTCTTTCCCTGAATACAATGGAAACTTCCTGTAAATTAAACCCAGCTTTCCAGGCTCTGAAGTGGAGTTCTATTTGAAAAGCATATCCATTTGATTTAATCCGATCGATGGATATTGATTCAAGAACTTTATGATGGATACATTTGAAGCCGGCTGTAGTATCAAAAATTGGGAGCCCGGTAATGGTTCTGGCGTAAATATTTGCACAATAGGATAAAATCAAACGACTCAATGGCCAGTTAATAATACTAATACCGTTTTTATATCGCGATCCTACCGCAACATCGGCTCCTCCGGATTTTACTTTATCAATTAACCGATCTGCATCATCCGGATCATGAGAAAAATCAGCATCCATCTCACAAATGAATTGATACCCTTGCTCTAAGGCATATCCAAAGCCTTTTACGTAAGCGGTCCCTAACCCCAATTTTCCGGCTCGTTCGATAAGTGTAACTCGCTCGGGATATTGTTTCTGAGCATTGCGAACACAATCGGCGGTACCATCGGGTGAACCGTCATCAATCACTAAGACATCTACCTGGTTTTTAAGTTCCATTAGTTTTTCAATAAGTCGTTCAATATTGTGAGACTCATTGTAGGTTGGAACAATAATTAATGTATCTGAACTCATTGTTACTGCCCCTTTCCTTTTATGACGGTTATTATGGTATTGATCAAGATTTTGGCGTCCATTCTGAGCGATGCATTTTCAATATAGAATAAATCGAATTTTGTTTTTTCTTTCACATCATCCAGTGATGTATCGTATTTCCATTTTACCTGTGCCCATCCCGTTATTCCGGGACGCATTCTCAGCCTTCGGGTATACAGGGGAATTTGTTCAGAAAATTTTTCTACAAAATGAGGCCTTTCCGGTCGTGGCCCGACGATACTCATATCACCTTTCAATACATTAAAAAGCTGAGGGATCTCATCAATACGAAGTTTTCGAAGCCAATAACCAATTCCTGTAACTCTGGGGTCGTTTTTCTTAGCCCATGTTGGTCCGCTATGGCGCTCAGCATCGTTAAGCATCGTTCTGAACTTGTAGATCGTAAATTCTCTTCCATTTCTCCCGACTCTTTTCTGTCGGTAGATGGCCGGACCGGGAGAAGTTAACCGTATAGCCACTGCTATAATCAATAGAAAAGGGAAGGTAAGCAAAAGTACAAACGAGGCTAAAACCAAGTCAAAAACTCTTTTGATTGTTTTTTCCCATAATGGCATTGGTTCAGGGGAAATTTCAACCAGGGGCATTCCAAATATTTGGTTGGTTTTGCTTAAGCCACTTACCACTTGGTAAAAGTCGGGTAGCAATTTCAAAGAAACATCCGGGGAATCAATTTTTGAAATAACATCTACAAGATCCTGCCGGCGATTGGGTTCCAGGGCTACCAGTATTTCTTGTACCTGTTTTTCCTCAAGAATGTCTTTAATCTCCTCAAGATTACCGATTACATCTTCTTCTTTTATTCCGGTCTCCGGATCCGGGGATTGCCCATTCACTTGTATAAATCCTAACACCTGCATTCCTAAAATCTTATTTCTTTTTAGATCTTCATAAGCAACTTTGGCAGTCTGACCTGTTCCGATTATAACTGTACGATGCAATCCTTTACCTCGCTGTGCATAAAACTTTTGAATAGATCTTACTATAAACCGATTTAGTGCTAACAATGAAAATACGATTCCCCAGTATACAATAATAAGTATTCGCTGCTCTCTGATAGAAATAATTTCATTGACATTAATTACAAAATAGATAACCAACGTCCCCAGTAGAGAAGCTTTTAATACTTTTATAAATTCATCTAAGCGAGACACCAAATAAAGCTTTTTGTAAAGCCCCATTAGCACAAAAACGGCAATCCAATACAAACTAACCGCTAACCCTGCGGTTATAAAATTCAGGTTAAAATCCTGAATCAATAAATTAATGGTCTCCGGATATAGAGAATGGAAAATAAACCAACTCACAAGTACAATAAGAAAATCTAATATGCTCGTGAAAATTACTTCCCGATATCTTTTTAACTTAAACACAGTATTTTTTGGTTAATTCTGTCATAATAAGATTTTCAAAATAAGCAATTTTATGTCGGCTGCATAACTTCAAAAGTTTAAATTTTTACGCTTGTACACACTCAAAAAAACATCTACTACTACAAAGGCACGACTGGGAACTTTAGAAACTGACCACGGCATTATTGAGACTCCAATCTTCATGCCCGTCGGCACGTTAGGGACGGTAAAAGGCGTTTCCCAAAAAACATTAAAAGAACATATCAAAGCCCAAATAATTTTAGGTAATACCTATCATTTATATCTGCGACCGGGGACTGAAATCATGAAAGAAGCCGGTGGATTGCATTCTTTTATGAAATGGGATGGACCCATATTAACAGACTCCGGAGGATACCAAATATTTTCATTATCTGATATCAGGGAACTGGATGAAGAAGGCGCTCATTTTCAAAGTCATATTGATGGCTCAAAACATTCTTTTACTCCGGAAAATGTGGTTGAAATACAGCGCATCCTTGGCTCTGATATTATGATGCTGCTGGATGAATGTCCACCTTATCCAAGCTCCCATGATTATGCAAAAAAATCAATGGAATTGACTCATCGCTGGGCAAAAAGAGGCCGTAAAGCGTTCCTGGAATCTGAACCTTTGTATGGACACAAACAAGCTCAGTTTGGCATTGTTCAAGGGGGAACGTATAAGGACCTGAGAATTGAATCGTCCAAGTTTATGACAGACCAAGATTTTGAAGGTATTGCCATTGGGGGATTGAGTGTAGGCGAGCCTATTGAGCTAATGTATGAATTCACTGATTTGAACACCGATTATTTACCCAAAGACAAAGCACGATACCTGATGGGCGTAGGAACACCGGCTAATTTATTGGAAGGCGTTGCCCGGGGTGTTGATATGTTTGATTGTGTAATGCCCACCCGAAATGCCCGGAATGGTACTATTTTTACCCGGAATGGACGTGTTAATATCAGGAATGCACAATGGAAAAATCATCATGAGTTTTTAGATGAGGAGTTTGATAGCGATTTATGCAGCAAATATACCATGGCATATGTCCACCACTTGTTTCGGAATAATGAAATCTATGGCCTGGTCTTAGCCTCGGTTCATAACCTAAGATTTTATTTGTGGTTGATGGAGAAAGTTCGAGCTCGGATAGATAACGATACCTTTGCTGAATGGTACCCGGGAATGGTAAAACAGCTCGAACAGCGTATTTAAGAATTCGATTTTTCAAACTCTGAAAGGTCATCAAGAGGATATACTTTATTAAAAATAGACTTTATAATTATGTCTATATCCATCCATATAGAGTAGTTTTGCAAATAGTATAGTGCAAAGCTTTCGGTATCCTCTGCATCCTGAATTTTATTTCGACTTATTTGAATCAGACCCGTAAGCCCTTTTTTTGCTACATTTTCAGAACTATCGGTATCACTGATTAGCGGACTTCCAACCAGGCTCAATTTACCTGTAAGTACATATCCCCATAGCCTCACCCTATTTTTCCATTTATTATTTTCAATATCAGCATAAAATTTCATTCCATTTATTAAAACCCAATCCTTTTTCAAAAATATCATGCTGGGAAAAGTTACTATCAAAATTGCCAAAAACAGGGGAAGTGCTGTTCCGATATCAACCATTCTCTTGAGAATTTTATTGGCCGGTTTGGAGTACATGAATTCAACTTCAACCAATGGCACAGCTTCCAGGTATTCGACCTTGGATTTACCGAGAATAAAATCCATAGAGTCAGGAATTAGTTTAAACACCACATCCTGTTTTTGAAGATTCGAAATTTCTTTCAGCATCTGTTTATAACTGATGGCATTCAATACAAAAAAGACCTGATCGATGTGGTAGGCTTTGATCAAATCGCTTAACTGCGAAAGACTTCCAAGCGTATTTTCGTTTTCATCTCTTCCATTCACCGTGATATTTCCAACAACTTCATAATTCCACTCCGGTCGAGAATGAATTCTTGAGATTATAGACGATGACTCATCGAGGTCTCCTACGATGAGCACACGATCATTCTTTAATTTTTCATCATGATGTTCATCGTCGGCCTTGTAACCCCTATATAATTTAAAGCTTACAAAGAAAATAACACCAAGTATAAATCCAAAGATAAGCCCCAACCTTGTGTATGCCAGGTTCCTTACAAAAAAGGTGATTATGACCACTCCTAAATAAGTTGTTGTCAGGGCCTTCAAAATAGTTGATATAGAAGCCCGTTCCTTACTAAACATCCCGAATAAACTTCCTGAGAATAAAAATAATCCTGAACTCAACACATTAATCCACAGGTATTTAGTGCCTTCACTATTAAGAATGTTTTCCCCTTTTATTCCATATCTCAATAAAAAACCAATTGCTACTGATGCATTCAAAATCACCAAATCTGCCAAAGTAGATCTTACTTGTTTGAAATTGGATGACACCCAGGAAGTCAGAGTTTTTAGCCAAATAGATAGATAAATAAGCATCCTGAAAAAGAAGCTGTATCTCGCACTATAATGCTTATCATAAAACTGATATAACGCTTTATTGAAAATTCGAATGTATCTTAAATCACCTTTTTTAGTGCTCTCTCCCTTGTAATGTATAATGGACGTCTTCGGCACATATTCGATATGATATTCTGTTTCCTGAACGCGATAACATAAATCAATGTCTTCTCCATACATGAAAAAGCGTTCATCAAAACCTCCCAGCTCTTTTAATAGTTGAGTTCTCCAAAACATAAAGGAACCGGACAACACAGGAACTTTAGCAACCTCATCTTCATCTATCCAGTTAAGGTAATATTGATTGAATAAACGGCTATTAGGGAACAAAGAGTTTAAGCCAAACACTTTACTGAAAGAAGACCAAATTGTAGGAACTGCCCTCTTTGATTCCGGTGCAAAAGTGCCATCAGGATTTAAAATTTTACAGCCGCCCGCGCCACAATCGGGGTTTTTCTCCATATGTTTAAAAAGCACATCGAGGGTGTCTTCACTTACCAGGGTATCAGGATTTATGATCAGCGTATATTTCCCCTCGGCTTTTCTAATGGCCTGATTATTTGCTTTTGCAAAGCCTACATTATTTTTATTGGCAATGTATTCTACTTCAGGAAAACGTTCTTTTAAATAGGGAATTGAGTCATCGCGAGAGTCGTTATCGACTACAAAAATTTCCAGTTTCAGATTATGCTGTGCCTTTTTTATGGAGTTTAAAAGGTTGGCTATATACTCCTTAACCTTGTAGTTGACGATTATTATTGAAATATGGGGAGATGAATTTTTCACGTCTTATTTCGCTATTACTACTTTCCCAATTCCCCGTTGACTGCCATCTGCCTGGTAGGCCACTACAAAATATACTCCGGTTCCAAGGCGGTTCCCGTTATAATCATAGCCATCCCAGCTAATCCTGCCACCCGTTCCCTCAAGTTCATTTACCACAAAACCATCTACACCTAATATTTTAATTTGAGTTGCACTGCCCAAGTCTTCAATAAAAATTTGATCATTTTTGGAATATTGAAAAGGGTTAGGAAACACCTTCAGCTTATCCATTTCAGAAACCGGAGCTTTTGGTACATCCTGATAGCTTGTCAGTCCTAAGTCAGTTGCAATAAAAACCTGGCCAGTTTCACCATCAATACTAATGGAATTGATGGTATTTGAGATCAGGTTACTGTTTTCGGTTGTGAACCGTTTCTCAATCCGACTACCTTCTTCATTTAGCAGCCAAAGTCCCTGATTACTGCTTCCTATCCATTTTTGATTGGCATCATTAACAGCGATTGCAGATACATTCACATCCCGCAATAAATATCTTGACGTTGCAGAAGTGTCTTCATTGATCAGCCATTGAGCTTGTCTTTCATTTGGACCACCGTTAATAACCAATTCAGGAAAAATGAAACTTGCAATTCCTCTTTCGGTACCTACCCATACCTCTTCATTTTTATCCTGAATAATTGCTGTAATCGTTTCATTGGGCAAGTTCCCATTTGATATTGAAGAACCCAGTTTAACATAGTTATCATCATTTTCATTTTCGGGGTTCCCGGTATCTATCACCAGCAGACCTAAACCATTGTTGTTTTCGCTGATCAGAGAAATCCACTTTTGATCAAAAGAATCAACAAATAAATTAAAGTAGTTATCATTGCCACTCAGGTTTTCGAAAGGGATCCACTCATCCGTCCCGTTGAGTTGTACATACAAGGGGAAATCTGCATTAAAAGAAGTGGCCCACATATTTTGTTGACTATCTGAGTGCAAGCCTGAAATCACAACGTAGTTTGGATTTGCTTCGATTCCTGTCAGAGTAGAGTTTGTTCTGTTAAATACCTGAATTTCATTTGTTGCTTTTTCATGTCTTATGACTCCGCTTCCCCAGCTTCCAAAATAATAGTGGGAATCATTATGGCCTAAAGTAAAAACAGTACTTACATTGTGCAGCTCTTCCCTTGTATCTCTGTTGAAATTCAACCATTGTTCACCATTATACATATAATATCCACGAATTGGGTTAAAGGGATCCGAACTTGGAAATTCAGGAGTTGAAGTAGCTGCTACCGCCCCATTATCAGCCAACAGATCATTAAAGAAATTCAGGTAAGGTCCCGGAGGTAGATGGAATTGAGGTGAATCATTTTCAATATTTAGTATCCCCAGACCATTATTTCGGGTACCTAAGTATAACTCATCTCCATCAGCAGCTAAATGTATGATATCACTATTTAGGTCCAGGTTTTTGATTTCCAAACTGGATTCTTCATCAAGGATATAGATAGTGGAATTTGTTGAAGCTGTCAGAAAATTAGATTCTTTGTTAACGGTTAAAGTCACATAATCTTCATTTGGAAACTCATTGCTTATTTCCCAAGCCCCATTATTACGGATGTTAATTTCATTGCCTTCTGTTAAAGCATAAACAGTCCCCTTAAAAACTGCTACTTTGCTTATGATATCAGAACTCATTCCAGATTGACTATCGAAATTATCCCAATTATTATTTTCAACCAGATTTGCTGAAAGATCGCCAATTGCGATACCTTGTTGTGTTGCAGCATAAACCGAATCCGATTCTATTTCAATATCATTTACCGGAGTTCCTATGTCAAATGATCCCAGTTTTAAATAGCTATTATCAACAAGGAGATTTTGCAGACCATAAATTACAATCCCAAATTCTGTTGCTACAAATAAGCTACCGGAATAGATCTCAAAATCATTAATATCTTTCGTACTGAAACGATCTACTCTTTTGATGTCTTCCAGTGGTTCAATGGTTCCGCTTTCTAAATTAATCACATCTATTGTTCCGTCCACATACCCAGCAAAAATCCGGTTAGACGTTTCATCGAAAATGACACTCGAAGGATCTGATCGATACAGCCCATCTGAGGTAGTATACATTTCAATAATTCTATCATCTTCCAAAACAAAAATACCACCCAAAGTACCATTTACAGCCACATTATTATTTACAGAAATTGAATTTACTGTAGAAAACGAAGGGTACACCTCCCAGTCTCCTATGGATTGGGACCGAAGAGATTGCCATGAAAAAAGAATTACTATTAAGAGAATGGTTTGTTTGATCATTTCAAACTAAATGCAATATCTGTTTTTGTTTTTAAGTCAGATAAACATAAGAAAAAAGGAAAGCATATAAATCAATATGATTTAATTAAACAAAAAAAGCCCCAATGCTTTGAACATTGGAGCTCTTTATAAAAGGAAGAAGGCGACGACCTACTCTACCGCTTGTGAGCAGTACCATCGGCGCTGCAGGGCTTAACGGCCGTGTTCGGGATGGGAACGGGTGGTTCCCCTGCGCTATAGCCACCTTCAATAAAAATGGGTGTTCTTTGAGATGATGAGGCAATAGCAGGTCAAGTGGAAAGGGCTGACTAGGAAGAGTTTTGTTTTTTAGTAGTTGTTAATAGCTACGGCTTTAGCCTTTGTTGGCTTGCCCGGGCCCGGAGGCCCGTGCAAGTCATATAAGGGAAGCCTGTGGCCTGATTAGTATAGCTCGGCTAAACACGTTACCGTGCGTACACCTGCTACCTATCTACCTGGTCGTCTTCCAGGAGGCTCTTAGGGAATACTTATCTTGGAGCGTGCTTCGCGCTTAGATGCATTCAGCGGCTTATCAC
>NZ_JAVLBQ010000034.1:0-33150 GCF_031581265.1 Gracilimonas sp.
CATCCAATTTTAATTGAATGGGTTTAGCTGCGTACATCCATTCAGATATCCCACAGGCTTAGGCGAATTGCTCTTTTCAGTAATGAGACGAATGGCCTGAACCAATAGTTTTACCAATGATATTTCGCTCCGACGCGGAGCGTCAGGAGCGAGGTGGTTTTAAGAAAGTGAGCAGAATTTTATAAATCACAAGCGAGACGCCTGCGAATGTGCTGATAAAAATCATTTGAATATTGAATATTCATCTGTTCAATATTCGATATTCCTCAGTCTTCTCCTTCGAGCTGACGCTGAGCGTATTCGTTATCGGGATCGATTTTCAGGGCTTGCTCGTAATAGGTTCGCGCTTTATCAGGCTGACCTCCCTTTTGAATCATATCGCCCATTAGAATCCAGTTCTCGGCATCCTTTGGGTCATTTTTGATGCGTTGGATAAGGTAAGGAATAGCTTTCTGTCCACGGTCACTCATCAACATCAGTAGCACTTTATTGCGGTGAGCGGCAGAGCTGTCATTAATTTCGATGGCTTTATCAAAGTCCTTTTCAGCTTCATCCAGTTTCTCGAGCTGCATTCGAACGTTACCTCTCAAGTTATAGTAAGGGGCATTTTCATCCGACAACTCAATGGCTTTCTCAATTGCTTTTTGGCTGTGGTCCCATTGATTGAGTTGTTGCATGAGCAAGGCCTCTAAATACCAGGCTTCATGTGCGTCAGGAAACTCTTTCTGTAACTCCCGCGCCACATCAAGGGCGTAATCAATATCCTTTTCCTGTAATAATTCAAATCCCTTGTTTAGTTTCTCTTCAAAGTTCATGGAGTGTATTTAATTATCTTTATTTGAAAGGTCTTCGTATTCGGCTTCTTCTATTTCGTCAAACTTGCGGCTTCTTTTGTTGCTTCCAAAAGGGTTAAATTGTTGTTGACGCTTATTGGAAGGTAAGAACAATCGATTTATATATCGTATTAAAAAGAAAAACACGATCGTAAAAAGTATAAACTTAATCATGGTACTTAGGGCGCAATGTGAATATGAGTATTGGTACGAATTTGTTGATTGAAAATCTGCTCTTCTATGTAATCCAAGTGATCTATGTTATTGACAAAATCTATTTCAGAAGCATTCAAAACAATTAACGGAGCACGATTGTAGTGATGGAAAAAGTGATTGTAGGCATCATTCAGCTCTTTCAGGTACTCCGGGGTGATGTTTCGTTCATAATCGCGTCCGCGGCTTTCGATATTTTCCATCAACCGATCTACCGACGATTGGATATAGATAATCAAATCAGGTTGGGCAGCAATTCCGGTCATGATTCCAAAAATATTATCATAAAGAGCCATTTCATCCTGGTCAAGATTCAGGCGTGCAAAAATTCGGTCCTTATCAAAAATATAATCTGAAATAGTAAATTGATGAAACAGATCCTGACTCATCATCCGCTGCTGCTGCTTAAATCGACTTGCTAAAAAAGCGAGCTGAGTTTGGAAGGCGTATCGTTCACGGTCTTCATAAAATTTTGGCAGGAATGGATTATCCTCAAATTCTTCAAGAACCAAACGGGCATTTTGTCGCTCCGCAAGTAAGGTGGCCAGTGAGGTTTTCCCGGCGCCGATTACGCCTTCAATAGCAATAAAATCATATAAGTTGGACATCAGCTACCAATTCAGTGTTGTCTTAACGATTTCTATCTCGGGTGCCTGTTCAATAAGCTCATCGATTTCTTGAGCAGATTTAGGATCATCCCAACTTGGATAAACCTCTTTTAAAGGCAATAGAACAAACAAACGCTTTAAATATTCTTTGTGTGGAATGATAAGGGTATCTGTTTCAATGACCAAGTTATCATAGCCAATAATATCGAGGTCTATGGTTCGGGCTGTCCATTTGGGATAGCGAGAGGGACGTCCTTGTCTTTTTTCCTGTTCCTTTAGCTTCTCAAAAAGAAGTTCAGGCTTCAAATGAGTTTCAATTACCGCCGCTGAATTCAGGAAGTCATTTTCAGATGGACCTATTGGTTCAGATCGATAGATTGAAGACTTTAATATTTTTGATTCTGAGAGCTCTGTTAAAAAGTGAGCGGCATCCCGGAGTTGTTGATGAGGATTGTTCAGATTTGAACCCAATGCAATAACTACCTTGGCCATGACATTCTGATTTCAGAAAATTCAACCGGCTTGGAAAGAGGTGGGTTTAGTTTTCTGACAATTACTTCGAACTTGGTGTGGTAAGGAAAGGTTTGGGCGATCTCAGTTCCGATCTTAAAACACAAATGTTCAATCAGGTTTACTGACTTTCCATTCATGATCTCTGATGCAATTTGATGAACTTTGGAGTAATCAACGGTATCGGAAAGTTCATCAGATTTTGCCGATTTAGATAAATAGGTATTGAAGATGACATCTACCTCAAAATCATTTCCCTCTTTTTTTTCATGATCGTGAACTCCGTGGTGTCCCCGAAACTGCATACCTTTTATAGTGAGGGTATCCATCGGTTAGAGTCTGGCAACTTCAATACGCTGATGTAGTTCTTCGACCATGCGCTTATGCTTTGGACTGGTAGAAATACGCTCTTCTACAGTAGAAATAGCATGAATAACGGTAGAATGATCACGACCACCGAAATGAAGTCCAATGGTTTTTAAGCTGGATTTGGTGAATTTTTTGGAAAGATACATCGCAATTTGTCGAGCTTCTACAATTTCCTGCTTCCGCGTTTTTTCCCGGACTTTATTGGTATCAATTCCAAAATAATCACACACGTAATTTTGAATTTGCTCAATGGAAATCTGCGTGTTCGATTCTTTGACCATGTCTTTAAGCACCCGCTTTGCCATGGCCAAATCAATGTCATCTATGTTTTGAAGAGATGCATGGGCTAACAACTTTATGATAGCTCCTTCTAAATCGCGTACGTTAGATTTAAAATTGTGGGCAACAAATTCAATAATCTGAGGATCGATTTCTATGCCATTGTCATTGGCTTTGCGTTCAAGAATAGCATACCGGGTTTCATACTCAGGCATTTTTAGATCGGCACTAAGTCCCCATCCAAATCGTGAGATAAGTCGTTCTTCAATATCAGGTACGTCTTTTGGGGCACGATCACTACTAAGAATAATTTGTTTTCCATCTTGGTGCAGCGCATTAAAAATGTGGAAAAATTCTTCCTGAGTCTTTTCTTTTCCACTGAAGAACTGAATATCGTCTACCATTAATACGTCTATATTTCGGTAGAACATGGAAAATTCACTGGCACGGTTATTTCGGATCGAGTGGACAAATTCGTTAGTAAAAGCTTCGGAAGATATATAAAGGACTGACCTCTCATCGCCAAACTTTTCTTTAATTTTATTCCCGATACTTTGAACCAGGTGTGTTTTACCAAGGCCGGTAGGTCCATAAACAAAAAACGGATTAAAAGAATTACTGCCAGGGTTATCAGCAATAGCCATAGCAGCTGAACGTGCTAAGCGGTTACAATCCCCTTCAATGAATCTGTCAAAAACGTAATTGTTATTGAGGTTCGAATCTATTTTTGTCTTTTTAATGCCCGGTATAACAAAAGGATTTTCGATTCGGTCTGGCTGATAATCAGGGTATCCATTCGATTCTTGAGGCTGAACAGGTCCCATTGGTTTTTGAGGCATGCGAATGGATCGATTATTTTCAAATTGTTCAGACTTTTCCATTACAATAGAATACTCAAGTTTGCCTTCCGGTCCGAGCACTTTAGCCAGTGTAGAACGAAGCATATTATAGTAGTGCTCTTCAAGCCATTCATACCAAAACTGACTGGGTACCTGAACAGTTAACGTATTGTCTTTCAGCGATACCGGTTTTATGGGTTCAAACCATGACTTATACTTCTGATAACTGATGTTGTCTTTAATAATTTCCAGGCAATTTTCCCATGCCGATTCAACCGATAACTCGTGCAATTTTTAAATCCCCCCTTCAGGATTAACTTTTTAATTTCAAAACAAAACAAAGCCAGTTATCCACAGATAAAATGAGATAGTGGTTTTGAGTTGAACCGAAAATGGCAATTTATCCGCCACTTGTCAAACCGGATTATATCAAATTTTAAAAAGTTATCCACATTTTTAAATACATGTTAATTCACTGCCTTGCAATGCTTTATAATAATTCATGCATATTTACACAATTTGGTAAAATCCCTCATAACATTGCCGTAACACTGAATTAACCTTAATGAAAGGATGACAGGGAAGGTGAAAATTATTTTTCCACAAGTTTTCCACATTTTAAAAAGAAAGGTGATGCTTGGTTTTCTGATAAAATATTTCTGATATAATCAACCTTTTTTTGCTCTTAAAAAACGAGGCTTATCGCTAAAGTCATTCTTTAATTCAGGCTCCCAGGTTTCTTCCTTAAATATTTTAAGGACTTCACCAGTGTGATGCTCATGGAGCTCTAAAAAAATGGTGCCGGAGGGCTGCAAATATAGTTGGCAAATCTTTTCAATGGCACTGTACATTTTATGGGTTGACTCACAAAATAGCGCTATCTCCGGTTCATAGTTTTTAACTTCTTCATCAAGGGTGTTTCTTTCATCAGGGTGAATGTAAGGAGGGTTAGAAATTATGAGGTCAAATTTTTCCCCTGATGGTAGCTCGGGTTGAAATAAGTCATTTTTCATGAAGTCTATTTCAACTTGATTCAGTGATGCGTTTTCTTCTGCAATTCTGAGAGCTTCATCTGAAATGTCTGTAGCAGTAACATTCCAATTTGGCCGGGCCTTTTTTAAAGCTATAGGAATGCAGCCTGATCCGGTCCCAATATCAATCACCTTTAATTGAGTAGTTTCGTCAAAGTGATTGAGAATCCAATCGACAAGCTGTTCAGTTTCTTGCCGTGGTATAAGTACCCCCGCTTCTACTTTTAAAGTAACTCGGTGAAAGTCTGTTTCTCCGGTAATGTATTGCAAGGGTTCATGAGAAGCCCTGCGTTTAACCATTGGGCGAAGCTCATCCAATTCTGCCGTAGAAAGAGGCCGATCGTATTCTAAATAAAGATCTAATCGCCTGGTAGAAAGAACATCAGCCAGAAGCCATTCTATACTAAAACGTGGGGACTTTACTTTCTTTTCCTCAAAGAAAGCAGTTGCCCATTCCATCATGCTAAGAACCGTCCAAACGGATGGTACTTTGGCCATAGATTATTCTTCCTCAGCTTCAGCCGGAGGTTGTTCTTCTTGTAAAGTAAGACCGTGGCGTTTGGAGAAGTCTAAAATAAAATCGATTACATTAGACTCTACGTTTTGCTCTTCAGAAAGAGAGCTGCCGCGGAATCCCATACGTCCACCGGTTTTTTTAAGAACAACTTTATTATGTTTACCCTTGTTCTCTAAAATACAAGTTAGGGTAACACTGGAATTAATTTGTTTTTCATATTCTTCGTAAACGGCTACATATATAGTCTCAGAAGTGCCTTCGGGAGAATATTCGTACAAAAATTTAGGTGGATGTTCTTTGAATAATTTGGATGACATCCTGCGAAGCGTTGCAGTTGGTCCAAATACAAAATAAGTTGTATGTGAATTCATGCGCTGGAGCTTGAATTAATTAATTATTAGGTCTGTTATAAATCAAAATTTGTGCTGAAAATAACAGGATATTACTTTAAGACAATAAGAAAATGAATAAAATTTCGTTAGTTTTTGTAGTAATGGGCTTAAAACCACTATAAACATAATTTTTAAATGAAAAAATCCATCTTTTTTACCCTGATATTATTTCTTTCTCTGTCTTTGAACCAATCTTTTGCGCAATTTGGAGAGCCGGAAGTGCAAGAAAGGGATAATCCCAGGAATCTTTTTGACGAAGGTTATAAAACCGGTTTTGGGTTTAATTTTTTGTTGAGTGATTTCGGCTTTGGTGCCGGGGGGCAATTTCGAATTGGTTTGAATCCTTATACAGAAGCCATCATTAATTTGAAAATATCTGCCTTAAAAGATCCCTCCGAGCAAACATTTACAGATTTTTTAGGCTATAGGACTATTCCTGAAAAGTATAAGAGAGTGATATCCATACCGTTATATATTGGGCTTAAAAAAAGATTCTTTGCAGAAGCGATATCAGATAATTTCAGGGCATTTAGTTCCCTAAGTGTGGGGCCTACATTTGCTTTTTCATATGATTACTTCAATGATTTCAATGAGAATGGTTTTAGAGAAAATGATGCACGTATTTATGGAGGAACGGAGCGAGTCAATGATATTTTTACAGGATGGGGTAATGGAGACACGCATTGGGGACTTGGCGGGGAATTGGTGATAGGGGTAGATTTTGGAGATAATTTTGCAAATCTATCGACTGTTCAATTTGGTTATACCATGAATTATTTTCCTGACGGAATTCAGGTTCTGGAACCATGTCAACCTGATTTAAATAGGCTGAATCAGACTCCAAATGATCCTTGTTCGCTCGGTCCAAATATAGTACCGGTTGGTGGCGGCGATCAGTTTGCTCCTTTAGAAAATGCTCACGATCCAAGAAAGTATTTTGGTTCAGCTCAAATCAATTTCATCTTTGGATGGATGTGGTAGCCGAATTCAGCTGTTCTTTATTTGTGAAAACCAATTTTTCGGTTGAGAGAGATTATCTAAAATAATTTCTGGGTCGTGTTCCTCTAATTCAGTGCGACTATAACCTCCGGTGGTGACAGCAACACATTTCATTCCTGATTTTTTTGCACAAATAACGTCACGAGGTGTATCCCCAATTACTATAAACCTGGATGGATCGGGTTTGGTATCAATCATTTTGCGTACTTCTTGAATGGCTAAATTGGGTAATCTATTTCGATCCCGGTCAAACTCGCCAAAGGCACCAAAGGAAAATTCATAGTCAATTTTAGCAGCTTTTAATTTATGAGTTGCTGCATCAGGATAATTACCGGTAAGTAAGCCTGTGATAAATCCATCAGTAGAAAAATAGGACAGGGCGTCATCTACATAGTTGTGTTGTTCTACAATATCTTCTGTTAAAAGCTCTCCTAATCGTTGTATATATGCTGTTTTAATACTTTCATATAATGTCTCATCATAATTATGGTTGACAAGAAATGACATGAAAATATCGTGGTCGGTTCGTCCTGAAAATGAATCGGTTTCCATGTGGGGATAGTCCACTTGATGAGTATCTAATAATTCACGGATCATCTTTTTATTGGATTGCTGATTTACGGTCAATAGTGTTCCGTCGATGTCGAAGAGAATAACCCAGGGATGTACTTTCAAAATGATGAATAGTTTTAATGATTAATAAGATTTCGGTCAAACTTACAAAACTTCAGGTGAAATGGCTTTAAGTACAGGTTAAATCGTAGTACCTTTAGAGCATTAACCTCACTAACAAATCGGAGAACAAAAGAATGAGTTTTATAGAGGATATTCATGCAAGACAGGTGATTGATTCCAGGGGGAATCCCACCGTAGAAGTTGATGTAATACTGGAAACCGGAACCGTTGGAAGGGCTGCTGTTCCATCCGGTGCCTCAACCGGAGAACATGAAGCCGTTGAACTTAGAGATGGCGACAAAGATTTCTATTTAGGTAAAAGTGTGCTTAAGGCTGTTGAAAATGTAAATTCAATAATTGCCAATGAGTTTAGAGGATTATCGGTTTTTAATCAGCTAGACCTGGATGACCGTTTACTTGAGCTGGATGGTACTCCAAATAAAGCTAATCTCGGAGCCAATGCTATCCTCGGGGTTTCTATGGCTTCTGCCAAAGCTGCCGCTGAAGATCTGGGAATGCCGCTTTGGCGATATGTTGGGGGCGTCAATGCCAAGGTAATGCCCCTGCCTATGATGAATATTATTAATGGAGGTTCCCATGCCGATAACAGCGTAGATTTCCAGGAATTTATGATCATGCCTGCCGGAGCCCGGTCATTTGGACAGGCACTCCAAATAGGGGCTGAAGTTTTTCACAATCTTAAAAAAGTATTATCAGAGAAAGGATATAGTACAGCTGTTGGAGATGAAGGTGGGTTTGCGCCAAATCTCAAATCGAATGAAGAAGCTGTAGAGATAATTCTCAAAGCTATTGAAAAAGCGGGTTATACTCCGGAAGAAGATGTTCTGATTGCGCTGGACCCGGCGGCCTCGGAGTTCTACAATACCGAATCAGGTTTGTATGAATTTAAATGGAGTGATGGCTCCAAGAAGGATACCGATGCCATGGTTGAATTTTGGAGTAATTGGGTAGATAAATTTCCGATCATATCTATTGAGGATGGTTTGGCAGAAGATGATTGGGATGCCTGGAAAAAGCTAACCATTGCAATCGGTGATAAAGTACAGTTGGTAGGCGATGACTTGTTTGTAACAAATACTACTCGACTGGCAACCGGTATTGAGCGAGGAATAGCGAATTCCATTCTCATTAAAGTAAATCAGATTGGTACAATCACAGAAACACTGGATGCTATTGAAATGGCTCACAAAAACGGTTACACAGCTGTTATTTCTCATCGCTCGGGAGAAACTGAGGATGTGACGATCGCAGACTTAGCCGTGGCAACCAATGCCGGTCAAATTAAGACAGGCTCCATGAGCCGAACTGATAGAATTGCGAAGTATAACCAACTGATCAGGATTGAAGAACAGCTTGGAGATATGGCTTTATTCTTAGGACACGATGCTTTTGGCTTGTGATTCGGCATCCGGTAAAGACCATAAAATCAAATTAGTAAAAAAAAATTTGTAAGGAATGGTTTTGAAATCACTCTAACTATTATCATTAGTAGTTTTAGGCCGGCTTAGAGATAAGCCGGCCTTTTTTATTATCAAAGTTTTCTAAGAGCTTGCTATAATTTTTTAGATAGATTCTGTACCATATAGCTTATGCATAACACGTACACCGAATTACTGAATTTCCGAAATCACATTGACACGAAAATAGAATGGGCTCCCCACCTTAATGTGATTACAGGACCCAATGGCTCAGGTAAAACCAGTCTCATTGACGCCATTCATTACTTGTGTATGTCCCGCAGTTTTGTTTCAAATTCTGATATGTATGTGGTCAATCAGGATGAAAGCTATTTTATGATAAAAGGTCATTTCGAAGGACAGATACGATCAGAGTTTGATGTAGCTTGTTCATACTCTCGAGGAGATGGAAAAAAGATCTTTGTTAATGATTCTCCTTTAGAAAAATTATCAGATCTCATAGGAATGGTTCCGGTGGTAACCTTAACGCCGGATGATAAAAAGTTAACGCTGGAAGGTCCTGCCGAACGCCGGAGTTTTATTGATTCATTTATCAGTCAAATCTCCCCCGCTTATTTAAGAGACTTGATCGAATACCGTAGAATCCGGAAACAGCGAAATTCCTTACTTCAGGAATATCGGGGGCCGGTATCAGTTTTGGAGTCTTATTTGGAGCCATGGAATGTTCAGCTTGTAGAAACTGGATCTCGTGTTGTTGCAAAAAGACATGAGGTATTGGAGAATTTGAAAGCATACCTTGAGAAAGATTATGCAATGATATCCGGTATGGATTTAACCACCAATCTGAAATATCAAACCTTTTGTACGCCCACTGACGATGTTGAAGCCATTCAAAAGGCTTATCATGAGCAGCTCGAAGAAGTTCAATCAAAAGAAATAGAACGGGAAATTACGACCATAGGTCCCCACAGAGATGAAATTGTTTTTTACCTGGATGACTTTGAACTGAGAAGATATGGCTCCCAAGGTCAGCATCGTTTATTCGCTCTTTCGCTGAAACTGGCTCAGCTCCATTATTACTCTGATGAGTTGGATGATTTGCCAATATTGATGCTGGATGATGTTTTTGGAGATTTAGATCTCAATAAAACTGAAATTTTATTAGAGGCACTCCAACAACACAAAGGTCAAATATTCATAACTTCAGCAAACCCGGTTCCCTTCGAAAATTATGTTACCTTTGATGGAGCCGATAATCGGTTTTATAAAGTTGAGAACGGTAATGTTAAAGAAGTTCAGCCATGAGGTTTGACACTCCAAAATCACTAAGTTCTGTTCTGGAAGAATTTATTGAGAAATTCCCACAGAAACGTAAGCTGAAGCAAGGAATGGTACTTGCAACTTTTGAGGAAGTGGTGGGTAAGAGGTTAGCTTCAGAAGTGGAAGATCTTCATTTCGAAGGAAATAAACTAGCCATGAAAGTTTCACATCCATCATGGCGGCATGAAATTCATGCCAACCGATTTAGTATTGCAAAAAGGTTAAACGAAAAAGTAAAAAGTGATATAATTTCCGACATTATTGTCCGTAGTTAAGTCAATGGACTAAACATAAACCAGTATCAAAATTCAGCCATGCCCGATTTTTTTGATCATGAGCTTATAAAGCGCCTTAAAAATTTTATTACTCCGGGAACAAAACCCGGAGCGCAGGAGGATAACTCCGGGCTTTTGAAACGGGAACGCATTGTCGTGTTTATTGGGGCTTATATTATGGCAGTTTCTTTGTGGTTCATTGTAAATTTAAGTTCCAGCTTTAGCATCGATATTAATGTACCTATTGAACTAGGTAATGTACCTGAAGGCATGGCATTAACTGAAGAAATGCCTGAGTTTGTACAAGTTGGTGTTTCCGGGGATGGCTGGCAGCTGATGAATCTCTACAGTGATCCCCCAACTGTTGTTATTAATATTGAAGAGCAAGAAGTAAACTTATTTGATCAGGTTCGGCAGAGACTCAATTATTTACAATCTATAGATATAGCAAAAGTACAGCCCCTTGTTTTAACTGTTGATCTTGAACCTAAAGTTTCAAAAAAAGTACCGGTACAAATCAATACGGATTTAACTTTTAGAAACCGTTTTGGTATTGTGGGAACTCCCCAAATTTCTCCGGATAGTATCACAGTAATAGGGGCTCAATCAAAAATTGAAAGTATAAATGAATGGGTGGTGAGAGATACGTTACGGATGAATGATATCCGTGAGGATATTTCAAGAACTATTTCTCTTCAGGATACGGCCGGTGTAATTGTGTTATCGGAAGAAGAGATTAATTTTACGGCGGATGTTTCTGAATTTACCGAAGGGGAAACCATTGTATATATTGAAACCACAGGTTTACCGCGGGGACAAAATGTAAACTACAATCCGTCCTCAATTACTATAAAGTACGATGTGCCCATTGAACAATTTGCTGAGGTGGAAAGCATAAATCCATATCGTGCTTATGTTCCTTATTCCAAAATCATTGATGATTCAACCGGATTAGTAACTCCAGATATAGAGCAAACGGCAGAGCAGTATGAGCTAATATTACGAACATTCAGGCCGAGAGCGGTATCTTATTTTACAGTACTCAACTGATTCTATTTGTTTTAAAAGTTCAGTACTAAGCCAATAGATGGAAGTACTTCTCCATCATCAGAAGAGTCAACGCGGACTAATTCTCTCGGGACAATAATTTCACCATTATCATTTCTATTCAAACCATATCTTGGCTCAGATGGACTGGATTGTGCCAATACATTTTGTACCTCGAGATAGACATCCAGGCTTAGATTTTGAAAGTTAAACTTTTTATCGATACGGATATCCAGTTGACTTAGTGGATCCAACTTTTTAGCGCCTAAATTTTCATAATCAAAGAAAACAGCGGGATAGTTTTCCAGTGTTCTGTCTCGATCAACCGGCGGATAAGGTGCTTTTCCGAGAAAACGGTAGCGCGAACTGACTTCCCAGTTATTTCCAAATTTGTATCCGCCAAGCAGCGAAATTAATACACCGTTATCCCAAACGGCCGGTTTGTATCCATCGCTAAATAAATTTGTAAACTCACTTTTATACAATGTGAAGGCAGCTACTCCATAAAACTTCCCTGTGTACTTTTGTTGATACAAGAGTTCCACTCCATACGTTCTTCCCTTGCCTCGACTAATTACTCGCTCGCTGCCAAACACCTCAAAACCGCCACCTTTATTAGCAAGTGAAACGCTATCAGCCGTAGAAATGGGATAATCTTGGTACCACTTGAAAAATCCTTCCACAGAAATTCGGGCACGGTCATTAAGTAAATATTCAAGACCTGCTACAGCATGGTCACTTTGGATATACTCGGATGATTTGTTGGGAAAATTTCCGGTATTGTTTTGAAAGCCAAGTGTAGTATAAGGTAAGATCTTGAAATAGCGACCAACCGATGCATTCGCCGTCCATTTTTCATCTTCGGTGAGTTTGTAGGATAGAGATAAACGAGGGCTAAGCGTTTTATCCATTTCATTACCTGAACCGGTGAAGGTATTACCATCGGCTCGCAATCCAAAAGAAAAACCAAGCCGGTTATCCAGTAAATTAGCTGAACTTTGAGCGAAAATTCCATATCTAAAGAAATTCAGATCTGTCTTAAAGTTTAGATTATTAACGAGATCCTCGGTCGTATTACTGTAATCCGCATTGATAACATTCACCCCGCCAGAGAGCGTCCAGTTATCAATGAATTTGGTGGCTTGGTAGCGTAGGTGCATTTCGGTTTCGCGTGATTCATTTTTAAAGAACAACCCGGTTTCATTGACATTATCATCATAACGGTAAAAAGAATTTCCCAAGGTATTGTTACTGAGCACAGTTTCCATAAATCCGGAATTATCATCAAACTGTCGTCGCCATCCAATTCCTACTGTATTACTGTTTTGCCGGATTACAGGAATTTGATTTTGAATGGCTTCCTGTTCGGGATCAAATTCATCCAAGTCATTTATAGCGAGATCGTCAATAGAACCTACACCCGTCAGGTAGATCCGGTTCTTGTCATCAATTCGATGATTTATCTTATACTGATAATCCCAGTAATCCGGCAGAAATGGCAAACCAATCACCTGAAACAAAAGCTGTAAATATGACCGCCTGAGGGAAGCAATGTACGTGGTATTAGCTTCAGAGTCGTTGCCCTTAAAAAGTGGGCCTTCTACCGTGAGCGCGGCTTCACTGGAGCCGACTCGAAGATTACCTACAAACTCACGGTCATTCCCATTTCTTTGATTGAACTGGAGTACCCCCGAAAGTACGTTTTCATATGCTGCATCAAATGAACTTGCAGTGAGCGAAACCCCTTCAAAAAATGAGACATTCAGTAAACCCACCGGGCCGCCTGCACTTCCCTGCGTTGAAAAGTGATTGATGTTCGGAATCGGAATTCCATCCAAATAATACACATTCTCGTTCGGAGCGCCTCCGCGAATGATTACATCATTCCGAAATCCACCAACAGAACCTGAAACTCCCGGAAGTGATTGTACGACTTTGGCGATATCATTGTTTCCCCCGGGATAGGCTGCTATTTCCTGCTGACTAAATTTCTGAATAGAAAGGGGAGTTACATCTTCCTTGGCAAAAGGGTTTGGGGTGATGTTAATCTCCTCTAATTCACTTACCTGCTCCTGAAGCTCAAAATTGAGATCAATATTCCCTTCTGAGCGAACCACCACGTTGAATTTGGTTTGTTCCACGTAGCCAATAAAAGAGGCTTTTACATTATAGGTTTTAGTAGGAATATTGGAGATGGTATAGCGACCTTCTGTATCGGTTGCGTCTCCCAAACTGGTCCCCTCCAAAATGACTGTAGCGCCAATTAATGGTTCCCCGGTTTTAGCATCTGTAACTTTACCCGTTATTGTACCTGTAGTTTGGGCTATTACATTAATTTGAATACTAAACAAAAAAGTAATAATTAATACCCTAATTGGCCACATGACAAAAATTTTTTTATTATTGTTTTTACTCAGAAGTGAACAACAGTAATTATTCAGCAAGACGTTCCAAGTCAATGAGTTAATAATAATGTTATTTATTGATATGAAATTTTTATTGACAAGGAACTGAGCCTGTGGAACTGTGGTTGAGAAAGCAGAAAAGAAACGCGTTTACCAGTTAAAAATAAGCCTGGAGCAATCTTTTGAGTAAAGTAACCTCGCAGCGTCCGAAGGTCCTGCGAGCGTTACTGGGACATGGCTGAAGTGCCGAACGCTGCGAGGACCTACGGACGCTCGTAGGTTCTCTGTGCGATGTTTTCAACCGGTAAACGCGTTAAAAGAAATAAACCATGAAAAACTTTCAGCGGAAATATATAGGCGTTTTAGGGTCGATAGTTTTATTTCTATCGTTTTCCGTTATGCATTCTTATGATTGGCTGATTCCACCGTCGCCGGTAAACGTTGAAATAGCGACCAGCCCAATTCCTGTATCTGATGTAGTTGAAGAGCATGGAAGTAAAGATGAAATTGAGCATCAGAGAACGGAACCAATTTATTTACCTATTCTTCCAAAATTATATAAAAAGTACATGATCTCCGGGGATTTCTATATCCCCTCGGTATCAACTCCTCCACCGGATGTGATCTAAGCCCGTCTAAATTTCGCCATCTGTTATAAAAAAGATCCATAGAAGAACTACGTCTGCTTTCTGTGAATCTTCAAGAGGTAAGGGCACATAACCTTAAGATGGCATTACTTTATCAATATTAATCTTAGATCATGTAAACCAATGAAATCTTTAAAAATTATTTTTTCACTAATAATAACAGGAATCCTAATAACCGGCTGTGCAGAAAAGGCGGAAGAGCAAAGCTATTCTGAGTCTGAAACTATGGTGACAAGTGTTATGACCGAAGACATGCAAGCCGAGCGTACTCCTGAACAAATTATTCAGGAATTAAAAGAAGGTAATGAGCGCTACGTAAACAATAATCTGACTCCACGCGATTACCAGGCTCAAGTAAAAGCAACGGCCGACGGACAGTATCCGGAAGCAATTGTAATATCTTGTGTCGATAGTCGCGTACCGGTTGGGAATGTTTTTGACAAAGGTGTTGGAGATATTTTTGTAGCCAGAGTTGCCGGTAACTTCGTAAATGAAGATATCTTGGGCAGTTCGGAGTTTGCAACTGCTGTGGCCGGCTCAAAAGTTGTTGTTATAATGGGCCATGAAAGTTGTGGTGCTGTAAAAGCAGCTATTGATGGCGTTGAAATGGGTAATATTACTGCCATGTTAGATAAAATTGAGCCTGCTATTGAGATGACTGCTAACTACTCCGGTGAAAGAACTACTGCTAATAATGAGTATGTGACTGAAGTAGTAAACAGTAATGTTATTAATACCATAGCAGAAATGCGTGAAAATAGTCCGATCATCGCAGAATTAGAGCGCAACGGAGATGTGGTAATTACCGGAGCATTTTATGACCTTGATACCGGAAAGGTGACTTTTCTGGATTAATGATCAGTTTATAATAAAGGCTAAGCAGAAGAGGGAGTTTGGCGCTCCCTCTTTTTTTATCCAAACAATCCCTTGATACTTCCCCCATCATGACTAATAGTTTGCCCGGTTACATAGCCGGCATGAGGTGAAAGTAACCAGGCCACCAGCGAGGCAAATTCCTCCGCTTTCCCCATTCGTCCCACCGGAATATTTTCCTCCATCTCTTCCTTGGCTTCCTCAAAACTAATATTCAATGAACCTCTGTTCTTTTCAATTACTCTTTCAATAGCCGGTGTTTCGTGTGAGCCGGGAGCAAGTACATTGGCCGTTACCCCCGACTTAGCCACTTCCAGTGCCAGAGACTTAACAAACCCCACCACACCGGCACGGAAGCTGTTACTTAGTGCAAGCGAAGGCAAGGGCTGCTTCACGGACTGACTTTCTATGAACACCATCCGTCCGTATTCCTTTTGTTTGAAGTAGGGAGCCAGTCGTAAAGCTAAGTCAACTTTCCATCGCATAACCAGTTGCCAGGAAGAATCCCAGTCATCCATGTTTGTCTCAAGTGGAGTTCCGGTTGGAGGTCCGCCTGCATTTAGGACTATACCATGTGTTTCCTCAGCTTTTACAGATTTCTCGATCTTGTCGAGGGTTTCACTGTAAATTAAACTTCCCTCTATGATCTCTGTTTGTTCTTTGAAATGGCTGAACTTATCTCGTAGCATATCTCCACGCCGTGCTACCAATACAACATAAGCTCCTTCTTGTAAAATCTGTCGTGCAATGGCTTCTCCAAAACCGCTGGAGGCTCCGCATACTACAAATCGTTGGTCGGTGAGTTTGAGATCCATGATTATTCTAAGATGAATTAAAGGTTAACTATACAACATCATAAGTAAGAAATAGTTCGATATAAAGGTATTGTAAAGCTTTGGGAGATATGAGGAAAAGGGCATTTAAATGCTGTATTTTTCTACAATAATAATCAGCACACTTACGAACATATTTAAATACTATGAAAAAGCTCACAGTTTTAGTGATTGCCCTTGCTATATCTATGTCTTTTAGTGGGGTACAGGCTCAAAATATTCAGGATAACTTTCGGATTGATGGCGTTATGTTTTTCACATTTGAGCATGATATGACCGGAGACTCCTTTCATAATCAATTTACTATCAAAAGAGGATATGTAAACTTCAGACACCAACTTTCTGATAGGTTAAATGCCCGCATTACTCAAGATGTAACTATTGACAGGGAAGGGGATGGCCTTGGGGATATTGAGCTGCGGTTGAAGTATGCTTATGTAGAATATGATATCCCGGATTTTGGTTTTTTTAATGAACCGGTGATTTCTGCTGGAGTAACCAGCCGCCCCTGGATCAATTTTGAGCAAGAGGTAAATGATTACCGCTCCCAAAAAAGTATGTTTTTGGATCAGAACGATTTTCTTCCCTCAGCAGACTATGGTGTTGTACTTGAAACCGGCGTTGGGGAAAGTTTGGATGAGCCGGGATTAAGCTCAAATGACAGCCGATATGGAAGTTTTGCGATTGGAGTGTATAACGGTGGCGGATATTCCTCTATAGAGGAAAACAATAATAAAGTTGTAGAGGGAAGATTGAGTGTGCGCCCTGCGGCA
Source organism: Gracilimonas sp. (assembly GCF_031581265.1). Lineage (GTDB taxonomy): Bacteria > Bacteroidota > Rhodothermia > Balneolales > Balneolaceae > Gracilimonas. The sequence goes on from NZ_JAVLBQ010000034.1 coordinate 16,878, forward strand.
GAAGTCATTCCGGGTTTTCAGGTAACCGCTTTCGGAGCTGTAGGAAAAGGAAACTCGCCGACAAGCCCTGATTTCAATATATATGGTGCAGGATTGACTTACGAATCCCGACGGTTCAACGCAGTTTTACAAGGTTTTCAATCAACAGATGATATTCGGTTTGAAGGAATAGTTTCACCTAATCCACTTTATTACTTCGAGGGATGGAGTATATTTGGCGAATTTCAACCTGTTAAAAAACACCCCATCTTTTTGACAGGCAGAACAGAGCAAATGGTAGATCAGGATCAGAATAGATGGATCGTTAAAGAAAGTGTGTTTGGTATAGCCTGGGTATTCAAAGATAGATCTAAGATCATTTTGAATTATAGTCATCGGGAATCGCGAGCAGTATTTGACCCGATAGATTTCAGCCGCATTGAATTGATAGGTGAAATTCGATTTTAGGATTAGTTATTAGGAAGTAATTGAGTGGATACCTGGAGAAGGCTTTGGGGGTTTATTTTCACAGTCATTTCGCAACGCTCGCAGGACCTGTCGGACGCTGCGAGGTTACTGCCCTTGAAGTAGAAACTGCGAGCGTCCAAAGACCTCGCAGTGTTCGGGCCTAAGGCCTTAAAGCTCACCAGCCACCAAGTACCCCGTATACCCCCAAAATAGTATCAACAGAAGTGCTGCTTCCCAGCGATCAAGTTTTTTCTTTTGGCCGGTAAACATCCCAATAAAAAGCAGTAGGGTACCTCCGCCGAGTAAATACATTTCCGAATTGAAAGATTGATTATAGTGAATTGGTTTCACCAGTGAGCTAACCCCAAGGATTAGGAAAATATTAAAGATGTTAGAGCCGACGATATTTCCAACAGCGATATCCACATTCTTTTGCATGGCTGCAACAATGGAAGTGGCTAATTCAGGTAATGAGGTTCCGGCCGCAATAATGGTCAAGCCTATGATCTTTTCACTTACGCCAAGTATAGTTGCTATTTCAATGGCATTGTTTACTACGAAGCGTCCGCCTAAAACCAATCCTGTCAGCCCAAGGGTGATAAAGCTCCAGATTTTAAGCTGAGAGTATGATTTTTCCGGCGCTTCAACCTCAGCCGAATCTGAGGAAAGTTGTTTATACACGTAGAACAAAAATCCGGCAAATAGAAGAAGGAATACGGCTCCATCCATCCTGGAAACAGTGAAAGTATCGGGAGCCCAAAAATCATTGGCGAGAAAGAATAGCAATATAGCAGCAAACAATGATAACGGAATTTCTTTCCAGACAGTGCTTGACTGGACTACTAATGGCGTGATCAACCCGGAAATTCCCAATATCACTAAAAGGTTAAAGTTATTACTGCCAATGATATTCGCGAAAACAATTTCATGATGCCCTTCAATGCTCCCCATTACATTAACGACCAACTCCGGTGCGGATGTCCCAAAGGCAACAATCGTGAGTCCGATAGCCAGGTCAGATATGTTGAATTTTTTAGCGAGGGCAGTGGCGCCGTCAACCAGCCAATCAGCTCCTTTAATTAGTAGAAGGAGTCCAAGCGTGAGCCAGAGGATAGGTATAAGCATGTTTATAGGTCTGAATTAAAAAAATCGAAATGTAGGTGGTTTTGCATCAATCGGAAATGGTTGTCAAAAGAAAAGAGGGAGGTTTTTTACAGATTATTTGTTCGATCCCTAAGGGTGTTCAAGTTTATATTTAGATCTGAGGTTCCTTTTGATTCAATTAATTTTTTCGTTTTTGAGCGATTTACAATCGCTTGTAGTGCACCTTCGATAAGTTGATTCGTATTGCTCGTTCCGGTCGCTACTTTTGCTTCCTCAAGGAGTTCTTTAGATATGTTTATGGTGATTTGCAAGTTTATCAGTTTACGACATTTATTCTGTCCAGTTTTTCTTTGCTCTGATTTTATTCTTCTGACGCGTTTACCGATTAGAAAATGGCTTGAAACAATCTCGAGTAAAGTAACCTCGAAGCGTCCGAAGGACCTGCGAGCGTTACGGGCAATAAAGCTGAAAAGGCGAACGCTATCCCGAAGTTTCGGGAGACGCTCGCAGATTCTCTGTTTATCCTTCCAACTGGTAAACGCGTTCTTCTAAGATCTATACATACATAAAGTATTCAAAATAATGCAATTTTTAGTTTTAAGGACAGGCTCTTCGTTCGTTGATTCCAGCTCGTCCGACGAATGAATCTTTCACAAAGCGTAGTTCAAGTCTTGCAAACTATATTGATTTATATTTGCTGGACCACCTCTTGATTAGGTATACAACCTGACTGATGGAAAATTGAAGCGTGTGCCAGTGATTTATCTATTTCAGTGGTCTGAGGAAGCATGGTTTGTACATCTTTAAGCTCATCTTTCTAAATCAAGGACTGATAGCAATAAAATCAAAATTTATTCTCAATTAATTAATACGGAAGTGTGCAAATAAACCGTATATTTAAGGCTTGCTGTTTTTCGGTGGAATAGTGCATAGGGGAAATAAGTGGATAAGGTATCGTGCTTATTACTTATCCACTTATTTCCCTATGACCAATCTACCTTTTGAAGGTAAAGATAAACCGATCGGCAAGCTTATTTTAAAACAAAAGACTTTACAAACCTACATGTCACAAGATTTAAGAAATATCGCCATTATAGCTCACGTAGATCATGGCAAAACCACGCTCGTAGATCAAATCCTGAAACAGAGCGGAACATTTAGAGAGAACCAACAAGTAGAAGAGAGAGTGATGGATTCCGGCGATCTGGAAAAAGAACGCGGAATTACCATCAGTTCAAAAAACACCGCTGTAAAGTGGAAAGACACTAAAATTAATATCGTAGATACTCCGGGTCACGCCGATTTTGGGGGTGAAGTGGAGCGAATCCTCAAAATGGTAAATGGGGTTATACTGTTAGTAGATGCTGCAGAAGGACCACTTCCCCAAACCAAATTCGTACTGCGAAAATCGCTGAGTTTAGGCTATCGTCCAATTGTAGTTATCAATAAAATTGACCGGAAGGATGCCCGTCCTGATGCGGTATTGAATGAGATCTTTGATCTCTTTGTGATGTTAGATGCCACCGATGAACAGCTCGACTTTCCTGTGTTGTATGCGGTTGCTGTAAATGGAATTGCAAAAGAAAATTTAGAAGATGAAGACGAAAATCTTGCCCCGCTTCTCGACAAAATTGTAGAGCATGTTCCGGCCCCCGAGCAAAACACCGATGCCAAATTCAAAATGTTGGTAAGCAGTATTGACTGGAATGATTATGTAGGCCGTATTGCAGTGGGCAGGATTGAACAAGGAACCATCAAAATTGGGCAAGAAGTAGCCCTGATGAATGGAAAGGGAGAAGTGCGCGAAAAAGCAAGGGCTACTAAATTGTATACGTTTAGCGGACTTCAACGCGAACCCGTTGAAACAGCTGTGGCCGGAGATATTATTGCTCTTGCCGGTTATGAAGAAGTGAACGTAGGGGATACCCTGACGGATACCGCCGATATGACTCCACTTGAATATGTGGATCTTGACAAGCCGACCATTGCAATGTACTTCCGCGTGAATAATTCTCCGTTTGCAGGAAAAGAAGGGGACTATGTGACTTCAAATCAGCTAAAAGATCGTCTGAATAAAGAAGTACGAACCAATGTTGCTATGCGGGTTGAGCCGACTGAAAGTCCTGATATCTATAAAGTATCCGGACGGGGAGAATTACAGATGGCTATTTTAATTGAAACGATGCGCCGAGAGGGATTTGAGTTTTCGGTATCACGCCCTGAAGTACTTTTCAAAGAAGTTGATGGTGAAGTGCATGAGCCGGTTGAAGAAGTAGTTGTTGATGTTCAAACAGATTATAGCAACCGGGTGATCGATAATCTTCAAAAGCGAAAAGGGATTATGACCTCCATGAGTCAGGAAGGAGAAAATAACCGAATTCAGTTCCGCGTGCCTTCTCGTGGATTGATCGGTTTCCGAGGTGAGATGCTAACAGAAACTCGGGGAACCGGTATTATGCATCAGCAATTTGATGGCTATGAGCCTTATGCAGGTGAAATTCCCGGAAGAACCCGAGGCGCCTTAATTGCTTTAGAGCAAGGGGATGTTACCGGGTATGCTTTGGAAGGCGTTCAAGATCGCGGTGAATTTTTTGTGAAGCCCGGGGATCCTGTCTATATGGGACAAGTTGTAGGCCAAAACAAACGAAGTGATGACATGGTTGTCAACGTGGTGAAAAAGAAAAACCTTACCAACCATCGGGCCACCCAAACCGCTGATTCGGTAAAACTAAACCAAGCAAGAAAATTGAGCCTGGAACAGTGTATAGAGTTTATTGATAACGATGAGTTGCTGGAAGTTACTCCAAAAAGCTTACGAATCCGTAAAACTTATCTTGATCACAACGACAGAAAGAGAGCGGAGAAGCAAAAGGCGGGTGTATAATCATAGTTTGTAAGATGAAATTTACCCCAAATTAGGTATAGACTACGCTTTCATATAATTGTAACATAGCTTTTAATCTTAAACAAGATGGTTGAGTTATGTTATCTAAAAAAGTATTAATTTTATCTACGCTAACAGCTTTAGCGCTGTTTTTTACGTTTGGCTGCAGTAGCAGTACCGGGTCTGGTGTAAATGTTCCTACCGGACAGGTGAAGGCAAATATTGATGGTGAAAAATGGGAGGCCATGGGAGGTACGGCTGTTCAAATTTCAGCAAATATTGGGGGCAATTCCGTAACCGCGGTAACCGTAGCAGCCGCAAATGTAATTGATCAAAGTTCCGGAGACAGTGAAGTTGTTGAAGTTACGATCTATGGCAGTCCCGGAGAAGACAGTATTTCTGAGGGCACCTATGATGTTTCAGAAAATGAATTACCCGGGGCTCAGTTTTCATTCAGCCTGTTTGTGGACGACGAAATCGTGAGTTACTTTGCAACTTCAGGGACCGTAGAAGTTACCTCCGTGGATGATGAAGAAGTAAAAGGTACATTCGAAGGGACCGTAGAAAGAGCGGACGACCCTTCAGATACCAAGGATATTGAGAACGGTCAATTTAATGTTGGGTTTGGTTTCAGTTTTGGGCTTTAACCCGGATTCGAGATAAAATCCCCCAAGTTGTCACCCAGAGCAGGAAATAAGTCTCGATCTAGTTCAAGCGTCTCGCTTGGACTAACTTGTTTGCCAATTCAGCTACCGCACAGGCGCGACGCCTGCGCTAGTGCTCTTCGTTGTTTTTGTCCTCGAATTATCTAACATCTACAACCCAGAGCAGGAAATGAGTTGGGACAGGCTAAGTTATATTACGCGATCCCGTGAATACGGAACAATGACGTGGTTTGTTATGGGTTGGAATGTGGTATTAAAAAATCCACCACGACATCGTCATTGCGAAGGCTGACTTGAGCGATAGCGAATACAGCCTGTGGCAATCTGTTTGATGGTGGAGGTGCACTCACTACAGCCTCGTTGTTGAAGCTCCCAAATCGTATCAGGGAGATTGCCGCGTCGTTAAACTTCCCAAATCTACATTTTACTTTATGGGCTCCTCGCAATTACGTGAGTTTTTAGGGGTTGGGAGGTGGTATTAAAAAATCCACCACGGCATCGTCATTGCTGTAGATGTTAGGTAATTCGGCGACAAAAGTCGTTTTTTTAGCAGTATCAAAGTCCTCCCTTGAGGGAGGTGCCGGACTGAGCCGTCTATTCCTGAATTTGGTTGACAGTTTTGGGATTAATTTTTGACTATTACTGAATAAGGTTACCACTTTTTTATCTAAGCTTCTATGTTGTTTTTAGCACCCGCAGCTATCTCATATGTTTTGGGGCGCTGTCTCCAGTGTTTAACTGGTTGTAGTTGCCCTGACTGCACCAACGCTGGTGGCCCGTAATCACAACTCATGTGTGGACGTCTGTGGTTATAGTGCTGGATATACCTTGGCAACTCTTCGGCAATTTGTTCAAAGCTTTTCTGTTTCGAGTCACATAGATACTCTTGTTTAAACGTCTGATTAATACGTTCAGCAATTGGGTTGCGATCAGGGCGTCCGGGAGGAGAGTAACTTACCTGTATCGACTCCAACAAGAGTTGGTAGGCCTTACTGGTATAGATTCGACCATTGTCACTATGATGGATAAGTTGGTTGTTCCTGGGACTATAGCCTTTTAATGCCATTTCTAAGGCAGCCTTGACATGCCCGGCATCGGCCCGTCTGGACCAGCTATAGCCCATAACCATACTGCTGTAAGCATCGGTGGAAAGGGCCAAATGCGCTTTCCCGTCCTTTGTAACTACTTCCGTATCATCATGCACCCACAGCTGAGCCGGACCGGTAACGGTTAATTGATGGGCCAGATCCCGAGCTCGTAACTCTGCTGGAGACCTCTTTGCTCGCTTCCGTGATTTTCTGCGTAACAACCGCCCGTGCTCACTCAGCATCATAAAAAACCGATCGCGACCAATTGCCAGTTCTGGATAGGTTTGCCCAAATAACTGATGGAGTTTAATCCCTCCTATCTTCTTGTTGATCGCTCGCTCGGCATCCACAAAATCGAGCACAACCCGGCTCAGATCCTGATGAATTTGAAACCGTCTTGCTGATTTATACAATCCCGCCCTACTTATACCAAGCCATTGTGCTAATAGGCTCATAGAGACCCGGTAGTGACGGCGAAAAGATGCTATAGCTTGGTGTCGGACTTTTTTCGAATAGGAACTCCCAGCTCCTGCTCGGCAATATCAATCATTATTTGATAAAACTCAGTGCGCTGCTGCTCAAGCTCTAATTGCTTCTGCAGACGCTTAATCTGTTTCTTGAGCACCTCAGGATCATCGGTGCTAATTGTGGAAGACGGATCTTTCATAGGCCTGCTGGGGTTTGAGTCGTTGGTATATCCAAATGTACGCATCCAGTTTAAAATAGCACTGTTTCCACCAATACCATAGTAGACTCGCGCCTGCTCTTTGCTCATTTCTCCACTGAGCACTCGGCTTATTACACCTAATTTAAAACTATCACTGAAATATTGAGGTCGAGTTTTCATCAAGGATACTCCTAATAAATGTGTCAACCTATATCAGTATAAGACCCCTCCGCCATCTCCGCCATCTCCGTCATTAGCGTCAATATCAAGCGCCGTACCTGTGCCATTTTCAGCAAAGGTGGTTGAAGCTGCCGATGTAAAGATCGGAGCATCTGTGGCATCGGTTACGGTGATGGTAATAGTTTGAGTGGCGGTGTTGTTTGAGGCAGTCCCGTCATCGGCGGTAACCTCGATTTCATAGTCGTTATCTGTATTGGCATCATCGGGGCTTTCAAAATCAGGAGCACTGACAAAAGTAAGTTCGCCGGTATTGGCATCGATATTAAAGTCAGCTGCATCGGTTCCTCCGAAGATAGAGTAGGTGATTCCTGCATCGGTCGCTCCCCCGTCTCCGTCATGGGCTTCTACATCAAGGGCAGTCCCGGTGCCGTTTTCGGTAAAGTTGGTGGCAGCTGCGGAGGTAAATACCGGAACCTCAAGAACATCGGTAACGGTAATAGTGATAGACTGGGTAGCCGTTTGAACTCCGTCATCAGCTGTAACTTCGATTTCATAGTCATTATCTGTATTGGCATCATCGGGGTTTTCAAAGTCAGGAGCACTGACAAAGGTAAGTTCGCCGGTGTTGACATCAATATTAAAATCCGCCGCATCGGTTCCCCCCGTGATCGAGTAGGTAATTCCTACATCATCAGCTCCTCCATCCCCGTCATTAGCATTGACATCAAGGGCGGTTCCGGTGCCATTTTCGGCAAAATTGGTGGTAGCTGTTGAAGTAAAGATCGGCGCATCATTAACATCCGTAACGTCAACGGTTATAGCCTGTGTGGCCGTTTCAACTCCATCATCGGCCGTTACTTCCAGTGCATAGTCGTTGTTGGTGTCGGAGTCAGTTGGGCTCTCAAAATCAGGGGCTGCTGTAAAAGTAAGCTCCCCGGTATTGGCATCAATATTGAAGTCTGCCATGTCTACTCCACCTGTGATAGAATAAGTGATTCCAGCATCGTTCACTCCGCCATCTCCGTCATTGGCGTTTATATCCAGTACGGTTCCGGTGCCGTTTTCGGCAAAGGTGGCGGAATTTGAAGAGGTAAAGGCCGGAGGGGTGTTGGTTCCCGTTCCGGAAATGGCAAAGTTGAACGGGTCTTCATCCGGGTCGTCGTTGTCAATGGTTATTTCGGCATCCCGGGTGCTGATGGCCGAGGGGTCGAATTCGACCTGGAAGGTGGTGCTGCCACTTGGGTTAATGTTTGTAGGAGCAGGCTGACTGGTAACGGAGAAGTCGCCGGCATGGGTTCCTGTAATATCTACGACCGGGGCCCCGTCCAGGTTTAGGTCTTTGTTCCCGTTGTTCTCGATGGTAAAGGTGCGGGTAACGGTGCCGCTCACTGCTGCTACACTTCCAAAATCGGTGTGGTTGGTGGCCGAGGTGGCTGCATCTACATCGTTAATATCATTGGAGTTACCGGTGAGTTCTATATCGGGCTCGTAGAGGTTTTTGTACCAGTCAATGGTATTTTGTCCTCTTGTTGAGGTCACTACATCTAAGGTTCCATTATTATCTAAATCCCCAACAGAAATGTAATTAATAGCAAGTGCAATTAAGCTGGTGTGAATAGAATGGGTATCGATTATAGAACCGGTACCGTCATTTTCATACCAAACAAGTTTAGTCCCCGTATCACCTTGGGATATTATATCTAAGTCTCCATCGTCATCCATATCTGCCAGTTTCACAAATCTGGCATACCCAGCCGCTATGGTAGATATAAGAACTTCCTTGGGAGAGAAACTTCCACCTCCGGTATTTCTGTATAACAGAATGGAGCCGTCATCTTTGTTTGCAGCTAAAACATCCATATCTCCATCGCCGTCAATATCCCCCGCTTCCAGCCATTCTAAGTTAACATGCTCTGTAGTTATTTGGTTTGGAGTCCCATTATATGTTCCGGTACCGTCATTTTCATACCATGCTATTAGATCATTACTTCCTGTTCCATCCGTTGAACCGGCAAGTATATAAAGATCTCCATCTCCGTCCATGTCAACCGGTACGGCTGCGCGCATACCTCCCGGCATTATCAATCAACTGTTCGGGCCCAAAGGCTCCCTGCCCATTGGTATTTTCAAATACTCGTAATCCTGCCGTCCGATTAGAAGATGTTACTACGTCCAAATCTCCGTCTCCGTCGATGTCTGCCGGGAAAATCGTCATAGAAGTAATGCTACCATCAAAGAAGATCAATTGCTTGGGTCCAAAAGTACCTGCTCCATCTGTATTTTCATGCCAGTAAAAGGCCCTTCCATCAAGGGTTCCTGATCTTCCAAAATCGGCCATTAGCACGTCAAGGTCTCCATCCCCGTCTATATCCCCGGTGCTGACATGTCTTGGAGAATTGTAATCAGAAGCGATGATATTCTGTACGCCAAAGGTACCTTGTTCATCGGTGTTTTCATACCAGGCAAGTTTGCCGTCGTTAAACGAGGCGGATAATACATCCATATCTCCGTCTCCATCGAGGTCTGCAATATGGGTGGCCAGTGGGTTGTCAATGCTACTTGTTATTTGATTTTGTGAAGTTGTTGGTTCCCCATACCATCCCCCAATAAAAGTTCCTGCAAATAAATTAGCGTAGGTTCCGGTATCGGTGGTCACCGTATTTTCAACAGAAATCTCATAGTTGCCTACCAGCCCGGCGGGTACGTTTACGGTGAGTTTGGTGGTTCCGGTTACGGAGGTGGCGTTGGCGGTAGTAGCCGCACCGCCCCCAACAGGGCTGAAGGAGACTACATTATTTGCAGCCGTGCCATCAAAGCCGGAGCCGTATATAGTAATCTCGGCTCCGCTTGCGCCATGCAAAGGGGTGACATCGGTAACAGTTACCTGTGCCAACGTATGTTGTGAAAGTCCGAGGCCAACGTATAAAATTAACATGCCAATAAATCGGACATAGGGTAAGGTTCGTGGTTCCATCTGTGTTTCTGCTTATTAAACAAGGATTTTTTGGGTTGTTTAAAAGCTATAGAAACAAAGGGGGAAGCAAATTGTAAAAAAGAAGAACTAAATCATGATGTTATCGGAATACCGATTATTATCAGTTAGAATCTTTTAATGTACATTGTAGGATCCTCATAAAAGCCCTCCAAATCCCCCAATTGGAGGACAAAATTTTGATCCTCTTTTTCCTTCTTGACCCTGTAGGGGTCACATATGAATAGCCCGGGGTAATACCGCGTAAGCGGAGCAACCCGGGGATAATTTGTCAAAAAAATAAAACCCAAGGTGAAATGCTTGCCAATGTCTCCGTTGGTTTTCGCAGGGTTGAGGGAAGGTGGTCATTAAAGAGATGGTTGCCCAAGCTTCGATAACCACCAGAGGCTAAATCACCTATCGGGCGAAGCTTTATCCTTTTTCTACGTTCGTTACCCCCGACTACGCTCGCATTCGCTTGGCTTCGTCGAGGGTTATTCATATGTGGCCCCTACAGGGCCTTTTTTATTACGAAACTTGTCCCGGATTACCTGACATCTACAGGAATGACAACTTGGGAGTGGCTTCAAAATTCACCCCAGCCCATAGAATTGCACCTTATCATTGAAGTAGGGGGTAAAGACTTTTTCGAGGGCCTCGTTCTGTGGGGCAGCCAAGCTGGGGTCTTCATCCAAAATTTGATTGGCTTTTTCTTTGGCCTGGGTCAGCAGGAACTGGTCTTCCACAATATCCGCAAACTTAAAATCGGGGAGGCCGCTTTGTTTGGTCCCCAGGAAATCACCCGGCCCGCGGAGTTTGAGATCTGCTTCGGCAATGCGAAATCCATCGGTAGTCTCCTCCATCGTTTTCAACCGAAAGGCTCCGGACTTGCTGACTTTCACATCCGGCATCAGGATACAATAGCTCTGCCGTTCACCCCGGCCAATCCGTCCCCGAAGTTGATGAAGCTGGGAAAGCCCAAATCGCTCGGCATGTTCAATGATCATTATCGAAGCATTCGGAACATCAACGCCCACCTCAATAACCGTAGTTGAAACGAGGATGTGGATTTTATGGTCAATGAACGCTCTCATTACGGCTTCCTTTTCCTCCGTTTTCATTCGGCCATGCAGCAGTCCTATCTTAAACTCAGGAAATCGCTTTTTGAGTTTCTCAAATCCCGCGGTAGCATCTTTCAAGTCCAGTGCCTCAGACTCTTCCACCAACGGATACACCACATACGCCTGTCCGCCGTCTTCCACTTCCTGCCGCACAAAATTCATTACATCTTCTCTCTTTTTATGAGACCTAATAGCCGTTTTGATCGGTTTTCGGCCAGCCGGCAAATCTTTGATTATGGAAACATCCAGGTCAGCATACACCGTCATGGCCAGGGAACGGGGAATGGGGGTAGCACTCATAACCAGCATATGCGGATGGCTGCCCTTATTTAATAAGTCTGCACGCTGCTTCACGCCAAATCGGTGTTGTTCATCAATAACGGCCAAACCGAGGTTATGGAACCGAACCTGATCCTGGATAATAGCATGCGTGCCTACCACAATCTGAGCATTTCCACCTTCCACATCCGTAAGAATATCCGTACGCAGCGCTTTCTTTTGTGAGCCGATGAGCAAACGAATATTGATATCCAATTCTTTCAGGTGATCGCTAAGCGTTCGGTAATGTTGCTCGGCAAGAATTTCAGTAGGGGCCAGGAAGGCGGTTTGATATCCATTATCCAGTGCCATCAGCATAGCCCCGATGGCAACAATTGTTTTTCCTGAACCCACATCTCCCTGAACCAGGCGGTTCATCTGTTTGCCGGAGCGCACATCCGATTTTATTTGAGCCAGCGCAGATTTTTGTCCATCGGTCAATTCAAAGGGAATCAAATCATTAAAAAAAGTTGAAGTGTAGTTTCCCGTTTCAGTAAATAAATGCCCGTTAGCCTTTACTTTTACAGTGAAGTTGATTTTCTCCATACTCAGTTCAAACAAAAAGAGCTCTTCGAACTTAAATCTATCCAACGCATTTTTATGCTCGTTATGATTTTCGGGAAAGTGAATCATCCGGTACGCTTTTTTTCGTTCCGGGAATTTCAATCCTGATAACACGTTTTTGGGAAGGAATTCATCCACCTGAATATCACTCAGAATTTTCTTGATCCAATTTTGAACCATACTGCTGGTGATTCGAACTTTACTCATTCCTTTACTGCTTGGGTAGATAGGAACAATTCGTGAAAAGGAATCCAAATCACCTTCTTCAGCAATTTTATCAACCTCAGGGTGAGCTATAGAAATGCTTTTGCCATATCGTTTGGCCTGTCCAAAAAAGGCAACGGTTTCCCCCTCTTTAAAATACTTGCTAAAATATCCCACTCCGCGAAACCACACTCCCTTCACCTGACCGGTTCCATCATTTATATATACTTCCAGTCTTTTTTTCTTGCCATAACCGGCTGTAGTTATTTCTGTGACTTTCCCCGCCACGGTTACTTCTTCTCCGGAGCCGGGCAGGTGCTTTATTTTTTGAGTGTTGCTTCGGTCAAGATATCTGCGCGGGAAGAAATTGAGTAAATCTTTGGCAGAGTGAATGCCTTCGTTCTGCAGGACTTCAAGTCTTTTAGTGCTTAAATTGGGTAAATCAGAAAGTTTCAACTGATATAAAGTTATATATCGGGCGTACAATAAATAACCGATATTCTGGATTAATAATTGCTATTTGAGGGTGTTTGAAGATTAAATAGAAATTAAAAAAATATTTCCGATAAAAATTTTGCATTCAACCTCTAACGTTCCCTATATTTGCAAGCTCTCGATTCGATGGCAATAACCAAATAGATAAACAGTGCCAACTATACAACAACTCATACGAAAAGGTAGAAAAAGCAAAGTAAGTAAAACAACAGCTCCTGCGTTGGAAAATTGTCCGCAGAAGCGTGGTGTTTGTACTCGCGTTTATACAACAACGCCTAAAAAGCCGAATTCGGCTTTGCGTAAAGTAGCTCGTGTACGGCTGACAAACGGAATTGAAGTTTCGGCTTACATTCCCGGAGAAGGCCACAACTTGCAGGAGCATAGTATTGTACTGATTCGCGGAGGTAAAGTAAAAGATTTACCCGGTGTTCGATACCATATTATACGTGGAACATTAGATACAGCCGGTGTTGAGGGAAGAACTCAAAGCCGAAGTTTGTATGGCACCAAGAAGCCAAAAGGTTAACACTAAGAACTTAAGATTAATCGAGCATGCGTAGAAAAACAGCAGACAAACGAGATGTACAAGCGGATCCAATTTTTGAGGATAAGCTGGTAACTCGGTTCGTAAACAACCTGATGCGAGACGGTAAAAAAAATGTAGCTCGCAAAATTGTATATCAGGCATTTGAAGTTATTGAAGAGAAAACAGGCGAAACCGGAATCGATGTATTCCGAAATGCGCTACAAAATTCAACACCGGTAGTTGAGGTTAAGTCACGCCGGGTAGGTGGTGCAACGTACCAGGTGCCGGTTGAAGTTCGACAAGAGCGAGGAACAGCATTGGGAATGAGATGGCTTATTAAAGCAGCTCGCTCCAGAAATGATAAATCAATGTCAATTCGTCTTTCGAGAGAATTGATTGATGCCTCGAACAATGAAGGTGGTGCAGTTCGCAAAAAAGATGAAACGCACCGCATGGCAGATGCTAATAAAGCTTTTGCTCATTTTAGATTTTAAAGAATATTATTTGAACAGTTATTATGTCTGAAGCAACAAAAACAGATCCAAAAATTTTAGATAAGATCCGGCGGACGCGGAACATCGGTATCATGGCGCATATTGATGCCGGAAAAACAACCGTGACCGAGCGTATCCTTTTTTACACCGGCCGTAGTCACCGTATGGGTGAAGTGCATGATGGCGCTGCTACTATGGACTGGATGGAGCAAGAGCAGGAAAGAGGAATTACAATTCAATCTGCTGCTACGCATTGTATCTGGAAAGATCACCGCATTAACATTATTGATACACCGGGCCACGTTGACTTTACGGTAGAGGTAGAGCGTTCTTTGCGTGTATTGGATGGTGCGGTATTTGTGCTTGATTCAGTAGGAGCTGTTCAGCCACAGTCTGAAACGGTTTGGCGTCAGGCTAACAAATACGAAGTTCCTTGTATGGCCTTCGTAAATAAAATGGATAAAGTTGGCGCTGACTTCTACAATGTTGTAGATGAGCTGGATGAGAAATTAAATGCCAACCCAATCCCAATTCAGATTCCTATTGGAGCTGAAGACAAATTCCAGGGTGTTGTTGATTTAATCAATATGAAAGCCATTATCTGGGATGATGAGTCTTTGGGTGCTAAATATGATGTTTTAGATATACCGGAAGATTTAGCTGATAAGGCTGCTGAATATCGTCAAAAAATGATTGAAGCACTTGCAGATCATGATGATTCTCTGATGGAAAAATACCTGATGGAAGAAGAAATTTCTGAAGAAGAAATAGTTTCTGCTCTTCGTGAGGCTACTATTTCGAAAGATATTACTCCGGTAATGTTAGGTACCGCTCTTAAAAATAAAGGAGTTCAGGTATTACTTGACAGAGTGTTGGATTTCATGCCTAACCCGCTTGATATTCCCCCGGTAAAAGGTATTGACCCGGAAACAGAAGAAGAAGTCAAAAAAGCACCTGATGTAAACGCACCATTTTCTGCACTTGCATTTAAAATTATGACGGACCCTTATGTGGGTAAATTGACGTTCTGTCGGGTTTATTCAGGTCGTTTGGAAAAGGGGTCATATATATTAAACGCCTCTACCGGAAACAGAGAACGTGTTGGGCGTCTGCTTGAAATGCACGCCAACGACAAAAAAGATTTAGATTACATCCAGGCTGGAGATATTGCAGCTATAATTGGAATTAAAGAAGTGCATACCGGGGACACATTATGTGATGTAGATCATCCGGTAGAGCTTGAGCAAATTACATTCCCTGAGCCGGTAATTAAGTTGGCTGTTGAGCCTAAGACCAAAGCGGATGGCGAGAAGCTTTCTACAGGTCTGCAAAAACTTGCCGAAGAAGATCCAACATTCCAGGTTAGAACTGACCATGAAACAGGGCAGACTACAATCGCCGGAATGGGTGAGCTTCACCTTGAAATTATTGTTGACCGATTAAAGCGTGAGTTTAAAGTTGAGGCCAATGTTGGTGCTCCTCAGGTTTCTTATCGTGAAACGATTTCTAAGAAAGTTGATCACCGTGAGATCTACAAGAAGCAGACCGGTGGTCGTGGTAAATTTGCTGACATCTCCTTTGAAATGGGGCCAATTGAAGAATTTGAAGATTATGATGGTAACGAAGACCGTATTACCAGAGAAGATGGATTTATTTTCATAAATGAAGTTGTAGGTGGAAATATTCCACGTGAATTTATTCCATCTGTAATGAAAGGCTTCCAACAGGCATTAAGTGCTGGTATTCAGGCAAACTATGCTGTAGAAAATATTGGATTCCGCCTCTATGACGGTTCTTACCACGATGTTGACTCCGATCAGCTGAGTTTTGAGCTTTGTGCCAAACTTGGTTTCAGAAATGGAGCGCGTAAAGCGGCACCGAAGATTCTCGAGCCGGTTATGAAGGTTGAGATTATCACCCCTGAAGAATATATGGGCGATGTAATTGGTGACTTGAATAGCCGCCGTGGAATTATGCAAAGCATGGATTCTAATAAAGAAGGATCGGTAGTGAAAGCTCACGTACCACTTTCAGAAATGTTCGGTTATTCAACTGATTTAAGATCTCTTACACAGGGTCGTGCAGTATACTCTATGGAGTTCCACGATTATATTGAAGTGCCTGAAACATTGGCTCAAGAGATCATTGAAGATCAATCATAAAAGAAATTAAACACTAAGACTAAACTAAAGTATCATGGCAAAAGAGACCTTTGAACGGAATAAGCCACACGTGAACGTGGGCACGATAGGACACGTAGATCACGGTAAGACCACTTTGACGGCCGCTATTACGACGGTAATGGCGAAGACCTATGGTGGTGTAGCCAAGCAATTTGCAGACATTGACAATGCTCCGGAAGAGCGCGAGCGTGGTATTACCATTGCCACCGCCCACGTGGAGTATGAGACCGATGAGCGCCACTATGCCCACGTAGACTGCCCGGGTCACGCCGACTATGTCAAGAACATGGTGACCGGTGCTGCCCAGATGGACGGTGCGATATTGGTAGTGGCTGCCACCGACGGTCCTATGCCACAGACCC
>NZ_JAVLBQ010000035.1:0-31423 GCF_031581265.1 Gracilimonas sp.
TATGCGAACATTTTCAAATAAATTTTATAGCGAAAAGAGAGGGGAGGTAAATGAAGAACATAAAGACCAAGCGTTTAAAAGGCGCGGGGATTATCATTTGTTTGAAGTAGCAAAATTGATTTCCTACAAAAAAGTGCGATCGCACCCTGTCCCAACAGACTTGTCGGTAGTTCGTAAAACGTGTGTTAGTCAACCGTTAATAGGGCTTTTTAGGCAAGACTTGACTTGTATGCCAGATGGTAAGCATGTCTATCCGATTAGATTTTAGCTCGTACACCAGGCGATAATTTCCATGAATTAGTTCTTTTATCTCTGGTCGGTTAAACTCCGGAACCATTCTGCCACTATCGGGTTGTGTTCTGAGTTGCTCACAATGCTCAAAAACACCTTCGGCCCATTCGATAGCCGTAGGAATATGATCTAAAGCAATATAATCTGTACACTCCTCAACCCGAGTTAAAAACCGATCCGTTAAAATTACTTCCATTTAGAAAGATGGTTTTCAATTCTTTCTTTTGCTTCATCCATAGAATAGGTTTTGCCTTGTTCCACCTGTTGTTTGGCTTCAAGTAGATCTTCCAGCATTTCCATCTTTTTAGTGAACCGCTCATATTCTGAGACATCCATTAAAACCGCCGCACTTTTTCCATGCTGGGTAAGTACAATGGGTTGTTTTTCTTTCTTCAAGCGCTTTATAAAATCAGCCGATTTCTTTCTAAACTCAGAGAGGGGTTCGATACCGCTGGCAATAGAAATATTCATATTGGTACATTTAAAGTTTTTTAAAGTACTAAAAATATACTGAAATGTGCCTTGAGAACCAATGGGGGATTAGATTGGCTAATGGTCTTGCGGTTTAATCGATTTGGCCTTTTTTAGTAAGTAATGTAATTATAACTCAAAATTTATTTTAGCCAACAAATTTTGAGCCGGCAAACAGGGAAAGTCCGCATTGATACCGTTTTTAGGGTAATTTTACACTCCTTTTCGATTAGGATTGTCAACCCATGAACCAATCTCTCTGATAAAAAACCATACATCATCATCACCAGGCTTGATATAATCTGAATCACTTGGATCTGAACCCATTTTCTCGAAAATTTTAATTAACCATGAGGGACCTTTTCCATTTACATTTAACTCTTTCAACCAAATTTCTAATTCACCTACAGGAACCAAGAATATGCCATACTCTTTCAAATTATCAATTAAATTCTGAGCAGACTCAGTTTCAGGATCTTTGAGTTTCTTGAGACCATCATTTTTAGGGTCAGAATTTACTTCTTCAAAGGCCCTTTTAATTTGTCCTCTTAAACTGCCCCAAGTATTGATAAGATTCTGAGGTACTTTTGCTGCACTAAGTAACTTTTTAAAAGCTGTTTTATCTTTAAAAATATCTAAATCCACTATTGCAGCAGCTGGTATACCCATATCTCTTAATGGTTCGATAACTCGACATACTGTTTGTTTATTTTGGGCATTTAAGAATATTGAATCACCAATTCCTGTATCTTCAAATGAAAGTAGCCTTTCATTAATTTCTTCATAGAAAGCTCTGTCAGTATCAGTTTCTGTAACTACTGCACCATCGTGAAAAAGGGAAGAAAGTACACCCGAAGATCTTAATAAAGGGTCTCGGAGTAAAGTTTCTAGCTGATTAGACTTTAAAATTCTTGCTGTAGCCATCTCATTTTTATATGTAAGCCTGACGATGTTAACATCTTTTCCAGATTGTACACAACCCATTAAAAAATCTGCAGAATGTGTTGCCGCAAAAACATTTCCACCTCTTTTAGATGCTAAGGAGGTAATTATATTACCCAATTTCTTAGCTAAAGGTGGATGGAGAAAAGCTTCTGGTTCATCAACTAATATTAATTTGTAATCTGAACTTAATGAAACTGATATCAAACCAGTAAATGCTTTAACACCATCACTAAGTTCTGAGATTTTAGTAGAATTAGAATGAAAATTTCTGGCTCTTTCACTTAATGATTGCTCTTCTTCATGGTCAACAGGCGGTCTTTTTGACATTCCAATTCTTAACTGCTGCATTGATGTAGGGGCGATTGTAAAGTGCAAACCAAATGCTTCTGCAGTATATTCACGAATCTTCTTTCTGGCTTCATCATCTTTGAATAATGCCATAAGATGATTCTTGGGTTCTCCTTGTAAATCACCACTTGATCTATTATTGGTTAAATTAAATCTGGTTTTTCCATCCAGTCTAATAACAAAAAGTGATATAAAGTTTTGAAAAAAATACTTATGAAGAGGTTCTCGCTCAGAAAAATCTTTCAATTGTTCTAAGTTTACACGACGGTTTTGTACCCGTTCATTTATTGGATCATAATCTGGAACAAAATATTCTTTTTCTGATAGTGAAAAATTTTCAGGTGAGTTTTTGACTTTTTCTCTTTATTAAAGTGCTAATTATATCTTTATCAGGAATATCATACTCTACTGTTTCTATAGTAATACGATTAGCTTGAGGCCCTGATTTAGAATAATTTTCTATCTCTCTTAATGCTAAGCTTTTCCCAGAATTATTTGGCCCTACGAATACTGTAATTGATCCAGGGTTAAAACTTAGGGCATCTTCTTCTTGGGATCTGCCGAATTTCAATATTATTTTCTTGATCATAAAAATAGATGATTAAAAATTACCCGAACGAAGGTATTGTTAGGGCGAACGAGCCGAAACCGCTTTTACACGCTTTCTTGTACCTTCTTATTCGCATAATGTGAATTTTGGGATGTTATCCGAACAGTCATTCGCCTAAGCTGTCCGCTTAATATCATCTTGTTAATTGATAAGATAGCATCTATACCCAATTATGCAAGAAGGAATAAAGAACCCCGATCCAAATTTCTTCTAAGATATGTGACGCGGCAACTTTCACCTACTCATCTTCCCGAGAAGGCGGTCTCCGATTATCATTCGAAATGGTATCAATCAGTTTGTTGTAAGGATCGATGCCCACCGAGACGGGTTCTTCGTCAACCGTAATAGTGAATTCATTTAGAATCTCCCTAAACTTTCGTTTTTCGAGGTAGAGAACCGTTTCGTTGCCTTCTTCATCCATGCCAAACACACCTACTTCAATCCAGTCATTGAGGGGAAGTGATTTAATGGGTAATCTGCGGTCTTCAATTTCAACATACAGGCTATCGCCGGCTTCATTGGTAAAGACCCGCTCTCCGGTTTCTGAGGAGCGGTATTTGGAGGCTTGCAAAGTAAGGTCTACTTCATAGGTGCCGGAATCGATTTCAGTGTAAGTCGCTTCTTCAACGCGGTTATCATATAAAGTGATCGTCTCAAACATATCCTTAATCAGATACTGTAGGGAGTCAGGCGTAGCTGCTTTCAGGTACTCAAGCATTTCCAGAGAAGTAGTGTACGGAGGTTGCTGAAAACCTTTGTCGGCTACAAAATCGCTTAGTGCTCGGTTCAGGTTGTCTTCACCGGTGTAGTCGCTAAGTGCGTAGAACACGAGTGAACCTTTGTCGTAGTGGATGTACTGCTGGTTTTCATTATAAATCAGGGGGAGTTCTCTTCTGAATTCTGCGGTTCTTCCAATGAGATATCCATCTAAGGCATCTTTCAAGAACCGGCGCATTTGATTGACCCCGTATTCTTTTTCAAGAACTTTGAGGGCGCTGTATTCAGAGAGACTTTCGGACAGCATCGTGGCCCCTTGAACATTTGCCCCAATGACCTGATGAGCCCACCACTGATGTGCCACTTCATGGGCCGTGATACTGAACGGGTAGTTTACGGCATCTTCGGCAGTCGTATCCACATCAGCTATAAAACCTACCGCTTCAGAGTACGGAACCGTGTTGGCAAATGATTGGGCGAAGCTACCTCCGGTTCTTGGGAACTCGATAATTCTCAGCTGCCTGAACTGATACGGGCTGTAATTTTCGGTGTAATAATCGAGAGACTTCTTAATGCCCTCCTTCATATAATCAAGGTTATAGGTGTGGTCTGGATGATGGTAGATTTCAATGGCTACATCGTTCCAGGTATCTTTGGTGACCGCAAATTCGGCAGAAATGAATGAGTAAAAATTCACAATGGTGCTATCCATTTTGTAGTGGAAATAGCGCCGTCCGTTTTCTTCCCATTCATCCTGAAGGTAACCCGGAGCAATGGCAATTTGTTCCGGTGAAGTGGAGATGGTGGTTTCAAACTCAATCCAGTCGGCATCATTCGAGATGTAATTATTTTGCAGGGCCGTACTGTCTGTGGGTGGCGGCATGCGATCTTTGGGAGGCAGGTCATACCGTTCCCGGGCCTCTTCTGAGCTCAACTCTCCTGATTCACTGTACCCAATTCCCGGAAAAAGGGAGTTGTTAATGAAGGTTCCGTTGCCCCGAACCGGAGAATTATTTCGAAGAATCTCATTCGGCTTATTGGAAAGCACAAAAGTGAATAAGACAGAATCACCGGGCATCAATGGTTGGTTGAGCCGGTAGATATCGTAGTTCATGGAGTCATCTTCCATGACTAACTCAAAGTTGCGTTCGAACCCAAAAGAGCTGTTAAAGTTGTTGTGGTCAATGTGTATAGAGTCGATGACTGAACCGGTTTTATTCTGGAGCAAATAACTCCCTGCAACCTCAAAATCTCGGGTTTCAGGATAGAGATCTAAATTAATATTGGTTGCAATAATTCGAGGTTGGGGTATATCCTTATATTTACCGTAATTCTTCTCCCAGTTTGCTGCTCGCAGTTCTTGTTCCTTAGATGAAAGACGTTCGTGTTTAATATTTTGAGTGTAATAAACCCAACTGCCTAAACTCAAAAAGATGATTAAGCTAAGGCTGAAAATTCCTTTTAAAGTAGGACTGAAGGCTTGCTTTGCATTTTGAAACCTTTCCTTAATTCCCTCAGGCATTCCTCGTCGAAATAAGGTTATAGAAAGTACAAAAAGGACAATACCCAGCATCAGCCAATAGATTTTATAAACAAAATATGCCGGAAGCGAGCTTCCATATCCATTCATATCGGAATAGCTTGTGCCAGGCCCTTGGTTGAATTTGAAAATATCCTGTTCAATCCCAACAGACCCTAAGAAGTTAATCCCAATAGAGATTAACAGCAGTAGTATAAACCCGATATAAAAATTCTTGAAAAAAGAATGTATAAACAGGGCAAGGAGTCCCCAAACAACTACATTGATCAGAGATATCCCGTATAAATCGGTTAGGTAAAGGCCTAATTCAATATCAAAAAATCCATTATAAAGCTGAACGCCGATTCCGGTTACCATAATGATGGCAAGCAATACCATCTGCATTTTAACCAAGGCCAGGAATTTTGAAAAGAGAATCACCCAATTAGGGGTAGCTGTAACATGTATCAGCTGATCCATCTTGTCGGATCGACTTCTGTGTAATATCATTCCCGCATAAAGGAAGGTCAGTATGTTGATGAAGAGGCTAAAAAAGGTTCCGGGCAATTCCAGCATCTGCCAGGTAACGGGTAGGGTGTCGGTTCCATAGATTTCACCGCCAACCAAGATTACACTAAGTGAAATTAAAAGACCCACCAGGGAAATTATGATAAACGCCCAGCCGCGAACAATATATTTGAAGTCAGTGGTAGAAAGGCTCCAGGCTGTTTTTAGGTTTTGCAGCCAGGTGTAATCGTAGTCAACCTTTGGCATGGAGATGGTGAGTACGCTACCAAAGTTCTTTTTGGTGACGGCTTCCCCTTTTTTCTTACCAAAAATATTGAATGAAATTGGCTGCTGACGAAAATCAAACACTTTGTACACCAACCCAAAGATTGCAATACCCAGTCCGGTCCAAAGGAGTCGGTTATAGAAAATCACTTCCCCCCAAGGTAATGGGTTATTATTTTGTTCAAAAACAGTCCAGTATTCAGTGTAATAACTATTGGCTTGCATGCCCAATGGGTCTAAAAGAGCAGCTAACATTTTGTTATCCAGATCTTGAGTCAAACTCTGGGTAAATGATTGCAATAGAAATAAAGCCAGGATTACAATGAAACCGACACTGATATTGCGTGTGAAGGTTACTATTCCAAATACGATTGCCCCAAAGAAAATCATATTGGGAATTATATAGTAGAAGAAAGGCTGAACGTAATTCATCAGTTCAAAAGGACCAAGCAGTTCCGGATTCGTGCCAGGGAAAACAGATCCTAAGAGTAGTCCAAGGGCTGCAGCAATCACAATCAGGGTGATCATGACGATACCGGATAGAAATTTAGCCAACAGATATTCCCATTTTTTAAACGGATAGGAATATAGAACAGAGTGCATCTCGTGCTTGTAATCACGATAAATGGTTCCTCCCACAACTGCCGGAAGAAAGAAATAGACAATAATTGCCATTTCATTTAAAAGGCCATTGATAGCCGTTGCAGAATTCACAATAGTGATGGTACTCATGCTTACCGTCAGGCTCTCAAAAATACCGGCAGCACTGACCATGATAAACAGCGATAATGCAAAGATGATACCGGAGTAGACGTAGAATGAAGGCTTACGCAGCCAGTACCGAATTTCGAAGGTGAAAATATTCCAAAACATAATCAGGATAGACAGGCTTAAGCGTTAGCAGGTTCTTTTTCATCATTTTGGAGGGTGACGAAATAAACGTCCTCCAGTTCAGGTACCTTTTCCGAAAACTCATCTCCGGGCCGGGTTTCACTCATTACGCGTATATTCAGCGTATTATCCTGATTGAAATTTGAAGAAATAACATTGTACATCCCTTCATGTTTTTCTAATTCATCGCGGTCAATAGTCAGCGCCCAAATTTTACCTTTCAGAGTTTCTACAGCTTTTTTAGGAGTGTGATGGCTCAAAATCCGGCCGCCGTTCATAATAGCGAGGTCGGTACACAGTTCTTTTACGTCATCCACAATGTGTGTTGAAAAGATGACAATGTGGTTGGTTCCAATTTCACGAAGCACATTCAGGAAACGATGTCGTTCAGAGGGATCAAGTCCGGCTGTGGGTTCATCTACAATGATGAGTTTAGGGTCGTTCAATAGCAACTGTGCAATGCCAAAACGCTGTTTCATTCCTCCCGAATACCCTGCCACATTCTTGTTTTTGACGTTGAATAGGTTGGTTACTTCAAGGGCGGTATTTACAATTTCATTACGCTGTTCACGGTCACCTATACCCTTTAAGCGAGCAAAATAGTGGAGGAGGGCTTCGGCAGACATATTGGGATAAACGCCAAACTGTTGAGGCAAGTAGCCTAACACTTTTCGGAGGCTCTGCTTATCGTTTAAAATATCTATGCCATCTAAATCTGCAGAACCGGAATCGGGGGCTTGCAGCGTGGCAATGGTTCGCATGAGCGTAGATTTTCCGGCTCCGTTTGGCCCCAGTAGCCCAAACATGCCCGACTCAATTTCGATGGAAACATCATCAAGGGCTTTGACCCCGTTTTTGTACGTTTTAGATAAATTGGAAAGCGTAAGTTTCATATCCCTGTCATTTGTGATGGTTTAACAGGGATGAGTATAAGTAATAATCACATAGATTGTTGTGAAAAAAAATTATCTATGATTGATTCGGAAAGCAGACCATCAACCATAGATAATAGAAATTCAAAATTAGTCCGGTGTAAAATCTAATTGGACTTGGATTTACCTTACTGTTGATCTACACCGTCTTTTGCATATTCCCCAGTTTTGACCATAACCAATCCATGACATCTTCATCTGTATTTAGATCTTTTGGCAGGTCATTCCGGATTAAGTCTTCAGCTTCCAGAACATCCTCTTTTCGGTCAAGGTCATTTTTTTCGGCGTAGTCATTGAGAAGGGATAAGACGTCTTGTCCATTTTGACTGTCAAAAGAGACACCGCCAATTTCATCTCTATCGATTGGGGTCTCGCCTGGTGTTGTGCTCCAGTTGTAATCTAATTGAAGGTCATTCTTTTCTATAAGTCCCATTGTACTAAACTGTTTTGATTCAACTTACTTATCCCTATAACAAGCTTTAGAGGCTGAGTGTTCAATCACGTGCAGGATTAATAGTAGTTTTATCTGCGAGAATGAATCAATTTTCAACCCAGTCAGCTACAAAAACATTGGTGGATCGGTCGCTGCCATTATTTCGATTTGATGAAAAAACGATCTTTTTGCCATCGGGAGAAAACATGGGGAAGGAATCAAACTGATTATCAAAAGTGATCTGCTCTAATCCGGTTCCATCCACATTTATCATGAAGATATTGAAAGGAAATCCACGTTGAGACTGATGATTGGAGGCAAATACTATTTTTTCTCCGGAGGGGTGAAAATAGGGAGCCCAGTTGGCGTTGCCCAGATCAGTGATTTGTCGAAGACCGGTTCCATCCACATTTACAATAAACAGCTCCATATTGGTCGGCTCAACCAATCCCTGTGAAAGCAGATTTTTGTATTTGTCGATCTCTTCTTCGGTTTCAGGTCGGGATGCACGGAAAATCAGTTGCTGCCCATCTGGAGAAAAGAAAGCACCGCCGTCGTACCCAAGTTCATCTGTCACCTGAATCACATTAGAGCCGTCGGTATCCATAATATATAATTCAAGGTCTCCGCTGCGATCGGAAGTGAAAACGATTTTATCACCTTGGGGAGAAACGGTTGGTTCAGCGTCATAGCCTGACTCATCGGTCAGTTTTGCGATGATGTTGCCATCCATATCGGCTTTATAAATATCGTATGTATCGTAGATGGGCCATACGTAGGCTCCGCCGGTACCACGTTCGGGAGGAGTTGGACACTCCGTGCCGGCTTCATGGGTTGAAGAGTACACGAAAGTTGAATCTCCGGGTAAGAAATAGGCGCAGGTGGTACGACCATTTCCGGTACTAATCATCGGTGGCTCAAAGCCCGGCTCTTTTTCAGAAATATCCATGGTGAAGATCTGATCACACTCCAAGCCCCACTCCGGATTGTTGGATTGAAAGATGAGTTTCTCGCTGTCATAGCTCCAGTAGGCCTCGGCATTGTCTCCCCCAAAGGTAAGTTGACGTACATTTTGAAGGTGAACTTCCTGCTCGTATTTGAGGGTGTCAGCTTCGGGATTGTAGGTGTTTTTATCAGAGTTAGAGTTACAGGAAATAGTTAGTAAGAATATCAGAGGTACAGCAAGGTATTTCATGAGAATGAGTAGAGGGTAAATGGATTAAAAAATTCATGGCAAAGATAAGGAAAAAAATTTGTAAGGATTGGCTTTGAAATGGCTCTTACTTATAAATGAGAAAAAATATATATAGATGGAATATTGGAGTAAATCGATTCGATTAGATGGGTGGGATTATCGCATTCCATGGTTTTATTTTGTGACGATCTGTACCAAAGATCGCTGTCATTATTTTGGAGAAATTCGGGATGGTATCATGGGATTATCTGAACAGGGATGTGCAGCATGGTATTTTTGGAATGAGATCCCTAACCATTTCGATAATGTGAAATTGGATGAATTTGTTGTGATGCCGAATCATGTCCATGGGATTATTCAAATTTTACCGGATGAAAATGGGTCCCATCCTGTAGGCATGTTGCATGCAACATGCCTACAGGATATCAATATCAATGACAGAATGTCGATCATATCACCCAAACCCGGATCATTATCCACCATCATCCGGTCATACAAATCGGCTCATACCCGATGGTGCAATCAAAAAAATTATGATTTTGAATGGCAATCCCGATTTCATGATCACATCATCCGAAATTACCGGGCATTAAATAACATTCGGAGATACATTAAAATGAATCCTGAAGACTGGGAATCAGACTCACAATTTTAGATCAATTCCCAATCTTGAATTCCAGGGTCAGGTAATAAGTTCTGGGAGGGGAGGGAATAATGCCTGGTCCCGGATACCCTGTAGCCCGACGGGTGAAATACCAATTATTCAGCACATTATTGATCCCTGTTTCCAGGGTTAGGCTTTTCCATGAATAGGAGGCCGAGAAGTCCAGCACGTCATAAGCCGGGATCTCGCCTCGAATACCGCTTTGATTATCAAAGGGATTTTGTTCAGCATTAGAGGCATCGGTGAATTGTTCTGAGACATAAGTGTATTGCAAGCTGCCCAGCAAATTCTTGAAACCAAAATTAAGTCCTGTTTTCAAATTCAGGAAAGGGACGAACTCCACTTCATTGCCTTCAACTCCGGGGATATCGGAGTTTAGGTATTCGGATTGGGTGATGGCGGTATTGGCAAAAACACTGAATTTCAGATCAGGAGATTCATTGCCGAACAGTGGCAGCAGATTTAGCTCTACTAGGCTCTCCATTCCATACATAAAGGCTTGCCCTATATTTCCGCGAAACCGAACCACACGGCCTGTTTCTTCGGGGATGCCTTCAGCATTTACTCTTGTTTCAGCTCGCAGTACTTCACCAATGCGATTGTCGTACATCAACCCAAAACCACCAATATCATACGAGACCGATTCACCAATTTGTCCCCGAACACCAAAATCAGTCGTGAAGCCACTTTCATCAGTAATATTGGGATCTACCTGAAAGGTGGGATTTACAATTCGGATGTCATTAAAAGTGACCGATCTATAATTTTGTGAGAAATTGCCATAAAACTCTGTTCCGGAATTGAGAAGGTAGCTGATGCCGGCTCCCAGCAGGAAAAAACTTCGTTCAAATTTCCGGTTGTCTTCAAAAACTTCATTTTGGATTGGATTCCCGGCAAGATCAAAATTTACGCGTTTGAAAGTCCCTTCACTTTGGGTGTTGATGTATTCTAACCGGAAACCAGGGGTAATAGAGAGATTGTTTTTCAGGTAAAAAATATTCTCCCCGAAAAGAGCCACATTTCGATTGGGAAAGGTAAAGTCAGACTGGTTGGGATAATTGGGGAATTGTTGATCGGCTAAGGAGAAATCGGCTTTTACACTCGCTGTCCCCGGCCCTTGCACCGACTCATTATTCGATTGATAATATTTGGAGCCGATCAGAAAAACGGAATTCATTTCCCCGATTTTATATCGATTTAAAAAGCGGATTTCAGCTCCCCAATTGTTGAAATCTCCGAGGATGAGGTCGCGAGGTGCATCCATGTCATCTTCCTGAGAAACACGGTTGGTGCGGAATCCAACTGATTTTCGGGAGGCATCTAAACCGTAGGCCAACACGCTTATTCGTGTCCTGGAAGAAAACACATGCTCCAGTTTCAGCGAGGCCAGTTTCCAGTCCACTTCAAACCAATTTCGGGTTCTATTGCTAACGCTTGGATCGCGATAGAATTGGGCATCAGTAAGCCCGCCGGGCTGTTGGGCGAGGTAGTATAAATAGGTGAAATCGGCACTGAGCGTGGTGTTTTCACTGAATTTATAGTCAGTATAGAGATATGCATTTTGAGAATCGAAGTTGGAGTTGGGCCGAAATCCATCTCCATTTTTGTAATTAAAATATCCGTAATAACCGACTTTTCCGGTAGTTCCGCTGATGCGGTTGAAAGAAGTGAAAAGTGCATGCGATCCCGCTGATTGTCGGGTTATAAACTCGAAATTACGGTCCCGAGCCGGCTTCTTCATTTTAAAGTTGACGAGCCCTCCAAATTGGGTTCCATATTGCAGGGAAGCAGCTCCGCGAATCACCTGAATTTCATCAATACCTTCAGCGGGAGGGGTGTAGTAGCTTTCAGGATAGCCAAGTACATCTGCACTGATATCGTAATTGTTTTGGCGAATGTTAAAATTAGAAGAACGATTGGGATCTAAGCCACGCCCTCCGATATTGAGCTGCAATCCGGCATCATTTGACTCAAAAATATTCAAACCTGAAATTTGGCTGTAAATCTGCCGGGCATTGTTAGATGAAGTATTAACCACCATATTATCGAGGTCAATAACTTCGTTTTTTTTACCTGCATATATCGAAGTTCCCTCAACCTCTCGAAGCCGTTCCATCGCAAAAACCTGAGCTCGCTTTTCCGTGATAGCCACTTCTGACATTTCCCGAGACAGTTTTCGGAGCTTAATGTAGATATCGGAGTTTTTAGTATCCAACACAATAGGACGTTGCTCAACTTCATATCCTAATTTGTAGAAATAGAGAAAGTACGTCCCGTAAGTCAGATTAGGTATCTTGAAATACCCTTCTTCATTGGTGCGGTATGATTTGCCAGCTTCATTATCATAAATTTCTACTTGCTCGATGGGTTCATTTGTTTCCACATCAATCACGTAACCGGAAATCTGATGTTGGGCCTGAGCTGAAAAACACCATCCCAAGAAAAGTAAAAAACTAAAGGCCTTTAATTTCATCATTGAAAGGAAGTAACCATTTTTTGTGTTGGAGTGAAGGTTTGATTACTGTGAGGTCAACATCCGGATTTACATAAGGCTGACTTTGTCGTCCATTCAGTGCCACATAACTTTCCACATAGATCTCAGGATCTTCGATGCCTTGCTGCTGATAGTGATCCTCAAGGTGGTGGGCATATTCCAAAATGAAATCCGGCTGAAATGACATCTGTTTTTCCTGATATTCGGTCAGGAATTCATCGTTATCTACATAAAAACGCTGACCGGTATCCGGATTCACCACTTTGAAATTGGCATACCCGGCTTTTTCCATTAGCATCACCCGCCAGGAAAACCGGTAGCCTTCTTCAGTCCAGAATAGTTCTCCTGGATACAGCAGGTATCGAAAGGGGATTAAAAGTTGAAGTATGAAGAAAACGGTGACAATGCCGATGGACGCTTTTCGAAGCCAGGTTTTTGGGAATTGGTAGATTTTTCCGCTATCAAAAACAGATTTGGAGATTTTCAGCCATTCTGAAAGTTTATTGAGGATCTTGTGGTGAAGTCCTGCATCAAAAAAGATGAGTGCACTGGCAATCATGATGTATGGAAACATCCCGATGGGAAATAGAACCCGGGTGAGCACATGAAATATGACGACCATTGAAAAGGCAAAAACGCGAGTTCTTTTGTAGAGCAGAAGAAATGGGATAGATAAGTCATAAAGGGCGCCGCCCCAGGCAAAAGCATAATGGGTCCATGTTTGTTGAAGGAGGTCTCCCAACAGCGGAATAGAGTATTTGGCAGGAAGCCAGATCTGCAAGGGCATGGCTTCGAAGAGCCAATCAGAATTTAATTTGGCGAGTCCGGCATAGAAATAGACAATTCCCAAGAGCAGCATGATGGAATCTATTGTCCACCTTGGAACTTCCTGGGAACACAGTTTTTCATTCCGCCAGGCATCCACTGAATAGTAAGTGTGAGCCGGGAGAAAAATCATCAGAAAACTAAGGATGCTGATGAAGTAATAGTGATTTAGGTAGGTGGTTTTATCCATCAGCTCGATGTAAGTGAAACTGAGGAAAAAAACGATTATGGAAATTCGGTACTTGAAACCTAAGGCCACAAAAACAGATGCAATTCCACAGATCAAAAAGATGAGATAGGTCCATTCGCCCAAAGGCTGAACCCATTCAAATCCCAAATAAGAAAAATAAAATTCCGGTTCGATGTAGAGTTTAGAGATCCATCCGTTGGCTGCAAAACGAACGATGCTCCACAGCATCAGAATTCCGAATAGAATTCGGAAAACAGCTAATGGAGCAGCATTCCTGGTACCGGAAAAATATGTCCGAATGGAAATAAACTTCACGTCTTATGTTTGATTATTGGTTGAATTGTGAATCGTTAATTGGTTACCGATGTCATTTTTACTAAGTGCCAATAACCAATCAACCTTTAACCAATAACTGTTTGTTAAAATATTATTTAAATACCTATTAAACATTCACTTATTTAATACGGTACAGCTTTAATCACCGTCTGCATCCACATAATCTACGTTAATGTTGAGGGCCTGAAGCATATCTACTTTCATGTAAACTACATTTCGTTGCAGTTCATCGTAGGTAGAAAGCATCTGGCTATTGTCGTTTTCAACCTGGGCGGCAAAATCAGCATTTAAGTTTTCGGCTTCGGTTCGCGCTTCTTGAAACTGATTGTTAATCAAGGAAGTCAGATCGGCACCGTCCTTCATCGTATTTAAATAATCAAGGTAATCATCCAGACTTTGTCCGTCTACTTCAGCTTCAAAATGTGTTCCGTTAAAGAAATTGATACTGGCTGTCAGGGCTTGGTTGAAAAGTGCTTTCGAAAATCCCTGGCTGTAATAAGCTTCCACGTGGCTGCTTAAGGGCGTTCCGGAAAAAACTCCTGCAGGAATACCAATTTTACCGGCGCGCAGATGTTTTTCGTAATAGTAGATGTAATCGTTCACCATCATATCCAGTGAAGAATTGGAACCATTACCGGAATTGCTCACGAATTCGTCCCGATAGCCGGAGGTCCAGCTTTCCAAAACTTGAGTTGTGAGGTCATCTATTCGCTGAGTCAGGTCGGTAAGATACGTTCGGTAATTTTCAGCACCGGAGTTGGAAGTGTAGTTGGCCATAATTTCAGAATCATTTTCTCCTAAACCATATAGGAGATAATCTAAGGCCGGAAAACCCTGACTATTATTAAGTGAAGGTAGTTCAAGGTTATAGTTTCCTTCAGCAATATTATCCTCAATCTCGGATGTATCTGTAGGATAGATGTTCAGGTTGTCACGATAGCGAAGCTGCATGGCTTCGCCCATTTCAAACATTGAAACATGTTGGTATGCGAGGTAAGCACTTTTCCATGAATCGCGAAGCACGTCAAGGTTTTGCTGAGTATGTTCAGCGGAAAAGTTTTGTGCTGAAGTATGAAGTTGAGCCGTGGTTTCTGAAAAATGAGTAAATGCGGGAATAATGATATTATCAGCCCAGTTTACCAGGATGGCTTCGCGGTCAAAATCATCCGGGCTGGGACCTGAAGGCCCATTATCAGTACAGCTCCAAACAATAAAAACGGTTACAATTAAAACGACAAATTTCTTCATGATGAATAAAGTTTAAAGCAAAAAAGCTGGGAAAAGATTCTGCTGCCAGCCTTAAAATGAGAATGTAATTTAATTAGCAGCTTGCTCTATGGTGAATTCAAATTGAGCTGCAATCGTTTCAGACATTTCACCTAAAACACTTGGCTCAATATCCCAAAGACCATTACCGGCCTCCAATTGGGCTAACATTCCATTAATCTCTTCAGTGGAGAGGTAAGGACTGTCTGAGCCTGGGACACGCGTGAATTGAAGGCTATATAAGAAACCATAAGCCTCTGAAAGATCGTGGAATACCGCCCCATAATCAGGTGAAGACTCCTCTAATCCATTTTTACCAGATTCCAAATAATAGACTGCTCTTACTGCTATTACAATTGAGATGTTCTCGCGAATTATCTGAGCTTGTTCGTCCCTTACATCGTAAGCTCCGGCTTCGATAGCAGCTCTGCCAAGCTTAAATGCATCAAAAGTTTCCTGGGCGATACCGGCAAAGTCATCATCGCCATCTACTCTTCCAAGATATTTGTTCAGGAAGTCATCATCCTGACCAAGAGTAGGCATTGGGTTTGCCAAATCAGTTGCTGTGCCAAACAGGTAGCCATAGGCTTCGTCCCATTTATGTTCCATATTGGTGTAATTAGAACCTTCAGCCAGGGTGCCGTTATTGTTGTCTTCGCGATTAGTTCCGGCATCCAATACAGTAGTACTTAGGTAGTTATTCAGCATTTGGTCTGCCATTAGAGCTCCAATCAGGCTCTTGCCTACTAATTGATTGTATTCGAATCCTTTAGCATTTACATAGCGGGTTGAAGATCCGTCAGCAATTTGTCCGGGTTGACCTGATTCTGCCAAGGTATTTTCATTCGGAAATACCTCGTCTATTTGAGCACTTATCCATGCTTCAAACTGGTTTTTAATTTCCGCACTAAGCTGGGTGTTCGAGGAAAAATAATAGGTTGATGCAGCCACTTTACCTTTAATATTTTTAGTGGCTTCGTTTAGCGCTGGGTTTTCAAATGGATTTGCATCGCCACCACTGGCTGTTTCGTTGCGATACATTTCCAAGAGTAATTCTTCTGTAGAATTGTCAAAATCCATCATAGCTGAAATTAATTCAGAAGCCATTTGGATGCGGGTGGTTTGACCTGTAAATGAAACAGTTGATTCACCATTGCGAGTAAACTCGTATGTAGCCGGCGCATCAATTTCGGTGTTGTCGTCATTGCCATTATCGCAAGATATTAGGGCAAGTGTTAAGAGAGGGAGTAATAATATTTTTGTAAGCCTCATTTTGAGAAATGAATAAATTTGGGTTGTGATTTTATTTAGAACGATTCTAAGTTAAAGAGGTTTTTAAATGGAATCAAAGCTTATTTGGAATAAATCTAAATTAAAATAAGACGGCAAGAGA
Organism: Gracilimonas sp.; assembly: GCF_031581265.1. Lineage (GTDB taxonomy): Bacteria > Bacteroidota > Rhodothermia > Balneolales > Balneolaceae > Gracilimonas. The sequence continues at coordinate 16,313 of NZ_JAVLBQ010000035.1, forward strand.
AAGAAATCGGAAAGTAGAAGAGGGGCTTAAATTTAGTGCCGTCGGGGAGAAACTAATTCCATAACCTGGCTGAGAATATTCTTGCTGATGCTGAACACACGTTCTTGTTGGTTCATGGCCAGGAAGCGGAGTACAAGTCTCAGTTCGGCTAATAATTTTGGTGGGTCACTAACCAGTGTATCTTCTTTCACAACTTCTTCCCAGTCAATGCTATTCTGAAATTTAACGCCTGCACGTGCCATCGTTTTCATATATACATTAGCCATCAATCCGTATCCAATGGTTGTGGGGTGGAGTCCGTCGAGGCTGAAGATGCCGCCTTTATACAATTTACCGTTATCATTCAGTCGGAGAAAATCAGTTGATAGTTTTACATCTCCGTCTTCATCAACGAGGTGAGAGGTACTGTCTTGATTTTTTAATGCTTCTGCTAACCCGGCAGGGAAGTCGCGAATCAATTCTCCACCTAACCTTCTACGGGCCATACCTGCCACATTTTTTGCTACAGGAACGACATGCCACCCATATTCATCAGCTACTTTTTTGATGATAGCATTATACTCATCCATGGTTAGATCAAGCTGAATGGCTTCGTCTTTGGTTAAGTGTGGGTGTTTGTCGGGGTGAAAGTCTTCGTCCCAAATCCAGAATCGAGTATAATAATCAAAGTATCCCAATCGCTTGCTGGATAAATCAGAATTGACGCCCCGAATCACAGGAGGTATGGTTACATAGGGAAGCGTGGGAACAAAAACCCGTTGGGCACCAATTTCCTGTACTTTTTCCGCCATTTTCCGATACTGCTGCTCAAAATGTTCAGGCCGGTAAATAGTGTGCTTTCTTTTGCCGGGAAAAACTTCAAGGTCTTTATCTTCGGTCCAGATTAATTTCAGATCTGTAACAGTGGCAATCATATTATTATGGCCGAGACAGACAATCAGGTTTTCGATTCCACCGTCATCAGAAAGTGCCTTCGCATTATCAAACTGAGTGCGATGTTGGTATTTATCATCTAAAGGGGGATTTAAAACCAGGCGTGCTGTTGTAAACTTGGCATGTTCAGGCAGCATATTGAAAACTGTAAATCTTTCCGGGTTGTTTAGAATATGTTCTCTACTGTTTTCTTCATTTACTACCCATGAATCACTGATGTTAAAGCCCCAAATGGATTGATTGTGATATGGAAATTCCCGTTCAACCGAAAGGTCTTTAAAACCACCTTCCCAGTATTTCTTAATTCTTTTAAGCGTACTTATCATGTGCTTTGCAGCTGGCAGGAATTCATTCCAATCAATTTCATCCCCAAATTCTTCTGATAAACCGCGCACTAAAACTTCGATGTTGAGTGGGATTCCGGCTTGGGCTGTGAATGAAGGTTGATCAAAGTCAGGCTGAGGGTCAAAACATTTTCGGACAAAAGAAGGAAAGTTGATATCGGTTCGATAGATACCCCCATTATTAAAACCTTGGGAAAGGCTGTCTCCAATTACTACCAGTTTATGTTTTGATTCTTTTTTATTCCAGAACATGATTGATTGTTAAAAAGTCCAAAGCATAAAAAGATAACTAAGTGTAGGATGATTCAAAATGCGATTATGTTGAATTATGAGATGCAGCGCAGATGTATTTCAGTTAATGATATACAGTTCCCAAAATTCTCCCTATTTTGTGTTTTCGTGATTTAGTGGCAATTAAAACAATTCGAGAAATGGCAGAAAAAAATAGACTACAGCAATTCAGAGAAGAACGGGAAATTCAAAACGAAAAAGTGATGGATCTTGATCATTTGGGCATTAAGCGCTTTTTCAATATGGATACCAATACTTACCGTGATGGCGCCCTTCCTACGCAAACTAAAGAGTTACTGGGATTGGTAGCCTCCACTGTTTTACGCTGCAACGATTGCATTGACTACCACCTGGAGCAATGCGCAAAATCCGGTTCTACCAAAGCGGAAATTGTGGATGCATTAAATGTAGCATTAATAGTGGGAGGAAGTATCGTGATTCCCCATTTACGCCATGCCACGGAAACACTGGAGTTTTTGGAGGAAGAGGGGAGTTTGAAAAGCGAAAGTTAAAAGTTTTCCTTGATAATATCTTGAATTTGCTGTTTCAAGACAGGTAGATCAGTTTGTGCTACTTCCCAAACAATCCTTTCATCAACCCCAAAATATTCGTGAATTAGAATGTTTCGAATTCCTACAATTTCTCTCCATGATATATCAGGATATGAACTTTTGATATTTTCGCTTATATGGTTTGCAGCTTCTCCATTGAGTGGGCAGAAAAACCGTCAAAAGTTTCTTCAGTTATATAAGTTTCTATTTCTTCAATTGAATCTAAGATATGTTTGAGACGTGCCTCATCTCCAATTCTATCTTTCATAGATCAGCTCTTTTTCTCTATCTACATCCTCTTTAATATATTTTGAAATAGATTGTGGAGTCAGCAGATCTACATTTTTCTCAAGTAAATCCTGCATTTCAAGTTGCATTTGCACAAACTTTAATCCAATGGGTACAGAATGGTCGAGCTTAACTAAAATATCTATATCACTATCCAAACGGACATCTTCACGTAGCTGTGACCCAAATAGATAAGCCTTAAGAACCGGCTTATGTTTGAAATACTCGCTGATTTTATTTTTTAACGTCATGTCCATATCCGTCACCTGTGGTAAGTTAAGAAAATCGAAACAACTACGATAGCTTTTTAAAGTCCAATGGTTCTTCATGAAGAAATTCAAATCCTAATTCCACAACCTTATCAGAGGAAACGACTTTGCCGTCTCCACCTCCATTTAAAAATTTTGGTTTTTTCATTTCAAGCCGCTCAGTTATAGTGGTATAAATCTCTTTTTTTGCAGGGTGAATTGGGGCAGAGATATTGAATATTTCATTGTGGATATCCTTTTCAATCACCATTTCAGTAGCTTTTATCACATCTTCTCTATGAACTAAATTCACAGGAGCATCACCATTAGAAATATCCTTACGACCCGCCATATATTTTGCAGGATGGCGATCTGCACCATATAAACCGGCAAGCCTTAAAATTACGGCATCTGAAACATATTTTCGCAATTCGCCTTCGGCAGCTACTATGGCATTGTCACTATCGGGGTCAGAAGTGGCATCTGTTTCTTTTACTTCCCCTTTTGCATTACCATAGACCGATGTGGAACTATACATGATGACCTGCGTGTTTCTTTGAGCCAGAACTTGGGCAAGTTGTCCCATCAACTTTGGATATTCAGAGCGGTCGTCACCTCGTCCCGGAGAAATAGATATTAATACGGAGTCGGTTTCAGGAAGTCTTATTTTTGACAGGGAGGGAGCCGGAAGTTCCAGTTTTACCGGTTTGATGTCGAGCTCACTCAGTTCTGAAAAATTAGAGGATGAGCGAGTGGTTCCATACACGATAGTACCTTTTTTAGCAAGTTGTTGACCTAATTTTTTACCGACCCAACCGCAGCCAATTATCAATAAGGAACCATTTTTCTCTGAATTCATTGTATATTCACATTAAAGAAAGTTATTGCGTAACTGTACACCAAACATATATTAAAATCAGGCATGGAACAATCTAAAACAGGTATTTTATTGGTAAACCTTGGATCACCGGATAGCTACGAGCCGGCAGACCTTAAAGTATATCTGAGAGAATTTTTATCTGACAAGCGTGTCATTGACTTCCCTACACCAATTCGAAAGGCTCTTGTAGAGGGAATCATTTTACCCATCCGCCCCAAAGAATCGGCTGAGGCTTATGAACTTATTTGGTGGGATGAAGGCTCTCCATTGATCGTGATTACACAGAGAGTAATTGATAAATTGCAAAAGAGGCTAGGCGATCACGTGCCTATAGCTATGGGAATGCGTTATGGCAATCCTTCTATAGAAGCCGGTTTTGATGAATTGATGGAAAAGAATCCGGATTTGGAGAAAGTATTTATGGTTCCGCTTTATCCACAATATGCGATGGCTACTACTGAAACAGTGATCGAAAAAGCCAAAGAAGTGTGGCTAAATAAATATCCTCATTTGGAAATGATAACTAAGGAAGCATTCTATGATGATCCTCAGTATGTAAAGGCACTTTCAGAAAGTATCCGTCCTTATATAGAGGAGCACGACATTGACCATCTGATGTTTTCTTACCATGGGGTGCCTGAACGTCATATCAAGAAAAGAGATATAACAGGCGATCATTGCCTTAAGTGTGAAGATTGCTGCAATGTAAATTCTCCGGCACACACGTTCTGTTACAGGCATCAGGATGTTAAAACTACCCAAAATGTAGCTGAGTACCTCGATCTTGACAATAAAGATTTCAATTACAGCTTTGCGTTTCAGTCTAAATTAGGGATAGACCCATGGCTGACACCGGCTACTGATAATGAGCTGGTCCGTTTAGCTGAAGAGGAAGGAGTTAAAAAAGTAGCAGTTTGCTGTCCTGCTTTTATTTCCGATTGTATTGAGACCTTAGAAGAAATTGGTATTCGTGGGAAAGAAGATTTTGTGGAAGCCGGTGGCGACGACCTTATTCTGATCCCCTGTGTAAACGATAACGATCTCTGGATAGATGCACTTGAAACATGGTGCGTAGATATTTTACAACCTGAGGAAACTGCTGTTTAAGATCAACTAATAAAACTCAGTGTTGCTCCGTGAATTCTGTGGTTAAATTGTAGGAAATAAAAGCTATGAAAGAAGTATTGGTTCTCGGCGGCGGAATTTCAGGATTAGCTACAGCTTGGAATCTCCATAAAGCCGGAATTCCATTTAAGCTCATCGAAAAGCAGGTTTCAATGGGTGGGGTGATTTCTTCAAAGATTATAGATGATACTATCATAGATTTTGGCCCCAATTCCCTTCGGGATCGCGATGGATCCATTCGTAAATTAGCTAAAGAAGTTGGGTTGAAGGATGAGATCATTGACATTTCAGAAGCTTTTAAAACGCGATTTATTATACGGAACCGGGAGCTTCAGGCTTTAAAACCTTCTCTGTCAACATTATTAACCACTGATGTTATTTCCGGTAAAGGAAAGTTACGAGCATTGGCTGAACCTTTTATTCCTAAAGGGATTGCCGAAGATGAAAGCGTGGGGTCTTTCCTGGAGCGAAGGATTGGCAAAGAGGCAGTAGAGTATTTAGTGGATCCGGTTTTTTCAGGTATTTATGCCGGGGATATTTATAAGATCAGCAAAAAAGAGATTCTTCCTACGCTGGCAGAGAAGGAACAGAAATTCGGTTCTATCGTGATGGGAGTTCTCCGCTCCAAAAAAGAAAAGTCGGATATCAAGCCGATGGTGTTGACTTTCAAAAAAGGGATTCAGCAGTTGACAGAGGCAATAGTCGGGAAGATTTCCGATCGTGTTTTAAACGAAGAGGTGATTTCCATTCGAGCTTTGGAACAGGGTTTTGAAGTTGAAACTTCAAATGGAATAATTCAGGCTGAGAGGGTGATATCTTGCTTGCCGGCGCATAGTTTGTCAGTGGTTCTTGATGGTTTTGATACTGCACTTTCGAATACACTGGAAAGTATCGATTATGTGCCTATGCTTTCCACTCAAGTAATCTTTAACAAAAAAGATGTTGAGTTGCCTCAGTCGGGCTTTGGCTTTTTAATTCCCAGAAACGAAAACATTCGCTTATTAGGAGCCATTTGGAAATCCAGTATCTTTCCAGAGTTATCCTCTGATGATAAACTGCACTTTACACTTATGACAGGGGGTGCTCACGACCGGGATATTATCAATGAAAATATTCAACAGGTAGAAGAAGAAGTATTAGCTGAGTTTTCGGAATTAATGAATATCACTCCAAAGCCGGCGTGGATGGAATCAAAACTATGGCATCAGGCTATTCCTCAATTTCATGTAGGATATCAATCAGTTCGGAAAGTTCTTAAACGGATGCAAGCCGAAAATCCGGGATTTTATATAGGCGGAAATTATCGTTGGGGGGTGTCGGTGCCGGATTGTGTGGGAGGGGCAGAAGTTTTGGTTCATTCCATCAAAAAAGAAATTGCATATTTTTGAAAGATCGACGGTAAGAGGGCAGGTTGTTTCTAAGAATATTCAAAATAGACCTGCTAATTATTTCAAAATGCTGTTTTTGATTTTAATTTTGCATTCCCATTTCCAAAACCGATATTCGGGCACACTTTCATTAACCACGCTGAATGACTAAGAAACCTTCAAAAGGCAATGGCTTATTTGCCTGGGCCATGTACGACTGGGCCAACTCCGCCTACTTCGTGATGATCCAAACGTTTGTATTTGCGGCCTATTTTGCCCAATCTATTGCTGAGAATGAAACGACCGGAACCGCATTATGGGGAAATATGATTGGTTTGGCAGGATTTGTGATAGCTATTTCTGCTCCATTTTTAGGTTCTGTTGCAGATGAAGGAGGCCGTCGAAAACCATGGATCGCCTTTTTTACGGCCATGTGTGTTTTTGGCTGCGGCATGTTGTGGTTTACCGAACCGAGTGCTGATTTTGTTTGGTTTGCACTCATCATGGCATTCATTGCTACATTGGGAGCTGAGCTTTCCTTCATTTTCTATAATGCCATGTTGCCTGATCTTACCACGAGCCTTACAATTGGGAAATGGTCTGGATGGGGATGGGCCATGGGATATGCCGGCGGATTAGCCTGCCTTATAGTCGGGTATTTTGGATTTGTGGAAAACGGTGCAAACTGGTTTGGATTGGACGACAATCCGGAAGCTCTACAAAACGTACGAATTACTTTTCTGTTTACCGGAATTTGGTATGCTGTTTTCAGTCTGCCCATGTTTTTTAAGACCCCGGATGTTCCATCGAAGAATAAAAAGATTACTCAGGCTATCTCAGATGGAATGGTTCAACTCAAGAATGGGATAACTTTACTTAAAGGTGAACCCAATATCTGGAAGTTTTTGTTAGCCCGAATATTTTACAATGATGGCCTTGCTACTATCTTTGCAATGGGTGGGGTATATGCTGCCGGTACCTTTGGTTTTGACACCGGACAGATTTTTATGTTCGGAATCGCGCTCAATATCACTGCAGGTCTTGGTGCATTTGGTTTTGCATGGCTCGACGATAAGAGCGGGAGCAAGAAGACCATTGTAGGGGCATTGATAGGGCTTATAGTACCTGTTACAGCGGTACTTTTTGTAGAGTCTGAAACCTGGTTTTGGATATGGGGATTATTGCTTGGGATTTTCGTTGGCCCGGTGCAGGCATCAAGCCGGACTTTTATGGGAAGATTAGCGCCGCAAGATAAACGAAATCAAATGTATGGCCTGTTTGCTTTATCGGGTAAATTAACCACTTTTGCAGGCCCTATTATGGTTGGATGGATTACATTTTTAATGGGGAATCAAAGGTGGGGAATGAGTGCAATTTTACTGCTTCTGATTGTGGGATTATTATTAATGTTTGGCGTAGATGAAATTAAAGGGACAAGTGAGGAAAAAGTACCTCTCAGTTTGTCTTAAAGAAAACAATGCATTTAGCTACTTATTTATTAAATTAACGCAGAATTTATTACTGTAATTACAGCAGTATGTTATAAAAGCGGGTGTTTTAACTTAATTTTCCAAAATGCCCTTAATCGAAACTTAATTACAAGGAGTACAACATATGAGTAGAATGGACGATATCAACAATATTGTAGAAGAATTACAAGTTGACATGCAGAAGTTTTATGAGAAAGGTAATAAAGCTGCCGGAACCAGGGCTCGTAAGCATTTAATGAACCTGAAGAAGCTTTCTCATGAGATTCGGCAAGAAATTCAGGCTAAGAAAAATGCCATGTAATTTTTTCTACCAATTTAGAAAAAGAAAAAAGCCACCATTGTGTGGCTTTTTTTATTGTCTAAGGTTTTTAAAGTAGGCCGGAGTTTATACCTTACCCCGTAATTCAATGCATATTATATGAATCAAGAACCTCTACAAAGAATACATAAAAACGCAATAAAGGCTTGGAGAACACTTTCTTTGCTGCTTGGGCTTTTATGGTTTATACCCTCTGCATTTTATTTGGTGATGGAAATTTCAGTAAGTACTAAAGAAGCTCCCTGGTATTCCGAAATTGACTGGATTTTATTGCTCAGTATGTTTCTAATAGCGCTTATCCTTTACGTGGCTTTTCCACTAATTTTTCCAAAAATCAGGTGGCAGCGTTGGAAATATGAAGTCTCAGATGAAGGTATTGATATGCTGAGAGGTATTATCATTAAGAAAAGAACGATGGTTCCAATTAACCGGGTACAACATGTAGATACTCGTCAAGGCCCCATTTACAGGAAATACGACTTAGCTTCCGTAACTATTTCTACCGCAGCCACAACACACGAAATTCCGGCTTTAGACAATGAAACAGCCGACGAACTTCGAAACACTATTTCAACCCTGGTACGAAAAATACAAAGTGATGTCTGATTTTAGGAAACAGCATCCTGTGGCCGGTATAAGCCAGGTTATTGATACGATTAAGCAGAATTTCATAACATTGATTATTCTGCTTTTTATCGGCTCAACAAATTCAGAGGGCTACTTTCTTTATTTTTTACTTGCAGGTTTGGGGATTTCTCTTGTTGGCGGGATTTTTGGATGGTGGTTTTTTAGATACCGGGTTTTTGAGGATGAGCTTCAGATTGAAAAGGGCATATTTGTTAAGAAGAAAATCTATATGTCTAAAGATAGAATTCAGATGATTGATATAACTGAAGGCCTTCTTCAGCGATTATTTGGATTGGTAAAATTAGAAGTTAAGACGGCAGGCGGAGGAACCGAATCAGCAACTATAAGTGCCATAACAAGAGAGGAAGCAGAAGAATTACGTGTAGAACTACGTAAAACAAGAAATGGGGCAGTTGAAGGTGAAGAAATAGCAAAAGGAGAGGAGGAAGCCCAAGAAAAAGTATTGGGAGAATGGAAACTGCCGTCCAAAGATTTAGTTTATGCAGCCTTTACTTCCGGAAATTTCGGTTTGATCGCATCAATTCTGGGTGCGATATCAGGTCAGCTTGGGGAACTAATCAACGAAGAGACTATCGAGTACATTTATGAATTGATGCCGGGATTCAACAATGTGACTATCTATATATTTCTGATTTTAGGTATAATCATAATTTCATGGTTTCTGTCTTTCTTGGGAGTCATATTTAACTATACCGATTTCCACCTTAAGAAAACCGAAGATGAGCTTATCATTTCCCGCGGTTTAATTGAGAAGAAACAAATTACTGTTCCGTTTGATCGTATTCAGGCTGTTCGGTTTGAGGAAGGTGTGCTAAGGCAACCATTCGGCTTTGGTATGATCTATGTAGAAAGTGCCGGATTTGATCAAACACAACAGGGGCGTTCTATTGTATTGGCTCCATTTATTTCTGCTTCTAAGTTCAAGCCATTCCTAAATGAATTTTTAGCCGAGTATTCTGAACCTGAGTACACTGTAAGGCCACCCAAAAAAGCATTTTACAGGTATCTCCGGCGCCCAAATTATTTCCTGATTTTTCTAATTCCGATCGTTTGGTACTTATTGACATATGGCTGGATGTCTTTACTGTTAATTCCATTACTAAGTGCTTTAGGCTGGCTCAGATACAAAGATGCGGCTATAGGTATGGATCAGGAAGTTTTGAGAATGAGATACAGAACTATTTCACGAACCACTGCAATTGCTAAAAGAAATCGCATTCAGAATGCGGAGTTAACCGAAAATCCATTTCAACGCAGAAAAGGACTAAAAAACGTTTCATTCACAGTAGCATCAGGGGCGGGCGGGATGCAGTTTGAAGTAAAAGATTTGGATCAAACTGATGGGATGAAAATATATAGTTGGCTGAGTGAAAGTGATTCTGGTAAACCAGAAGTAATGAATTATAAGAATAAATAGATTAATGAAAACAATATATTATCTTTGATCCAACTAATTACATTTGAAATAGGTATATAATTTCTTTTTCTTAAAAAAAGCGTTTTTCGCTTTTAATTTATAATAAGAGAAAGAGGTACTATGAAAAAATCAATAACAATAGGGTTAATTTTTGTAGGGCTTATATTTTCCGGGTGCTACAACGCAAAAGTAACAACTAATCAAGAACCCTCAGCAAAAACGGTGCAAAATAGCTTTGCTCACGGGTTTATATTTGGGTTAGTGGGTCCGACTGTAGATGTTTCTGAGGATTGCACTAATGGTGTTGCGAAAGTAGAAACAAAATTAAGCTTTGTTAATATGTTAGTTAGCAACATTACAGCTGGATTATATACACCAATGTCAGTAACTGTAACCTGTGCTGCAGGTAATATGACTGATCTCAATGAGTCTAAGAATAAAACAATGACAGTTGAGAAAGAGGCCTCAGAGGAAGATGTTCAGAAAACCTATCAAGAGGCAGCCAATGAAGCCATAGAAAAAGGTGAGGCAGTTTACATTAAATTTAAGTAGCCTGTAGCCTTTATAAACAACTTAAATGAAAAAGCCACACTTTCTTACAGTGTGGCTTTTTTAGTCAAGATTAAATCTAATCGTGAAAGTAGTCCATTTGTCCGTTTGCTCTATCTCAAGTGAACCTTCAATTCGTTTGACCAATACTTCAATTAACGTCATTCCTAAAGAGGTGCTTTCAGCAGGATCGAAATCATCGTCCATTTTATTGCCATCACTTTGAACCAATAGTTCAAGATTCTGCTCCTTTTCTCTTACTATAACTTTTAGTGTTCCCGATTCTTGATCCAAAAATGCATGCTTAAAGGCATTATTGATCAGCTCATTCAGAATCAAACCAATAGGAATAGCATCATTAATATTGATTTTTACCGGGGCCAGATCCATGAAGACCTGAATATCTTTTTTATCAGATTTATAAGCAGATTTAATTTCTTCAGTCAGCTCTGAAATATAGTTATCTAGGGGAATATCAGATAATGTAGTAGATTCGTAAAGTTTTTCATGAACTTTTGCAATCGATTTAATGCGGTTTTGACTGGAGCTAAGGATATTTTGTACCTCTTCACTATTACCGGTTTTTTGAAGCTCCAGTAAGCTTGATACGATGGCAAGGTTATTTTTTACCCGGTGATGAATTTCTTTTAAGAGTATTTCTTTTTCTTCAAGAGACTCTTTGATCTTTTGCCCTTGTTTTTTTCGGGTTGAGATATCACGGACTGCACCAACTATTGCGTCGGGGTCACCATTTTCATTCTTTACAAGTGTTCGCACATTACTCACCCATTTCCAGTTTCCTTCCGCATCCTTCAGTCTAAATTCTACTGAAGGTAGAAAATCGCCATCCTCCAAGTGATCGTAATTTTCAACAACTTTTCCCATACGTTCAACATCATCGGGATGCATATGGTCTAAAATAAATTCGACACCACCTTCCGCAAGTTCCTCTTGATCATATCCAAGCATGCTTTTGATCGCAGGACTCACAAAGACATACTTTCGGCTTTTTAAATCCATTTTATAAAGTACATCCTTAGAGTTATCCAAGACATTTTTAAATCGCTCTTCGCTTTCTTTTAGGGCATTCATCCATTGGTTGGTGCTGCGATAGAAGCGTAAAGTAATCCATAACCCAATCGAAATAATAAGCAACCCGAGAAGAATAGTACTCCACTTAAAGATGGCATTTACCGTTCTGGCCATATCGCCCATTGCATTAGAGAATTGGAGCTCAAGATCGGTCAATTCATGGTCCAAATCTTCAATTCGGGATAGCCATTCTTCTTTTTCGGCAGGGGTAAGTTCGTTATCCTCTACATCATTCTTTATAGAATCGGCTAATGATACTAACTCCTGAATTTTTTTATCTGCAACAGTCCAAACATCAATGGCGTGTTTAATGTGTGGAGTATCTTGGAACCTTCTAAATACATTGATCATATCCGGGATATCATCCGGGTGATTAAGCCCTATCAAAAAACCATCGGTTACTGTTTGGTAATCGTATTCTTGTTTTAGCAGTTCTTCTCGAGCAATTTTATCACCCCTATTGATGCGAAGAACCCGCAGAAAGTTATCATGATCAGTTGAATCTTCTGTTATTAAATAACTGGTTAAGTGAAAAACTGCTTCTTTTTGAGCTTTTGCCCAATAGCATTCTCCTGCAACATAAGCCCTGATGCCTGAAGAGGTATTAATGGAGACCGTAACGGCAAATATGAGCAATAAGGCACATATGAAACCAAACAGGAAGACTCCATAAAACTTTCTGTCAATATTAATTTGTCCCTTGCTGGGTACTTTCAACATATTTTACCCCCCAACAACAATTATCCAACATATTTATAGTAATTAATTTTCACCCAAAACTACAATGGGGAGAAAGTATGGGCTATAACCGGAATAGTTATCGCATCAATTTCTTGTATTTGATGCGATGAGGTTGGTCATCGGTAATCCCCAGTCTTTCTTTTTTATTTTCTTCATATTCTTCAAAATTTCCCTCAAACCAGTATACCTGACTATTTCCTTCAAATGCAAGTATATGTGTGGCAATACGATCGAGAAACCAACGGTCGTGAGAAATAACAACAGCACAGCCGGCAAAGTTTAGCAGGGCTTCTTCCAGGGCCCGAAGTGTGTTCACATCCAAGTCGTTGGTTGGCTCATCTAAAAGTAAAACATTAGCACCTTCTTTCAGCATTTTTGCTAAGTGGACTCTATTGCGTTCACCCCCTGAAATTTCAGATACTTTCTTTTGTTGATCGCTTCCGCTGAAATTAAAACGGGCTACATAGGCCCTGGAGTTTACCTCACGGTTACCCAACTTGATAAGATCATGCCCATCTGATATCTCTTCCCAAATGGTTTTATTAGGATCAAGTGGTCTCTTTTGGTTTACATACCCTAATTCTACCGTATCACCGGTAACTAACTGTCCCTTGTCCGGCTCTTCTTCTCCGGTAATCATTTTAAAAAGGGTTGTTTTACCGGCGCCATTAGGGCCAATCACACCAACAATACCTCCCGGGGGTAAACTAAAATTCATGTCTTCTATGAGAAGTCGGTCCTCAAATCCTTTTCTTACATCTTTAGCCACAATTACTTTATCACCCAAGCGGGGTCCGGCAGGAATAAATATTTCCATATCATCGCGACGTTTTTCATGCTCTTCGGAAAGCATTTCCTCGTATTTGTTGATACGTGCTTTGCTTTTCGCCCTTCGCCCTTTAGGGTTTTGTTGAATCCACTCAAGCTCTTGCTTTAAAGTCTTTTGTCGTTTTGATTCTTCTTTCTCTTCTTGCTGAAGTCTTTTCGATTTTTGTTCCAGCCAAGAACTGTAGTTTCCTTCAAACGGGATTCCTTCCCCGCGGTCCAGCTCCAAAATCCATCCGGCTACATTATCAAGGAAATAACGATCGTGAGTAACAGCGATTACTGTTCCCTCATAGCGGGCAAGGTGCTGTTCGAGCCATAAAACAGATTCGGCATCCAGGTGATTGGTTGGCTCATCCAGAAGTAAAACGTCGGGTTTTTTTAGCAGTAATCGGCATAAGGCAACACGACGGGCTTCACCACCGGAGAGCACTTCCACAGAAGTATCGCCGGGAGGGCAGCGAAGGGCATCCATAGCCTGCTCCAGTTTGCTATCTATATCCCAGGCATCTTGCCGATCAATTTTTTCCTGGAGCTTAGATTGTTTTTCGATGAGCGCCTCAAAATCGGCATCAGGGTCGCTGAACTGTGCATTGATATCCTCATACTCCTTCAACAGGTCAATGGTTTCCTGTACGCCCTCTTCCACAATATCTTTTACGGTTTTGGAAGGATCTAATTTTGGTTCCTGGCGCAAATACCCAAAGGTAATACCCTTTTGGATGCTGATATCACCCTGGTAGTTTTGTTCCTCACCGGCTATGATCCTCAGAAGAGTTGATTTTCCTGCTCCGTTCAGCCCAAGAACTCCAATTTTTGCTCCGTAATAAAAGGAGAGATAGATATCCTTGAGAACCGTCTTGTTGGGTTTATACGTTTTTGAAACCCCAACCATCGAAAAAATAATTTTATTGTCGCTCACAGCCCTGAAATTTTTAGAATGAAAAAGAACGTAAAGGTAAGAAAAGACTTCGAATTTCTTAGATCATAACTATTTTTTTTATTTATTGAAGCGGTTTTAAGACAGATTAAATTTGTTGTGGAACTATCTAAGTGTTAAGTACGTGTAGTTAAAAACACTGAAAAATGGGTTGGGATTATTCTTCGGGAGCGCTCTGAAAATGATTATAAGTCATTACAAGAGGTGGTGCATGGAGTAGCAGGGTGGCAAGATTTATGGTGTAAACATTGAAGTAAGCTCCATGTATCACAGATAATGTAGAATCAATCAAGAACCAAGTTAGTAATCCGTACACAATAGCATTCCAGCTCCACGGTTGTTTGCTTCGAAAAGCATATTTCACGATAAAAAACTGAAGAATAAAATAACCACTGATAGTACCTCCCAAAGGTCCATAAATAAATTGTTTAAAATATTCGGCGTTTTCAGGTATTCTACCTTGAAAAAAAGTTTCTGCAATTCTTGAGTTGTGAAATTCAAACAGGGTACTATGTCCCAAAAAAGCAATAAATATTCCGCCGAGTACTGAAATAAGACTTACTGTGAGTAACCAGCGGTACCAAAATTTAAAATATTTTTCACCCATAGCTACGTAATTTGTGTATTAGAGAATCAATTCTAAATTGCCTTAATAAAAGTAAAATTAACCCAAGGCTACATCTAATACCATCATCACAACAAATCCACCCATTACTCCGAGTGTTGCAAGATCGGTATTTCCATGCAGCTGACTCTCAGGAATAAGTTCCTCTACCACCACATAGATCATAGCACCGGCAGCAAAAGCGAGGGCATAAGGAAGTGTAGGTTGAATAAAAATAACTGCTGCAGCACCAATTACAGCAGAAATGGGTTCTACAACTCCCGATAGCTGCCCATAGTTAAAACTCTTCCAGCGGCTCAACCCATCTCTTCTTAATGGCATAGAAATAGCTACACCTTCCGGGAAGTTTTGGATTCCAATACCTATTGCTAATACAATAGCGGCTGTTACCGTAGCTCCGCCTGCAACATCAAGCCCAATACTGGCCGCCCCAAATAG
>NZ_JAVLBQ010000036.1:0-31194 GCF_031581265.1 Gracilimonas sp.
GCCCGTTGCAGGATTGAGGGTACGAGACAGTTCCAGCCGTCAGATCGTGACCCGGATTTTATCAACATCTCGGTCTGACGGCTCCCAGCCCGTCTGACCGTTTGGTGAATTCATACACTCCAGCCTTTCCAATCGATATCAATTCGAACCCCGAGCCTTCCTCATCGATCAGACGGCCCGTTGCAGGATTGAGGGTACGAGGCAGGTCCAGCCCGTCTGACCGTTTGGTGAATTCATACACTCCAGCCCTTCCAATCGATATCAATTCGAACTCCAAGCCTTCCTCATCGATCAGACGGCCCGTTGCAGGATTGAGGGTACGAGGCAGGTCCAGCCGTCAGATCGGGGATGGGGTGGTTTTTAAGTTTGCTGATAGTTATTCTTCAACATGGAATTTTATGCGGGGCATACCTATCACGTCTATAATCAAGGAAATAATAAGATTAATATTTTCTTTGAAGAGGAAAACTATTTGTACTTTTTAAGTAAGATGAAGTACCACCTTGCCCCACATGCTGAAATATTAGCGTGGTGTCTGATGCCCAATCATTTTCATTGGCTAATAAAAGTAAAGGAAGAATATGAAAATCCTGAAAGCTTAGATAAAAGCAATAAGAGAATTGGGGTACTTAACAGGAGCATTGGAACGCTTCAAAGCTCATATAGCCAAGCTATCAACAATAAATATAATCGAAGTGGGTCATTATTCAGAACGAGAACAAAAGCAAAGTCATTGAGTGAAGACAGGGACAAACGAAATTTTTACGGAGTGAATTGCTTCTTTTATATACACCAAAACCCACTGAAAGCAGGGTTAGTACAAAAAATGGAGGATTGGCCCTTTTCATCCTTTCGAGATTATGCAGGTATGCGGGGTGGAGATTTATGCAACAAAACATTGGCTACTGATCTTTTTCAACTCCCTGATGAACCGGAAAAATTTTATAACGTATCGCTCCAAACTATACCGGATTATGTAATTCAGAAATTATTTTAAGCCCCTCGGTCTGACGGCTTGCCGTCCGTCTGACCGTTTGGTGGATTTAAGCACCCTGGTCTTCCCTGTCGATATCTATTCAACCATTCGAACCTAATTCATCGATCAGACGGCTCGTTGCAGGATTTAGGAAAACGAGGCAGGTCCAGCCGTCAGATCAGGGACCTAAATTTTATCTACCTCACGGTCTGACGGCTCCCAGCCCGTCTGACCGTTTGGTGAATTCATACACTCCAGCCTTTCCAATCGATATCAATTCAAACTCCCAAGCCCTCCCATCGATCAGACGGCTCTTTGCAGGATTTGGGGGTACGAGGCAGGTCCAGCCGTCAGATCGGAGATGGGGTGGAATAAACCTGCTTTACGGCTCTATTACATTTACAGCCTCAAAAAACTCGGCCGTTTTTTCCAAGCCTTCTTCCCCATTAATCTCATTATACCAGTATTGCTCTACTACTTTCTCTCCTGTTTGCATAAGCAACTGCATGGTTCCCTGTGATTTGTGTTCTGCAATCACCCAGTTGGAGATGATATTATAATTGAGCCGATCATTGGCACCAAAAGTCTGGCTGCGATCAAATTCAAAAATTTCACCCTCCATAACTTTGGTATCGGGGTAACCTTCTAACTGTGTGAATGAAACACTGGGGTTATCACCACGGCGGATAAATCCTTGTAAAGCAATGGGTCTGTCTTCTTTTGGAAGTTCTTTCATAGCCCTCAATCCCAATACTGCTGAAGCTTTGTGATGGCCGTGAAACTCATCAAAGGGCAACATCAGGAATATAAAATCATATTCCCCTTCTTCCAGAATTTCTACCATACGCTCATGAACCCAATCATTGTTCCACTTATCAAGAGTTTCTTCTACGTCCTCTGTGTAGTAAAAGTCGGGCTGATCAAAGAAAAAGTAGTTGCGGATTCCCACGATTTCACCACCTGCCATCAATTCCTGCTTGCGGATTCCCGGCAAAAACTTCCGGCCTATTTCTTCCTTATCCAGCTCTTTGTTATAGATATAATTTCCTAAAGTTGAATAGGTATAGCCTCCTTCTCCATTGGTCAAAAGTGCAAGATCAACGGTTCCACCTAACAATTTTGTAGTCTTGAAAACAGTTGCAGAAAATAACGCATCATCATCAGGGTGAGCAGTCACTAACAATACTTTGGGTTCATAATTGAGTAATGAGTCTTGCCCAAAAGCGGATGCTGAAAAAAAGAATATTAAAAAAACAAGTAATTGTCGTTTCATAGAAATATTATCATTTAGATTTGAAGCTATCAAAAGGTAGGATTGATTTCGGAAATAGGAAAGGTTGTTGTAATAATTGAATATCTTCTACTTTTACATACGATAAAAGTACTTACATTGTAAATAATACTTAGTATTCTACTATTATTCTGTTCAATAATTTGACAATTTTATGGGAATAACCCTGAACATATATTCGATCGTCCTGTTTATTGTTGGTTCAATTTCGGGATTTATATAACATTTCTTTTTTTCCGATCTGGTAGGGCTATCAGATCTTTTTCTATGTTGATGCTTGGAATCACTATATGGTCGATTGCTTATGCATTTGAACTTGCTTCCACTTCTTTGGATGAAATGCTTTTCTGGATAGATATTGAATATATAGGCATAGCACTAATGCCTGGTTTTTGGTTATTATTTTGTATCCAATTCATTGGATACGAATCATACCTAAGCAGAAAAAAGATATTCCTCATTTTCTTACTTCCAGCCGTCACCCTTCTGTTGGTATGGACCAATGAATTTCACCGGCTGCATTACAGCTCTACATCTGTTGTTGAAACAGAGGGATTAAATCTACTTCGGCTTGAAACCGGCGTTTGGTATATCGTTCACACTATTATTTTCTATTCGTATCTGTTAGCAGGTATTGGCTTTTTACTAAAAAAATACGTTAGCACCAATCATCTTATCAAAAAACAAATAACTATGATCTTCGTGGCCGCTTCAGTTCCGTGGGTTGCCAATGTTACCTACCTTATCGGATATCGTCCTTTAGAATATATTGATACTACGCCCTATGCATTTGCCATATCGGGGATCTTTATATCAGCGGGTTTGGTCTGGTTTAGACTATTTGAAATTCTGCCGGTGGCCAGAGAAAAAATTATAGAACAAACAAAAGACGGTATTCTAATCCTTAACAATACATTTCAGATTTTGGATGCTAATGCGGCAGCCATTGATATTATTGAAAACAATTTTGACAAGTCTTTAATAGGGGAAATTGCTTCAGATGTATTCGCAGATCATAAAGAGGTTTTAAGGCTTTTCAAAGAATCAGACTATAAGAGTTGCGAGTGGAAAATAAACATAGAAGGTGATCAAAAATACTTTGAAATTAATCTGAACCATTTTCTCAATAGCCGCGGTGTGACCTCAGGGTATTTTATAGTCTTTAAGGATGTAACTAAAAACAAAAAGAACCAAGCCGAATTGATAGCAGCCCGGAAACAGGCTGAAACTGCAAGTAAAGCTAAATCAGAGTTTCTCTCGCATATGGGACACGAAATTCGTACTCCATTAGCGGGAATTATAGGATTTGTAGACTTAATGAAATCCGAAGATTTGAATGATGATATCAAGGAATATGTGTCCATTGTAGGCACTTCTGCAAGATCATTACTGAATATCGTCAATGAAATTCTTGATCTCACAAAAATTGAATCCGGAAGTTTAAAACTTATACCTGAATCCACCAATATCGAAAAACTCTGCAAAGAAGCTATGGATCTCTTTGCCTGGCAAGCAAGTGCAGATCCACTTAAAATGTATTACACTATAGCACCGGATGTTCCCGAGTCAATCCATGCCGATAAAACTAAACTGAGGCAGGTTCTCATCAATATTATAGGAAATGCAGTTAAGTTTACTGATGAGGGTGAAATTGCACTTACAGTGGAACGGTCTAACCATAACCCCCAACATATTCGGTTTTCCGTTTCAGATACAGGAATTGGGATTGCAAAAGAAGATCAGGAAAAAATATTTGAGTCGTTCACACAACTAAGAAATAAAATTGGTTCTAAAAAAAATGTAGTCGGAACCGGGTTGGGTCTCACCATTTCTAACAAACTCCTGAACCTGATGGACAGCAAACTACAGCTTGAAAGCAAATTGGGAGAAGGCAGTACTTTTTATTTTGAAATAGAAATTGAAGGATTGTAATCTCTTTAAATCATTCTGATACTATCTTTCGGGTCTATTTATCTAACATTGGTTCAAGTTTCTCCCACACCGTTTCAGCAATTACTTGATGGCCTTCTGGGGTTGGGTGAATGCCATCGCCCTGCATTAGATCTTCACTGCCACCAATTTTGTCCATAATCATAGGGATGAGTGGTAATTCATTTTCTTCAGCCAACTCAGGATACATGATTTCAAACTGCCGCGTGTATTCTTGGCCCAAATTAGGCGGGACTTGCATTCCGGCTAAAATGATCTGGACATCCGGATATTTGGTTTCCACTTTATTTATAAGCTGCTGTAGATTACTCTTTGTATCCGACAAATCAATCCCGCGTAATCCATCATTTCCTCCCAATTCCAGCACCATAACGTCAATTTCCCGCTGAAGAACCCATTCTATGCGCCGCAATCCACCGGCTGAAGTTTCTCCACTTAAGCCGGCATTTACTGCTTCGTAATTAAAGCCGGCCGAATCAATTTTTTGTTGGATAAGCGCCGGAAAAGCCTGACTTTTATCTACACCCAATCCGGCTGTAATACTATCCCCAAAAAAGAGAATAGTTTGAGTATCAGCATCTTGTGCCTGGGATGAGGTTAGAGTAAATAGGGAAACAATAATCAGAAATAATTTCATAACTAATATACTTATCGGCGGTTTAAGCGCTCCAACACAGAGCATACTTAGGTGATGACTTTCATCTAAAACATTCTTTCAACTTTAGCGTACATATTTCTCAAAATTTAAAGGAATGTTTATATAATAAACCGTTGTTTGTATCGGTATCATTCAAAACAAATTAAGAACGTGTCAAATATACTCGAAGTACATCAGCTTTACCGAAAATTTCAAAGCGGTGATAAAATCCTCACTGTTGTAGATAATATCAATTTCTCTATTCCAAAGGGTATTTCCTGTGCGGTCGTAGGTCCTTCCGGATCAGGTAAAACAACTCTGCTTGGTTTGTGCGCAGGATTAGATCGCCCTACTTCAGGAAGTATTTCACTAAACGGAATTCCACTGAACCCATTAAATGAAGATGAACGTGCTGAAGTGCGAAATAAGCACGTGGGTTTTGTATTCCAGACCTTTCAGCTTGTACCCACGCTCACTGCTTTAGAGAATGTGATGGTCCCATTGGAACTGCGGGGAGAGGGCACTAAAGAAGTTCGTGAACGGGCTGTTTCTTTGTTAGAAAGCGTTGGTCTTGGCGATCGCACCCATCACTACCCAACACAACTTTCGGGTGGAGAGCAGCAAAGAGTAGCCATTGCACGAGCTTTCATCAACCAACCGAAGATATTATTTGCCGATGAGCCTACCGGTAACCTCGATACCGAAACCGGTGAGTACATTGAAAAACTAATATTTGATCTTAATGAAGAACAGGGTACAACCCTCGTTTTAGTAACCCACGATCTCGAACTTGCCAAAAAATGTGATCGCATCATCAAGCTAAAGAACGGACAAGTTTTTGAGGATTCTCTATCTGAACCTCAAACTGAAAAAGTAACGGAATCTGTATGAGCAAGCAAACCAATTCGTGGCTATGGACGTTTAAAATGGCCTGGCGGGATTCCCGATCTAATCGTTCGAAGTTATTTTTATTTATGGCTGCGATTATCGTGGGTGTTGCAGCTCAGGTGGCCATTACATCCTTCCGGGCCAACCTAAATGAAAGTATTCAAAGTCAGGCTAAGGAGCTTCTCGGAGCCGATCTTGAAGTAGAACGCAATGCTCCGTTTCAGGAAGAATTACAAGCAGTTTTAGATTCACTGGGAGGAGAAGTTTCTACGGCTCTGGAATTTAATTCCATGGCCTTATTTCCTAAAAACGGGAACACCCGGCTTTCACAAATATCAGCTATCGAAGGCGGATTCCCTTTCTATGGTGATCTTGTTACCGAACCGGCGTCAGCTGCCCAATCATTTCAACAAAAAGGCACCGCGCTGGTTGATGAACCGATCATGCGCTTATTTGAACTCCAACCGGGCGATTCTGTCAAAATCGGACAAATTACCTATGAGATTGGCGGAACCCTTATTGAAATTCCCGGTCAACCTGTAGCTGCTTCGTTTTTCGGACCCAGAATTTTCATTCCAAAACAAAATGTAGAAGAAACCGGCTTATTGCAGCGGGGAAGCCGACTGGAGTATGTCTCGTGGCATAAATTCCCGGAAGGCACGGACATGCAATATGTAGATGACCGCCTCGATCAACTGGAGGATGAGCAAGGATTACGCTTTGGGTATGATACGGTAGAAGAACGTGAGGAGGAGGTTGGTGAGGCTATACTCTATCTCTCTAATTTCCTAAACCTGATCGGATTTATCGCCTTGTTGTTAGGAGGAATTGGAGTAGCCAGTTCTATCTTTGTCTACATCCGCCAAAAAATAAATACCGTAGCTGTTTTACGATGTGTAGGGGTTTCTTCTAATCAGGCCCTGATGATTTACCTTATTCAGGCAGCAGCCATGGGACTAACCGGCTCAGTACTGGGGGCAATATTGGGTTCGTCCATTCAATTGTATTTACCCGTATTGGTTCAAGATTTTCTCCCTGTTGATATCGAATTATTCATTTCATGGTCCTCCATAGCAATCGGAATTGGAACCGGGTTGGCTATTTCAATTTTATTTGCCTTATTCCCGTTATTAGCGGTTAGAAAAATCTCTCCCTTATATTCATTACGAAGCATCAACATCAACTTGGTAGATTTGTTAGCTTCAAACACCAAGATCATCCTAACTTCTGTTTTACTTATTTTTGTAACCGGCTATGCCTGGCTGATGATTGGGGAATTTCTTCCAGCACTTTGGTTTACCCTGGGATTGGTAGTGTGCCTTGGCTTGCTCACCGGTTTCGCTAAACTCATAATGAAAGGCTCCCGGAAATTTTTGCGCGCCGGATTTTCCTATGAATTGAGACAAGGCCTCGCAAACCTGTATCGCCCAAATAACCAAACGACTACCCTACTGCTCACTTTTGGTTTAGGTGTTACCATGATTAGTTCTCTCTATCTCACCCAAGACATGCTCCTTGATCAAATAGATTTCGGGAATCAGCGTGACCTTCCAAATTTAGCTTTGTATGATATTCAGTTTGATCAAAATGATGGGGTAAATGAAATAATCTCTTCAAACGGACATGAGATCCTTCAAAATGTCCCTATTGTAACTATGCGCATTCAATCCATCAATGGAATGAACGCTGAAGAACTCAGAGCTGATACAACAATGGACGTCAGCGGCTGGGCCTTGAACCGAGAATACCGCTCTACCTACCGCGATAGTTTGCTTGAATCTGAAGAATTGGTTTCCGGTGAGTGGATTGGTCAGGCAGAGGGATTCGATGAAATAGTCCCCATTTCCGTTGAGCACGACCAAATGGATAATCTCGATGCCACCTTAGGCGACACCTTGACCTGGGATGTTCAGGGAATTCCAATTCAAACCTATATTGCAAGCACACGCCGAGTAACATGGGACCAACCTTCTCCCAATTTCTTTGTGGTATTTCCTTCCGGAGTACTTGAAAATGCTCCACAATTCTTTGCAACTACCATAAACACTGAAAACAGAGAAGCCTCCCTCCGTCTTCAACAGGAATTGGTTCAGGAATATCCTAACGTTTCTGCTATTGATGTTGGATTGGTAGTCCAAACCGTGCGTAACTTCCTGGATAAAGTCACTTTTGTGATTCAGTTTATCGGCCTGTTTAGTATTATCACCGGACTCATTGTACTTGCAGGTTCAGCTGCTACTTCACGCTACCAGCGGATTCGTGAGGCGGTATTACTTCGAACACTTGGTGCGGCTAAAAAACAAGTCATCAAAATTCAGGTTATTGAATATGCCTTATTAGGTATAATGGCTTCTATTACAGGACTAATACTCTCGGTGGGCGCCAGTATACTCATAGGTAACTTTTATTTTGATATCGACTTCATTCCTAATTTCTACATCATAGGAATTGAAATTCTGATTTTGACAACACTCGTTTTATTAATTGGTTTGTTAAATACAAGAGGTGTCCACAACAAACCACCTTTGGAGGTTTTACGCGCTGAAGTTGCATAAATTTTTTGGGGAAATGATTTTTCTGTCTTACCCTTATATAAAAATAAGAGCTGGACTATGAAACGAATTACCAAAAGAATACCGAAACCATCTTTCCTCATTAATAAGCGCCGATCCAAAAATCCCGGCGAGGCGCCCGGGACGTTAAAATATACGGGGGAGCAACGCCTCGATGAGGTTAAAATAGCACTCTTTGATTATGATGAAAAGTAGTTAAGCGAACACGAAATTGAGAAAATCGACGCCAGTAAACCTTACCTCGAATCTCCTTCCAAAACCTGGATCAATGTAAAAGGCCTTCACGATATTGAAAAATTGAAAGAGATATGGACTTATTTCGAGCTCCATCCTTTAATTCAAGAGGATATCCTTAATACACAACAGCGTGCTAAAATCGAGGAATATCCGAAGCATATGTTCTTTGTTTTGAGGATGATTGCAGTGGATGATAAAACTTCTGATTTACATGTGGAACAGGTCAGTATTACACTCTCTGAGAATTCAGTGTTATCGTTTCAAGAAGGTGATTTCCCAATATTTGATCCCGTTTTACACCGTCTCCGGAATGGGGCTCCCCGCCTGCGGAGTAACGGCACCGACTACTTAGCGTACGCACTTATTGATACTATTGTAGATTATTACTTCAAGGTATTAGAGCATTTTGGGGAAGAAATTGAGACATTAGAAGACAAAATTTTGAGCGATTATGACGAATCGATCCCTGAGCAAATTCATGGTTTACGCAGGAGTCTAATATTCTTTAGAAAATCAATTTGGCCCCTTAGAGATAGTTTAAATTCTCTTTTAAGAGATCAATCTCATCTCATTCAAGAAGAAAATAAGGTCTATTACCGAGATGTTTATGACCACCTTATTCAAATTATTGATGGCATCGAGAATTACAGGGATATGGTTATTGGGTTGTTAGATATGCATATGTCTCAAGTCAGTAATAAAATGAATGAGGTGATGAAAGTATTGACCATTATTGCTACCATTTTTATTCCATTAACATTTATTGCAGGCGTTTATGGAATGAACTTTGAGTATATGCCTGAACTTAGCTGGAAATGGGCTTATCCAACTGTTTGGGGAATAATGATTTTAACACTTATTGGGATGATTATTTATTTTAGGCGAAAGAATTGGTTTTAGCATTCATAAAAAAAAGACCTCGATCAAGAGGTCTTTTTTAACTAACTACGGAGTGTTATCGGGTGTTTAACAGCTACTTAAATCTTAGAATAAAATTCTGAGTCCCGCTAATACTCTTATGTTTGAAATTTCATGGTCTATTGTTTCTGATGCATTTTGTCCTGTTTCAAAATCAGTGTAGAAATATGCTACAGAACGGTCACTCCAGGATAGATATTGCCCGGTAACATCTAATATTATGTTATTGGTAATATTTGCGCTAAAGCCTGCTGAATATACGTCACGGTCAGCTTCATAAACCTTGCTCTTGCCTTCAAAAAATGCATATCCGCTTTTTAGTTTTAACAGATCATTAACAGTATAGCTCAAACCGGCTTTGTAATTAAACACCGATTTATAATTATCCGACATAAAAGCATCTAATTCATCCTGTTGATCTCGAATAACTACTTCATCATCAAAATTAAAATCATTTCCACTAATCAGATCCAAACTCAAATTCGAGTAGTTTATAAACTGACCTGAAAAGGATAAATCAAAACCCTGTAAATCTTTGGCAGTAATTCCGATATTAAGTTGCCCCGGTTTTTTTACTCGGTATTCATACTTTTCTTGACTTGTTAAATCAGACTCAAAAGGGGTAGAACCATCATCCAATTCCGTTTTTATGGAGGAGTAATATTCTTCCTTTATAACCATGGTTGAAGGAATTTTATAGCTGACACCAAGATTTATACGTTCGTTCAATTCATAGATAAGTCCCGTACTTATGTTGTAACCCACAATATCGGCATCAATTTCATCGTGCGTTAAAATATTATCAATATCGGTAAACTCCCCTTCTACATCCGATGGTATGAATTCATAGTTGTAATCATTTCTGTCATCTACTTCTAAAAAGTCTCGGCGGTACGTATATTCCCCGACGGTGATTCCTGCAGAAATACCTACAAATAAATTAGGCTGAAATTCAGTTCCGAAAAAAACAGAATATTCTCCAATGTTTGTGCTGTATGAGACATCAGCCTCCTGTGTAATACCCGGAAAGTCATCAAACCCTATTCTAAAAATCGATTCAAGGTAGGTAGAGTCAACATCTCCCCAATCAATAGCGTAAGTGTTGAAAGCAAGATCATAGTAGTCACTTGAGGGATCTTTAAAAGCATCAGTGATCGTACTTTGGTCATTCCTGGCACTTAGTATGGTATTTTGTGAATCATCAATTAGATTATTATATCCTCCACCTATAACAAAACTCCCCTGTTTGGTAGGAAGATTGTACACAAAACCGATATTCCCAAGACTTCTTTCACTTTCTTCAGTAGAAACTGAATTACCCAAATATATACTTTCATATTCTCTGGTGTTGTTCTTCAATCCAAAGCTAAAATAACTCTCACTTATTAATGCTACTGAAGCAGGGTTATCCAAATAACTTCCATATCCGTTTTCGGTAGCTACCGTGGGGAAAAACCCCGTCGCTGCGTCAGAATTGTATCCTGCCTTTCCAAACTGAAGAGCAAGATTAGAATAAGTAACTGGGCTATTCCCATCTTGTGCATAAACGGTGTTTAGTGAAAACAGCAGGGGTAATAAGAGTATTAAAATCCTCTTCATAAGTAATTTGTTAATAGTTTTTTAGGATATTTATAGACGCAGTTTAGTTATTTCCGCCTCTACTTCTTTTTGAGCTTGAAGAGCTACTTGATTTAGAAGAAGACCTTGACCGGCTTGATGAAGAACTGCTTCTCACCTTTGATCTTGATGAACTACTGCCAATTTTAGATTGGGAGCTGCTTGAATTAGAAGACTTGAAATTGCTCCTGCTACCGCTAAAGCTCGAACTTGATGCTGAGTTTATAATAGAACGAAATATTCCATGTGTCTTCCTAACATTAAATTTACTTCTTTCAGGGGCTGTATAATTTTTCACATTTATTCTTCGAGAAGGAATAGTATATGTAGTTCCAGAACTTACTGATCCAATATCATATACTCGGTAACTACTTAAATTTCCAGATCCACGAGATCTTGAATTACCACTGTCTCCACCACCGGAGCGACTTTTGCCAACTGAAGATCCACTCCCCCTGCTTCTGCTACTTGATCCAGAGCTTGATTTTCCAACTGATGAAGAACTTCCTCTTGAGCGACTACGGTTCACACTACCGGACGAACCCTTACCTACTGATCTTCCGGACCCTCTGACTCTGGTTGAATTTCCGGTACTTCTGTTTCTATTTAAAACAGAATTCGAGCCTCTTGACCAAACTCGTGTATTTGGATTGTAGTTTGATCTTGATCTGTTATCACTTCTGTAATTTACCAAACCACTGCTTCGGGGACCTTTTCGGTATAAATCAACGCTTCTGCTGTATTTTTTAGACTTATAATAATTGTTATAGACATAGAAATTATTGAAATAGGAATGTCCGTAATATGGATTCCACCCGTAGTGATAACCATATCTTGAATAAAATGGGTATCCATAATTAGGGTAGTAAAAAGCATCAAAAGCATACCATGGTCCTCCGAAATGAACACCTATTCCCCATCCTGACCAAGCTCCTCTACCTCCATAATAATTGTTATGGTATTGATACCACCAGCTGTTATTAGCCCACGGACTGTATCCAAACATATAGCTGTCGTGGAAACCTTCTCTATACCCTTTTTGAAACCCGTCCTCAAAACCTTCGTCGTAGCCATACCAATAGTAATTGTCAGCGTAATGCTCCTTGTACCACTGCTCTACCTCATAATCCTTGTAATAGATACCGGCCTCTTCAAGAGCATATTGCTCGTCAAGATATTCTTCTTCATTTTGATAGTAAGCACTTGAAGAACGATTGCTCTGAGATTCCTCCTCAAATTTATCCCAAGCAGAATATTCTGAGTAAGGGTCGTCTTTAATAGGAAACCTCTCATAGGTTTGAAATTGAGTGTAGCAACCAGTCAAAAATAAGGGAGCTATCAGTAGTATTAGCAGACGGTTTATAAGGCTTGAACTTTTCATGACAACACTTTTTATGTGCTTCGGTTTTATTTCACTATTAATATCAAACATCTCGCCCATATATTGTATCACATGATAATGTTAAGTTAAATTTCTCCGCGTAGTGATTTAGCAATCACCTCGGCTTTTGAATTAACGTGAAGTTTCTTGTAAATGTTTCTGATGTGAGCCCGGACGGTATCTATGGATATATCATATCTGTCGGCAATTAGTTTATAGCTTAGGCCATCAACCAAGCCATTTACGATGTCTTGCTCCCTGTTGGTTAGCATGCTGTCTTTATTTTTTTTAGGAGCTTCTTCATTGAAATGTGAAATTACTTTGCGTGCTATTTGTGGAGACATCGGGGCTCCACCTTTCAACAGATTATCAATAGATTTTTTTATTTCGGGTAGTGAAGTATGTTTTAACAGATATCCTGAAGCTCCTGCTTTTAATGAGTCAAAAATTTTGTGTGAATCGTGATAAACGGTGAGCATAATAATTTCGATTTCAGGATACTTTGATTTAATTACCTCCATCCCTTTAATACCAGACATGCCGGGTAGTTGAATATCCATAAGTACAACTTCTGGCCTCCTGTGTTCTTCCAGGTATTCCAGCATCTCTTCAACGGAATCCACCCCAACAGGACATTCCATATCGTCCTGCATATCCAGATAACGTTGTATTAAGTCTCTGATTTTTTTGTTGTCTTCTACAATTCCTACTACAGCCATAATTCAACTTCCTTAGTTTGTATTCAATTTACCCTTTACCCTGATTGAAAATCCGTTGTCTATTTCAATGCTAAGATCTGCACCAATTCTATTCGCTCGCATATCCATGTTACGCAATCCTTGTCCGGTCTTTTTAGTTCCTCTCCCGGTAGTTCCATTATCCTTTATAAATAATTCAAAATCCCCATTTTGGTTTTCAAGTTTTATGATCACTTCATCTCCATTTGAATATTTTGAAATATTATTAACTGCCTCTTTGAATATGAGATATACGTTTTCTTTTACAGGAACCGGCAACTTATTATTCATATCCAGATTATCGAAATCATAATGAACATTCATGTTCTTGGGTTCAAGGGTATGAAGCACATAATCTTGCATTCTATCAGTCAAATCACCGAGAGTATCATTTCGGGCATCAATAGACCAAACAATGTCATCCAGGCTGGATACAATTTTACGAGATTGAGTCCCAATCTGCTCCAGTGTTTTCTTTAATTCAGGATCTGCATCGGTGGCCTGAAGAAAATCTGACTGCAGAGCTATTTCAGTAAGACTTGCCCCAACATCATCGTGAAGGTCACTGGCTATTCTTACCCTCATGCGCTCAATATCAATCATCTTTCGGGCACGGTAGTAATTATAAAATAAATAAATGATACCGATAACGATTCCTGAAATGATGAACCAAAACCACCACTGCATCCAAAAAGGAGCTAAAATCTGAAAGTTTACCGTTTCCAGTTCTTCGCTCCAGGTTCCATTTATATTTCGGGCATGCACTCTAAACGAATATTCACCCGGAGGCAGTGACGGATATTTTACTGATCTGGCATTTGTTTGCTGCCAGTCAGGGTCAATTCCACTTAGCCTATATTCATATAAAACTTGATTTGGAGCGGTAAAGTTAATTCCTGCATATTCTATTTCAAGATAATTTTCATCATGTGAAAGGGTAAAGAAATTGCTTGGTTTATATTCTCTTCCCGAAGCATTAACTCTTGTAATATGAACTTTTGGTGGGACCTGATTCCCTTTGTATGCTTTCGGGTTAAAACGACTAAAGCCTTCTACCGTTCCAAACCACAAGTGCCCGTTACTGTCTTCATAGACAGCTCCCAAGTTTAATTCATTCGCTATCAATCCTTGTTCCTGATTTAAGATCTGAAATGCCTGCTTCCGCTCCCTTTCGCTGGTGTCAAAATACATGTCGGAATTAAATCTAACCACTCCATTTGTAGTGCCAATCCAGTAAAACCCATTTTCGGTTTGATGGATAAAATAGCACACATCATCGGGAAGTCCGTTATTGGTAGTGATACTCTGAAATTTTAAGCCGTCAAACCAAGCCAATCCCCCAAAAGTTGCAGCCCATATGGTCCCCTCATCATCCTTTAGTAAGTTCATTACTGCGTTATTGGGTAACCCTTCTTGAATGGCAAAACTTTGGAATTCTCTTTCCTTATAGCGTGTCACTCCTCCATAAGTAGCAATCCAAATGGAGCCATCATCCCCTTCAACCGTTTTCAGCACCCTATTACTTGCTAAACCTTCTCCATCTGTAATTTGCTCAAACTTATCGTTTTTATAGCGCACAACACCGTCGTCATAGGTACTAATCCAAAAGGCTCCATCTGATGTCTCCATAACATCGCGGACTTTCCTGAATGGAAATTCTTCATCTGAAAATACTTTTAAAGTCCCGGCCTCAATTCTCGCTAAACCCTCTCTCATTCCTATCCACATTCGTTTATCAGAATCAGTAAAGAGAGTATAAATTTGGTCATCCGGTAATAGCTCGTTGTACCCAAAACCTTGAAACTGTCCATTATTAAGTGCTGTCAGCCCTCCCCCATACATACCGATCCAAACCTGGCCAGATTCATCTTCAGTGAACGTAGTAACTAAATTATTTGGAAGCCCCATGTCCGTATTATAATTAGCAAAATAATCCCCTATAAATAGATTAGCTCCTCCACCAAATGACCCCAACCAGATATTACCTTCCACATCAATAAATGAAGAATAAATGATATTATTGGAAAGTCCGGATTCTACCGTGTAGTTCTTAAAACTTGATCCATTAAAAAAGCTAACTCCATTTTCAGTTCCAATCCATAAATTTTTATCGTCAGTTAGGGTAATGGTACGGATAAGATTATTAACCAGTCCATCATTGGTATTATGAACTTCAAACTCTTCCCCATTATATCGTACTAACCCATTGCGGCTGCCGATCCAAATATTGCCATTATCATCAGCCTGAATATCACGTATTCTATTGGCCGGTAAACCATCTTCCACGGTAAAATTTCTAAAATTTCCGCCGCTCAAAAAGGTTACACCATTGCGTGTGGCAAACCATAAATCACCCGAACTGCTTTCAGTAATAGCTCTGATCTGATTATTTCCCAGCCCATTACTGGTAGTATATTGTGCTATCATTTGGTTATCAGAAAAATGCCAAATCCCGTTACCGTCCGTTCCAAACCACATGTCCCCGGAATCATCTTTATAAATACTTATAACAGTGTAGTTGGTTAAGGGGGCATATAAAGGATCAGAATAAATACTATCCCCATGCATGTAATTAACTCCGGCTTCTGTCCCAACCCAAATTCGATTTTCATCGTCTACAAAAAGAGATCTTGTGCGACTGCTGTTCAACCCTTGCTGCTCGAAATAATTCTCAAACCGTATTCCATCAAATCTGTTCAGCCCAAAACCTGTTGCCATCCAAATATATCCGTCTTTGTCTTGAGCAATATCATACACCACAGATTCACTTAATCCCTGTTCAATCGAAAACGTGCGGAAAGGATATAGCTGAGCATAAGAGATGCTCTGAAACGCAATTAATAAGATCAGTATGAGAATTATTTTTTTCATTATTGTAAATGTAACGCAAAGTTTGGGCTATTAGTAGCTATAAAATTGAATTCATAAAAAAAGCCTTGCACAAATAATTGCACAAGGCCTCTTTCTCACGATTATGATCTTCTATCTTTTAACCAAGATATGCTCTTAAGGCAGCACTTCGATTATGGTGTCGTAATTTTCTGAGTGCTTTTTCTTTAATCTGTCGAACTCGCTCACGAGTAAGGTCAAAACGTTCTCCAATTTCTTCCAGTGTTAAAGAATGCTCTCGTCCAATTCCGAAATAAAGTCGGATAACTTCAGCTTCACGAGTTGTCAATTTTGAAAGGGCCCTTTCAATTTCCACTTTCAGAGACTCCCCCATCAAATCAAAATCGGGATTTGGAATCTCTTCGTTTTCTAAAACATCTAACAGACGATTGTCTTCGCCTTGTGCAAAAGGGGCATCCATAGAAAGATGACGGCCAGAAATTTTCAGGGTATCGGCAACCTCGCCTACACTCATTTCCAAACTCTCGGCCAACTCATGAGCCGAAGGAACTCGCTCATATTCCTGCTCTAACTTAGAAAGCTCTTTTCCAATTTTGTTGAGTGCTCCAACACGGTTTAAAGGAAGGCGAACAATACGAGATTGCTCTGCGAGTGCCTGAAGAATTGATTGACGAATCCACCAAACTGCATATGATATAAATTTAAATCCACGGGTTTCATCAAAACGTTTAGCGGCTTTAATCAATCCAAGGTTTCCTTCATTGATCAAATCACCAAGTGAAAGACCCTGATTTTGATATTGCTTTGCTACCGAAACAACAAAACGAAGGTTTGCCTTCGTCAAATCCTCAAGTGCTCTTTGGCTCCCCTTTTGAATTTCTTTAGCCAACCGAACTTCATCATCCGGGGTAATAAGTTTCTCTTTTCCAATTTCGTGCAGATAGCGATCTAATGACTCGGACTCGCGAGTAGAAATTCCAGAACTTTTTGCCACTGTCTATAATCTTTTTATGAATGTTTGCATACGCGATGGCGCAGAATTTTAACTTAATGCCACGTGTTACCCACGTCTGAAAAGCTTACTTATTGCATCTGCGACTTAATAAATTTTACAATTGAATAATATACGGAATTATTCCCTTAATTTTAAATGAACAACCTCAATTCTCCCCAACTCATTCGTTTTACTATAGAAAATTATTTAACAAAAGAAGTTCCCGGGAAATCATTTTCCAAATTAAAATATGCGGCAACTGACTTCGCTATTTCTGAAAAAGTCTCGCCTGTCTCAAGATCTTCTGATTTTGCTCTTTCTTTTGGAAAGACAAGTAATGGAACAAACTCCCGAGAATGATCAGTGCTATTTGAACATGGATCATTGCCGTGATCTCCGGTAATTATTAGCAAATCATCTTTCCTGATTTTAGAAACAATAGCCGGAATAGCCCGATCAAATTCTTCCAAACTGCCTGCATACCCTTTCGGGTCTAAACGATGCCCGTAGAGCTGGTCTGTATCTATTAAGTTCACAAACACGAAACTGTTGTTGAGTTCTGCTGACATCAAACTGAGTAATTGTGAAATACCTTCTGCATTGCTTTTAGTTGGGCGATATTGGGTGAACCCTTTCCCCGCAAACAAATCTGCGACTTTACCAATAGAATAGGTTTTTATCCCCGAGTCATACAATTTCTGTACCAGGTTATTTTCCGGAGGAGCCGAAGAATAATCGTGCCTTTTATCTGAAATTCGCTGAAACTCCCCGGGCTTTCCTGTAAATGGCCGGGCAATTACACGCCCAACCTCATGTTCTCCCACGCATATTTCATTTCGGACAAATTCACACCATTCATATAATTGTTCTATCGGTACAATGTCGTTGTGACAGGCAACCTGGAAAACACTGTCTGCAGAAGTATAGACAATGGGAAATCCTGTCTCCATGTGTTCTACACCATAATCCCGAATTACATCCGTGCCAGAATATGGCTTATTACATAATGCACCTTCAACCCCTATTTCGTCACAAAAATCATCTATAACATGCTGAGGAAAGCCATTTGGATACGTGGGAAATGGCTTCTCTAATTGAATACCTGCTATTTCCCAATGTCCGGTTGTAGAATCCTTTCCGGCCGATACCTCCCTTAGCTTTCCGTAAGCTGCAAGTGGGTTTTCATTTTCAGGAACTGAGGCAAGAGGTATGATATTCCCAAGTCCCATTTTCTGTAAGTTCGGCAACTTCACTCCCGTTTGTTCCAACACATGCCCAAGGGTGTTCATTTCTTCATCACCGTATTGATGTGCATCTTCTTGAGCCCCTACTCCAAGTCCGTCTATAACAACTACGTATGCATTTCCCATTATCCTTCGGCTACTCTTAAATCATTTTCATTCACAGCTTTTGAAAGTGCTTTTTTGGCACGTTCCATAACCTGATATGCATTCTGAGAAGTCTCATTCAATTTTGTATACCCAACCTTAAACTGAACTTTTACCGAGCCTCCAATCGATAATTTAAATCCATATTCAATCTTAGAATTTATTTCATCCATCCAATCGGCAACAACAGTTTCATCAGGATGTTGGATCACAAAAGCATATACGCAATCAGAGTTGTAGCCAATAAATCCCGGAATTCCATAATTACCGGGATTCAATAATTTGACAAAATCTGCCTGTATTCTTTGAAGATCTTCCAGTCGGTATTTAGTTCTTAAGATTGAAACATCACCCGGTGTTACAAGACCAACCCACGTCTTTACTTCCGGTTGCTCAGCCATTTTCTTTAACTCAATATTAATGGCTTTCTCCCATAATTCAGGTAAAAAAGCTCCAAAATTTTGGGTCAGTATTTCTTCCATCATTTCTGTTTTCTTCACTGATGACTGAATACTTAATGCAGCAACCCTAACTAAATTTGAAAGTTTATGCTTGGTAGATTCTTTAAATGTAAGCGGATCATTATCGTAGCAAACTACCACTCCTTGTCGCCTGTCATGTACCATTATTGGAATTGCGAATGAAGCCCCATCGGTCTTTTTTTCTGCTGAGGTTATTCTGCGAGGGCTGTTATTAAAATGCATGGTAAAAATGGGCTCCCCTTTTTCAAGAGCATTATAGGCTACACTTTTTTCCTCGAGGCGCATACCCAATCTGGGAGGATTCAAAGAGTTTTGCGACCGCATCACCACATTCCAGGAATCCATTCCCGGAGCTAATAACACTGCTCCCCCATTGGGTAAATTGTACTGAACCTCATCCATCATTTTTCCCAGTATATCTACCCGGTGTGACCTATAATCCAGCTTATTGAGAGCATTCTCATAATCTTCCCATTCTTGCTGATTTTCATGCAGATCAACGACTTCAAGATAGGTATCTAATACATTGACCAACGCATTATTGTAAGCAACTACTCGATCCTGTATGAGCTCCTGATCAATTTCCTCTTCACTCTCTAATACCGTAAGAGCTACGGTTTCCCCTTTATTTATGAACGGAATAATCAAAATGTGTTTGGCTTGAACAAAGTCAAAATAATGCATCAGTTTTGCTTTTGATACATCTTCCCCAACTATCAATTGAATGGGTTCTTCACTGTCTTTGAAATCATTCAAAAAGTGATTTTCAAATGCTACACGATCCTGAAACATAACATTTGGCAAACCGGTACTGTTTGTTTCCCATACAAACTGCTGCCTTGCCCTGTTTACCCAACACATATAGCTAAGCTGAACCCGTGTTGATGTCCTCAGCAGATGTACCAAATCCTGAAGGATCTGTTTAAATTCTCGAAGAGCTTTTTCTTG
This sequence comes from Gracilimonas sp., assembly GCF_031581265.1. Classification (GTDB taxonomy): domain Bacteria; phylum Bacteroidota; class Rhodothermia; order Balneolales; family Balneolaceae; genus Gracilimonas. The sequence continues at coordinate 19,868 of NZ_JAVLBQ010000036.1, forward strand.
TCGGTCTAAAGACATGCTTTTATATGATTTCCAAATTCCAAACTACCAAGTATAAAACGATACTATATAACAAATTTTGAGCTTTGGATTTTGGTTATTAGGGTTTCGTTTTTGTGCTATGAAATTGATCTTTCAGGGATAATGGCAAGTCTGCCTATCACCTTATCGCTTTAGCCATTTCTTCTGCTTTATCCACCATTCGTTCAAATGAAGAGAGACCTTTATTCCAAAAATCCGGTTGTGTGATATCAAGTCCCATTTTTGCTACTAAATCTTCCGGCCACTCTGAGCCACCGGCACTTAACAGTTCGAGGTATTTATCGGAAAAACCTTCAGGACGCTGAGTGAATTCTTCATAAAGTGCCAACACTAACAGTTCTCCGAACGCATACGCATACACATAACCCGGGGTGTGCAAAAAATGTGGAATGTAGCTCCACCAGATGCTATACTCATCCGTCAAAGTTACTGAATCTCCATAGAGTGCTTTTTGCTGTTCCATCCATAATTCTGAAAATCGATCGGTTGTTAATTCACCTTCCTCTCGACGAGCGGTATGTATGGCATTCTCAAATCGATTCATTGAAATTTGACGAAAAACAGTAGCTATAGTGTCATCAATTTTACCGACCAATAATGCCAGCTTTTCCTTGGGATCATTCAGTTCCTTCATCAGCTTTTGAAATACCAACATTTCTCCAAAAACCGAAGCTGTTTCCGCCGTTGTAAGTGGCGTTGAGGATTGTAAAACGCCCTGCTGCCTCGATAAATACTGATGGACACCATGCCCTAATTCATGGGCCAGCGTTTGTACATCCCTAATTTTGCCATCAAAATTCATAAATACGTAGGGGTGAACCGAAGGAACCGTACTTGCCGAATAAGCTCCTCCTCTTTTCCCGGGTTTGATCGCTGCATCTATCCAATTTTTGTCAAAAAACTCTTTGGTAATTTCACCCATTTTAGGATGAAATTCAGAATAAGAATCGAGTACCATTTCTTCTGCATTCTTCCACTCAATAGTGGCTTCATTCTTTAGCATGGGAGCATATCGGTCATAATCTTTCATTTCATCCAGCTCCAGCAACTCCTTCTTCAACTTGTAGTAACGCTGAACGAGTTCATACTTTCCGGTCACCGATTTTACCAAAGCATCAACCGTTTCACGATCGGTTTGATTAGCCAGATTTCGCGAATCTATCCAGCTGTCATACTTCCGGAGTTTGTCATTTGTGGATTTATCTGCGAGCACCGTATTGAAAACAAAAGTTAGCTGTCGGCTCAGCTCCTCAAATTTTTTGGTTAATGAAGCATGAGCACGAACACGTAGATCCCGATCGCTCTCATGAAGTTTACTCAACACTTCCTGTTCACTTAATTCTTCACCATCCAGTTCAAACTTGGCGGCCCCAATGGTTTCATCAAAAAAGCGAACCCAGGCACTTCGCCCGGTAACAGATTTGGCCGACATAATTTTTTCCTGACCTTCCTCAAGTACATGATCCTTGTATCGACGGGAGCTTTCCAAGTAATGTTTATATTTTTTCAGCTCCTCGCTTTCAATTAACCGTTGGGCATCTTCATCGGAAATCTTAAGCCATTCCACATCCAAAAATACCAGTTTTTGAGAAATCTCTGAAGACAACTCATTGGTTTCTGCTACCAATTTTCCATACTCCGAATTTCCTGTATCGGTTGACCACTGTAAATACGCGAAAGACCCAATTTTCCCTGATAAGTCTAATACCTTCTCATACTCATCAAGCATTTCTTTCATTTCTGAAGCGGATAAATCAGCAATTTTTCCCCGATACTTATTTGCAAAAGATTCGGCTTGTTCAACCACCTTTTTCTTGTCTTTAGCAAGTTGCGGATCATCATTAGATGAATAGAGATCCGAGAGATCCCAGTTAATTTGTTCCGCTCCTGTTTTATTGGTTTCGGCGTTTTTTGTCATTTCTTAGTTACTTGATATGCGTGTGAGAAATTGCGTAAAAATTTGTCGTTGAATATAGGGTTTGCATAAAGGGAATTAAAGCATAGTTAAAGGATTATTCAGATAATTTTAATATCCCATTCTCAGTTTTAAATCAGGCCTTTTTATGGCATGGTATCTTGATAAAAAGTGATTTCTAAAAGTTTAAAAGAAAGCGTAACCTGCACATCTGAGATTCTTGTAGATCTGAGTCAATAATTACTCTCAGAACCTTACAGAAATTATCGTTTTTTAAAATACTAATGCTTAATTTTGAAGTTATTCAAAACATGCTAAAAACAATTGTTTTGAACCATTTTGTTGGAATTTTCATTAGCACATTAAATCGCTGCAAAAATAACGCACGAGGTTAACAGACAATTGAAATCACTTGAAGCCGTATTTGGCCCCAATTCTGCATTAGTTGAAGAACTGTATGATCAATATCAAAACGATCCCTCCTCGGTTCCTGCCCACTGGAAACGCTATTTCGACGAGCTCGAAGGCAAGCCGGTAGACGCTACAGAACCGGAAGAACTTCAACCTACTACACCGGAAGAGAAAGTTTCAACTCCTGCTCCGGCACAGAAAAAGGAATCAAAAACAGATAAAGAGCCGCAGCAAAAGCAGCCTTCACAAAAAGAACCTGAAGCTCCTAAAAATGCTGAGCTTGAGAAAATCAAAGGGGTTGCTACTAAAATTGTAGAAAATATGAATGAGTCGCTCGAGGTTCCTACAGCGACTTCCCTCCGTGTGCTCCCCGTCAAGATGATGGTTGAAGACCGTGCTATAATAAATAGACATTTGCTAAAGCGAAATGAACCTAAAGCTTCTTTTACCCATTTCATTGCCTGGGCCATTATTCGTGCACTTCAAGATTTTCCTACTCTAAATAGTTCTTATCTATATAAAGATGATAATCATTATCGCGTTAAACCTGACTCCGTAAATCTTGGTGTTGCCGTTGATCTTAAAGGAAAAGACGGCTCCAGAAATCTTGTAGTTCCCAACATAAAGGGTGTGGATAAAATGAACTTTAAAGAGTTCTTGCATGCCTATGCAGAACTTATTGAAAAAGCCCGCAACGGTAATCTCCAAATTGAAGATTTCCAGGGAACCACAATAAGTATCACCAATCCCGGTACTATTGGCACCGTTTCTTCTGTCCCCAAGTTGATGAAAACTCAGGGAGCCATCATTGCTACCGGTGCTATTGACTACCCCGCTGAGTATAGAGCCATGTCTAAAGAGGTATTGAACCAGTTAGGCGTCAGTAAAGTTATGACGGTGACTTCTACGTATGACCACCGGGTAATTCAGGGTGCTGAGTCAGGAATGTTCCTTAAGAAAATGGACGACCTGCTAAGTGGGCAAGAAGATTTCTACGAGAAAATATTTACTGATCTCGACATTCCTTATGAGCCTCTTCCTTATGGTGAAGATCAATATTCCGGTCCATTTTCTGGTCGGCAGAATACCTTAGAACAAGATCAGCGAGCGGTTGGTGTATATCGCCTTATCAACATGTACCGCATGCGGGGGCATGTACTTGCCGACCTCGATCCCCTTGGGAAAGAGCCGGGCAAAAATCCCGAGTTGGATCTCGATTATTATGGTCTTTCCCTTTGGGATCTGGACCGCGAATTTTATTGCGGTGGCTTGGGAGGGAAAGAACGAGCTACCCTGCGCGAAATTCTAAACCTGCTCCGTGATACGTACTGTGGTAACATCGGGGTTGAATACATGCACTTACTTGATCTTGAGGAGCGAAAGTGGTTGCGCGAGGCTATGGAATCAACCGGTAACAATGCCAACCTCTCTAAAGATGATAAGCGTGAAATACTCCATAAACTCAATCAGGCGATGGCCTTTGAAGAGTTTCTTCACAAAAAGTACATCGGCCATAAAAGGTTTTCATTAGAAGGAGCTGACACCCTTATTCCCATGATCCACTTTATGCTGGAACGTGCAGGAGAACATGGTATAGAGAAGTTTTTTATGGGAATGGCCCACCGTGGTCGCCTTAATATGCTTGTGAATATAATGAACAAGCCTTACCATCGCGTTTTTTCAGAATTCGAAGGCAATATTGATCCCGATTCTATCCAAGGATCAGGAGATGTAAAATATCACCTTGGGGCATCGGGCATTCATAAAACTGTAAATGGTTCTGAAATTGAACTTCAACTTATGCCGAACCCATCTCACCTTGAGGCCGTAAATCCTGTGGTTGAGGGAGCCGTCCGAGCTATGCAGGATCATCATGACAAAGACGAACCGCGAAAACGGGTAATCCCGGTATTAATGCACGGTGATGCTGCTTTTGCCGGTCAAGGGGTTGTGGCAGAGACCCTTAATATGTCACAGTTAGAAGGCTACAGCACCGGTGGAACCATGCACATTATCATTAACAACCAAATTGGGTTTACCACGCTTCCTAAAGATGGACGTTCTACGGAATACGCTTCAGACATTGCCAAAATGATCTTGGCTCCAATTTTTCACATAAATGGAGATACCCCGGAAGCTGCTGTTCATGCCATTCAAATGGCATTGGACTATCGACAGAAATTTGGCAAGGATGTAGTTATTGACCTAATCGGCTATCGTAAGCATGGTCATAATGAAGGGGACGAACCTGCTTTCACCCAGCCGGGTATGTACAAAGAAATTAATGATCATTCCCCGGTTCGTGATGTTTACACTGAGCATTTGGTGAAAAACGGAGAACTCACCAAAGAAGAAACCCAACAGATTTTTGATGAATTTGATCAACTGTTACAAGAAGCTTTTGAGGATGCAAAAAAAGCACCCAATCTCGAAATAACTGAAAATCTAATCGATCGCACAGAAACCCCGCAAGATGAATGGAAAGCCTACCCGGATACCACCTATTCGGCCGATGAGCTTAAGGAAATTGCGGTAAAATTGAACACTGTTCCCAAAGACTTCGATGCCAATCCAAAACTGTTAAAACAGTTGGCTAAGCGTGCTGAGATTGTAAACAAAAATGAGAAAAAAATTGACTGGGGCTTTGCAGAGCTGTTGGCTTTTGGTTCACTCCTGAAAACCGGTACTACTATTCGACTTACTGGTCAGGATGTGGAACGAGGTACATTCTCACATCGCCACTCGGTTCTTCATGGCACGGAAACAAGTCAGAAATTTATTCCTCTGAATAATCTCTCAGATGATCAGGCGCATTTTCATGTGTACAACAGTTTATTAAGTGAATTTGCAGCACTTGGCTTTGAATTTGGCTATAGTGCCGAAAAATTGGATGCACTTGTAATTTGGGAAGCTCAGTTTGGTGATTTCGCCAACGGTGCTCAAATCATCATCGATCAGTTTGTAAGTTCAAGTGAGGCCAAGTGGGGACAAAAAACCAATCTGGTAATGAATCTCCCTCATGGATATGAGGGACAGGGCCCGGAACACTCCTCCGCCCGACTCGAGCGCTTCTTGCAACTTTGTGCCGAGGATAATATGCAGGTGATGAATCTTACTACTCCGGCACAATATTATCATATGTTACGCCGGCAGGCACTGCAGGAGACAAAACGCCCCGCTATACTGATGACTCCTAAGAGTTTATTACGTCATCCAATGGCCACCTCAAGCCGAGACGAACTTGCTGATGGAGAATTCCAGCCGTTTATCGTAGATAAAGACTTCAAAGATCCAAAATCTCTGAAACGCCTCGTTATTTGCTCAGGTAAGGTATATTACGATCTTCTGAAATACCGTCAAGAAAATGAAATTGAGAACGTGGCCATTGCCCGCCTTGAGCAGTTCTATCCTTTTGCAGATGAAGAAATTGAGGAACAACTCAAAGATTTTACTTCTATCAAAGATATTGCTTGGTGCCAGGAAGAGCCCAAGAATATGGGCGCCTGGACTTTTGTTGCTCCCCGATTTATGGAGCTGCTGCAAGATGAACAGAAATTGCGCTACATAGGCCGACAAGCATCTGCATCTCCTGCTGCAGGACAGAAAAAAATTCACCAAGCAGAGCAAAACAAGATTGTGGAAGACGCCATGATTATTGATTAATCCTCTATTTTTTGATTTTAAAAGTCTGGCTTTTCATTCTGTCAGGCTTTTCTTTTATAGAAAAAATGATTTCATTATTTGAAGTTATCAACTTACAATCATCAAGAAAGGCATTGGTTTAAGTGACAAATTTCAGAAATTGAAATCACAAATTATATGCTTCCCTCCTTCCGGAAAAACCTTAAATATATTTTACCAATTGTAATACTAGTAATGGTTTTGGGGCTCGTTTTGTCAAGAGTTTATACACCTGGGCAGGGTATTCCGGAACCTGAGATACAGATCAATTCAAGTGAAGCAGTAAATCATATTGGAAAAGCAGCTGAAGTTTGTGGAATTGTGGTCAATGCGCGTTACATTCCACAAATTGGGGGAGAACCTACCTTTATCAATTTCGACCGACCTGATCCCGATCAAACATTTACCGCAGTCATTTGGGGTGAAAACCGATTGAAATGGGAACAACTTCCTGAGAACATATACCCAAATAATAAAGTATGTGTTACCGGAAGGATCGAATCTCATGATGCAACTCCGCAGATTGAAGTTATTAGCCCGGAGCAAATCAGGATTCAATAGAAACAGATAGCGGAACTAAATTTGGTAGCCTTAGTAAAATGTATGCGCATTCATTATATTATCTGTGCGCATAAATAAATTTTAGAGTCATGAGTAAGCAAACACTAAATCTTTCCGTTGAAAAACATATAAAGGAACGAGCGAAAAAAATCGCCAAAAGTAGAGGTATTAGTGTATCTAAGTTGTTTGAGGAAGCGGTTCAACAAGTTGAGGAGCCAGAAATAGAATTTACTCCAAAACCCGGAAGTGCTGTTGAAAGAATTATGAATGCAATTCCAGAATCTGAAAAACTTGAAGAATATGATTACGATAAGCTTAAGGAAGAAGCACTAAGAGAAAAATATGATTTTTAAAAACATCCTGATAGATACGAATGTTTGTTTGGATGTAATGCAGAAAAGAAAGCCATTTTATATTCAGGCAGCAAAAGTTTTAGATGGTTCTGAAAAGTCAATTTACCAAGGTTATGTTGTAGCACACACCTTTGATACTCTTTACTATATTCTCTCCAAAAGACATAAAAATGAATTTGTTTACAATGCCATTGAAGGATTAAGAGAAACGGTCAAAATTGCATCAGTAACTGAAAAAGTAATTGATGAAGCAATTTCACTGAAATGGCCCGATTTTGAAGATGCGATTCACTACCTCACCGCTATTCACTCAAACTGTGACGCCATTATCACACGCGACTCATCCGGTTTTACAGATTCTTCTATACCGGTCCTAACTCCTTTTGAGTTTTTAGATCAACTTGATAGCTGATACTCAAACTCATAAAAATGCTTCCCCTCTTCGATAGTAATATCCATTTTCCCGGATAATCCCTCCAGTTCACCGGTTCCTGAATCTGGCACCACTTCCAGGATAAGCCGATCTTCTCCTTTATCCATTATTCCATAATGCTGCAGTACAAAACTCCCTTTTTTACCGGATAACTTACCCGAAACTTGTTCAATCGCCACATATCCGGCCGAGCCTTTTACCGGAGTCATCGCACTTAGCATTTCTCCTTTGCTTATAGCATCAAGTTCACCATGAAAAGTTTTATCGATGGACATTCGGTTTAACTTAACTCCATTTTCACCCTCCACATATCCATCGATGGGATCTAATTTTACTGCAAATTCGCCGGATACTTTCATAAGTCTTTGTTTTGAATTTTATTTGCTAATAATGCTCCCAAATAAGCCATTGGAATATATGCTCCAACCAAATCAACAATATTAAACCAAAGTGGCGATGGCAAAGCAATTAAGTTTGTGATACCTCCAATTAAAAAGACGCCCCCTACTGCAAGCGCCCACTTAGTTTTGGATGCATCAGCGACATATGCTGTAATCAGAGCTCCAACCAAAGTCCCAAGCGAATGAGCCAAAAAAGGCATTAAAAAGTGCCTGGGTTGGAATAGATGTATGGATTCCTGTAATCCTTCCATAGTGGTGATGTCTGCTCCTTCCGGTGGCGGGATGATGAAGCCACTGATCATGATAAGGCCCATGTTTACGATTCCACCAACTACAAGACCGGAGATGAGGGCGAGAATGTTTCTAAATATGGATTTCATATAAATTGTTTTAATCTACTATAAGACAGATAATTATAGGCAATTTGAAAACATAAAAAAATCCCGCCCAAACTTAATTGGGCGGGATTTGAAATCTTATCTGAGATTTGTGAGAGAATGAATTACATCATTCCGCCCATACCTCCCATTCCGGGCATTCCGCCGCCCATTCCGCCTGGCATTCCGCCACCGCCGTTGTCATCATCATCGTCGCCTTTACTTGGCTTGTCAGAGATAACAGCTTCGGTGGTTAACATCAATCCGGCAACAGAAGCAGCATTCTGCAGGGCTGTTCTGGTTACTTTAGTAGGATCGATTACACCGGCTTCAATAAGGTCTTCATAAACCTCTGTGCGGGCATTATATCCAAATGCATCTTTTCCTTCCAGTACTTTCTGTACTACAATTGCACCTTCGGCACCAGCGTTATTTGCAATGGTACGAAGTGGTGATTCGAGCGCTCTTCGGATGATTTGAATACCTACATTTTCATCATCGGTTTCGCCTTTAATCTTATCAAGAGAAGCGATAGTACGCAGTAATGCAACACCACCACCGGCTACAATACCTTCTTCCACAGCAGCACGTGTGGCGTGAAGTGCATCTTCAACGCGGGCTTTTTTCTCTTTCATCTCAACTTCGGAAGCAGCGCCAATATAAAGTACGGCAACACCACCGGCTAATTTAGCCAGACGTTCCTGAAGTTTCTCACGATCATAGTCAGAAGTAGTATTCTCGATCTGACCTTTAATTTGATTTACGCGAGCCTGGATATCATCATCTTTTCCGGAACCATCAACAATAGTTGTGTTGTCTTTGTCGATAGTTATTCGGGAAGCTCTACCCAGGTAATCAAGAGTAGCATTCTCAAGTTTATAACCTCGCTCTTCAGAAATCACAGTACCACCGGTTAGAATGGCAATGTCTTCCAACATTTGCTTACGTCGGTCACCGAAACCAGGAGCTTTAACAGCTGCAATTTTCAGAGAACCACGTAGCTTGTTAACTACCAATGTAGCAAGAGCTTCGCCTTCAATATCTTCGGCGATAATCAACAATGGATTACCATTTTGTACTACTTTCTCAAGTATTGGAAGCAGATCCTTCATGTTGGAGATCTTTTTATCAAAGATCAGGATGTAAGGATCTTCCAATTCGGTAACCATCTTCTCAGAATCGGTTACAAAATAAGGAGACAGGTAACCACGGTCGAACTGCATACCTTCTACAGTTTCAAGGAAAGTCTCCGTTCCTTTGGCTTCTTCAACAGTGATTACACCGTCTTTTCCAACTTTCTCCATTGCATCGGCAATCAAATTACCAATGGTTTCGTCGTTGTTGGCAGAAATAGTCCCGATTTGAGCAATCTCTTTGCGATCGTCAATATCACGGCTCATCTTCTTGAGATCTTCAACGATCACTTTAACAGCTTTCTCGATACCAGATTTCAGATCCATTGGATTTGCACCGGCAGTAACGTTCTTAAGGCCTTCGCTTAAAATAGCCTGGGCAAGAACGGTAGCTGTGGTTGTTCCGTCACCGGCATTATCGCTGGTCCTGGAAGCTACTTCTTTAACCATCTGAGCGCCCATATTCTGGACTCTATCAGACAATTCAATTTCTTTCGCTACGGTTACACCATCTTTAGTTACTGTGGGTGATCCGAATGATTTTTCTATAACAACATTGCGTCCACGGGGGCCTAAGGTTACTTTAACCGCATTGGCCAGCTTATCGACACCTTTCTTTAAGGCATCGCGCGCTTCGACGTCATAATGAACTAACTTAGCAGACATAATTATCTATATTTTTAAGTTTGTGATTTAAATTCTTTAAAAGGTGGGGTTAGGAAACGATACCCATGATATCAGATTCGCGCATAATCAGGTATTCTTCTCCGTCCAGAGTTACTTCAGTACCTGCATACTTTCCATAGAGAACTTTATCTCCTTTTTTCACGCTCATTTCAATTTTATTGCCGTTTTCTACTTTACCGGCACCAACCGCTATCACTGTTCCTTGTTGCGGTTTTTCTTTAGCCGTATCGGGAATGATAATTCCGGAGCTGGTTTTCTCTTCAGCAGGCTCAGCCTGTACCAACACGCGGTCGCCTAAAGGTTTAATCTTAGCCATTTGTATGACTCCTGTTAGTTTTAGTTAATGGTTAATTTTTTTTGGGCAATACCCAATCATATTTCGAAACATTTATTGCAACTTCCGTACCAAAATTAATCCAGAATTCTCAATTGGCTCCAAACTCCCTATAAAGGTATTCTTTATTAATCATAACCTGACGAAATCAAGAAAGGCTGTCAGACTGCTCTAAATGCTCTGCCAACTTTGCATAAATGTCAGGCGACCAATGGTCTGCTCTGTCATCAAAATTAAAGCCTTCCGGCAGTTTATCACCTAAAACAGGTTTAAGAGAATTGCTTAATTTTTTTCGGCGTTGGTTGAAAGCAGTACGAACCACTCTTTTTATGGATGCATCTGAAAAAGGATAGCTTGGTTTGTCGAATCTCAGTTTTATAACTGAACTTGTTACTTTTGGTGGGGGTGAAAATGAACTCCTTGATACATCGAACAAAATCTCGGGGCTACAGAACAACTGAGTTTGTACACTGAGTATTCCATATTGTTTGGAAGAGGGATCAGCCACTAAACGTTCAGCTACCTCTTTTTGCATCATCAATGTCGCTTCCGAAAACAACTTCCGGTTTTCAAGCAGATCAAATAAAATAGGTGAGGTGATATAATACGGTAAGTTGCCCACCACCACATTTTTTTTGTTAGGATCGACGATATTATTCCAATCCACTTTCAATACATCATTTTGATGAATTGTAATATTTTCTATTTCATTCTCAAGAACTTCCACAGCTCTTTTGTCTAATTCAATAACATGCAGATCAGAAATACTTTTAGCCATCCACTTTGTAAGCGCCCCTGTACCCGGACCAATTTCAATGACTCGGTCTCCATCCTCAGCATCTACTGATTGCAATATTTTAAAAATGACATTGTCATCTTTAAGAAAATGCTGACCCAGACTTTTCTTAGTTTTAAAGGACATATGAGCAGTTAGCAGTTAGCAGTTAGCAGTTAGCAGTTAGCAGTTAGCAGTTAGCAGTTAGCAGTTAGCAGTTAGCAGTT